>CAJNBV010000005.1 GCA_905221095.1 bacterium
TTTCCACTGGTTTTTAGGATTTTTATCAGACTAACTTCCACTTGGATTAGCAGTGGAACTTAGTTTGGGAATTTACCTCAAGTTTCAATGAAGATTCTAACATTCCAATGCAAGAATTAAAATAATGTCTTTTTTTCTCATTTGATTTCGAGAAAATAAAAACAGCAAATCTTTTTGATTTACCGTTTAAAATATGATGCAAGAGAATCCTCTAACATTTTCTTTTGCTATATAAATCAACTAGAAAAAGCCTCTTCAATCCTATAAGCTATATCTGGATTTACTTCCCAAATACCAGCATAAGGTTGTTCAATATACTGTTTTTCCTTCATAGTATATAGATAGGCTATACTATCATTTCCTTCATTCTGATGAGTGAATTTGATAATGATGTAATCTTTAACATTTGTCGGTTGATCATTTACACTCTCTAAAGTTGTAGATTTTGATTGTTTGTGTATCTCCTTAATCAATTCTGAAATTTCTTCTCTCTTACTTATTGTTTTAATTTCTCCAGAGATACTTTTCTGCAGGGAAATTACAGAAATCCTTTCAGATTCAGGAAGAATGATTTTTTTGTTATTGTCACAAGCAGATAGAACAAAAAAAGAGATTGAACAGACTATTATGATGAATATCTTTTTCATACAGGGTCACATCCTTTCATTCTTCTTACTTCTTCTTTTAGATACAATTATAATATCAAAGCTTAGCAATTTTTACAATATCTTATTACCTTATTAAATTCATTACTGTAAAAGTTTCACATTTATAATTTTACAACTAAGTTCGCCTCGTACATAGGATTTTAAATATGGGTAGCAAAATGGGTACCAACCCCAAAAATAGGCTCTCCGAAATCTCGGAAAGCCTTATTTAATGCTATTTCTAGCTTCCTTGCCTCTACAGTTCAAGGCTCGGGATAAAAAGATTCACTGGACCTTTTTATTTAGCGATTGGGTAAACAGAAACTTGTTTTTTATCGCGTCCTTTACGTTCAAAGCGTACTACGCCTTCAACTTTAGCGAACAAAGTATCGTCTCCACCACGTCCAACGTTTACACCTGGGTAGATGTGTGTACCACGTTGACGGTAAAGGATTGATCCACCTGTTACAGTTTGTCCGTCAGCTGCTTTAGCTCCAAGACGTTTCGCTTGTGAATCACGTCCGTTTGATGTAGAACCTCCACCTTTTTTGTGGGCGAAAAGTTGCAAGTTGTTAAGAGTCATTTTTAACATAATGTTTTCCTCCGTGTTAGTTTTCTGTGATAACTCTGGTTTGGACGAACTCAGAAGAGTTCTCCGATAAGTTTGCCATACCTAAGAAAAATGATTCAAAGAATAACTGGGTCATTTCTCTCTGGTGTGAAGGAAGATCTTTTGGAATTTCAACCATCAGATAACCACCTTCATCTTCGTTTAATTCTAGGATTGGTTCATAGCCTGCAAATTTTTCAATAGAATTGATAAAGTTAATGGCAAGCGTAGAAACCGATGCACACACGACATCTAAGCCGTATTCGCCACTCTCGGCGTGTCCAGTAATTTCCGCACTCCTCAGCTCGCCATCTTCGGCTCTCTCAAAGACTGCTTGTATCATGTGTTCTCCTTAAAATTAAGCGTTGATTGCGTTGATGACAACTTTTGTATATGGTTGACGGTGACCTTGTTTACGGTGGCTACCTTTTTTAGGTTTGTACTTGTAAGTAACAACTTTCTTTTGTTTTCCTTGTTTTTCAACAGTTCCAACTACAGTAGCCCCAGCAACAAGTGGAGTTCCGACAACAGTGTTTTCACCACCAACAAGAACAACTTCGTTAAAAGTAACTTCTTGACCAGCTTCAACGTTCAATTTTTCAACGTAAACTGCTTGACCAACTTCAACTTTAACTTGTTTTCCGCCAGTTTTGATAATTGCGTATGTGCTCATTATGCACCTCCTATGATTTTTATGGGTTTCCCCGAATTTTTTGTGAAGACTCGCCTAGCATCGTGGGACGAACCACTTAAAAGATGAACTCTATGTAGAACAAAGTTTAAATTTGTTATACTACGAGCAACGATGTTCGTGCGGTTGCACAGGAACGTGCATAGTCAACTCTTCAAGTATAGCATATCTTCTATTCTCTTACAAGTAATAACACCTAAAATGAAGCATTTTCTTTTACTTTTTTATGCCATGAAGCAAAAAGCATACTGAGATAAAAAATGCTCATCATAATAGGAACACCAAGAATGGTCTTTTCATGATAAAAAATCGTCAAATAGGCTGAAAAGACAACGCCAAGGACAAAACTACTAAGCAAACTAACAAATATGAAACCTTCACGCAAAAAAGGAGTGTGCTTGGTCCGGAAATAATCTCCAAAAGCCAGCATAGTACGTTTTATATTTCCAGTCATAAAAGCGTTATTATAAGCTATACCTGACACTTCTCCAAAAGCAGTTGTCACCAACCCCATACAAAAGGCCAAGGGCGGTACTAGATAGATATTCTCTACAGTTTGTGGTACAAATCCAATAATGATTGATAGGATTGCCAAAGGAATCAAGGACAGAATAGGTTTTTTCACAATTCTCAATTTTTCCTTATAAATCGTTAGTAAAAAGACCCCCATCATAAAAGCTAGCAAGGTCATTACTTTAGCACTAGCATCTGACACATTGTGTTGAATGAGCCCCACTGATAGAAAGACGACATTCCCCGTTTGTCCAGCTACAAGAGTATTCCCTCGCACAATAAAAGTATAGGCATCTACATATCCTGCACAAAAAGTCAAAAAAAGCGCTAGCCTCTTAGACTGACGTGATATTTTTCTTATAGGTAGTAACCTCATTTTTCCTCCTATTTCATTTACTCATCTCATTATTGTACCACTTTCTGTTGGAAAGTCCTAGTAGCTTATTTGAAAATTTTTACCCTCTGTTGGATAGTCCCGTCTATCTATGTTATAATGAAAGAAGGATTTGAAATCGGAAAAGGAGTATCTATGCTTAAATTAGGTATCATCGGAACTGGCGCTATCAGTCACCACTTCATAGAAGCAGCCCATGCTAGAGGAAAATACCATCTGGTCGCAGTCTATTCTAGAAAACTAGAAACCGCTGCAAACTTTGCTTCTCGCTATCAGGATATCCAACTCTTCGATCAATTAGAGGACTTCTTCAGGTCTTCCTTTGATGTAGTCTATATCGCCAGTCCAAACTCCTTACATTTTGCTCAGGCAAAAGCTGCCTTGACTGCTGGTAAACACGTCATTCTTGAAAAGCCAGCTGTCACGCAGCCACAAGAATGGCTGAATTTGATTCAAACAGCTGAGAAAAATAATTGTTTTATCTTTGAAGCAGCTCGTAATTATCACGAGAAAGCTTTCACTACTATCAAAAACTTTTTAGCAGACAAACAGATTTTAGGGGCAGATTTCAACTATGCCAAGTATTCTTCCAAAATGCCAGATTTGTTAGCTGGTCAGACACCAAATGTCTTTTCAGAACGTTTTGCTGGTGGAGCCCTTATGGACTTGGGGATTTATCCTCTCTACGTTGCCGTTCGTCTTTTTGGAAAAGCTAATGACGCAACTTACCATGCTCAACAGTTTGACAATAGCATTGACCTAAACGGAGATGGTATCCTCTTCTACCCAGACTTTCAAGTTCACATCAAGGCTGGGAAAAACATTACTTCCAATCTTCCTTGCGAGATTTATACGACAGATGGGACCATAACCCTCAACACGATTGAACATATCCGATCAGCTATTTTTACCGACCACCAAGGAAATCAAGTCCAGCTCCCTATCCAACAGGCTCCTCATACGATGACTGAGGAAGTCGCTGCATTTGCACAGATGATCCAGCAACCAGACCAGATGCTCTACCAGACTTGGCTGGACGATGCAGGCTCTGTTCATGAGCTACTATATACCATGCGCCAGACTGCTGGCATTAGATTTGAGGCAGAAAATGAAAACTAAACTACCGACTGAATGGCAAGAACTGAGCGACCAACTCGGTTTCCAAGAATTTACCCCCATTCAAACTCAACTATTTGAGCCTATTCTTGCAGGAGAAAATCTTCTAGGAGTTAGCCCAACAGGAACTGGTAAGACCCTAGCTTACCTCCTGCCAAGTCTTCTCAGACTACAAAAGAAAAAAGCGCAACAACTCTTGATTCTAGCACCAAATACAGAACTTGCTGGACAGATTTTTGATGTATGTAAAACGTGGGCAGAGACTATCGATTTGACAGCCCAACTCTTCCTATCAGGTTCAAGTCAGAAACGCCAGATTGAACGACTCAAAAAAGGACCAGAAATTCTAATTGGTACTCCTGGTCGTATCTTTGAGTTGATTAAATTGAAAAAAATCAAGATGATGAATGTAGAAACCATCATCCTGGATGAATTTGACCAATTGCTTGATGATTCTCAGATTCACTTTGTTGAAAAAATCACCCACTACGCACCTCGTGACCATCAACTCATCTACATGAGTGCGACGACCAAGTTTGACCAAGAAAAGATTGAGCCTAATACACGTACCATTGACCTCTCTGACCAAAAACTGGACAATATTCAGCATTTCTACATGCAGGTAGAGCAACGTCACCGCGTTGATATGCTACGAAAATTGGCTCATGTTGAGGATTTCCGCGGACTAGTCTTCTTTAACAGCCTATCAGACCTTGGGAGTGCCGAGGAAAAACTACAGTATCGTGATATCTTGGCTGTTTCCCTCGCTAGCGATGTCAATGTCAAGTTTAGAAAAGTTATCCTAGAAAAGTTTAAAGATAAGCAACTAACCCTACTCCTTTCAACTGACCTTCTAGCTCGTGGGATTGATATCGATAGCCTAGAATGCGTCGTAAACTTTGATGTTCCTAGAGATATTGAAACCTACACTCACCGTGCTGGCCGTACAGGTCGCATGGGTAAAGAGGGCTATGTTATCACTCTCGTCACTCATCCAGAAGAACTTAAAAAACTCAAGAAGTTCGCAAGTGTACGTGAAATTGTCCTAAAAAATCAAGAACTCTATATCAAATAAAGCCCATTGCTCTATGCACATCTAGTGTATGGAGCTTTTTTATAAGCAATTCAATTTTATTCTCTTCGAAAATCTCTTCAAACCGCGTCAGATTCGCCTTGCCGTATGTATGGTTACTGACTTCGTCAGTCTTATCTACAACCTCAAAAATATGTTTTGAGCTGACTTCGTCAATTCTATCTACAACCTCAAGGCAGTGCTTTGAGCAACCTGCGGCTAGCTTCCTAGTTTGCTCTTTGATTTTCATTGAGTATTAGTTCAATATTTGAAAAAAGAACCTTGCAAAGCAAGATTCTTTTAGTGTCTGACTTAAATAATTGTTCTTCTGGGAACTAAATCGAATTAAGCTTCGATTTCTGTAACCATACCTGAACCAACAGTACGTCCACCCTCACGGATAGAGAATGTAGTACCTTGTTCTACGGCGATTGGGTGGATCAACTCAACGTCGATTGTCACGTTATCACCAGGCATTACCATTTCAGTACCTGCTGGAAGTTCGATTGAACCTGTAACGTCAGTAGTACGGAAGTAGAATTGTGGACGGTAGTTGTTGAAGAATGGAGTGTGACGTCCACCTTCTTCTTTAGTAAGGATGTAAACTTCACCTTTGAATTTAGTGTGTGGGTTGATTGAACCTGGTTTAGCGATAACTTGTCCACGTTCGATTTCATCACGTTGAACACCACGAAGAAGGACACCTACGTTATCTCCGGCAAGACCTTCGTCAAGTTGTTTACGGAACATTTCAACACCAGTAACAACTGCTTTTTGAGTTTCTTCTTTGATACCAACGATTTCGATTTCGTCGTTGACTTTAACGATACCACGATCGATACGTCCTGAAGCAACTGTACCACGTCCAGTGATTGAGAATACGTCTTCGACTGGAAGAAGCAATGGTTTGTCAGTGTCACGTTCTGGTTCTGGGATGTACTCATCAACTGTGTTCATCAATTCCATAACGATGTCTTCGTATTTAGTGTCACCTTCAAGGGCTTTAAGAGCTGAACCTTGGATAACTGGAAGATCGTCACCTGGGAAGTCGTATTCTGACAATAGGTCACGGATTTCCATTTCAACCAATTCAAGCAATTCTTCATCGTCAACCAAGTCAACTTTGTTCATGAAGACGATAAGGTGTTTAACACCAACCTGACGTGAAAGAAGGATGTGCTCACGAGTTTGTGGCATTGGTCCGTCAGTTGAAGCTACTACAAGGATAGCTCCGTCCATTTGAGCGGCACCAGTGATCATGTTTTTAACGTAGTCCGCGTGTCCTGGAGCGTCGATGTGAGCGTAGTGACGTTTTTCAGTTTCGTACTCAACGTGCGCAGTGTTGATTGTGATACCGCGTTCGCGTTCTTCTGGAGCAGCATCGATAGACGCATAGTCTTTAGGTTGGTTAACTGATGAAGGCAAGCGACGTGCCAAAACAGTTGTGATAGCTGCAGTTAGGGTAGTTTTACCGTGGTCAACGTGTCCGATAGTACCAATGTTAACGTGTGGTTTACTACGATCGTATTTTTCTTTTGCCATTTGAGTAAAAGCCTCCAATAAAATATATTTTATAGATAGACAGTAGGCAATACAGTCTAACTTTCCTTACTATTTTATCAAATTTCAGCTAAATTGCAAGTGTTTTACAAAGTTTTTGTGAATTATTCTTAATCGGCTAATCTAAATGGCACTTCTACTCCTATAATTTACCTAAAGAAAAAGAAAAATCAGGAATTTCCTGACTTTTACTTAGCTAATTCTCTTTCTCGTTCTTTCATTATTTTATGATTTTCATACAAACGAGATAAGAACTTAGAAATTTCTTTCAAGATAGAATAAGTTGGTACTGCGACAATCATACCAATAACACCATAGATATTACTTGATAACAAAAGTAATACTAAAATCGTAATTGGATGAACCTTCATTACCCCACCTACGATGCGAGGGTAGAGGATGTTTCCATCCACTTGTTGAATGATTAGCATGTAAACAACTGCAATCAGCATTCTATGAGGATCAGTAAAGACATTGGCAATAATCATCGGAATCAAGCCAATACTTGGTCCTACATAAGGAATGAGATTGGCCAATCCTGAAAAGATGGCGAAGACCAAAGCGTATTTCAAACCAATCACGCTATATCCGATAAAGGCCAAACAACCAATAATAATCGCATCAATTGCGACTCCACTAATATAGCGAGCAATTGTCGCATTCAAATTTTTTAAGAGTCCTGCAATATGCAACTTATCTCTCTTTAAAACAGTGCGCTCAAGCATCGGTAAAAATTTGTTACCATCTAACAAAAAATAAACCAAAAACACAGGGGTCATAATAATAATCAAAACGGTACTAAAGAGAGCTGATATAACACTTCCGACACTATTGGTAACACTATTTAGGATATTTTGTAGAATATCTACATAGGACAGATTTAATTGTTGAATTGTCGCTTGAATATCCAAATTTTGAAAGGCTGGATAAGTAGATAAATCCACAATCAAATCTTGTAAACGACTATAGATAGTCTGGCTAGTCGCAATCAAGCTGGTCAACTGATTGACCAAAATCGGTAACAGATAGACTACCCCAATGACAAGCCCCCAAAGCAAAGCACACAAGGTTAGTAGAATACCAATGATACGATTAATTTTGAAATACTTTTGTAAAAAATTTACAATAGGATTGGTCAAATAATATAAAAAACCACCTAGAAGAAAAGGAATCATGATGGTGTTTGCGACGCTTACAAAAGGCGTGATAATCGCCCCCATCTCTCTCCATAAATAAAAAATGATTGTTAATAATAAAATCTCACTGGTCCAAAAAAATAATTTATTCTTACGAAACATGAGCTACCTCCATTCATCTATTTTACCATACTTTCAAAAAAGCTTCTTTCTTATATCATGAAACTGGGAATATTTTTTTCTTTATGTTAGAATAAACTTACTATGAAAAAAATCATTTTAACTCTACTAGCCCTATCCGTTATTGGCTCAGCTTCTACTGTTGCTGCCCAAGATTTTAATATTGCTGCTAAACATGCGATTGCTGTTGAGGCCAATACTGGTAAAATTCTCTATGAGAAAGATGCAACTCAACCTGTCGAAATTGCTTCTATTACAAAACTACTTACAGTTTATCTTGTCTATGAGGCTCTAGAAAATGGAAGTATCACACTATCCACCCCAGTGGATATTTCTGATTATCCTTATCAATTAACGACAAATTCCGAAGCCAGTAATGTTCCTATGGAAGCCCGTAATTATACCGTCGAAGAGTTGCTTGAAGCAACCCTAGTATCCAGTGCCAACAGTGCCGCTATTGCCCTAGCTGAGAAAATTGCTGGCTCAGAGAAAGGCTTCGTCGATATGATGCGCGCCAAACTCTTGGAATGGGGAATCAAAGACGCCACCCTTGTCAATACAACTGGTCTTAACAACGAGACTCTAGGAGATAATATTTACCCAGGCTCTAATAAAGATGATGAAAATAAGCTCAGTGCTTATGATGTTGCTATCGTTGCTCGTAACCTCATCAAAAAATACCCACAAGTTTTGGAAATTACCAAAAAACCTTCTTCTACTTTTGCTGGGATGACAATCACTTCGACCAACTACATGTTAGAAGGTATGCCTGCTCATCGCGGTGGTTTTGATGGACTTAAGACAGGAACAACAGACAAAGCTGGTGAATCTTTTGTTGGTACTACTGTTGAAAAAGGCATGAGGGTTATTACAGTCGTTTTGAATGCAGACCATCAAGATAATAATCCTTACGCTCGATTTACAGCCACATCTTCCCTAATGGATTATATCTCTTCTACATTTACACTTCGCAAAATCGTTCAAAAAGGTGATGCCTATCAAGATAGCAAAGCCCCTGTACAAGATGGAAAAGAAGATACGGTCACTGCAGTGGCTCCAGAAGATATCTATCTAATTGAACGTGTTGGGAATCAATCTTCCCAATCTATTCAATTCACACCTGATTCCAAAGCAATCCCAGCACCACTTGAAGCTGGAACAGTGGTTGGCCATTTGAATTATGAAGACAAGGACTTGATTGGTCAAGGTTACATTACCACAGAACGTCCTAGTTTCGAAATGGTAGCAGAAAAGAAAGTTGAAAAAGCTTTCTTCTTAAAAGTTTGGTGGAATCAGTTTATTCGATTTATCAACGAAAAATTATAAAAAAAATCGCGATTTAAACCGCGATTTTTTTGTTACAAGTTCATCTTCAAAGTCCTTGGTTTTTAGTAAATCTAAAATCAAATTTTATCCGACTGATCCTTCCATCTCATAGCTAATCAAACGATTCAGCTCAACTGCGTATTCCATTGGAAGCTCTTTTGTGAAGGGCTCTACAAATCCCATGACAATCATCTCTGTTGCCTCAGATTCTGATAATCCACGGCTCATGAGATAATACAATTGTTCTTCTGAAATCTTAGAAACCTTGGCTTCATGTTCCAAAGCCACTTGCGAGTTGTGGATTTCATTAAATGGAATAGTATCTGACGCTGACAAGTCATCCATGATAATGGTATCACACTCAATGTGAGAAACAGATTTCTTAGAGTTTTTGTTAAAGGTTACTTGCCCACGGTAGTCAACCTTTCCTCCGCCTTTAGCGATGGATTTAGACACAATCGACGAGCTTGTATGTGGAGCGTTGTGGATCATCTTAGCACCAGTATCCTGGTGTTGCCCAGCATTGGCAAAGGCGATCGAAAGCATGGTTCCACGCGCCCCTTCTCCATCAAGGTAAACAGATGGGTATTTCATTGTAGTCTTTGCACCCAAGTTTCCATCAATCCACTCAACAGTGGCATCCTTTTGAGCCTTAGCACGTTTTGTAACCAAGTTATAGACGTTATCAGACCAGTTTTGGATAGTCGTATAACGCATATAAGCTCCATCCAATGCAAAGATTTCTACAATGGCCGCATGCAAGCTGTTACTTGAATAAGTTGGCGCTGTACATCCTTCTACGTAATGGACACTTGCTCCTTCATCAACGATAATCAAAGTACGTTCAAACTGACCAGTATTTTCGTTGTTGATACGGAAGTAAGTTTGAAGTGGAATATCCACTTTCACACCTTTTGGGACATAGATAAAGGTTCCACCTGACCATACTGCTGAGTTGAGGGCTGCCAACTTGTTATCAGTCGGCGGTACCAATTTGGCAAAGTATTGTTTAAACAAGTCTGGGTATTCCTTGAGGGCAGAATCTGTATCTGTAAAGATAATCCCCAATTTCTGGAACTCTTCCTTCATGTTGTGGTAAACCACTTCTGACTCGTACTGAGCAGAGGCACCGGCTAGATAAGCACGCTCAGCTTCTGGAATACCGATACGTTCAAAGGTTTCTTTAATTTTTTCAGGAACCTCATCCCAAGAACGAGCTGGCTTATCAGATGGTTTTTGGTAATAAATCAGGTCATCAAAATCAATCTCTGACAAGTCTGCTCCCCAGGTTTGCATGGGCATTTTTTTAAAGGTTTCATAAGACTTCAAACGGAACTCTAACATCCACTCAGGTTCTCCCTTTGCAGCTGATAGTTCACGAATGACATCTTCGTTCAATCCTTTTCCTGTCGATAGGACAGGCTCTACATCATCATGGAAACCAAATTTATATTCACCAAGGTCAATTGGTTTTGGTTCTACTCTTTCTTCAGCCATAATATCCTTTCTTTCATTCTTCAATTCTACTGATTCATAAGACAAAAGAAACTTGTCTTACTGTTTTTCTTGATTTTCAATTGTTTTCTTGAGGGCATTCCAAGCCAAGGTTGCACACTTGATCCGTTGAGGGAATTTGGCAACACCTGATAAGAAGGCTGCGTCTCCAAGACTATCTTGTCTATCATCTTTTTGCCCTTGAACCATTTCAGAAAAAATGGTCGCAAGTTCTAAAACTTCTTGCTTGGTCTTACCCAAAACGGCATCTGTCATCATGCTCGCAGAGGCAGTCGAGATGGTACAACCTGAATTTAGAAAAGCGATATCTTCCAAACGATCCGCTGCATCAAACTTAACAGAGAGATTGATAACATCGCCACAGGTTGGATTGTTGAGACTGATTTGCTCAGCATCTTCCAGCTTCCCTTGATGGTGTGGATTTTTCGAATGGTCCGCTACCACTGCCATATAAAGGCTATCTAGTTTAGAAAGTGCCATTGAAAAACTCCTTTGTCTTTTGTAGGGCATCGACTAGCTTGTCACAATCTGCCTTGGTATTGTAGATATAAAAACTTGCACGAGCTGTTGCTGGAACTTCCAAATATTGGAGCAAGGGTTGAGCGCAATGATGACCTGCGCGAACTGCAACACCTTCATAATCCAAAGCAGTCGCTAGGTCATGGGGATGAAGATCGCCTAGGTTAAAGGCAATAACACCTGAACGTTGAGCCAAGTCCTGAGAACCATAAATAGTCAATCCTTCAATGGCCTGCAGTTTTGGAAATACGTATGAGATTAATTCCTGTTCATGAGCTTCAATGGCATCCATACCAATCTTTTCTAGATAATCCACTGCTGCTGCAAGTCCAATAGCGCCTGCCATATTAGGAGTTCCAGCCTCAAATTTCCAAGGCAATTCCTTCCAACTAGCAGTTTGCTCATAGACGAAATCAATCATCTCGCCGCCAAACTCTACTGGAGACATTTGTTCCAGATACTTCTCTTTGCCGTAAAGGACACCGATACCAGTCGGACCAGCCATCTTGTGACCTGAAAAGGCAAAGAAGTCCACATCCAAGTCCCGGACATCAATCTTCATATGAGGTGTAGATTGAGCACCATCCACCACCATGATAGCTCCAACTTGGTGGGCTAATTGGGTGATTTCTTTAATCGGATTGACCACACCAAGAACGTTGGAGGCGTGAGCTAGGGAGACAAACTTGACTCTATCAGTCAATTTATCCCGCAAGTCATCCATATCCAAGACTCCATCCTTGAGATAGACATAGACAAGCTCAGCCCCAGTCTTGCGACAGGCTTCTTGCCATGGAATGATATTGGAATGGTGTTCCATGACAGAAATCAAAACTTGATCTCCCTCAGTCAGAACTTCCCCAGCAAAGCGTGCCACCCAGTTAAGGCTGGTTGTCGTTCCTCTGGTGAAGAGAACTTCCTTTGTCGAACCTGCATTGATAAACTTACGAATGGTTTCACGAGCCGCCTCATAGGAAGCTGTCGCCCGCTCCGCCAAGGTATGAACACCACGGTGAACATTGGCATTATCATGTTCATAGTAGCGGTTGATTGTTTCCAGTACTGCTAGTGGTTTTTGTGTCGTCGCAGCATTGTCCAGATAGACCAGAGGTTCATCGTTGACAATCTGGTCTAAAATTGGAAAATCCTTGCGAATCGCTTCTACATCTAACATAGGCTTCCCCTTAGCGTTTTGACAATTTTTCTTCGATAGTTGCAATCATTTCATCGCGAACTTCCTTGACTGGAATCTCAACGATAACAGAACCAAGGAAACCACGAACAACTAAACGTTCTGCAGTTGCCTTGTCCAAGCCACGGCTCATGAGGTAGTACATGTCTTCTGGATCTACTTGTCCGATAGAAGCCGCGTGACCTGCAGTAACGTCATTTTCGTCAATCAAAAGAATTGGGTTGGCATCTGAACGTGCTTGGTCTGAAAGCATGAGAACACGGCTCTCTTGTTGGGCATCTGCTCCCTTGGCACCCTTGATAATGTGGCCAATACCATTGAAAGTTAAAGTTGCTTTTTCAAGGATAACCCCATGTTGCAGGATATTTCCGATTGAGTTGCAGCCATAGTTGGTTACGCGGGTATCAATCCCTTGAACCTGACGTCCACTTGAAAGAGCTACCACTTTAAGGTCAGCATGGCTACCGTTACCAATCAGGTCGCTATCAAAGTCCGCAACGACATTTCCTTCGTTCATAACACCGATTGCCCAGTCAATGCTTGCATCGTTGCCCAATTTACCACGACGGCTAATGTAGGCAGTGACATTTTCACCTAGACGATCGATAGCTGCAAACTTCACTTGCGCACCAGAACGTGCAATCACTTCGACTGTGATATTGGCAGTTGCTTTGGCACTTCCTTCACCGCGTGACTCTAAACGTTCTAGATAACTAATCTTAGAGTTTTTACCAGCAATGATAAGGATATGCTTGTTGAATGGTACATCGCTATCACTGTCTTGGTAGAAAATACCTTCGATTGGTTCAGCAATCTCAACATTATCAGGAATATAGAGGACAGCACCACTGTTAAAATAAGCTGTGTGGTAGGCTGCCAATTTATCATCGTCATACTTAACTGATGACATGAAGAATTCCTCAATAAGCTCTGGAATTTCTTCTAAAGCTGAGTAAAAGTCTGTGAAGACAACACCTTGTTCAGCCAACTCAACTGGAGTTTGTTCAAACACAGTTTGAGTTCCTACTTGCACCAACTTCAAGTGATTATCTAAAGCTGTGAAATCTGGAACATTTGCTGATGGCTCACTTTCTGTAATCGTTCCATCACCCAGATTCCAACGGTGGAATTTGACACGCTCAATAACTGGTAATTCTAAACTCTCAATCTTATCAAAAGCTTTTTGACGGAGGTCAGCTAACCAATTTGGTTCGGCGTGCATTTCTGAAAAAAGTTTAATATTTTCTTTAGTCATTTACTTCTCCTAAAAGATACGATGGAATTACAATTCTTCCTTGTAGTCGTAGCCAAGTTCTTCAGCTAGTTTTGCGTATCCTTCACGTTCCAAACGCGCAGCCAATTCTGGACCACCAGAAAGGACAACACGACCTTCCATCATTACGTGTACCACGTCTGGTGTGATGTAGTTCAATAGACGTTGGTAGTGAGTGATAATCATAGCACCAAAGCCTTCACCACGCATGGCATTCACACCTTTAGACACAACTTTAAGAGCGTCAATATCAAGACCAGAGTCAATCTCATCAAGAAGGGCAAAAGTTGGTTCTAACATCAAAAGCTGAAGAATTTCATTACGTTTTTTCTCACCACCAGAGAAACCTTCATTGAGGTAACGCTCTGCCATTTCTTCTTTCATGTTGAGCAATTCCATTTTCTCATCCAATTTAGTAATGAACTCACGAACTGAAATCTTTTCATCATCTTCCTTACCAGCATTCATGGCTGCACGAAGAAACTCAGCATTGGTAATTCCAGGAATTTCTGATGGGTATTGCATTGCAAGGAAAAGTCCCATACGCGCACGCTCGTCCACTTCCAACTCAAGAATATTTACACCGTCAAACAAGACTTCACCTTTGGTTACTTCATAGTTTGGATTTCCCATGATAGCGGCTGAAAGAGTTGATTTACCAGTACCATTTGGTCCCATGATAGCGGCAATTTCTCCTGTTTTCAGGGTCAGGTTAACCCCTTTTAAAATTTCTTTTCCTTCAATCTCAACGTGAAGATCTTTGATCTCTAATACTGACATGATAGTTCCTTTCTTTTTCAAGGCCTTTACAGTACTTACTGGAAACATAGTTGATTTCCCTAGAAAATACGGTAAAAGGTCAATAAATATACTTTTATAGTATAACAAAAAAAAGCCTAAAAGGCTTTGATTTTGTCTAGAAGCTGAGGACTAGTCTTTTCCTTTTAAATGCTGGTCAATGACATCTACTATTTTACCCATCAAGTAACTCACTCGAAAGTTTCTAAAGAGCAAAATGGCCCAAAAGGCTGCCATAATATAGCGACCAGTCATCCAGGCTTCATTGAAAAAATAGGTCTCAGCAGCTGTAAACAGTGCGATGATAAAAAATTGTTGTCTATTCATAAACTTATTGTATCATGAAATCTTTCTTTAGTCTTCCTCTACCTTCACTTTATCTGCCAAAAATTCAAATCCTTCCGGAATCAGACTTTCTTCTGCTTCTTTTTCAGTTTGAGAAGATTTGGCTTTAGCTGAAAAGGCTGCGCGCACTTCTTTCCATTCCTCCATGGAAATAGCTAAAATCTCA
Organism: bacterium; assembly: GCA_905221095.1. GTDB lineage: Bacteria > Bacillota > Bacilli > Lactobacillales > Streptococcaceae > Streptococcus. The sequence continues at coordinate 15,054 of CAJNBV010000005.1, forward strand.
GGTGAAAAACCTGCCGCCTGACTGAGAATGTTGCCAAACATGGTGTTGAGATTATCTCGTTTCATGGTTTGACCAGCATTAAAGTTAGACTCAAAAGCAAGAATGGCATGGTGTTCATTGGCCGCAACCGGTTGAGAACCAACTAGCAAAGCCTTATCAGGACCACCTAGACTTTCAATTACCTCTCCCCAGGCATTCTGTAAGCGAATCAGATTTTGACGTGCTAAATCAGGATTTTCGACGGCCTCTTGTAAGATAGATTGTACTTTATTGCGATCCACACGATAGACTGTTTTGCCTGCTGCTGGACGAGGAGGTACTGGACTAGTTGATTTTGGTACAGTGCCCACATTTGCGAGTTCATGTTTGAGACGGGCAACTTCCTGTCTCAGCGCAGAAATTTCATGTTCAACCGCCCCTGAAAGAGCTGGCTCAGGCTTGATTTCCGCTAAACGAATAGTCATCATCTCAGCATAAATCTTAGGCTGCAAACTAGACTTAATATCTGCCAAACTGACTATTGCTAAGCGAATCATTTCAAACAGCTTTTCCTGAGGAAGTGCCAAGTTTTCTACAAAGACTGGACTATGATGAGTGTTTTCTCCACCTGTTTGAACAATTAACAAGTCTCTTAAATAGTGCAAAAGATCCGTCACAAAACGAGTCATGCTCTTACCATTGTCAAAAAGAAGATTTAAGCAAGACAAAGCCTTGGAAACATCCTGTTGAGACAAGGCAGCCACATAATCATCCAAGGCTGATAGACTAATTGTGCCAGTAATTTCTTCAGAGATGGCAGTCGTCAATTCATTTCCCTGTGTCAAACTCAAGGCTTGATCCAAAATAGACAAGGCGTCCCGCATTCCCCCTTCAGCTCGTCTGGCAATAATTTCCACAGCCTCTGGTTCAGAACTGATATTTTCCTTTTCTAAGATATAGTGGATATGTTCCTTAATATCCTGTGTCTTAATTGATTTAAACTCAAAACGTTGGACACGGGATAGAATAGTGGCAGGTATCTTGTGCAATTCAGTAGTAGCTAAAATAAAGACCACATTCTGTGTCGGCTCTTCCAGCGTCTTGAGAAGAGCATTAAAAGCCCCTGTAGACAGCATGTGAACCTCGTCTATGATATAAACCTTATAACGGGCAAGACTAGGTGCGTAGGTAGATTTATCACGAATTTCACGAATTTCATCAACCCCATTATTAGAGGCCGCATCCATTTCGATGACATCTTCTAAACTACCGTCCGTCACTGCCTGACAAATATAGCAGTTATTACATGGTTCACCACCCACTTGATTGGGACAGTTCATAGCCTTGGCAAAAATCTTAGCCACACTGGTTTTTCCCGTTCCACGAGGACCAGAAAAAAGATAAGCATGACTTATTTTCTCTTGCTCCACCGCTTGTTTAAGAGTCTTAGCCACAACTTCTTGACCAACCAACTGAGAGAAGTTTTGACTTCTATATTTTCGATAAAGTGCTTGATACATTAGGCTTTCTCCCCAAACATTGTAAAGTCCCATTCTGTCTTTTCAAGCAAAATAGCGACAAATTGTTCCAAATAATCTCGATCCATAGCATCATAATCATCAATCTCTGAAGAATCCAAATCCAGAACTCCAAGTAATTGACCATTCTTCATCATCGGCACAACAATTTCACTTTTAGCACGACTATCACAAGAAATATAGTTGGGATAAGTTGTTACATCTCCAACCAGAACAGTTTCCTGAAAGTGAGCTGCCTCACCGCAAACTCCCTTTCCCAGTGCAATACGGATGCAGGAAACACCACCTTGGAAGGGACCCAAAACCAATTCCTTTCCATCGAACAAATAAAAGCCTGCAAATACAGTATTAGGAAAGCGTGATTTTAGAAGAGCACTGGCGTTGGAAAGATTAGCCAAAACATTGGTTTCGCCTTCCAATAAAAAAGAGAGCTCTTCATTTAACATTTGATAACGTGATTGTTTTTCTGATTCTAACATAGAACTATTATATCAAAAAAGACTTACAGACAAAAGAAAAATCCCTTGTTTAGAAAACAAAGGATTTTGTGAATTTTCAATTTGATTAAAGTTCGATATCACCGAACAAGTCAGCCATTGAGAATCCTGTTTGTGTTTCTGGAAGTTCGAAATCACGTTTTTCTTGACGTTTTGGACGACGTGGACGAGCAGCACGTTTTTCTTCTTTTTGTCCTTCTTCTTGAGCTGGACGCTCTTCAAGAGCTTTGATAGAAAGTGATACGCGCTCTGCATCTGCGTTAACTTCAAGAACTTTAACTTGAACTTCTTGACCAACTTTAAGAGCTTCTTTTGGATTTTCAATACGTTTGTGTGAAATTTGTGATACGTGAACAAGTCCATCGATACCTGGCAATACTTCAACAAATGCACCGAAGTCAGTCAAACGTTTAACTGTTCCTTCTACTACATCACCTTTAGCTAATTTTTGCTCAACGCCATCCCATGGTCCAGGTGTTGTTGCTTTAAGTGAAAGTGATACACGTCCTTCTTCTTCATTAAGATCAAGGATTTTCACTTCAATTTCTTCACCAACAGTTACAACTGATTTTGGTGATACGTTACGTTCGTGTGACAATTCAGTCAAGTGAACCAATCCGTCAACACCACCAAGGTCAATGAAAGCACCAAAGCTTGTGATACGAGCAACTTTACCAGTTACTACATCACCAACAGCCAATTTACCGAATACTTCAGCACGAGCTGCTGCTGTAGCTGCTTCAACAACTTCACGACGTGAAAGGATGAAACGGTTTTCTTTAGCGTCAACTTCTTTGATTTTAGCATCAAATTCTTGACCTACAAAACGCTCAGTGTTACGTACGAAACGAGTATCCAACATTGAAGCTGGGATAAATCCACGAACACCTTCAAATTCTACTGAAAGTCCACCTTTAACGGCACGAGTTCCTTTAACAGTAACAACTTCTTCTTCGCGACCAACAAGTTTGTCCCATGCTTTGCGAGCTTCAAGGCGTTTTTTAGATACAAGGTATGTAACTGTATCAGTATCTTTACCAACTACTTGACGAAGTACAAGAACATCCAATACTTCTCCTACTTTAACAAAGTCATTGATATCTGCATCGCGATCGTTTGTCAATTCGCGAAGAGTCAAGACACCTTCAACACCAGTTCCAGAGATTGCAACGTTAGCTTGAGTCGCATCAACTGTCAATACTTCAGCACTAACAACATCACCAGTCTCAACTTGGCTAACGCTATTTAGCAAATCTTCAAATTCGTTCATCTAAAAAATCCTCCAACAATCAAGTTTTTTCTTAAACTTGACATACTTATAATTTTTTTCCTAAGCACCCGCAAGAACATGTTCATATCGTTCACGTCTTTCAATTATAAAAATAAAATACCCTAAGATATTTTGCTTTTTATCTTGATCATTACCTAAGAACTGGGGTAGCTGGATTCGAACCAACGCATGAGGGAGTCAAAGTCCCTTGCCTTACCGCTTGGCTATACCCCATTGATGAAATGGAGAGAGAGGGATTCGAACCCCCGAACCCGAAGGAGCGGATTTACAGTCCGCCGCGTTTAGCCTCTTCGCTATCTCTCCTACAATCAACATGGACTATTATATCATGAAAATTTCAAAAAAACAAGACTTATTTTGCTAAATTATAATTTTCAATCAAAATTTCCACAGCTTTTTCCAATTTTTTATAAAAACTATCGACATTCCCATTCTTTATGATGGCAAATTGTCCGTCTAATTCGGCAATCTCTCCGATAACTTTTTTACCGATAGTCAATGTATAACCTTCAAAACTGTCTTTTCCTACATTAACTTTAGCATCTGCTACTTGAATTTCAATTTTTTTATCTTTCTTGCTCATTTCATACCTCTCTTCACTTTTTCTATTTTACAAGAAAATCCTAAAACTAGCAAGAAAAAACTCTATATCAGGCTTGTCTGATATAGAGTTTTCTGCTTTATTTAATGTGTTTTTCTAGTTCTTTTTGGTACTTACCATTTGATTCCAATTTTTCTTTTTGCCATTTTTTCAGTGCTTCTTCATATTCTTTTGTAGTAACGATATCTTTTTGCAATTTCATTCCTTTAAAGATATATGGGTCACCCTTAATACCAACTTGTGAGTATGGTTTTGAGAATGGCACTACATTACTTACAACTGGAGAACCACCAGATGAGGCTGTTGGCATCAATAATGAACTATCTGTCAACCAAGCTTGAGCCTTGGCATATTTTTCATAGCGTTCTTCAAGATTTGTAGTCTCTGAATCTGCATCATCCAATAATTTCTTATATTGGTCCAAACCAAGTTTAGCTACAACATCCTTATCTTTTCCTTTCGTAATACCAAGGTGTTTCATGGCAGAACCTGATTTAGGATCCATGATATTCAAGTAAGATGCTGGATCTTGATAACTTGGAGCCCATCCTGTACTGTTCAAATCATAGTCTTTTTGAGAAGGCACACGCGCTTGAGAAGTGATTGTTTCCTTTTCATTATCTGTCATTTGAAGAACATCGATGACAACATTTTCAGCACCAAGAGTTGATTCGATAGACTGTTTGAAAGAGTTGCTTTGTTGAACGGCGATGGTATCTGTTTGTTCAACTGGGACATCCAGGTGAATTGGGAAGGTTACCCCTTTAGATTCCAAGTCTTTCTTAGCTTTTTCAAAGGCTGCTTTAGCCTTGTCAGGGTTGTAGATAGAATCCTTACCATCGACTAGCTCAACACCTTTCCATTGATCACCATAGTTCACCAACTCAGCTTGAGCGATGTGACCAAAGTTCTTACCACCTGCTTGTACAAAGTTATCAGGAACGAGACTGTTACGAATAATCTTGTCCGCACCGTCTTCACCATTTAGCTGGGCAGCATAAGAATGGCGGTTGAAGGCAAAGTTGATAGCCTGACGGAAGTCCTTATTAAGCATAGCTTCTTTTGTAGAAGTCTTTTGTTCTTCACTTGTTTTCGCAGTTTTATTGTATGACTGACGATTTACGTTAAAGGTGAAGTAATAGCTACTTGAGTCCTGTGGGCTATAAGTAATTTTATCTCCGTATTGTTCCAAAGTTGAAGCAAAATTTGAGCTACTTGGGAAGAGACGGGCTGTCGTATAGGCACCAGAAGAGAAGCTACGAATCAAGGATTCCTGATCTGAACCATCGTAGTAGGTCAATTTGATCTTCTCAATTTTTACCTTTTCTTTATCCCAGTAGTTTGGATTTTTCTCGTATTCGATCAACGATTTAGAAGTCAAGGTCTTCAAGATATAAGGACCATTGTAGAGAATTCCAGCTGGAGTGACCGCTCCATAATCTTTACCTGATGCCTTCAAAAACTCTTCATTTACAGGCAACATCGTCGCTGTTGTAACTTTAGAGTTCCAGAAGCTTTCTGGTTTGTTTAGGGTATATTCGACTGTGTAATCGTCCAAGGCCTTAACACCAACTGTAGAGAAATCATTTGTTTCACCAGTCATGTAGGCATCCAAACCCTTGATTGAATTTTGGATGAGAGAGACACCGTCTGACTTACCGTCAGCTACGTGTTTCAATCCTGTCACAAAGTCGTGGGCTGTTACTTCTGCGTATTCTTCACCTTCTGAAGTGTACCATTTAACTCCTTTACGAAGTTTGTAGGTATAAGTCAAACCATCTTTTGACACAGACCAATCTTCAGCCAAGGAAGGAATAACATTTCCGTATTGGTCGTTTTCCATTAAACCATCAACCACGTTCCCGATGACATCTGTTGTAGATGTACGAGTCGCTATACTATAATCCAAAGATGCTGGATCTACTGCATAGACATATGAAAATGTTGTCGGTGCATCTGCTTCTTTATCAGCTTTTCCACAAGCCACTAAAAGAGCTGTTGTGCTCAGGACCACTCCTGCTGTTAAGAGCCACTTTTTCGATTTCATCAAAAATCTCCTTTTGTTTATTTTAATCTACTTTTACAATCCAACCTTCTGGCGCTTCAATATCACCAAACTGAATACCTGTCAATTCATCATAGAGTTTACGAGTCACAGGACCTACTTCTGTTTCACTATAGAATACATGGAAATCATCACCGTGCTGAATTCCACCAATTGGTGAAATAACTGCTGCCGTACCACAGGCACCTGCCTCTACAAAACGATCCAGCTTATCAATTGGAACATCACCCTCAATAGGAGTCAAGCCCAAGCGGTGTTCTGCCAAATAAAGCAAAGAATATTTAGTAATAGATGGCAAGATAGATGGACTCAATGGTGTTACAAATTCATTGTCAGCTGTAATTCCAAAGAAGTTAGCTGAACCGACTTCTTCAATCTTTGTATGAGTTGAAGGGTCTAGGTAGATAACATCTGAGAAATGACGTGATTTGGCCAATTTCCCTGGCAAGAGACTGGCAGCATAGTTCCCACCAACCTTAGCCGCACCTGTTCCATTTGGAGCAGCACGGTCGTATTCATCCTGAATCAAGAAGTTGGTTGGAACCAAGCCACCCTTAAAGTAATTTCCAACCGGCATAGCAAAGATAGTAAAAATGTACTCCTCTGCTGGTTTTACCCCGATAATATCTCCAACACCAATCAAAAGTGGACGAAGATAAAGGGTTCCACCTGTTCCATATGGTGGTACGTATTCTTCATTGGCACGGACAACTGCCTTACAAGCTTCTACAAACATGTCTGTCGGAACTTGTGGCATCAAGAGACGATCACAAGTACGTTGCAGGCGTTTAGCATTTTCGTCAGGACGGAAAAGTTGAACACTACCATCCTTAGTACGATAAGCTTTCAAACCTTCAAATGCTTGTTGGCCATAGTGAAGACTTGGAGAAGACTCTGAAATATGCAAAGTTGCATCCTCTGTAAGCTCTCCTTGATTCCATTGTCCATTTTTAAAATGAGCAATATAGCGATAAGGTAATTTCATATAGGAGAAACCAAGGTTTTCCCAATCAATCGTTACTGTCATATTCCACTCCTTATTCTAAAAACTTATTTCTTTTATTCTACACTATTTTTCTAAAATAGCAAGCATATTTTGTAATTTTCAGAAAATTTCTTCAATAAAAAGAACCAGCTCTTAGAACTGATTCCTTTTACAAGTGAAAAATTAGCTATTTTCAACTTTTTCATCGTATTTTGGTCTTAGTGTTGTACCTGAGTTAATAATTGTACGTTTTTGAACAAGAGGAAGGTCTGTACGATTGTAAACTGTACGCCATGGTTCCCAAACAAGACCTGTTTTTTCTTGAATCTTCACGCGTATATTACGTACATTTCCTTTAAATTGAAGTTCAGTTTGGAAACCAGCTGTTCTGTTCTTACCATTATCTTCCCATTGACGTGAGCGAATACTTTCAATTCCATCCTTATCATAAGTTACTTCATCCCAGTAAACATAGTAACGAGCAATATAAGCTCCCTTATGTTGTAAATTGAGATAACCATTTTTATATGAAGTCACTTTAGTTTCAATGTAGTCTGTATTGCTTTGAATTGTGGCTACTTGATTATCTTTCAAGAATGCAGTCTTATAAGAAATTGGAACAGCAGGGTTTTGTGTACTAAAAGTAGCTCCTTCTTGAATCAATTTCTTCAAATCTTCTACTGTACCTGTCACAACACGCGCAGCGCCATCAGCATTTCCACCTACGATTGAAACGGTTACAGTTGTATTCTTCAAGACACGCGCCCATTCAGATTCTGGTTTAATAGGCACCCCTTTGATAACAGCATTGATGGCTGCTTTCAACTCTGTACTCTTGCTTGTTGTTTCAAATTTGACATACATTTGACGTCCGTATGAAACGCTTGACACGTATACAGGAGGTGTTTTGTCATCAATTCCACGTGCTTTCAATTGATCAACCGTCACTCCTGGTGCAAATACATCTGATGGATTTTTTGGAGCATCAAAGTTAGCAGTATAGTAAATTTGTTTAAAATCAACAACTTCAACTTGTTTTTCACCCTTGTTTACAGCCTCAAAGTCAATTTTCAAATTAACACCGACTTTTTCAAAATCACTTCCGAATTTTGCTTTCAATTGATTCATGCTGTAAGCAGAAGTTGATTCGTACTGCATACGTGCTGGAGCAGGATTTTTCGCAGCATATTTTTCATGCCAACGATTTAACAAAGTATTCACACCTTCCTGCATACCACTTACAGTTGGATTAGCATCTACATAGCTATCTCCGCCTACCATTCCTGGTAAATCAACACTAATTCTACCTTTGCTACGATCTAAACTAATTTGTTGTGGTTTATTTTCTAAGAGATCTTGATTTGCTTTAAACAATGCACCTAGGAAGATATCTCCATTACCATTAATGGCAACATCCGCAGAACCATTAGAAAGGTTTTTCTTCACTTTTTCCACAACCACAAATTCATTTCCTTGTTGTTTTGTGCTTGTATTAGTGTAATTTTCTAACGCTTCGCCTTTTCTAGTTAAAATATTTAATTTATCATAATTTAAACCAAACAAATAGTTATTTAGTTCTGCAGCAAAGTCTGTTTTTGCTTTACTTTCAGATTTAGTGTTAGTCGCTGCTTTTTCTTTTGCAGAGCGATACACTTCTACCTCTGCTAAGCTAAGTGGTGTTTTTGAATTATTTAACTCCACTTTAACATATCGTGCATTCACTCCTGAGAATTGAACATCAATTGTTGGTTGATTGTTTAAGCTATCGATGTGTTGACGAGTTACCTCATTTCCAGCTTTATCCAACAAAATAACATCAAAATTAGATAAACGATTTGCTACATCCCCATCTCCACGATTATAAATACGAACAGTTCCTACTGATTCTTCTTTCTCTAAATCAACTTTCCACCAAGAATGATCTTGAAAATCTGTATGGGTAACAGAACGGTGGCTCCATGCATTATCACGATTGCCGTCAACTGCTCTAGAAGCATCTCCTCCATAAGCAATTGAACTCTGACTTGCAGGTTTATGAGCAGCAATATTTTCACCAGCAACTGCAGCTACACTCGGCTCTGTCGCTTTTACTACATTTGATTGAAAAATTAGTCCAGAACCTAGTAAAAATGTTGCAATGGCAACGCCACATACTCCAACGCTACGTTTACGAATAGAAAAACGAAATCCTTTATCTTGTTTGTTTTGAGACATACAAAACTCCTATATATATTTGAACGAATTATTTCTTGAACGCGCTTTCTTGAAACAATAAGAGTATAACATAAAAATATTATAGATGCAATCGTTTTCTTAAAAAATTATTATTTTTTATTAGCTAAACTTGTATAGTTGCTCATATGTTACTAATTTCACATTTAAATATCGGGTGGTCTATACCACTAAAAACAAGAAAACGAGCAGGCTAAGTCCCTATTAGTTGGGAATCAGCACTGTTCGTTTTTGTATATATAATCAGATTTAACTCTTGAAATCTATAGATTGACAAATTTCTCAATGAAAAGCTTTTCATTGTTGTTTATCATTTCTTAGATTCAAATTCTGTATAAGTTTCCTGAAGATAAGCATCAAAAACTTCTTCATCTGAAATGGTATCGGATATAAAGCTACCATTGCTGGTGCGTTCTGACAGGTTCAAGTCTTGCAATCGGCTTTCATAGATTATTCCTTTATTGGATTGGACAAGCAGAGCTTGGTCGTTCTCTTCTACTTCTGTACTAAAGAGATCACCTACAAATCCTTGCTCTGCAACTGCACCTGCTAAGAAGACACGATGCGGTTTGTTTTTCAACTCACGCAAAACTTGTAGTCCTCGTTTGGCACGGCTGGTTGCTGGAATTTCCTCAATGGAAACACGTTTCAAGCTTCCACGCTGAGTCAAGAGGTAGAAGGATGAGGTATTACAGATAAAGGCTGCCTGAAGCGCATCATCTGCTTTCAAGTTCATAGCCTTGACCCCTGCAGCCTTGGCACCAACAACCGGAACCTCTTCGATATTGAAACGCAGTGCATAACCATTTTGGCTAATCAAGAGAACATCATCCAGTTTAATCGGAGCCACTGCTACAATCTGGTCTGTCTCGTCTTTGAGCTTAGCATACTTAACCGACTTAGACTTGTAGGTCCGCCACGGAGTGAATTCTTTTCGTTCTACACGCTTGATTTGACCGAGACGAGTCGCCGCAAAGTAAGTTGTCGCATCATCGAACTGATCCACTACTTCCACATAAAGGATTTCTTCGTTGGTTTCAAAATTTGTAATGGTCTGGCTTAGATGCTCTCCGATGTCCTTCCAACGAATATCTGCCAATTCATGGATTGGTCTGTAGATGACATTTCCAAGACTTGTAAACATCAAGAGGTGCTGGGTTGTCTTGGCAGATTGAACAAAGATCAAACGATCGTCATCACGTTTGCCAATTTCTTCCAGCGTTGAAGCCGCAAAGGAGCGTGGACTGGTACGCTTGATGTAACCTGCCTTGGTCACGCTAACGTAGGTATCTTCCTCAGCGATAAGACTAGCTGTATCAATCTCAATTGCTTTCGCAGTGTCTTCTAAAGAACTCAAACGCGGAGTTGCAAATTTCTTCTTGACCTCACGAAGTTCTTTCTTCATAAGATTGTACATAGTTCGTTCATCACCGATAATCGCTGCAAGCGTGGCAATCTTCTCACGAAGTTCTGCTTCTTCTTCTTGCAAGACAACAACGTCTGTATTGGTCAAGCGGTACAGTTGCAAGGTAACGATGGCCTCAGCCTGCTCTTCTGTAAACTCATAGCTAACCTTGAGATTTTCCTTGGCGTCAGCTTTATTCTCAGAAGCGCGGATCAGAGCAATGACTTCGTCCAAAATCGAAATCACGCGAATCAAACCTTCAACGATATGGAGACGTTTCTCAGCCTTTTCCTTGTCAAAGCGGGAACGCGCCAAAATCACTTCACGACGGTGGGCGATATAGCTAGACAGGATTGGAACAATCCCAACCTGACGAGGTGTGAAATTGTCAATCGCCACCATGTTAAAGTTATAGTTGATTTGCAGATCAGTGTATTTAAAGAGATAATTAAGAACAAGATCCGTATTAGCATCTTTCTTAAGCTCAATAGCAATACGAAGACCGTCACGGTCAGACTCATCACGAACCTCAGCAATACCTGCTACCTTGTTATTGACACGAACATCATCGATTTTCTTGACCAGATTGGCCTTGTTGATTTCATAAGGAATCTCAGTAACAACGATTTGTTCCTTACCACCTTTTAGCTTTTCAATTTCAGTCTTAGAACGAACAACCACGCGCCCTTTCCCAGTTTCATAGGCCTTCTTGATTTCATCACGACCTTGGATGATAGCTCCTGTCGGGAAGTCTGGCCCAGGCAAGAATTCCATGAGTTTTTCAACTTTGGCCGTTGGATGGTCAATCATGTAAACCGCCGCATCGATAACCTCAGCCAAATTATGAGGTGGAATGTCAGTGGCATAACCAGCCGAAATCCCAGTAGAACCATTGACCAAAAGGTTTGGAAAGGCTGCTGGCAAGACAGTTGGTTCTTTCTCGGTATCGTCAAAGTTCCATGCAAAAGGGACTGTCTTTTTCTCGATATCTTGAAGAAGATAACCAGCAATCTCAGACAAACGAGCCTCGGTATAACGCATGGCCGCAGGTGGATCTCCGTCCATAGAACCGTTGTTACCGTGCATTTCGACCAAAATCTCACGATTTTTCCAATCTTGTGACATACGAACCATGGCATCATAGATGGAAGAATCCCCGTGTGGGTGGAAATTCCCCATGATGTTCCCGACAGACTTGGCCGACTTACGGTAGCTCTTGTCAAAGGTATTGCCATCTTTATTCATAGAATAAAGGATACGGCGCTGAACCGGCTTCAAGCCATCACGAATATCCGGCAAAGCCCGGTCTTGAATAATGTACTTGGAGTAGCGACCAAAGCGCTCTCCCATGATATCCTCAAGGGACATGTTTTGAATGTTACTCATATAGGATACAGAGCCCGTAAAATACCAAGTGAAAATAGAAAATTCTTGAAGTAAGCATGCTCACAAGAAAATTCATCTTTTTCACACAGCATTCAGGGCGTGTTCAACTCCTTTCAAAGAATGTAGAGTAGTTTCTTATAGAAAAGGTGTTCAGTTACTATAAACAACCAAACTATCCTTTCTGTAATTTAATCTTTTAAATTAGTCAGCGATTTAGAAGTCTCTCCTCAGCATACTCAATCATCCTCTCTGCTACTTCTTTATCGTAGTTAAAGCCCATCCTGTTAGCAAGAAATTGAGATTCTTGGTGGAAAAGTTCCATCGTAGCAAACAAAGACTGAGTGATTTTATCTATACTTGAAAAATCAAGCAGATTTGAGAATTCCTTTTCTTTCTCAATGGGTAAATAGTTAAAGAGATTCTTATAATTCTTTCCGACGTCTACTTTTCCCTTATCACTTGCCACCTGCCAAGCTAAGACTTTTAACAACTCTTTCTGGCAAATACCGTAGAGATGGTCAGTGGCATAGATGACTTGATGGCGACAGATTCCTTTGACAACGTAAGCTGACACCCACCAAAATTCATTGCAGGCTTTTTCAAAATCCTTTTCAGTAGCTGGGGTTATCCAGTAACGCTCTATATTTGGGAAATAGGGTTCAAATAAATTTTCTGGATCTTCTAAAACTGTGAATCCTGCCTCACTATCCACCCATTCTTGCATGTGTTCTTGTGGGCAGAGAGTCAAATCGATACGATTGCCATCTTCAAAGAGCATGAGATATAGGCGACGGTGACCAAGGGTGACTTCTTGCTCAATAATGCGTTTGCCAAACTGGTCTAGCCAAGAAAGGTCACTTGTCAGACTATCAAAATCATCCACAATATAGACTACATCATAGTCTTGAAATTCATCTTTTAGAGCTTTTGGACAAGTTCGCGAACCAGACATGGCGACAGCTTTGACTTGTAAAGTTTTGGCTGTTTTTAAAATCACATCGAGCATTTCTGTTTCAGTTCTCATGTTAATACCCATTCGTTAAAGACCGACTTAAAACACAGTCGATTCTTCAAGCGTAAACTTGACATTATCTTCAATCCACTTACGGCGTGGTTCGACCTTATCTCCCATAAGGACATTGACGCGACGTTCGGCACGAGCTAGGTCTTCAATGGTTACACGGATAAGGGTACGGGTTGCTGGATTCATAGTTGTTTCCCAAAGCTGGTCCGCATTCATCTCACCGAGACCTTTATAGCGTTGGAGGGTGGCACCTTTACCGAACTGCTTGCGGAGTTCTTCTAACTCTCCATCTGTCCAAGCATAGGCCACTTCTTCTTTCTTGCCTTTCCCTTTTGACATCTTGTAAAGAGGTGGAAGGGCAATATAGACATGTCCCGCCTCAACTAGCGGACGCATGTAGCGGTAAAAGAAGGTTAAGAGAAGTGTTTGAATGTGGGCACCGTCGGTATCCGCATCGGTCATAATAATGATCTTGTCATAGTTGGCATCTTCAATAGAGAAGTCTGCTCCGACACCCGCACCGATGGTATAAATCATGGTATTGATTTCTTCATTTTTAAGGATATCCGCCATCTTGGCCTTGGCTGTATTGATAACCTTACCACGAAGAGGCAAGATAGCCTGGAACTTGCGATCACGGCCTTGTTTGGCAGAACCACCGGCAGAGTCCCCCTCGACTAGATAGAGTTCATTCTTAGCAGGATTTTTGGACTGGGCAGGGGTCAATTTTCCAGACAGCAATCCCTTGTCTTTCTTGTTTTTCTTACCATTTCGACTTTCATCACGCGCCTTACGTGCCGCTTCGCGAGCGTCACGGGCCTTGATAGCCTTGCGGATGAGGTTAGAAGCCAATTCACCATTTTCCATAAGGAAGAAGATCAACTTATCCGCCACAATGCCATCCACAACTGGGCGAGCTAGTGGACTTCCTAGTTTGTCCTTGGTCTGTCCTTCAAACTGGAGGTGTTCTTCAGGAACCAAGATAGAAAGAACGGCCGCTAGTCCCTCACGATAGTCTGAACCTTCAAGGTTTTTATCTTTTTCCTTGAGAAGCCCCGTCTTACGCGCATAGTCATTCATGACCTTAGTGATAGCAGACTTGAGTCCTGTCTCATGCGTTCCGCCGTCCTTGGTACGAACGTTATTGACAAAGGACAAAATATTATCTGAAAATCCGTCATTATACTGAAGAGATACTTCCACTTGGAAACCATTATCTTCCCCTTCAAAGTAAAGAACTGGCGTTAAGGTCTCCTTGTCTTCGTTCAGATAAGAAACAAAGTCCTGCACCCCATTTTCATAATGGAACTCAATCGCTTCATCTGTACGCTTGTCCGTCAAAGACAAGGTCACATTTTTCAAAAGAAAAGCTGATTCATTAAGGCGCTCTGAAATGGTATTGTACTTGAAGTCTGTCGTAGAAAAGATGGTCGCATCCGGCATGAAGGTGACTTTGGTACCTGTTTTAGACTTGGGCGCTGTACCAATTTTCTTCAGAGTCGTGACAGGTTTCCCACCATTTTCAAAACGTTGCTTGTAAACTGCGCCATCACGGGTAATTTCAACTTCTAGCCAGCTAGAAAGGGCATTAACAACGGAAGAACCCACCCCGTGGAGACCACCAGATGTCTTGTAGCCACCTTGACCGAATTTCCCGCCGGCGTGAAGAATGGTAAAGATAACCTCAACTGTTGGGATTCCCATAGCGTGCATTCCAGTAGGCATACCACGTCCATGGTCTTGAACCGTTAAACTGCCGTCTTTATTAATGGTCACATCAATACGGTCACCAAATCCAGACAAGGCCTCATCGACAGCATTATCGACGATTTCCCAGACTAGGTGGTGGAGACCAGCACCATCGGTCGATCCGATATACATCCCTGGACGTTTTCGAACCGCATCCAACCCTTCTAGCACCTGAATGGCGTCATCATTATAATTGTTAATATTGATTTCCTTTTTTGACACAAGGAACCTCCTATTCGTTCATCTTTACTATTCTACAGGTTTTCCAAGGATTTTGCAAAATTTTTCTTTCTCCGGTGTGACAATTTCAGTAGAGATTCTCTGCCTTTCTTTCCCAATTCATGATATAATAGGAGTATGATTACAATAGTTTTATTAATCCTAGCCTATCTGCTGGGTTCGATTCCGTCTGGTCTCTGGATTGGACAAGTATTCTTTCAAATCAATCTGCGCGAGCATGGTTCTGGTAACACTGGGACAACCAATACCTTCCGCATCTTAGGAAAAAAAGCGGGTATGGCAACCTTTGTGATTGACTTTTTCAAAGGGACTCTAGCAACGCTACTTCCGATTATGTTTCATCTGCAAGGTGTTTCACCTCTTATCTTTGGACTTTTGGCTGTTATTGGACATACCTTTCCTATCTTTGCAGGATTTAAGGGTGGCAAGGCTGTCGCAACCAGTGCAGGAGTGATTTTCGGATTTGCTCCTGTCTTCTGTCTTTACCTTGCGGTTGTCTTCTTTGGAACCCTCTATCTAGGCAGTATGATTTCACTATCTAGTGTCACAGCATCTATCGCAGCCGTCATTGGAGTTCTACTCTTTCCAGTTTTTGGTTTTATCCTGAGTAACTATGACCCTCTCTTCATCGCCATTATCCTAGCTCTTGCTAGTTTGATTATCATTCGTCATAAGGATAATATCACACGTATCCAAAATAAAACTGAAAATTTAGTCCCTTGGGGATTAAACTTAACCCATCAAAATCCTAAAAAATAAAACGCCAGTTTGAACAGAACTGACGTTTTTTTGTATGCTTATTTTGACTTGATATAGTTGATACCATCTGCTTTTGGTGCAACCGCTTTTCCAAAGAAGGCTGCCAAGACAAGAATGGTCAAAACATAAGGTGCGATTTGAAGGTAAACCGCAGGCACTCCTTGTAGGAATGGCAATTGAGATCCGATAACAGCCAAACTTTGTGAAAGTCCAAAGAAGAGACTAGATAGCATGGCTCCGATTGGATTCCATTTCCCGAAGATCATCGCAGCAAGGGCGATAAATCCAGGTCCAACAATAGTTGTCACTGAGAAGTTAACTGAGATGGATTGAGCATAAATCGCTCCGCCAATTCCACCTAAGAAACCTGAAATGATAACCCCTAAATATCTCATCTTGTAGACATTGATTCCCAAAGTATCCGCTGCTTGAGGATGTTCACCTACAGAGCGGAGACGAAGACCAAAGCGGGTCTTGAAGAGGATAAACCAAGCAAGAAATGAAAAGGCAATCGCAATATAACCTAGCAGACTTGTTGATTTGAAGAAGATATCACCAATCACCGGGATATTTGCCAAGACTGGGAAATCAAAACGTCCAAAAGTCTGACTTAGGTTGTCGGTTTGCCCTTTATTATAAAGAACTTTCACTAAGAAAACAGCCATGGCTGGTGCCATCAAGTTCAATACCGTACCGCTGACAACATGGTCTGCACGGAAATGAACTGTTGCCGCTGCGTGGATGATAGAAAAGATTCCCCCTACCAATCCTGCTACAAGCAAAGATAGCCATGGAGTTGCTGCTCCAAATTGTTCTGCAAATTCAAGGTTAAAGACGACTCCAGAAAAAGCACCCATAACCATAATTCCTTCAAGGCCGACGTTGACCACACCACCACGTTCAGAGAAAACACCACCGATACTTGTAAAGATGAGGGGGGCTGAGTAAATCAGCATAGAAGACACCAAGAGGGTGAGCAAGGTTGTAATAGACATCTTTACTTACCTCCTTTAACTTGTTTTTTCGATTTGACAAAGCGTTCGATAAGGTAATGAACACTGACAAAGAAGATAATAGACGCTGTTACAATGCTGACAAGCTCAGACGGTACCTGCGCCGCATTCATACCAGGAGCCCCAACTTGGAGAACACCAAATAGGAAGGCTGCAAAGAGAATACCAATTGGTGAGTTGGCCGCAAGCAGGCTAACTGCCATCCCGTTAAATCCGACAGCCAATGATGCCCCTTGAACATAGACGTTCTGGAAGGTTCCCAGACCTTCAACAGCTCCACCAAGACCAGCCAAAGCACCTGAGATAATCATAGAGAGGATAATCGTCCGTTTGGCAGAGATACCAGCATATTCTGATGCGTGAGGATTGAGACCAACCGCACGGATTTCGAAACCAAGGGTTGTTTTCTTGAGCATGAACCAAATGACTGCAACGGCAATGATGGCAAAGAAAATACCGATATTCATCCGCGAGTTACCAGTCAACTCAGCCAACCAAGGTGTCTGGTAGGTTGCATTAGCTCCGACACGAATCGTCGAATCTGTACTTTGCATGAAATCTTTAGGAAAGGCATGGATAAAGGCATTTCCTACATACAAGACAATATAGTTCATCATGATGGTTACGATAACCTCTGATGTCCCTAGATAGGCTCTAAGAATACCTGGAATCGCTCCAACAATCCCTCCTGCAATCAAGGCAATCACGATAGTCGCTAGAATCATCAAGGGACGTGGCATATCTGGATGCGACAAGGCAAACCAACCACTAAGAATCCAACCTGCCAAAGCCTGACCAGGAAGTCCGACGTTAAAGAAACCAGCACGACTGGCAACGGCAAAACCAAGACCAATCAAGACCAAAGGCCCCATAGCACGGAAGATTTCCCCAATCCCGCGTAGACTACCAAAGGCTGTATAAAACAATTCTTCGTAGCCCCAAATAGCATCATAACCAAAGATCCACATGACAATGGCTCCGAGCAAAATTCCTAGGAAGACAGAAATCAAGGGAACCGAAATTTGTTGTAATTTTTTAGACATCACTCTTCTCCTTTCCCAAGTTTCCACCAGCCATCAAGACACCAAGTTCTTGCTTATTGGTTGTTTCTGGTGACACAATACCTTGAATCTTCCCATCGTGGATAACGGCAATACGGTCTGAGACGTTTAAAATCTCATCTAGTTCAAAGCTGACAACAAGGACAGCCTTCTCATTATCACGCTCTTCAATCAAGCGTTTGTGGATATATTCAATGGCACCGACATCCAACCCACGAGTTGGTTGGCTGACGATAAGGAGTTCAGGATCTCGATCAATTTCACGAGCAATAATTGCTTTTTGTTGATTTCCTCCTGAGAGTGCAGCCGCAGGAACAAATTCACTGGCAGCACGAACATCAAACTCTTCCATTAGCTTTTTAGCATAAGAAGTGATATTCGCATAGTTCAAAATTCCATTTTTACTATGTGGTTCTTTATAATAGGTTTGAAGGGCAATATTTTCAGAAATCATCATTTCCAAAATCAAACCATCACGGTGACGGTCTTCTGGAACGTGCCCAACACTCAACTCTGTAATCTGACGTGGGTGCAATCCTACAATTGAATCTCCTTTTAGCTCAATACTACCAGATTCAACCTTGCGAAGACCTGTGATTGCTTGAATCAATTCAGACTGACCATTTCCATCAATCCCCGCAATACCAACAATCTCTCCAGCACGAACATCCAAGGACAGATTTTTCACAGCAGGGACACCACGGTTTTCATTGACCACCAAATCTTTGATTGACAAGACCACTTCTTTTGGTTGAGAGGCTTGTTTCTCTGTTTTAAAGGAAACAGAACGTCCTACCATCATTTCTGCCAAATCAGCATTGGTAGCCCCTGCGATTTCTACAGTTTCAATTGATTTCCCACGACGGATAACTGTAACGCGGTCAGAAACTGCACGAATCTCATCCAACTTGTGGGTAATCAAGATAATTGATTTTCCTTCTTTGACAAGATTTTTCATAATAGCCATCAACTCATCAATTTCTGATGGAGTCAAGACAGCCGTTGGTTCGTCAAAGATAAGGATATCAGCCCCCCGATAAAGGGTTTTTAAAATTTCTACACGTTGTTGGGCTCCAACTGAGATATCTGCTACCTTGGCAGAAGGATCCACAGCTAAGCCATAACGTTCAGAAAGAGCCTTGATTTCTTTGCTAGCTCCAGCGATATCTAGCACACCATTTTTAGTCAATTCACTTCCTAAAATGATGTTTTCAGCCACTGTGAAAGCCTCTACCAACATAAAGTGCTGGTGAACCATTCCGATTCCCAAGCTAGCTGCTTTAGATGGTGAGTCGAGGTTGACAACTTGACCGTTGACCACAATTTCACCACTGGTTGGTTCAAGAAGCCCTGCTAACATGTTCATGAGCGTGGACTTTCCAGCCCCATTTTCTCCTAAAAGTGCATGAATTTCACCTTTGCGTAGGTGCAGATTGATTTTGTCGTTGGCAACAAATTCACCAAACACCTTGGTAATATCACGCATCTCAATGACATTTTCGTGTGCCATGTGCTCTTCCTTTCAGAGTCTTATTTTATTTCAATAAAACTTGCTAGTTTATCTAGTAGCAAGCTTTACTGAGACAAAATGACTTTGTCTCAACTCTTAAAAAGCGGCCGATGGCCGCTTCCTAAGAAATAACTTCCATCCATTATTTTGCAGGAACTTTTACGCTTCCATCAAGGATTTTAGCTTTAGCATCTTCGACAGCTTTTTTACCTTCTTCAGAAAGGTTAGTTGTTACCAAGTCAACCCCTTTATCTTTCAATGAGTAAACGATCACTTGACCGCCAGGGAATTCACCTTTTTCTGCCTTGTTAGAAATATCTTTTACAGTTGTACCAACTTGTTTCAAAGTAGATACAAGAACAAAGTTTGATTCTTTACCATCTTTAGAAGTGTATTTACCTTCTGCTTCTTGGTCACGGTCAACACCGATAACCCAAACTTTTTCATTTTCAGGACGGCTTTCGTTGAGTGATTTTGCTTCTGCAAAGACACCAGCACCTGTACCACCAGCTACTTGGTAAACAATATCTGCACCGGCTGCGTATTGTGCGGCTGCAATTGTTTTACCTTTAGCAGCATCACCAAATGAACCAGCGTAGTCAACTTGTACTTTGATAGATGGGTCTACTGACGCAACACCAGCCTTGAATCCTGCTTCAAAACGAGAGATAACTTCTGACTCCTGCCCACCTACAAAACCAACTTGTTTTGTTTTAGTTGTTTTTGCTGCAGCTACACCTGCAAGGTAACCTGACTCATTATCAGCGAAAGTTACGCTCGCAACATTCTTTTGATCTTTAATCACATCATCAATCAAGACATAGTTCAAGTCAGAATGTTCTTTAGCTGCTTCTTCAACCGCATTGTGAAGGGCAAAACCAACACCGAAGATTAGGTTGTAACTTCCAGCCGCTTGTTGCAAGTTGTTAGCGTAGTCAGCTTCACTTGTTGATTGGAAGTAAGTGAAACCGTTATCTTTTGAAAGATTGTGTTCTTTACCCCAAGCCTGCAAACCTTCCCAAGCTGATTGGTTGAATGATTTATCATCAACACCACCAGTATCAGTGACGATTGCTGCTTTTGTCTTCACATCAGAAGATGAATCTGCCTTACGAGAAGAGCGGTTACCACATGCAGCAAGTCCAACTGCTGCCACTGCAACTAGACCAAGGCCTAGCCATTGTTTCTTGTTCATTACTGAACCTCCTAAATAAGATGTGCAACGATGTTGCAAGTATGGATTGATCGGTCACAAGGACCGTGCCACTCAAAGAGCGACTCAGACTAGTTTAAGTCTGTAAAAGAATATGGAAGTAATTCCCCGACCGTCATCTCGACCGTCGATTTATCTTTTGCGACTAAGGTCACTTTAAGATCTTGTTCAAAAAATTCAGCCATCACTTGGCGACAAGCACCACATGGTGAAATTGGTTTTTCAGTTTGACCATAAACAATCAGCTCTGAAAATTCTCTTTGTCCTTCAGATACAGCCTTAAAAATGGCTGTTCTCTCACCGCAATTGGTCAAAGGATAGCTAGCATTTTCGATATTCACTCCCGTGTAAACACTTCCGTCTTTTGCCACTAAAACTGCTCCAATAGGAAAGTGAGAATAAGGGACATAGGCATGTTTGCTGGTTTCAATTGCCAGTTCAATCAACTCAGTAGTCGCCATCTGCCAGTTCTCCTTTTAAAATAGCTACACCAGCTGACGTTCCGATACGAGTCGCACCTGCTTTGACAAAGGCAAGAGCATCTGCATAAGAACGAGCTCCACCAGCAGCCTTGACACCCATATCAGGTCCAACTGTTTCACGCATTAATTGAACATCCGCTATCGTAGCGCCACCAGTTGAAAAGCCAGTAGATGTTTTGACAAAGTCAGCTCCCGCTTTCTGGGCTAATTGACAAGCCACAACTTTTTCTTGGTCTGTCAGAAGGCAAGCTTCAATAATAACTTTCACTAACTTGTCACCACTTGCTTCTACTACTGCGCGAATGTCTGATTCAACCAAATCAAGATTTTCTGATTTGAGGGCTCCAACATTGATCACCATATCAATCTCATCTGCGCCATTTTGGATAGCTTCTTTGGTTTCAAATGCTTTTACAGCTGAAGTTGTTGCTCCCAAGGGGAAACCTACTACTGTGCAGACCTTGACATCAGAGCCTTCAAGCCCTTTTTTAGCATGTTCAACCCAGGTCGGATTGACGCAGACGCTGGCAAAGTCATACTCTCTAGCTTCAGTCAACAAACAATCAATTTGTTTTTCTGTCGCATCTTGCTTTAAAAGCGTATGATCGATATATTTATTTAATTTCATATCCGGATTCTCCTGTCGTTTATGAGATAATTTCTATAATTTCTCGTAAACTTTGCACCCTATCATTTATTTTAACATATTTTTGAAAATCTGTAACTAGCTGAGGAGAATTTTTTCCATTTGTGTATACTTTTGCAACAATTTCTCCCTTTTGAACAGAATCTCCAACCTTCTTTTCAAAAACAATTCCAGTTTCATAGTCCAAATCATCAGTCTTGACTGCACGACCAGCACCCAGTCTCATAGCATAGAGGCCAAATTCCATGGCCGGAAGAGCTGAAATGACACCTGTTTCCTGGGCAGGGATTTCCACCACATGGGCAACATTGACTGGACGATAGAGATCTTCTAAGTCTCCACCTTGGGCTTGGACCATCTCCTCAAACTTAGCCAGTGCTTGGCCATTTTCAAGATGTTGGCGAACTTCTTCAACTGTCTTGTTTACATTTGCCAGACCAAGCATAATTTGAGCCAATTCACAGATAAAGTGGGTAATATCCTGACGGCCTTGTCCTTGTAAAATCTCCAGTGCTTCAAGGATTTCCAGACGATTTCCAATCGCTCGTCCCAAGGGCTGACTCATATCCGTAATCACTGCGACTGTTTTTCGACCAACAGCCTTACCAAGATCCACCATGGTTTGAGCCAGTTCTCGCGCTTGATCAACAGTTTTCATGAAGGCACCCTCTCCGACAGTTACGTCTAGCAAAATAGCATCCGCTCCTGCCGCGATTTTCTTGCTCATCACCGAACTCGCAATCAAAGGAATCGTGTCGACAGTTGCGGTCACATCACGGAGAGCGTAGAGAAGCTTATCTGCTTTAACCAGCTGATCTGATTGCCCAATGACAGATACTCCAATGTCCTGCACTTGATTAATGAAATCCTCTTGACTGCGCTCGACTTGATAGCCCTTAATAGACTCCAATTTATCAATTGTTCCACCAGTATGGCCGAGACCACGACCACTCATTTTTGCCACAGGCACACCAAAGCTAGCCACAAGAGGAGCCAAAATCAAGGTTACCTTATCACCAACACCACCAGTGGAATGCTTGTCAACCTTAACCCCATCAATAGCTGATAAATCAAACTCTTGCCCAGTCTTAACCATATTCATAGTCAAATCTGAGATTTCTCGAGTCGTCATTCCTTTGAAATAAACAGCCATAGCAAAGGCAGACATCTGATAATCAGGAACAGTTCCTGATACATAGCCTTCAACTAGCCATTCAATTTCACTCGAAGTTAATTCTTGACCGTCTCGTTTTTTTTGGATTAAATCAACTGCTCTCATTCTTTCACACTTCTAAGGATATAGTATCCCTTATCTTTTTTGACGATTTCACAATTGCCAAACACATCTTCCATCTTGGACTTGGCACTTGGAGCCCCTTGTTTTTTCTGGATAACGATTGTCAAATCTCCACCAATTTCCAAGAAATCTTTACTTTTCTCAATGATTTCATGAACCACTTGCTTGCCTGCACGGATAGGGGGGTTGGAAATGACATGGTCAAATTTCCCTTCAACTTGTTCATAGATGTTGGACTGGAAAATCGTCGCTTCTACTTTATTTCGTTCAGCATTTTGTCGCGCCAAATCTAAGGCACGATTATTGATATCAACCATGGTCGCCTGAACTCCATAAGCCTTAGCCAAGGACAAGCCCAAAGGCCCATAACCACAGCCAACATCAAGGATAGTCTCTCCTTGGTTGACCTCTAGACACTTGAGCAAGAGTTGACTTCCAAAGTCAACCATTTTCTTGCTAAAAACACCCGCATCCGTCAAAAAGGTCATGTTTTCTCCCAACAAGTCCACTCTCAACTCATGAATGTCGTGAGCAGCATCAGGATTTTCTGCATAATACATTTTACTCATGACACTATTTTACCATAATTTGACTCAAATTGTAAATCGTTTACAAATTGATAATAAAACGAAAAAGACTGAAGAAACCTAGTTAAGAAGACCTTTTCTTCAATCTCTTTCAATTATTGGAAACGAATGACAAGCCATTGGGAGCTATAAGGTATCACAGTCAGGATAAAATAACAAATTTATTGTCTATCATCAGAAGCATTTTGATTACTATTGCTTAACCTTCAAATACTTAATTATCAACAAAATTCCCAACAAGATGTTTAGATAAAAGCCCAACTGATACGTTTTTGTCAGGAATTCCAAACTTGTCCAAAGTCGTATCAAATCTTCTAGTGACATGCGGAAGAAATAACCCTCTGTAGCAATCCATAGAACTAAAAAGAAATAACTACCAGCAGCAAGCCATTTCGTCCACCGTTTTTTTAGTAGCCAAGCAATCAAGAGCGAACAGATAAAAACAACTGTTACAATGGCATGATCCATCAAAAAAGTAAAACCGTAATAGGTTTCCACAAAACGTCTACCATTATCTGCATTTGCTCCTTTTAAAAAAGGTAAGGCAAAACTTAAAATAAAACAGAGTTCCAATATATAACGTTTCAAAATTTTCATGACACACCTCCTATAAGTTGTGATTCCCAAAGCCCCCTTTATTAGCTTATAAGTCAGGAGAAAGTAGCTCCTACTTCATCACTAAATTGTTCATCCTCTATCTACATCTATTATATAATATTGACTGACCACATTCAAGAAACCGCTTTATTTTTTTTGCTTTTTATGGTATGATAGACAAAATATCTAGGGGAAAACAAATGACCAACGAATTTTTACATTTTGAAAAAATCAGCCGCCAGACTTGGCAATCTTTACATCGAAAGACAACACCTCCGTTGACTGAAGAGGAATTAGAATCCATCAAGAGTTTTAATGACCAGATTAGTCTGCAGGATGTTACTGACGTCTATCTTCCCCTAGCCCATCTCATCCAGATTTACAAGCGTACCAAGGATGATTTAGCTTTTTCCAAAGGAATTTTCCTCCAACGTGAAAGTAAATCTCAACCTTTTATCATCGGGGTTTCTGGGAGTGTTGCTGTTGGAAAATCCACAACCAGTCGACTACTGCAAATCCTACTGTCCCGTACGCTTACAGATGCTACGGTTGAGTTGGTAACAACTGACGGCTTTCTCTATCCCAACCAGACCTTGATTGAACAAGGGATTTTAAATCGCAAGGGATTTCCTGAAAGCTATGATATGGAAGCACTACTCAACTTCTTGGACCACATCAAAAATGGACAAGATGTAGATATTCCTGTCTATTCTCATGAAGTCTACGACATCGTACCCGAAGAGAAACAAAGCGTCAAAGCTGCTGATTTTGTCATTGTAGAAGGAATCAATGTCTTTCAAAATCCACAAAACGAGCGTCTTTATATCACTGACTTCTTTGACTTTTCCATCTATGTTGATGCGGCAGTCGATGACATCGAGAGTTGGTATCTGGACCGTTTCTTGAAAATGCTGAGCCTAGCCCAAAACGACCCTGATAGCTACTATTATCGTTTTACACAAATGCCAATCGGGGAAGTGGAATCCTTTGCCCATCAGGTCTGGACCAGTATCAATCTCACAAATCTACAAAATTATATTGAACCAACCAGAAATCGTGCGGAAGTGATTCTTCATAAAACAAAGAACCATGAAATCGATGAAATTTACTTAAAAAAGTAATTTTCCCTTGTCAAAACGTAAGTTTTCAGATATAATGGTATAGTTAGTAAATATGGAGGTAAGAACATTGGCAAACATTAAATCAGCTATCAAACGCGCTGAATTGAACGTTAAACAAAACGAAAAGAACTCAGCCCAAAAATCAGCTATGCGTACTGCTATCAAAGCTTTCGAAGCAAACCCATCTGAAGAACTTTTCCGTGCTGCTAGCTCAGCTATCGATAAAGCAGAAACTAAAGGTTTGATTCACAAAAACAAAGCAAGCCGCGATAAAGCTCGTCTTTCAGCTAAACTTGCTAAATAAGAAACAGTCCATAGAGGCTGTTTTTTTGTCTCCAAATAGGAAAGGGTAGAAAATGAAAATCGCAATTATCGGATATTCTGGTGCTGGTAAGTCAACGCTAGCTGAAAAGTTATCTCTCTACTACTCCATCCCAAAACTTCACATGGATACACTCCAATTTCAACCTGGTTGGCAAGACAGTGACCGCGAATGGATGTTGACCGAGATGAAAAACTTTCTTACAAAGAATGAATCTTGGGTTATCGATGGTAATTATTCTTGGTGCTATTACGAAGAAAGAATGCAGGAAGCTGACCAAATCATCTTTCTTAATTTTTCTCCATTGACCTGTCTCTTTCGAGCCTTTAAACGGTATCTCAAATACCGAGGCAAGGTCAGGGAAAGTATGGCAGAAGGTTGCCAAGAACAGTTTAATTGGGAGTTTATTCAATGGATTCTCTGGGATGGGCGGACTAAAGCTCAAAAAGAGAATTACCAAAAACTTTGCCAAGAATACTCACATAAAGTCACTATTCTTAGAAATCAAAGAGAGCTAAATCAATTTCTAGATAAGAAAAGGAAGTCCTCCAATTCATAAAGAAGGACTTCCTTTTTGGCTATAATTACTCTGCAATCAAAGTTTCCAAACCAACCTTCATCATATCGGTGAAGGTATTTTGACGTTCTTCTGCGGTTGTATCTTCATCTGGATTGACCAAGCTATCAGAGATTGTCATGATAGCTAGCGCATCAACATGGTGTTGGGCAGCCAAATAGTAAAGAGCTGCTGCTTCCATTTCGACAGCTTTAACTCCCCATTTACCAAGCTCGATGTTCTTTTCAAAATAGTTTGAATAAAAGACATCAGATGACAAGACATTTCCCACGTGAGTAGTCATGCCAAGTTCTTTGGCGATATGGTAGGCCTTGTCCAGCAAATCAAAGCTAGCGATTTGTGGGAAATCATACTGTGGCCAATCATTACGAACGATGTTTGAGTTAGTTGCAGCTGCTTGCGCCAAAACCAATTCACGGACGTGAACATCTTCATTCAAAGAACCAGCAGTTCCCACACGGATCAATTTTTTCACACCGTAGTCAACAATCAATTCACGCGCATAAATCGAAATGGATGGCATTCCCATCCCAGTTCCCATAACAGATACACGGTGACCCTTGTAAGTACCAGTGTAACCAAACATGTTACGCACTTCGTTAAAACAAACAGCATCTTCAAGGAAATTCTCCGCAATAAACTTAGCACGAAGAGGATCTCCCGGAAGAAGAATTTTATCAGCAATTTCACCCTGCTGAGCAGCAATATGGATA
This sequence comes from bacterium, assembly GCA_905221095.1. Taxonomy (GTDB): domain Bacteria; phylum Bacillota; class Bacilli; order Lactobacillales; family Streptococcaceae; genus Streptococcus. Next base: position 41,944 of record CAJNBV010000005.1, read on the forward strand.
GACATATTTAAGATATAAAGGGCGACAGAGAACAAAGTAAAAATAGGAAACTGACGACGCATCGCAGATGCTAGACAGCTTATCTTTTTTACACAGTTCTCCGCCCGTATTCAGTTCAATGAATACAGTTAACCCATCCTTTCTTTATTTTATAAAGATTAGAGAGCGAGAAGAAAACGACTGAAAATTAGGAATCTGACGAGAAATCCTGATTTCTCAGTCAGATTATCTATTTTCCGAGTTTTCCGCTCGTGTTCAAATTAGAACACACGCTCTACCTTTCTTATTTTTGATATTTTGTAAAAACTAGCACAAATTAAAATATCTAGTTTGTCTGTAATTCTAATTTGTAAGCGAATCTAAAAAATTATGCAATTTTGCATTCATTTCAGAATAATCGTTACCACGTAATTCTTCAGGTGATTGAACAAAAGATAATGCTTGATGTTGTTCTATCAATCGTTCTTCACTATCCGCAGCAATCAATAAATCAATCGCTTCTAAATCAAACTCTAAATGCACTTGGAAAGCATAATGTTTAGGGCTAAAGCGAACAATCTGTCGTGGACAACCTTGACTGGTAGCAAGGATTACCGCTTCGTCTGTCAAGCCCGGCATATCACCATGCCAGTGACCAACTAAAAGCTCGCTACCAAAATGTTTGAGGTGTTTATCTGCTAATCCTTGACTAGTCATCCTAATAGGGAATACACCTATTTCTCTTTCAGGACTATGCTCATATTGACCCCCATAAGCCTCAGAAAGTAATTGCGCCCCTAAGCATACACCTACAATATACTTATCTTCTTCTATTGCTTGTCGAATGAGCCTAATTTCTTCTTTTGGATGATAATAAGGGAAATGTTCTTTATCTTCATCAGGAGATTGCGGACCTCCCATAATGATAAGAAAATCAATATCAGAAACTGTTTGGGGTAAAGCTTCTCCCTTATAAACCTTTGTTATTCCAATATCATGACCTCTTGATTGAGCCCAAGTTAGATAAGCACCTGGGATTTCAAAACTCTCATGTAGTATAAAATGCACTTTCATTAGTTTGTCTTCCTAAGTTTTTAGAAAAGTTTTCCGCTCGTGTTCAAATTAGAACACGCGCTCTACCTTTCTGTTTATACTCTTCGAAAATCAAATTCAAACCACGTCAACGTCGCCTTGCCGTACTCAAGTACAGCCTGCGGCTAGTTTCCTAGTTTGCTCTTTGATTTTCATTGAGTATTAATTTTGTTCTTTCACAGAGAGCTACCTGAGTTCTATTCAAGCTCAGGTAGTTTTTTATAAACTAAATTATCTAACTGTCATTGTATCATCAGATTACAAGACATCATCGTCACTCACCTTGGAATTCAATGTCGTACCCCAATGAGTGATTTTTCGATGTGGTTGAGCAAGTAGAGGTCTGTTATCATAGATCGTTTGCCATCTATTCCAGATAAGACCTGTTCTCTTTTCAATCTTAATTCGAAGATTACGCATATTTTCTTTAATTGGGAGGTTGAGGACAAAACCTGCAGTCTGATTACGTCCATTTCCTTCCCAAGAATGACTGCGAACAACTGAATGACCATTTTTATCTACTGTAACTTCTTCCCAAGTTATAGAATAGCGTGCAATGTAAGCTCCACTATGCTGAATAGTTAGGGTTTTATCTTTTACAGGAGTGTAATTTAATACTTGTACTGGCTTAGAAGTTGGTGGTGTCACAGCATTCTTAGCCATAAATCGAAACACTTCTACTTCAGCAAGACTGAGAGCTTGATTTTTCTGACGCAATTGAATACGGACACGACGACCTAGTTTCCCATTCAACTGGAGGTCTAAACTGCTTCCTTCTAAGCGAGAAACATATTTTCTAGTAACTTCTGTCCCTTTTTCATCATATAAAATCACATCAAAATCTGCCAAACGTTTGGAAAGTTCTCCATCCCCACGGTTATGAAGGCGGACAAGTCCTACCTGTTCTGTACGACCTAAATCAACTTCCCACCAAGGCTGATTTTCAAATTTTGTATGAGTAATCGATTGCTGGCTGTAGCTACTATTGGTATTCCCATCCAAAGCACGGCTAGCATCTCCTCCAAACTCGGTAGAGCTTTGGCGTGCTTGCTTTTTCCATGCGATATTCTCAGCACGCAAGACTTGAACTTCTGCGAGACTGAGAGCATTGTAACCATCTAACTCAATACGGACAAAACGAGCTTTTTTATAGTCAATTGCAATTTGTGCAGAGATATCTTTCAGAGATGCAATGCGCTTTCTTTCAATTTCTTTCCCAGAACTATCTAAAAGAATCACATTAAAATGGGTAAGCCTATCCTGAGCAGCATCTGTTCGATTATAGATATTGATTTGACGAATCGTTTCTTCCTTGTCTAAATCGACTTGCCACCAAGGCTTAGATTGAAACTCTGTATGCGTTACAGAATGATGAGCATAATTCCCATCAACTTTTCCATCCACAGCCCTTCTAGCGTCACCTCCAAAAGCTGTCGAACTTTGGGTAACCCGTTTCCCTAGAGCTATATTTTCAAGAGGTTCAGCGCTTGGTTGACTAGATGACAGAGGGAGTTGTTGTTTCTTAAAGAAAGAAATTTTTTCCAGTTTTGGATCACGGTAACCCTGCTTGTCCAATGTTGTTCGTTTTCCGATATTAAAGTTTGGAATATCATTCATACGGCTTTCAAAATAGCCACGCGAACGGTGCTTAACATTGGCACTTCCTGTAGATGTCACAACATCACTATCATTTTGTAGCACAGATGTAACCACATTGTCATTATCCACTACATAATGTTTAATTTTTCCATTTACAGCAAGCTTCCGACTTTCTAATCCTACATCCCAGAAACCATTTTTGGCATTCCAGATTGTTCTTGAAGTAATGACCTTAGGTGCATTAAATGTTGTCACTTTTTTCAAAACATTATTATAAAAAGTAGGATATTTCTGATAGGCTTCAACTGCTGCTATTTGAGCTAGATAGCCTCCTAAAGAATGACCTGTCATATACAGATTGGTAATGCTAGAATCCTGCGCCAATTCTTTTACAACATTACGGATATCATCCGCTTGTGCAGGTTTATTTCCTCCTAGCAAGGTCAAGTCCGTTCTCAAATCTTTTGCATCATTCAGTCTTGTCCCTCTAATAGATAACATTTGAACCGTATGATCCTTTAGATAAGGAAGATCACTCTTTGTTTCAAATAGATAAGCATCCAAACCACTAGCTGTATGGTAAGATTTTTTCATCTTCCAAAACGGAGCTAACTCATTGTGCATCATCTTATATTCTTGACGATTCAAGTAGAGACTCGGAAATGGATTCTTATGATCTAGAATTTTTTCGATATAGTCATCATCACGATAGGATAACTCCATAAAGAGAAGAGCATCTCGATCTGTAACATACCATTGTTTCTTATTATCATCTTCTCCATCTGCTAATCCGTCTCCATCACTGTCTGCAAGTAATGGATGACTGTTATATCCTAAATAGTCCTTACCATCTTTATGATAAACATAAAGTTCATCCTTATTTTTGATACCATCCTGATCGTCATCACCTTCTAAATCAAGGACTTTTTCACCATAAAGAGAATTGTCAAGTAAATCATTTTCTGAGTGCAGTTCTCCTTTTGAGATTTTCAAAAGATCTTCTGCTGTCACTGGACGAGAAGTTGTAGCCTCATTCTTTACATTTTCCTCTTTATTCACGTCTTCAGGAACTAGAGCAGGCTCTGTTTTATGGGCGTCCAGCTTTTCTTCTTCCTTCTGATTTTTAAGGACTTCTTTTGTTTCTGGAGCTGGTTGGATAACTGCAGCTCTTTCCTCTATAAGAGGTATTTCCTGTTTTTTATCAGTATTTTCTAGTTTTGTCGGACTATCCGTTGCATTTACGACTAGAGGAGCTTCGTTTTTCACAACTGGACTTCCTTCATTGGCAGAAATTCCTGTCGGTGCTAAAAAAGCAAAGCCAACTGCAACAGATACAACTCCGATACTTAATTTTTTTATGCCAAAACGCATAAGTCGTTGACCGATTTTCATTATTTTCTAACTTTCTTTTATTTTCCCCTATTTACCAATCAGGTTACTAAGCCTGTAAGCTATTTCGTCTTTCCAAGTCATTTCTCCTAATTGATGAATAAGAATGTGTCAAATTTTTAGTAAAAATATAGTAGTTGATTGGATTTTTGTTCATCTTTTAATCACAACAAACCCAATCTTCTCTACTAAAGGTGATGAGAACTGAAACCTTCATTTCTAGTCTAATCCCATCACCAAGTTTTTTACAATTCTGCAAGAATCGCTTTAATCAATCCTTTAAAGTCACCTTTAACACGTTCAGTCACTTCCACAACTTCCTCGTGATTGAGTTCTTCTTGGAAACCAGCCGCAAAGTTAGTAATACATGAAATTCCTAGAACTTTCAAGCCTGAGTGGGCTGCTACAATAACTTCAGGAACAGTCGACATACCAACTGCATCTGCTCCCAGTGTCTTATAGGCACGAATCTCTGCTGGTGTTTCATAAGTCGGACCGGTTACACCGATATAGACACCTTCATCAAGCTTGATACCAAGTTTTTTAGCCACTTCATGGGCAGTAGCACGGTATTCTGGTGTGTAGGCTTTAGACATATCAGGGAAACGTGGACCAAAATCATCCAAGTTTTCACCCATCAATGGGTTTTGCCCCGTCATGTTGATATGGTCTGAGATAGCCATCAAAGTACCAGGACCATATCCAATACCACCAGCTGCATTGGTTACAATAACACCTTCACATCCAAGAACTTTCATGACACGAACTGGGAAAGTCACGACTTCCAGAGGATTGCCTTCGTAGAAATGGAAGCGGCCTTGAAGAGCCAAGACCTTGCGACCTGCCAGTTCACCATATACCAATTTACCAGCGTGACCGACTACTGTTGAACGACCCCAGTTTGGAATATCAGCATAGTCTACTACAACTGGATTTTCGATTTCTTCTGCCAATTCTCCAAGTCCTGACCCAAGGATTAGACCGAACTCAGGCTCTTGGATTCCTTTTTCTTTCAGGAAGGCAGCTGTTTCATTGATTTTATCTAAAAATGTCATTGTGTGTCTCCTTTATTATTTTTTAGCATTTGACCGATTTTGTCAAAAGTTTTAGCATTGCGAATGGTAATGTGGCGATAAAGTGGCAGTTTGAGCAGGTGCTTGTGATAGGCAGTTTTAGAGTAGGATTCTTCAGAGAATTTTCCCCAGAAAATACCAAGTTTTCCAAAATGAAGAACTTCATCTTTCAGTTCCAAACTTTCAACTGTCTCAATAACTTGAGCCACATCCAAGCCCTCCGTGTAAAAGAGGACATCCTTTCGTGCCAAATCTTTGGTCCACCATTCAGGCAGATTTTCAAGTTCCACTTCAAAGTCCTCTAGACTCAGCAAAGAAAAGCTCTGAATAAATGGATAATGGACTTCAAAGAAAGCCTCTAATTTTTCAACCAATTGGGTTCTAGGTACTGTCGAAATAAAGAAAATATTACCACTGTTGATGTAGCTTTCAACCTTTTCTAGTCCCAAGTCTGTCAATTCTTGACGAAGCTCCGCCATGACGACCTTATTCTTGCCACCAACATTGATACCTCTCACTAGCAAAGCATAGCGTGTCATCTTATACCAATTTATCTAAGAAACTTTCCCCAATCATGGCAGTTTCAACACCAAAGTTATCGGCAACAGTCGCTGAGATATCTGCGAAATGTCCGACTGGAATGACACCATTTCCTTTAAAGGCAGGGCTGTAAGCCAACAATGGAATATATTCACGAGTGTGGTCTGTTCCTGCGTAAGTTGGATCATTTCCATGATCCGCAGTAATCAAGAGAAGGTCGTTCTCTCTCATGGCTGCGATAATTTCAGGTAAGCGTTCATCAAACTCATGCAAGCAATCACGGTAACCATGAGCATTACGACGGTGGCCGTAAAGGGCATCAAAGTCAACCAAGTTTGTGAAAGAGAATCCTTTTTCAAACTCAGCAAGTCCCATAGTCTTCAATAGTGTATCAATTCCGTGGCTGTTGGACTTGTTGTGACCCATGTCATGGTTGATACCAGCACCGTTAAAGATATCGTTGATTTTACCAACAGCGTAAGTATCGATACCAGCTTCATTCAATTTATCCAAAACAGTCGGTGCAAATGGAGATACGGCCAAGTCACGACGGTTGGCTGTACGAGTGAAGTTACCTGGTTCACCTACATAAGGGCGAGCAATGATACGACCAAGAAGGGCAGGACGCTCAAGGGTGATCGAACGAGCGTATTCACAAATACGGTACAATTCATCTAAAGGAATAATGTCTTCGTGGGCAGCAATCTGCAAAACAGGGTCAGCTGAAGTATAGATAATCAACTCTCCAGTTTCCATCTGACGAGGTCCAAAATCATCGATAACAGCTGTACCTGAGTAAGGTTTGTTGGCCTCACGAATGACCTTACGTCCTGAGAATTCTTCGATTTTTGTCAGAATTTCTTCTGGGAATCCGTTCCAGAAAGTATCGAAAGGCTCAGTAATATTAAGTCCCATGATTTCCCAGTGTCCAGTCATGGTATCCTTACCAAGGGATACTTCTTCCAATTTTGTTGCATAACCTGTTGGATTGCTTTCAGCTGGTACAGTCTTAAGAGGAGTTTCGCGAGGAATATTTCCTAGACCGATTTTAGCCATGTTTGGCACATTCAAACCAACTGTTTTTGAAATGTGTCCTAGTGTATCAGAAGCACCGTCTGGAACCCCTGCATTGACAAAGTTATTGGCATCTGGTGCAGCACCGATTCCCACAGAATCCAGTACTACCAAGTGAATACGATTAAATTTTGACATAGTGTATCTCCTTATTATTTTAGTTATCTTGTTTTTGTTGAAGTTAAAATCTGAACCCCGCCTCGTCCAGCAACGATTACCTTATCCACCATTTGGTTGAACAAGCCGTGCTCTACGACACCAACGATATGGTCCAATTCTCGTCCGAAAGCAATTGGATCCTCGATGACATCCAAGGCTAAGTCAATGATAAAGTTCTGCATATCGGTCACAAAACGTTGGCCGTCTTTTTCACGGAAACTTGGTTTGTAGCCAGCTCGCTCAAAACGACGGAAGACCTGTTCAGCGCCATACTGGACCACTTCCACTGGCAATTTAAAAGCACCCAATTTCTCGACTAGCTTGCTTTCATCCACTACCCAAATATATTCTTTTGAGGGCGTTGCGACAACCTTCTCCATCAGAAGGGCACCACCACCACCTTTGATTCCGTTAAACTGACTATCTACTTCATCCGCTCCGTCAACCGTCACATCAACCAAGTCTACTTGGTCAATAGACTTGAGCGGGATGTTAAGGCCTTCAGCCTGTTTACTAGTCACACTAGAAGTCGTTACAGCTGTAATCTGCAACCCTTCCTCCTTAATCCGACGACCAATTTCTTCGACAAAATAATAGGCAGTAGAACCCGTTCCCAGTCCGACAACCATGCCATCATTGACAAATTCAGCAGCCTTGATACCTGCCATTTTTTTCAGATTTTCCACTCAAACACCTCCATTAAAGAGCTACCTCTATTATACCATGTAAAGGCTTAATATTCATCTAAAAGTACCTTTAGAATACTGCTTATTTATCCTTGAAATTGAATTTTTTTAATAAAACCAGAACTCTGACAAATCACTTTAAGTACGGATGTAAACCAAATCAACTCTAACAAAAATAGATTTACAAGAGTAAAAAAACGAACAAATTTAGTTTCTTAGTGAGAAGAATACTAAACGTTCGTTTTTTGCGAATTAAGAATAATAATACAAATTATCAACATCTATTTTAGACATATCTTTTCATTACTTTAGGAAGACAATTACTAATTTCCGTTGGCAAGACCACATAATGTTCTTGAGCTAGTTCTTGGGCTATGGCTGAATGAAGATGAGCCGCTACAGTTACGCGTTCATAAAGACTGGCTTGTTTAAACTGGCCTACAAATCCTGCTATCATCCCAGCTAGTGTATCTCCCATTCCCCCAGTGGCCTGATAGGGACCACCAACCTGTAACTGGTAATAATCAGACTGGCCAACCTGCCAAATACGAGTAGCCGGACCTTTCTCCACCAAAATTGTTCCTTGAGGGAAAGAAGTCAGGGCACTAGCTGTGGTACTTTCCTTTTGATTTTCAATCGTAATTCCAGACAGTTTTTCCCATTCCTTTTGGTGGGGAGTTAGGATAAGCTGACTCAAAGGAAATGACAAACTTGTTCTAGAAAGGATGGTCAAGGCCCCTCCGTCTACAATCAAAATCTTATTCTGTCTTAGGCTAGCAAAGACCTGTTTGACTAGATTTTCTCCAAAAGCATCGTCTCTTAAACCAGGACCCAGCAAGACAACTTCTGCCTTATCCAACTGCTCTTTTAATAATTGCTGGTCTTGAAGAGCAAAGGCCATAGCCTCAGGTAAATGGCTATGTAGAGCTGGAATATTTTCCCTATCTGTTCCAACGGTCACCAATCCTGCACCGCTTTTTACAGCTGCAATGGCTGACATGATGATAGCTCCCCCATAAGGATAAGTCCCACCCAGCAACAGCAGACGACCATAGTCTCCTTTATGACTTGTACGAGAACGTTCAATAATAACTTTTTCTAGTAAGGCTTGATCAATCACTTTCATCGTTTTTTCCTCTCGCATTTATTATACAACAAAAAGGAGGCACAGACCCCCTTTTGTAATTTTATTTTTACAATTATTGTATGCCATTTTAGATATAGCTATAGAAAATACACTATCTTCATCGAATGTTTCTTTTATTTGCTATCCAATGTCCGAAGTGCTGCTTGATAAGTTTGCTCCATTAGCATAGTAATGGTCATAGGACCTACACCTCCAGGGACTGGCGTGATATGGCTAGCAAGTGGTGCAACTGCCTCATAATCAACATCTCCACAAAGCTTACCATTTTCATCGCGGTTCATCCCAACGTCAATAACAACCGCACCTGGTTTGACAAAGTCAGGAGTCACAAACTTGGCACGACCGATTGCGACCACAAGAATATCTGCTTTTGCAGCCACCTTAGCAAGATTATGGGTGCGTGAGTGAGTCAAGGTCACTGTTGCATTCTTGGCCAAAAGAAGCTGAGCCATGGGTTTTCCAACAATATTTGAACGACCGATGACAACCGCATTTTTACCTTCCAAGTCAATCCCATATTCATGAAACATTTCCATAATTCCTGCAGGTGTTGATGGAATCATGACTGGATGACCAGACCAAAGACGTCCCATGTTGAGCGGATGAAAACCATCCACATCCTTTTCTGGGTCAATGGCTAATAAAACTGCCTCTTCATCGATATGTTTTGGTAATGGCAACTGGACCAAAATCCCATGCCAAGCTGGATCTTGATTGTATTTAGCAATCAAATCTAACAACTCCACTTGGGTAATGGTCTCTGGAACTCGCACTACTTCGCTACGGAAACCAGCCGCAAGAGCAGAACGTTCCTTGTTACGAACATAGACTTGGCTTGCAGGATTATCTCCCACCAAAATAACTACTAAACCAGGCACTAGACCTGTTTCTTCTTTTAGTTTTACAGTCTTTTCAGCCAACTTTCCCTGCAATTTGGCCGCTAAAGCTTTCCCGTCAATAATCTGTGTCATATCACTTCTCTTTTCTTTCAAATATCTTCCATTATACCAAAAACTGCTAGTACCCTCTAACACTTCTTTCCTAGGCAATCCTATAGTTTCAAACTATAAGAAAAAGCTCGGGTCGAGCTTTTCACTAATTTTGTCTTGAAATTTTAAAATAGATTACAAAACCTTACTCAAGAAGTCTTTAGTTCGTTGTTCTTGGGTTTGTTCAAAAATCTGTTCTGGTGTTCCATCTTCAACAACCACACCGTCTGCCATAAAGATAACACGATCTGCCACCTCGCGGGCAAATCCCATCTCATGTGTTACGATAACCATGGTCATTCCTGACTTGGCTAAGTCTTGCATAACAGCCAGCACCTCACCTACCATTTCAGGGTCCAAGGCTGAAGTCGGCTCGTCAAAAAGCAAGACATCAGGTTCCATAGCCAAACCACGCGCAATAGCAATCCGTTGTTGCTGCCCACCTGACAAACTCTGTGGATAAGCAGTTGCCTTATCTGGTAAACCAACTTTTCCCAAAAGTTCCTGGGCTCTCTTCTCAGCAATTGCCTTGCTCTCACCTTTGGTCTTGATAGGTGACAAAGTGATATTTTCCATCACAGTCATATTAGGAAAGAGGTTAAATTGTTGGAAAACCATACCCATCTTCTCACGCATGGCAAACAGGTCATTCTTCTTGTCCGTAATATCGACTCCCTCAAAGATAACCTTCCCTTTGGTTGCTTCTTCCAACAAATTCATAGAGCGAAGCAAGGTAGATTTCCCACTTCCTGAAGGACCGATGATAACGACAACTTCTCCTCTTTTAATCTCGAGGTTGATGCCCTTCAATACTTCATTCTTTCCAAATGATTTATGTAAATTTTCTATTTTTATCAAGGTTTCTGTCATTATTTCTTATCTCCTTGTCCCATACGTTTTTCAAAAGCTTTCAAGGCTACTGTCAAAATAGAAGTCATTATCAAGTAATAAAAGGCTGCAAATAAAAGTGGTGTCAAAGGTAGATAAGTTGTTGTAGAAACTGTTGTAGCCCCATTCCACAACTCCATAACACCAATAGCTGATAAGAGGGAACTATCCTTGATAATGGTGATAAATTCGTTCCCCAATGCTGGCAAGATATTTTTGATTGCTTGTGGCAAAATCACATAGCGCATGGCATTTTTAGGACGAATCCCTAAAGAATAGGCCGCCTCTAGCTGCCCCTTAGGAACCGCATTAATCCCAGCCCGAACAGTCTCAGAAACATAAGCACCACTGTTCATAGAAATAATCAAAATCCCTGGAATCAGACGAGAAAGATCAACACCCAAAATCCCAACCTGAATAGTCGGAGCATTGATATGCATAAGGGCAAAGGCAATCATAATCTGAACCATCATCGGTGTCCCACGGAAAATCCAAACATACAAGTTGGCGAGCCAAACAAGCGGTTTAAACTTTGAGCGTTGCCCAAAAGCCAAGACAACACCCAAAATAGTTCCCAAAAAGACAACACAGATAGAAATGAGAACCGTCACAACAGCCCCATAGTTAAAATAAGGTAAATACTTAGGTAAAAAAGAAAAATTCATAGTCACTCTGCTTTCTAAAATAGAATACTGTATGATTATAACATGTATTGAATTAAAATTCAAACCTTTTATCCAATTTATTCAAAAAAACTTTAAGCTAGTAGAATTAGCGAGAAATCTTAGTTTTTTCTAGGCAAGTTGCCCTCCTTTATGGTAAAATAGTAACGATAAGAAATGAAGGAGAATCAAAATGGAATCACATTTGGTTAGAATCATCAACCGCCTTGAAGCAATGGCAAAAGACGGCGGAAATTTAAAACGTAATTTTGAACGCGAAGGAGTTGTTGTTGCAGAAGTTGCATACAGCCACGACGAAGAAAACGGATCAATCTTTACCCTTCGTGATGTAGAAGCTCGCGAAACGTATACTTTTGATAGCATTGACTTGATTGCAATGGAGATTTACGAACTCCTTTACTAATACAAAACAAGCTGGGATTACACCCTGCATGTCTAACCAAAATCCTTTTTGTCTCACAAATAGGATTTTTTTTATAGTTCAAATTCCCAAAGATTTTCATTGTAACAACTTCTCAAAGCTGCAATCTTTTTACTTGCTTTACACCCCAATCCTGTTATAATGAGAGTATAGAAATTTGACTATTTTTGACCTTTAAATAGGTCAGGCTAAAGAAAGAAATGAGGTAGATGTATGCTTTGTCAAAACTGTAAAATCAACGACTCAACTATTCATCTTTACACCAATCTCAATGGAAAACAAAAACAAATTGACCTCTGTCAAAACTGCTACAAGATTATCAAAACAGACCCTAACAACAGTCTCTTTAAAGGAATGACAGATTTGAACAATCGTGACTTCGATCCTTTCGGCGATTTCTTCAATGATCTAAACAATTTCAGACCTTCTAACAACACTCCTCCTATTCCCCCAACCCAATCAGGTGGAGGTTACGGTGGAAACGGCGGTTATGGTTCCCAAAATCGTGGATCTGCTCAAACTCCGCCTCCAAGTCAAGAAAAAGGCCTGCTAGAAGAATTTGGTATTAATGTAACTGAAATTGCCCGTCGTGGCGATATCGACCCTGTTATTGGACGCGATGATGAGATTATCCGTGTCATTGAGATTCTCAATCGTAGAACCAAGAATAATCCTGTTCTTATCGGTGAACCTGGTGTCGGAAAAACTGCCGTTGTCGAAGGTCTAGCTCAGAAGATCGTTGATGGCGATGTTCCACATAAACTCCAAGGTAAACAAGTCATCCGTCTGGATGTGGTTAGCCTAGTTCAAGGAACGGGTATCCGTGGACAATTTGAAGAACGTATGCAAAAACTCATGGAAGAAATTCGCAAACGTGAGGACATTATCCTCTTTATCGACGAAATCCATGAAATTGTCGGTGCTGGTTCTGCAGGCGATGGCAATATGGATGCAGGAAATATCCTCAAGCCAGCCCTTGCTCGTGGGGAACTGCAACTGGTCGGTGCTACTACCCTCAATGAATACCGTATCATTGAAAAAGATGCGGCCCTAGAGCGTCGTATGCAGCCGGTTAAGGTCGATGAACCAACCGTAGAAGAAACAATCATTATCCTCAAAGGGATTCAAAAGAAATACGAAGACTACCACCACGTTCAATATACCGATGCTGCAATTGAAGCAGCTGCAACTCTGTCCAATCGCTACATCCAAGATCGTTTCTTGCCTGACAAGGCCATTGACCTCCTAGATGAAGCTGGTTCTAAGATGAACTTGACCTTGAATTTTGTGGATCCTAAAGTAATTGATCAACGCTTGATTGAAGCTGAAAATCTCAAATCTCAAGCTACACGAGAGGAAGATTTTGAGAAGGCTGCCTACTTCCGCGATCAGATTGCCAAGTATAAGGAAATGCAAAAGAAAAAGGTTACTGACCAAGATACTCCTATCATCAGTGAGAAAACCATTGAGCACATTATCGAGCAGAAAACAAACATCCCTGTTGGTGATTTGAAAGAGAAAGAACAATCTCAACTCATCCATCTAGCCGAGGATCTCAAGTCTCATGTTATTGGGCAAGACGATGCTGTCGATAAGATTGCCAAGGCTATTCGCCGTAATCGTGTCGGACTTGGTACCCCTAATCGCCCCATCGGAAGCTTCCTCTTCGTTGGGCCAACTGGTGTCGGTAAAACAGAACTTTCCAAACAACTAGCTATCGAACTTTTTGGTTCTGCTGACAGCATGATTCGCTTTGATATGAGTGAATACATGGAAAAACACAGCGTGGCTAAATTAGTCGGTGCCCCTCCAGGTTATGTTGGCTATGATGAGGCTGGGCAATTAACTGAAAAAGTTCGTCGCAATCCATATTCTCTCATCCTTCTCGATGAAGTGGAAAAAGCTCACCCTGATGTTATGCACATGTTCCTTCAAGTCTTGGACGATGGTCGTTTGACAGATGGACAAGGACGTACCGTTAGCTTCAAGGACGCCATTATTATCATGACCTCAAATGCAGGTACAGGTAAGGCCGAAGCCAGCGTTGGTTTTGGTGCAGCTCGCGAAGGACGTACCAATTCTGTTCTTGGTGAACTCGGTAACTTCTTTAGCCCAGAGTTCATGAACCGTTTTGACGGTATCATCGAGTTCAAAGCTCTCAGCAAGGATAATCTCCTTCAAATCGTCGAGCTCATGCTAGCTGATGTTAATAAGCGCCTCTCTAGCAACAACATTCATCTCGATGTGACAGACAAAGTCAAGGAAAAATTGGTTGACCTCGGTTATGATCCAAAAATGGGGGCACGCCCACTTCGTCGTACTATTCAAGACTATATAGAGGACGCTATCACTGACTACTACCTTGAAAATCCAAGCGAAAAAGGCCTCAAGGCAGTGATGACCAGCAAGGGCAAGATTCAAATTAAGTCTGTCAAAAAAGCTGAAGTTAAAACTTCTGAAAAAGAAGTATAAATCCTATAAAAAAGGAGTAGAAAATGAAAATTTTCTTCTCCTTTTTACTAAAATAACTATAAATTCTTGACAGCTCGGCCTTTGTCCATTAAGATAATAATAAAGATAATAGATAATGAGGAAAATACAATGGCAAATCCAACTTTCGGAGAAAAAAAAGCGAATACAGACTATGTTGCTCGTTACGGTGTATATGCAGTAATTCCAGACGCTGAACAAAAACAAATTGTTCTTCTTCAAGCACCTAATGGGGCTTGGTTCTTACCAGGTGGCGAAATTGAATCAGGTGAAAATCATCAGGAAGCCCTAAAACGTGAGTTGATTGAAGAACTTGGCTTTACTGCTGAAATTGGTAGCTATTACGGACAAGCTGACGAATATTTCTACTCTCGTCACCGTGATACCTACTACTACAATCCTGCCTACCTCTACGAAGCCACTTCTTTCAAAGAAGTACAAAAACCATTAGAAGACTTTAATCATATCGCCTGGTTCCCTATTGACGAGGCTATTGAAAACCTCAAACGTGGTAGTCATAAATGGGCAATCCAATCTTGGAAAAAACAGCATAAGATTGACTAATACTCTTCGAAAATCAAATTCAAATCACGTCAGCTTCGCCTTGCCGTAGATATAGTCACTGACTTCGTCAGTCTTATCTACAACCTCAAAACTGTGTTTTGAGCAACCTGCGGCTAGCTTCCTAGTTTACTCTTTGATTTTCATTGAGTATAAATCAAGCTACTTTATTTAAAAAGTGCTATAATAGAATTAGAAAATCGGAGGAAATGTTATGAAGCTTATCAATACGACAAACTCACACTCGCAACTTGTAAAAAGCCAGCTAGAAAGTACAGATGCAACCCTTGTTGAGGTCTATTCTGCTGGAAATACTGATGTTATTTTTACCCAAGCTCCGCTTCA
The DNA here is from genome assembly GCA_905221095.1 of bacterium. Classification (GTDB taxonomy): domain Bacteria; phylum Bacillota; class Bacilli; order Lactobacillales; family Streptococcaceae; genus Streptococcus. Next base: position 57,059 of record CAJNBV010000005.1, read on the forward strand.
CTATGAAATCCTCATTTCAAATAAACACCGTGCTATTCGCGAAACCGAAATCGAAGCCATCCAAGAATTTTTCTTGAAACGTAAAATTGATAAGGACTCTATTGATGAGGCCAATATCAAAACCCTCTACTCAGAAAAATTAATTGGGATTTCGATTCCAATCAAATAAAATTTTGGAGAGATTAGAAAGCTATTGAACCTTAAAGACCAGACATAGGTTCTGACTTGCTTTTTAAATCGTCTCCAATTTTTTATCTTGAGATCTTATCATACAAGATTTTATAGACAAATAATAAAAAAGATTTGGTTCTGCTTCTCACAAACCAAATCTTTTTTATTATTATTTTAGAAACGAATTGTTTCACGTGTTTTCTCATATGAGGTAACAAAGCGGTTGGTTACACCAGGCTCTGCCACTTCCAATGCCTGAGAAATCTTGTCAAATGAAGCGTGATAATCAAATTCTTTCTCAAAAATGTCCAAAGCTTCATTAAAGGCTTCCTGAATACGCTCATCAAATGAGCGGTAACGGTTAGAATATTGTAAGAGTTGTTCTGTCAAGGTTGCATACTGAACAATATTATAAGTTTCCGTTTCTAAAGCTTCCATATCATTCGTTGCAATTTCCAAAACACGGTTAACTGACTCTATATTGACCAATTTTTGTTCTAATTCAGCCATTAGATCTTCCGTATTATTACTTGCTGTAAAGAATAACTTCAAGAAAGTTTGTGGAATACCAGGTAGGTTCCGTTTTTCCATATATCTCTTGATTGTATGGAGACGATTAACATAAACATTTGCCTTTTGACGTGCATTGATATCATCTTTCTCAATTCGTGCAAGACGTTCACTAACTGAAATCTGTTCATCTTCAATCTCTTTAAGATTTTCCTGTAAAGATTCAAGATTTTCTTCAAGAATTGAATAAGCTTGAGTTGGTTCATCTTGATTTGAAGTTGCCTCAACAATAGCAGTCTCAAAGTTTTCTAATTCACCCTGTAAACGACGAACATGACTTGCATCTGACTCAGAAAGTAAATAGTTCTTACTCAAACGCTCAATATCTTCTATCAATAAAGCATTATTTTCCTTCATATGTTGCAGATAAGTAGGAAGTGTTGCTACTAAACCTTCTACCACTTTCTGTGCCGCAATTTCTCTTGTAAAGATATCGTAAAGTGCATTAATCTCTTCTTGGATTTGAGTATTTTCGTACTCGGCATTATCCAATTCTAGTTGCGCAATATTCTCATGATTTTTCTTGAGAGCTTCATGAAGCAATTGGAAACGAGCTTCGATATCCGTTTCAGCAAAATGATAATTAGCATCTAAAAGCTTACGGTAGCCGTCTTCTAAATCTTCCAACTGATCAGGTAGCTCTTTAGATAATGTTGTTACAACTGCTGGTATACGATCAACAATATGTGTCAAAGCCAAGATATGATTTTCAGCATTATCCAAAATCACAGCAGCTTCTACTGGGTCACCAGACGAGTTTAAAGTTACAAACTGAGAAAACTCTGATTGGATATTTTCCAATTGTTTTTCAATTTCAGACAAACCTTTACCATATTCTTCAGAATGATCAGCAACTCGGTGTTGCAACTCTTCAAACAAGTCCAAGGTATGAAGAACACGTCCACTATTTTTAGACTCTTGTTTCTCCAAATCTGCCAAGGCATTACGAATTGCCGCAATATCTTCTTCAATCAAAGTAATTTGACTCTCGATTTGGTCAATTTGATGACTCGCTTTGAAAAAACGGAATGAGTTATTGTAGCCTTCTGCCTCGAAAAGATTATTTTCGATATCGGCAAAAGAATTAAGAGATAAATCAACCCATTTTTGATTCCATTCACGGAAAGTTACCTGACTTTGTCCAATCAAGTGCATGTTTTTTACAGCTTCAACTTCATCATTAACTGGAAGATTGTACAGTTCTTCTTTTTTCTCTTCTAAAATTGCTAATTTACTTTCATTGCGCTTCCTTACATAGATTGCGATAGCATAGGCAATGACCAATAAAACTGCAACTGCAATTATCAAATAAATTACTAGGCTAGCAGACATATTAAACTCCTTTTTTACTTGAAACAATCGTAATGATTATATCATATTTTTTAGACCAAGGGAACTACTTCTCCCGATTTTTTAGACATCAAGTGTACTATAGACAGCATTTTCTTCGATAAACTCACGACGAGGCTCTACTCGGTCCCCCATCAACATATCAAAGATTTTATCTGCTTCTGCAGCATCATCCACAGAAACTCTAGCCATCAAGCGATGTTCGGGATCCATGGTTGTTTCCCACAACTGGTGATCATCCATCTCACCCAGACCTTTATAGCGCTGAATAGTCGGTTTGGTACGACCTTCACTATAACGGGCTAAAGCTTCTTGAAGTTTGATTTCTTGATCTGCACCTGGCTGAATGTATTCTTTAATCTCGCTTCCAACCTTGACACCATAGATTGGTGGTTGGGCAATATAAACATAACCAGCTTCTAGGATTGGTTTCATATAACGATAAATCAAGGTTAAAAGAAGAGTACGAATGTGGGCTCCATCGACATCAGCATCGGTCATCAAAACGAGTTTTTGGTAACGGGCTTTTGAAACATCAAATTCTGCGCCAAATCCTGTTCCCATGGCTGTGAAAAGACTACGAATTTCTTCGTTGGCTAGAATCTTATCCATGCTAGCTTTTTCAACGTTCAGAATCTTACCGCGAATCGGAAGGATAGCCTGAAACTCACGGTTACGACCAGATTTGGCTGATCCACCAGCTGAGTCTCCTTCGACGATGAAGAGTTCTGTTTCAGCAGGATTGTTAGAAGAACAGTCTGCTAGTTTCCCTGGAAGGTTGGAAATTTCCAAACCAGATTTTTTACGAGTGACTTCACGCGCACGCTTGGCAGCCACACGAGCCTTAGCAGCCAAGATCCCTTTTTCCACGATACGTTTGGCAATCTGTGGATTTTCCATAAGGAAATCAGAGAAGGCATCACTGAAGAGGCGATTGGTAATCTTGACCACTTCACTGTTCCCAAGTTTGGTCTTGGTTTGTCCTTCAAACTGTGGATTGGGGTGTTTAACTGAGATAACTGCAGTTAATCCTTCTCGGACATCTTCCCCTGTTAGGTTGTCTTCATTGTCTTTCAGTAACTTATTTTTACGAGCATAATCGTTGATAACACGTGTCAAGGCTATACGGAACCCTTGTTCATGCGTACCACCTTCATGGGTGTGAATGTTATTGGCGAAACTCATGACGTTTTCGTGGTAACCAGTTGTGTACTGCATAGCTACTTCAACTGTGATATCATCCATTTCGCCATCTGTGTAGATTGGTGTATCAAAGATTACATCCTTGTTCTCATTGATATATTCAACATAACTAGCAATCCCACCTTCATAATGGTAGTGCTTGGTTTGTTCCAAACCTTCGCGCTTATCTGTGATCGATATTTGAAGACCGCGATTTAGAAAGGCCAACTCTTGAATCCGTTTATTTAATTTATCGAAATCAAAGGTTGTTGTTTCCGTAAAGATTTCTGGGTCTGGGGTGAAGTGAACCGTTGTTCCAGTTCTATCTGTGTCCCCAACCACCTCAAGGTCTGCGACAACATGACCACGACGGTATTCTTGGTAATGAATCTTACCGTTTTTGTGGACATGAACATCTAATTGAGTGGAAAGGGCGTTAACTACTGACGACCCCACTCCGTGAAGACCACCTGAAACCTTGTAGCCACCACCGCCAAACTTTCCTCCAGCATGAAGGACAGTAAAGACAGTCTCAACGGCAGGTCGGCCTGTTTTTTCCTGAATATCGACTGGGATACCACGCCCATCATCGACAACAGTAATCGAATTATCTGGCTCAATAAAGACTTGAATATGGCTGGCAAATCCTGCCAAAGCCTCGTCAATTGAGTTATCAACAATTTCCCAGACTAGATGGTGAAGACCTTCTTTTGAGGTTGACCCGATATACATCCCAGGACGCATACGAACAGCCTCTAAGCCCTCTAAAACTTGAATTTGACTGGCATCATAATCTTGTGCCTGCAGATTTTTGATTTCTTCTGTCATCTTATTCCTTTTTCTTACATGTCTAATACTTGTCTTAAATTCACGATACTGGTAAACAAGTGGGTATCCAGTCCAGAAGCTTGCCCTGCTTCAATATCAATCGGCCGATCACCAATGACAAGACCAGAGCAAATCTGATATTTTTCTCTTAAATAAATCATGGACTCAGGATTCGGTTTTCTCTTAAAGCCTGAGCTAGAAGTCACTACTTCTGTAAAATAAGCTGCTATGGAGGTTTTTTCTAAAATTTCCAAGACCTGATCATCTCGATGAGAGACCAGAAAATGACGCCCACCTTGATTTGAAATGTCTTCCAATAAGTCAGAAACTCCTTCAAATAAAATCGGGTGTTCAAGCTCTCTTGCTTCATTTTCCTTGTACTTTTCTAAAAAATGTTCTAAGTTGGGAGCGAAAGTCTCAATCGCAAAATCAGTAGAAACCTTTAAAGCTTGATAGACACTGTCATGGTCTTGTGTGATACCATACAGTGCCAATGTTTCAACAAATGCAGCTGTTGAAGTTTCATAATTATCCAGTAAAGTTCCACCTAAATCCCAGATATAATCGTGATATTTCATAGCTTTCATTATACCATTTTTTCGTTAAAAAAGCGATGATTTCCCTGAGTTTTCCACATAAAAAAACGAGAGGTTAACTCCCGTTTTATTGATTTTCACCAAAGACATCTCGATAGAGCATTCCGGTTCGTAAACTCTCTGCGTCTCCTCCTAGTTGTTCCACCAACTCGTAGGCAAAGGCAAGGGCTGTTGAAGGGCCCCGACTGGTCATCAAATGTCCATCTACCACTACTGTTTCCTTGACGTATTGACCATCAAGGATTTGCTCTTGAACACCGTCATAACAAGTAAACTTCTTGTTTTTTAATACTCCTGCTTGATTGAGGGCAATTGGCGCCGCACAAATAGCTGCCAATTTCTTTCCTTTTTGCTCGAAACTTTGCAATTCTTGAATCAAGTCCTGATTGTCACGCAAATGTGCAGAACCAGGCATCCCTCCAGGAAGGACAATCATGTCATAGTCTGATAAATCACCATCAAAGACACGATCCGCTCTGACTTGGATTGCGTGCGAACCTGTCACATGCTCCTCAAATCCTACCATATCACAAGTGATATTGGCACGACGCAAAACATCCACAACTGTCAAAGCTTCAATTTCTTCAAAACCTTGAGCCAACATAACTGCTACTTTAACCATGATTTTCTCCTTATTTGATTCGTTTTAATACAACCTTTTTACGCTTGAATGGGACTTTTCCGCTCTTTTCTTCAGCTAGATTGGTCTGGTAACTCATCGATAAAAGCAAGCCAACACCGATCAAATTACTGATAATAGCCGATCCCCCTTGTGAAATAAAAGGTAAGGGAATCCCAGTCAAAGGAAGCAAGCCCGTCACAGCGCCAATATTCTCAAAGATGTGGAAGAGCAACATCATAATCAAGCCAGTGGAAATATAGGTATAGAACTGGTTATTTGATTTGAGAGTAATCTTCAACATACGGTAAATCAGCATGAGGTAAAGGGCAATAACAAGGACAGAGCCAATAAAGCCAAAATCTTCTGCGATCACCGTGAAAATCATATCCGACTCACGAACTGGAATAAGCAGATTCGAAGCATTAAACCCCTGACCAAATAAGCCACCACTTCCAATGGCAATTTGTCCTTGAGCCTGCTGATAAGTAGTTGTTTGAGCAAAGTCAAAAGGATTGAGCCAAGCCAAAATACGGTTGATTTGATAGGTCGGCATTCCCAGTTGATGGAGAAAAGCGCGACCATCCTTGCTGATAAAAATGGCTAAGAAGCCAGCAATTCCTGTTACCGCAGTCACAAATACTGGAATAATAATTTTCCAAGAAACTCCTGATAATAAAACAATTCCTGAGAAAATGGCCACAAAAACCAAAGCCGTCCCCAAGTCACTTTGAAGTGCCAAAAGAACTAGTACTGGAATGGTAAAGAGAATCATCCAGAAAATCAATAAAAAGTCCAGCGGAACTGTGCGTCTCCATTCCTTATGTTTTTTGGTAAACTGGACAATCACACGAGCCAACATGAGGATATAGGATATCTTCATAAATTCTGACGGTTGAAACAAGGTAATGCCATTTACCGATACCCAGTTTTTGGCACCTGTTGATGCAACTAGGCTTGGATTATAAAAGACAATTGGCAAGACCATGAGTCCCAAGCCTAAAATATACAGAAAGGGGGTCACTTTCCAAAGAAATTCTGTATTAAAGAGCATGACGATAAAACCAATCACAAGCCCCAAGGCTATCCAGGCGACCTGCTGCCCTAAAATGGGCAGAATATTGTTTGGATAATCATGACTAACAGCTATATAGATAGCCACCACGCCGATAACCAGTAGAAAAAATACTGGCAATAGCAAACTATAATCGACTCTAGAGTCGAGAGAACGTTTCATATATACTAACCTTATACTTTCATACAATACTATTTATCAAAGTTCATTTAAAAATTTATCAATAGCCTTATTAACTTCAGATTGAGCGATCGTTGTAACGCTCGCTTCTTTTGCTAGAGAAGTCACTATTTGCTTGCCGTATCGTTTTCCGACAATTCTCCTATCCAGAATGAGTGTTAAGGAACGTTGGTGTTCACGTCTCGTACTTCTTCCCAAAGCCTGTTTTAAACGAATAATAGCCATTGGCAATTGATAATCATAAAAGGCATTTTTTCCTTCTTGAATTAGTTCCTGATTGATCTTTTTCGTCAAGGGCTCTTGGGGATTTTGGAAAGGAAGTCTTGGTACAACTTGAATTACAAAAGGATGATTTGAAAAATCAACTCCCTCCCAGAAACTTGCTGCACCAAGCAGGATTTGTTGTTCACCTTTTTCAAAACGTTTCTTCAGTTGATGAACATCCCCATTTTTATACTGGGCCAGATGGCTAACTGGAAGTAAATCCGATACTGCTAAAAGCATGTCTTTGGCAGTAAATAGAACCAAAATCGGTTGTTGGAAAACTTGAACATCCATCAGCAAATCAGCCACCTCTTGGGCATAAACTTCTAAGGAGGTTTCTGTTACCAAGGGAAAATCTTTGACCAAGACCACTTCTTGATCCTGTTTTTTATTAGATTCAATCTTGACAAATCTGGCTTCAGGGTAACCTAAAAGGTCTGCCAAAGAAACCCTCTGACTAATCTCAAGAGTGGCCGACACTCCCAAAACTTGACATGAATTTGGCACTAAGGAAGATAGAAGGATTCGGCCTGATTTTGTAGAAGAAATCTGAATTTTCTTTTGACTCGTTTCAGTTGCTTCAAGCCAGTAGTCACCTTCAGCCGTAAAATAGCGAACCAATTCCTCAAAGCCCTCTACTTCTAATTCTGAAAAATACTGGTGAAGATTGGCCAGAGAATCCAAGATATTTTTTCGAGATTTTCCAGACTGAAATTGTTCTATCAAGTAAAGACACTCAAAGCGAATACTTTCTAATATTCGTTGTTGAATCCTATTTTCTTCTCCTACTAAAGCCTTATCAACTAAATCAATAATAGACTGGATATCGTAGGTATGTTGAAGCAGATTTTCTAGGGCCAACAAAACTTTTTGGACTTCATCAATAATCAATAAACGGTCACTAACAAATTCAGGATTATCTTCAAGTCTGGTTACCAGATAGGCATGATTGGTCACCAAAAGCTTGCAGGCTTGTGCCCTTTCTTGACTACGTTTCCAAAAATCTTCTGTTACAAATAAACTTTTAGAAGATAACTTTCCATCATGACGAAAGTCTCTTAGAAAATGTTGGTAACGGTAGAGTTGACCAATCTCATCCAAATCCCCGTTTTCTGTCTCTGTCAGCCAAACCAAGAGTTGCATTTTAAAGCGTCTAAATAAGCGATTTTCATCATTTTCCTGTAAGGAACGATAAAAGGCATCCAACTTCAGGTAATTTTGTGGTCCCTTTAAAGAATGAATATCTGTATGGAATACTTCCTTGAGACATTTACCTTCTTCTTCCATGATTTGATTTTGAAGAATCTTTGTCGGAACGCTAAGGACAATCTGACGATTTTCCACTTGAGACAAAGCGGGTAAGAGATAGCCATAGGTTTTCCCAATTCCTGTCGGCGCTTGAATTAATGATACAGGCTCATCTTTCAATAGCAAGCCGACCCCTTTAGCAAAACGTTCTTGCTCCTCCCTCACTTCAAGGTTCAACAGAGAAATATTCTTAGAAAAATCTTGAGATAATTTTCGTGACTCCAGGGGAGCTGCAATCTTCTTGAAATATAGCCCTTGAACTTCGAACAAGTCTGGAGAAGTCAGGATAGATTGGTTTCGAAAAATTTCCTCAATAACCAGGTAAGACTCATATAAGAGAGCGTCAGCCATTTCCAGCAAGCGTTCCAAGAGACCTTTAGGAAGCTGGGCCATCTTTTCTCGTAGAAAAAGGAGTAATTCCGCAGTAGCTTGGGCATCTGAAAGGGCTGTGTGGGCGTGTTTTAGAGGAATTCCCAATTCTCGACACAAAATCGGCAAACTATATTTTTCCAGTTCAGGGAAAAAGACCTGGGCCAATTCGACCGTGTCAACACGAGGATTTCTTAGCTCATAGCCTTCTAAAAATAAATTTTCTGCCAAGAGATTGGCATCAAACTGAACATTGTGGGCTACAAAAATACCATCCTCCACCAAGTCAAAGATTTTTCTTGCAACTTGCGAAAAATCAGGTGCTTGCGCCAGACGTTGGTCTGTCAATCCTGTCAGTTCTTTGATATGAGCATCCAAAGGTTCATGTGGATTGACATCCGTCGTATAGTGATCGACGATTTTCCCATCCTCAATCACAACAATTCCCACTTGGATAATTTTAGCCTTACTACCTGTGCTAGTTGCCTCTAAATCCACCACAACATAGCGATTACCAATCGTTTTCATTATAAAAAATTATACCAAAAAAAGGGCCATTTGGCACCTGCAAACATGGGATATTTTTCAAACTAAGGGACACTACATAGCTTAAAAAGCCTATCAAATAGAGCATCCTAGCCTGCTGATTTTTTTAAAAATGGTGAAGAATAAGAAAAAATTGAGAGAAGTAATGTTTGCATCTTCCTTCTCTCAACTATCCATTTACTTTATTTTACCATATCAGGATCGTAGTCATAAAATCCTGTATCAAGGAAACGGTTTTTAGGGTGTAACTTGCGAACTTCTTCATCCAGCAAGAAGGCTTGGTCATGGCTAAAGTTGCCCTCTTGGATCAAGCTACGCGCTTGGATAAAGAGTTTTGCAATTTCAACAAAGTTTTGACCAGGTGTATAGAGACCTTCTAATTTCCAGTGAGTGAAACCATGCTCCACCAATTCTGTCAATTTGGTCATCAAATCAAGGTCATTATTGGCAAAGATGTGGGTCCCATGATTGTCTTCAAAAATGGAATAGTGGCTTTCAGGATCACTTGGCTCTGCCAAGAAGAGGTCACGTTTACGCGTTTTTTCATCATCGATATGCGTAAAGTTATAGTAGTTTTGCAAGAGTGGACGTTTAGAATGGTGAATAACACTAGCACCATAAACCAAAACTTCAGCAGGAATTTCCAAAATCTCTGGCATTTTGAAAAGTTCAGCTGATGGAATTTCACGTGCCAAAACAGCCTCAGATGCGCCAGCCTTTTGTCCCCAGAAGTTAATCTGACGACTGCTAGTTACCATAGTTGAGGCATCGTAGATGGTCTTAAAAGAATAACCATCGCGGCTGACTACGTAAAAAACGCCTGCATCCCCAATCGTAATGTAGTCTGTCTTGATTTCTTCCAAAAAGTCTAAGAAAGGCTTGATACGGTCCATCATATCTTGGTGCATGAGGGCATTGACCGCAACAATCAATTCCTTACCAGAATCATGAACCAGCTTAGCGATTTCACGCAATTGGTCATGACTAAAGGTTGTTGGCAGACGAAGGCCAAAATCTTTCTCACCGACATAGATACGGTCTACGCCAGCTTCGAGCAATTGTTCAACTTGTTCAATACTTTCAGCAGTTGCTGTAATGATAATCTTTTCCATAAGAAAAATTATACCATATTTCTGGAAAATCAGCTATTCTTTAAAAATGAAAAGGGACTTTATTCTTATTGTAACCTTTCTGTAATAATTCTCTGCTGAAAAAATGATAAAATAGGTATGTACTGTTAAGGAGAGAATAATGCCCGTAAGAAAATTACAATCCTATGAGGTAGACTATCAAGAAGAATTGCACCAACAGGTTCCTCGCTATCAAGATTATACACCTGAAGCGCAATCTGATGCCAATCTCAAGGAAATCCTATTTTTTGTTAATATCGCTGTTTTTTGTATCTGTATTGCTATCTTTAGTTTTATCTTTTTAGCATTAAAATTTTCAACTGCTCTTGCATTTGCCGCAGCAATCGGATCCAGCTTACTTGTTTTAAAAATTCAACGGTCTATTATCAAACGAAAACGTAGAAGATAAATCCAAAATATCGCCCCATTCGGAGCGATATTTTTATTTTTTCTTTTTAGATGGTGTGTGGATGGCAATCTTCACTTCAAAAATTGTTCCCTTTGGTTTATTATCTTTAACAGTAATGGTTCCTTTTAGGGCATCTACAATTTGCTTGGCTAGGGATAATCCTAAACCAAAACCACCTTTTTGACGGGTTCTAGCCTTATCCACTCGATAAAAACGATCAAAAATTTTCTTCTTATCTTCTGTCGAAATACCGACTCCATTATCAGAAACCAGTAAATACAGATTGCGATCGGTCGCCGAGATAAGAAAATCAATTTCACCATCCTCTTCAGTGTACTTGACAGCATTATCAAATAGGATAGTCATCAACTGCTTCAAGAGAAGTTGATCTGTGACAATCGTTCGATGGATGCGATTTTCAAAACGGAAGACACGGTCATTTTCCGAAGCAATCATCTCATAGTTTGTGAAAGTCGTGTTAAAAAAGCTAGTTGGAACTTCTGCAAGTTCTGGCTTAATTCCATCATCTCGTCGAGCTAAGTTCAGCAAGTTTGTCGTCAAAAAACGCATATTTCGGACTTCTTCCAAACTCGATGCAATGCTTTCGCTCACATCCATAATGGTAGCTTCTGGCTTTCGGAAAAGGGTCTCTAAACGATTTTGCAGAACTGCAAGTGGAGTTCGTAACTCATGACTGGCATTTTCCACAAAGGACTGCTGCTTCTGCATGCTCTCAAGCAGGGGACGAACACTGACTCGAGCTAGATAGAGACTGGCAAGCAAAGACAAAATCCAAAAACTAGCCATCACGACCACAATCAATTGCTCATGCTTTTGACTGGCCTGCTCTAACTGACTGGTATTAATCAAGACAGCCGCATACTTGATATTGGTTGAAACCGAACTGATATTCGTTTCCATCAAAATCATGCGATAGATTTCTTCCTGTCCATAGCTATTAAAAACCTGAATTTGATAGATATGGCCTAGTTCTTTCTTCTCTAGCTTAATCTTATCCAATCCCAAAAATCGATTTCCAGAAAGGAGCTGGGTAAAATTCTTATCAAAAAGAATAACCTCCGTGTTGGAACTGACATTGGGTTTTATCTCAGTCTTGCTAGTATCTGTAGCGGCATTCTCTAAATCTTTAATCTCTTCTGTTGCCCTATTTACCGCAAGCTGAATAACTGCCTGAGGATTGTTACTCAGTCCATGAAGCGTATCGTCCACCGAAGTATAGAGACTCGAATGCATGACCTGCAAAATAATCAGAGTCATGGTAGAGAAAATCAGAGTGAATACACCAAAGTTGCGAATAAAGTAACTAAAGTCATCCGCATACCATGTTTTTTTTAGTTTACTGAACATCTTTTAAAATATACCCAACACTACGCAAGGTTTGCAAATTTTCTGCAAAAGTGGTTCCTTTTAATTTCTTACGGACTTTTGAAACATAGACTTCAACAACCGAAATCGTTGTATCACTATCAAATCCCCATAGACGGTCAAAAATCTGAGTCTTCGGCAAAATCACATTTTGATTTTGGAGGAAATAAACTAGTAAATCAAACTCTTTCCCCAGTAATTCGACAGGAGTATCTTCGACTTTAACAGTATTGGTTGACAGATTAACCACAATATTTCCATAAGTCAAGGTGTTTTCATTAAACTTACCTGAACGTTTGAGAAGGGCCTGAATCCGCATTTTGAGTTCTTCTAGGTAGAAAGGTTTGGTCAGATAATCATCCGCTCCCAACTCAAATCCATGTCCCTTGTCATCCAAGCTTTCCTTGGCAGTCATAATCAGAACTGGGGTCGTAATTCCCTTTTCACGCAATTCTTTCAAGACTTGGAAACCATTTTTTTCTGGTAACATCAAATCCAGCAAAATCAAGTCATAGACGCCACTCTCAGCTTCATAGAGACCTTCTTCTCCATCAAATACCTGCATGACATCCGCAAAATCGTCTAAAAAGTCAAATACTGAATTTGACAGACCTAGGTCATCCTCAACTAATAAGATTTTTATCATGAGAAACTCCTCCTTATTAAGACCATTATACCAAATTTGCCTTAAAAAAAACTCAACTCTCTACATTTTACATGAGATAGCTGAGTTTTATTGTCATTTAGTCTTGATTAGTTAGTTCCGTATTGAAGAACAACTGCTTCCACTGCAGCTTTTTCACGGTTAATCAAATCAACACGCGCTGCAATTTCCTTGATTCCCATGCCGATATTACGGCTAAGAGCAAGATCAGAAAGTTGTGGCTCAAAGAACTCCTTGTATTCCGCCAAGCGTTGCTCTGTCTTAAATACATGAGCAGGAAGGATAACAAAGCTATCAAAGCTCATATCTCCTCCAAGAGCTGCCTTGATCCAAGCCCAGTTTTCACGAGCCCAAGACCATGCTGTTTCCTGAGTTGCTTGATGGTTTAAGAACTGGAAGTACCAAGCAGACAAGTCTTGTGGTTTGACCACAAATTTGTCCTTCCAAGAAGCAATCAAGGTTTGGATATTGTCCGCATCTGTACTATAGGCAAGGGCTGCTGCCAACTGACGTTTAAAGGCAGCATCTGTTGCGTGCGTATAAGTATCAAGATAAAGTGCTAACAAGTCTTTGGTCTCATGATATTTCATCTCATTGATCAGAACTTGTGAGCGAATTGCTGCTGGGAGTCCTGCAAGATGCTCCTTGTGAGCCGCGAAGATTTGGCTAGCGACTTGACTAGCTTCTGCATCATTTGAGCGAATCATCATAGAAATGGCTAACTGACGAACCAATTCATCCTCATCTGATTCGCCGTCTTTAGCTTCAAAACCAAGACGGTCATAGTTGTGACGAGCCAATTTAGCAACCAAGGCTTTGAAGGCTGTTTCAGCTTCTGTTCCTTCATCGATAAAGCGCTCAAGGGCTGAAATTACTTCAGAAACAGCTGAAACGACAAGGTAAGATTCTTCCTTAGCAAGTTTATCAAGAACTGGGAGCAAGTCAGCATAAGAAATGTGCCCTGCTTCAGCAAGCAAGCGACGTTCTTGGACAATTTGCAGTTTGCTTGTGTTATCAAGCTCAACTAGGTCAGCAAGAACAGCATCTAGCAAGTCTCCTTGATAGTCTGTAATGTAGTGGGCTGTATTTTCAGTATTGAGACGAAGAGCTCCTTCATTTTCAGCAAGAAGAGCTGCGTAGCCAGGAATTTCGATACTTTCAGTTTCAAGTGTATCTGGTAAACCTTTCCAGTTGCTGTTGAGAGGCACAACCCAGAGACGGTTCTTGTCTTCGTGCTCACCGATGAAGAATTGTTTTTGTGAAATCTTCAAGACATCATTTTCAACTTTAACAGTAAGTACTGGGTAACCAGGTTGTTCCAACCAAGAATCCATGAAGGCTGCGACATCACGGCCTGACGCTTGACTAAGGGCATTCCAAAGGTCACGGCCAATTGTATTGCTGTACTGATGTTTTTCAAAGTAAGCATGCAAACCTTTAGCGAAATCAGCATCACCTAGCCAACGACGAAGCATGTGCATGAGGCGGCTTCCTTTAGCATAGACGATAGCACCGTCAAAGAGGGTATTGATTTCATCTGGGTGTTTAACTTCGACGTGAACAGACTGAACACCATCCGTCGCGTCACGTTTCAAGGCAGACGGAACACCACCTGTTTGGAAATCTTCAAAGATATTCCAGCTTGGTTCAATAGCATCCACACAGACGTACTCCATCATGTTGGCAAAACTTTCATTGAGCCAAAGGTCATCCCACCATTTCATAGTCACAAGGTTCCCAAACCATTGGTGAGCCAATTCATGTGCCACAACAAGGGCAACTTGTTGACGGCTAGCAAATGTAGAGTTTTCATCCACAACCAAGTAAACTTCACGGTAGGTCACAAGACCCCAGTTTTCCATAGCACCAGCTGAGAAGTCAGGAAGGGCGATGTGGAGAGATTGAGGGATTGGGTACTTGACTCCGTAGTAATCTTCGTAAAACTCGATGGAGCGAACAGCGATATCCAGTGAGAAATCAAGATTTGATAATGGGTGGGCTTTGGTTGAGTAGACACCTACGAGGGTACCGTTTTTAGTTTTAGCCGTCACACCTTGCAAATCACCCGCAACAAAGGCTAACAAGTAAGAAGACATGCGAGGTGTTGTCTCAAACTTCCAGATACCTGTTTCCTTACGTTTTTCAACATTGATTTCTGGCATGTTAGACAAGGCCAATTCACCTTCTGCTTGGTCAAAACGTAGAGAGAGGTCAAAAGTTGCTTTGGCTTCTGGCTCATCCACACATGGGAAGGCTTCGCGCGCAAAATGGCTCTCGAACTGAGTAGACAAGACTTCCTTCTTGACACCATCAACTGTGTAGTATGAAGGGTAAATCCCTGTCATGTTGTCCGTGATTTTACCAGAAAAGGTAAGAACCACTTCAACTTGACCAGCCTCAGCTAATTCGATATGAAGTGCTTCATTTTCATGGTCAACTGTAAATGGACGAGCTTGACCTGCAACTTCTACAGAAGAGGTTTCCAAGTCTTTTTGATGAAGGGAAATACGGTCACTCTGTGCTTGGCCAGTGATGGTCACCTTCCCAGAAAACGTCTTGGTCTCACGACTCAAGTCTAAAAATAAATCATAGTGTTCAGGAACAAATTGCTTAATAAAATGTTCAACTGTTTGCATAATTTTCTCCTATCTAAGTTTAAGAGCTAGAGCTCTTCTTCAAACAAACTTATTATATCATGTTTTGCTTGAGAAAAAAGGATTGGACGGTAATTTCCAAAACTTTCTTCCTTCTGCAGTCTAAAGTGGGTAGACCTTGCGAAATTCTTCCAAAACTACCTTGCTGTCAGATGTAAAAGTCAGCCCAGTCTCCCTCATCCACTCAGTGAAAAATTCTTCATGAACCTGACGCCAATAGGCTAAAGATTTGTCTCCCTCACCTTCCTTATAGGCATGGTCAGCAGAAACTTGATGAAAGGGTTCAACAGAAACCTTTGTAATTTCAACAATGCAGACAGCCTGATTTTGACTATCTAAAATGACATCGAAGGTCCCTTCTTGCGGAAGGGATTCATCTTCTAGTGCGTAGAGGTCATAAGCCGACGCTGTTGCTGTCTTTTCGCCTTTAAACACCAAATCCGCTAAAAGGTCTGGTTCCACTCCAAAAGCCCAAGCATCGATTTCATCTCCGATAGAAGGATTGATTTGCTTGTATTTATTCCACATTTCTTGCGGCGTCATAGGTTGCTCCTTTTATTTAAACTATATCCTACTTCAAAGACCAGCCACCATCAATAGTCAATATTTGCCCTTGCATGGCGCTTGCTTTTCCACTTGCTAAGAAAAAGCTGATCTCTGCTACTTCCTCTGGCTCAATCCAGCGCTTGATTGGCGTTTCACTAGCCACCCAGTCTGCTAAACCACCTGGTTCAAAGTCCGCAACGGTCATACCCGTCTTGACAGCTCCTGGAGCAATCCCAAAGACCTGAATTCCAGCTTCTGCATAGTCTAGAGCCAACTGCTTGGTAAAGCCAGCTAGGGCGTGTTTCGAAGAAGTATAGGCGTGTCCACCGCCACCTGCTAGGCTAGAAGCAATAGAGCACATATTGATGATGATTCCCTTTTTATTTTCCAGCATTTGTGTCAAATAATACCGAGTCAACTCAACAGGAGTCACATAGTTGATTTCAAAAATCTCTTGAATGTCCTGCGCTGTTTGATCCAAAAGGGGTTTGTAATCATCCAAAACGCCAGCAGTATTGCACAAAACATCCACCTGAGGGCACCAGTCAAAAATAGGCTCCAAGTCCAAGGTCAAATCTCTCTGTAAAAAGTGAAAATCACCCTCTAAGAATGGATTTTCACCTTGGTCCACTCCATAAACTTGATAGTCCTTCTCTAAAAAAAGTCGAGCCTGAGCCAATCCGATACCTGAACTCACTCCTGTAATGAGTACACGCCTAGTCATGCACTTCTACCCAATCCGTCGCCAAAACATCACAAGGTGTCGGACTCCACATGGAAAAACCTTCTCCCTCCCCAGACACGTTGATTAGGAAATAGGGTGTTACTTCAAGCGCAACCCCATTTTGCTCGATAGTGTCAAAAAGTTGGACATAATTTTCAGCCCCTCCCCAACCAGTGCGTACATATTTTTTCTTAGCCTTTAAGCCAGGCAGGATTTCTTCAAAAGTCATGATGTTCTCCTTTAATTCTACATTCTTCATTTAATTATAACAAAAAACCGCTTTGCAACGGTTTTTTGACAATGATTTATTCTATTCTTCCATCATTTACATGATTACCAAGTTAATCCAGCTGCTTTAATTTCTTTCTTAGAGGCATACTTGCCATTTGGTTTATGCCATCTTCCTCTGGAATCTTTAAAATAACCACCTGAATTTGCTGCTTGCGTGTTTGATTCCTGGCTCTCTTCCTTTTCTTGTTCTGCTTGACGAGCCTTTTCTTCCTCTTCTTTCGCCTTCTTCTCAGCTTCTGCTTTTTCCTCCGCCTCTTTCTTAGCCTTTTCTTCAGCTTCCTTCTTAGCTTTTTCTTCGGCTTCTTTCTTAGATTTTTCTTCTTCATTTTCGACTGTATTTTTGGCAGTACCGTCCAAATAGTTAATTTCCGCATTGGCCGAAACATTGTCCAAAATAACATGCGTCACAGAGTACTTATCAACCTTTTCCTTGCTACTCCCTAATTTAATCTCCAAGAGTTTACCATTTTCATCAATGCCTACATATTGCAACTCAATTTGTCTTGGAATCAGCTCATCTTTCTGATAAATTGGTGTCACCTTGTAATCAAGATAATAGTTATGATGATTAGCGAGCCATGAATCCAACCGATTTTCATAGTAAAGTATGCTTTCTTGATTAGTATCGTCTGTACCATAATATGTTCCAGCATTAAGCCAGTTAGTCATAGGGACCAAGTTTTTCTTTTCATCGTTCAATCCACTAAACTGATATCCAATCAAATGGCCTCTATTCATTAACCAAGCCTTTTTGGAGCCATCTCCATAGTAAAATATATAGTTGTGCCACCCTACTGGATCATAGGTCAATTTTGAATCTCTTTTCTCAGTTGGCTCATCACTATCCTTTAGCTGAATATGAGCACCCGTCGCACGATTTTTAGAATCCAGTTCTCCAAGTTCAAGCTGTTTTTCACTTTTAAACGGCAATAGACCAGCTTCTTTAAACAACTTTTCATCAAACTTAGCTTGTTTTTGTTCCACTTTTGCTTCTGAAACTTTTGTCTCTTTCTTATGACCAGAACAAGCCGCCAAAGTAAAGACTGATAAAAAGGCTAGACTCGCATAAACCAACTTCTTCATATTTAACATCCTTTAGCATTTTTATTCCATTTTACTATAATATATCAAAACAATCAATCATATATCATTATTGTTAAAAACCGCTTTGCAACGGCTTTTTGACTATATTTCACTCCATTTTATCTTCTTAAACCCACGGAACAAGAGAAAAATGCCAATAAAGAGAACAGCTAAAGGAATGATTTTTGTGAAGAAAACATGTGAAATGCCCATCCACTCATAGTAACGGAGCAGAGAACCTACAATAAGGTGGGCAACAATCATACTGACAAATGGACGAAAAATAGATTCTTTCCAATTCCAAATACTGATGACTAGAGAAAACGTAAAGACAGACAAACTATCCCAGGGGACAGGAAGATAAAAGGCTCCTACTTGTATGAAATTTACCATTCCTACATATCCCAGAACGACTAGCAGAACAAGAATTCCAACGACAATATAAGTTCCAATTTTCATCTTAGGAGAATCTTGAACTATACTCCATCGTAAGATTGTAGCCACAATCCCAAATCCAATCAGAAAAAGAAGAAGTTGCCCTAAAAATGTGAGCAAATTGACTGTTAAGAGAGGACCTTTAGAAAAATCACTTAGTAGTTGATAATAACGTAATATTACTAGGACAAGGACTGGCGTCAACAGTGACTCCTTGATAGAACTGCGTGGTGCTTCCTTGAGAATTTCTTTCATTATTTTTTTAGGATTCTTACCTAGATAATCCTCTGCACTCATGCCATCTCGTTCTGCTTCTGAGAAATCTAACATCATCAAATAAATCTGCTCTCTGAGATAGTCCTCATCATAGAGAAATCCAGCAAGATTAAAACTATCCCACAGCTCCTCAAAATACTTTTGATTCTCCTCAGAAAACTCATGCAACAAAGCGCTTGTTTCTTCATAATACTTCATTTTCGTCATGGTTTACCCCCATTCTTAATCCCTTCTACTTTTTGACTCAAATCGTCCCATTGTTGCCAAAAGACCGAGACACGCTCTTCTCCTTCTTTGGTTAACGAAAAATACTTCCGATCTGGACCATCTGGCGACGGACGCATGTCGCCTCTAATCCATTGATTTTTTTCTAACTTTTGCAACAAAGGATAAATAGTTCCTGGAACGATAGTATCAAATCCAGCCTCTCGCAAAGTCTGAACCAACTCATAACCATATCGCTCTTTTTGACCAATCATATCCAAGACACAACCTTCAAGAACACCTTTTAATAGTTGAGTTTCTTTCATCCCTTCTCCCTTCCAATCTATTTTGTAATACCTACTAGTATCTTCACCTATAGTATACTACTTTTAAACTAGTTTGTAAAGCATAATAGTTAAATAAAAAAACAGAACTAGCCTGAACTAGTCCTGTCTACTTTTACCCAATCACACTTCCGTTTGGTACAGCTGGATTAACTGTGAGAAGGGTTAATTTTCCATCATGTTCAGCTGAGAGGATCATCCCTTGGCTGACATATTTTTTCATCATCTTACGTGGTTTGAGGTTGGCAACGATTTGGACTTTCTTGCCGACCAATTCTTGTTCATTTGGATAGTATTTGGCAATTCCTGAGAGGATTTGACGATCTTGACCATCACCTGCATCTAGGCGGAATTGAAGCAACTTATCAGAACCTTCTACTTTGGAAACTTCTTTGACTTCTGCGACACGGATTTCTACCTTGTCAAAGTCTTCAAACTTGATCTCTTCCTTGTTTAGTTTGAGTTCAACTTCGTCTGGATTCCATTCTTTTTCGACTGCTGGTTTGTTGCCTTCCATTTGTTCTTTGATATAGGCGATTTCTTCTTCCATATCGAGACGTGGGAAGATTGGTGTTCCTTTGGCAACTACAGTCACATCTGCTGGGAAGTCAGCCAAACTCAAGTTCTCAAGGCTCGCTACTTCTTCCAATCCGAGTTGAGTCATGACCGCACGACTAGTTTCCATCATAAATGGTTCAATCATGTGAGCTACGACACGAAGGCTGGCTGCCAAGTGGCTCATAACACTTGCCAATTGGTCACGAAGTGCTTCATCCTTAGCCAAGACCCATGGAGCTGTCTCGTCGATGTATTTATTAGTACGGGAGATAAGCGTCCAAACTGCTTCAAGGGCACGTGGGTAGTCAACTGCTTCCATGTGTGTATGGTAGTCAGCGATTGATTCAGCAGCTACTTGAGCAAGAGCATTGTCAAATTCTGTCACACCTTCCACATAGGCTGGAATTTGCCCATCAAAGTACTTGTTAATCATAGAAACCGTACGGTTGAGGAGGTTCCCAAGGTCATTGGCTAATTCATAATTGATACGACCGACATAGTCTTCAGGAGTGAAGGTTCCGTCTGAACCAACTGGAAGACTACGCATGAGGTAGTAACGAAGTGGATCTAGTCCAAAACGCTCTATCAACATTTCAGGATAGACAACATTCCCTTTAGACTTAGACATCTTACCGTCTTTCATGACAAACCAACCATGACCAATCAAACGTTCTGGCAATTTGATATCCAACATCATAAGAAGGATTGGCCAGTAGATTGAGTGAAAACGAAGGATGTCTTTTCCAACCATATGGAAGACTGTTCCGTTCCAGAACTTGTCAAAGTTAGCGTGTTCGTCTTGATCGTAGCCAAGAGCTGTCACATAGTTGAGCAAAGCATCAAACCAGACGTAGACAACGTGTTTGGGATTTGATGGGACTGGTACACCCCAGGTAAAGGTGGTACGAGATACCGCCAAATCCTCTAAACCTGGCTCGATGAAGTTGCGTAGCATTTCATTCAGACGGCCATCTGGAGTGATGAACTCAGGATGAGCTTTGAAAAATTCGACCAAACGATCTTGATATTTGCTGAGGCGGAGGAAGTATGATTCTTCAGATACCCATTCAACCTCATGACCTGATGGAGCGATACCTCCAGTCACATTTCCAGCTTCGTCACGGAAAACTTCTGCTAGCTGGCTTTCCGTAAAAAATTCCTCATCTGATACTGAGTACCAGCCAGAATATTCACCCAAGTAGATGTCATCTTGAGCAAGCAAGCGTTCAAAGACTTGAGCCACTACTTTTTCATGGTAGTCATCAGTTGTACGGATAAATTTATCATAGGAGATATCGAGTAATTGCCAGAGTTCTTTGACTCCAACTGCCATCCCATCAACATAGGCTTGAGGTGTGATGCCAGCTTCTTCAGCTTTTTGCTGGATTTTTTGACCATGCTCATCAAGACCTGTCAAATAAAAGACATCGTAGCCCATGAGGCGTTTGTAACGAGCTAGGACATCACAAGCGATGGTTGTGTAGGCAGAACCGATATGGAGTTTACCAGATGGATAGTAAATCGGTGTTGTAATATAAAAATTCTTTTCAGACATAATTTTTCCTTTCCAGGCAAATGAAACCTGTTTTTCTAACACTTCATTATATCACATTTTTAATGATTTTCGATAGGGAAATCCATACAAAAACAAGATAGACGAGTGTCCATCTTGTTGATCTTATTCATAACGAAGGGCTTCGATTGGATCAAGTTTCGATGCCTTATTAGCTGGTAAGACCCCAAAAACTATACCCACGCTAGCCGAAACCGCAAGACTAAATAGGGCAACTGGGATCGATACTCCCACTTCTATACCCGCAATCAAGCCTTGCAATAGCAAACCTGCTAAGGCAGTTAAACCACTTGCAATTGTCAATCCAATCAAGCCACCTAACAAGGTCAAAATCATGGATTCAATCAAAAACTGGATTAAAATATTAGCACGTGTCGCACCCAAAGCCTTACGGAGACCAATCTCACGAGTACGCTCTGTTACTGAAACCAGCATGATATTCATAACACCAGTTCCTCCAACAAAGAGAGAAATTCCTGCGATGGCACTAATAATCGTCGTCATAAAACTAAACGATTGTTGAACTTCCGCAAATGCAGCTGACTCATCTGCTACTTGATATTCTCCCTGTTGCAAGCCAGCAAGCTCTGTCATTTTTCGTGCTAATTCTGGCCCCAGAGTTTGAGTCAAACTTGTGTCATTCACTCGAAAGACAATATTAGCTATTTCATCTACATTAAAATTCGCAGCAAGGGAGATATTTGTGGTAATGGGCAAGCCACCAAAACCATATATTTTTGAATTTTTAGATTCTTGACTAGTATAAACACCAATGACTCTATAACTAAAACCATTGACTTCTACAATCTTGTTAATAGCTTCTTGAGGAGAGCCAAATAGACTAATAGATAATTCTTCATCAAGCAAAATAACACTTGCAAACTCTTTGAAATCTTGCTCTCTCAGACTACGACCTGCAAGAATTTCATTGTTAACAGCCTCCATATAGGTTCTGTTACCACCTGTCAAATTGGCATTTTCAACCTTTTTATCTTTATAAGTCAAGATGGCGTTCGTTGAGTTGGTTACATAGTAATTATCCACTCCCTTGAGCTTAGCAGCTTCCTTGACCCAAGATTCTTGCGGTTTTGGTGGTTCAACATGAACTTCCTCTTCTTTTCCAGAAACCGTAAAAGCTGATTGTTTCTGAGTAAAAGACCCATCTTTGCTTTTTTTAGAAGAGAAAAAGACACTGATATTTTTCTGAGATCTGGTCATGTTTTTATTGAGATATCGAGACATGGAATCACCCAGAGCCATAATCACAACAACCGATGAAACACCGATAATAATCCCAATCATGGTAAGCAAAGAACGCATCTTGTGAGCCATGATAGATGAAAAGGCAAATTTCAGATTCTGCATCTTAGTTTTCCTCCTTTTCTAACTGAGCACTATCAGACGAAATGACTCCATCTCGAATGACAATCTGACGTTTGGCATAAGCAGCTATTTCAGGCTCATGCGTTACCATGATAATAGTTTTTCCTTCTTTGTTCAAGTCAACCAATAGTTGCATAATTTGGTTCCCTGTTTTGGTATCCAAGGCTCCTGTCGGTTCATCCGCTAGGATAATAGAAGGATTGTTTACCAAGGCACGCGCGATAGCTACACGTTGCTTTTGACCTCCAGATAATTCCGAAGGTAAATGGTGACTACGTTCTGTCAATTCAACCTTATCTAAATATTCCTCAGCTAACTTGCGACGTTTTGAAGCTGAGACTCCTGCGTAAATTAAGGGTAATTCTACATTTTGTAGAGCATTGAGTTTTGATAGAAGGAAGAACTGCTGAAAGACAAAGCCGATTTGTTGGTTGCGAACCTTAGCTAGTTGTTTTTCACCTAATCCCGCTACTTCTTGACCTTCAAGATAATATTCTCCACTGCTTGGTGTATCCAACATCCCAATCGTATTCATGAGAGTAGACTTACCAGAACCAGATGGTCCCATGATGGCAACAAACTCACCCTCATTCACTTCTAGGTTGATGTTTTTGAGAACCTGCAGTTCTTGGTCACCGTTACGGTAACTTCTGCAGATATTTTTTAGACTAATTAGTTGCTTCATCAGCCTTCACCTCTTTTCCTTCCTCTAGAGAAGACGTTGGGTTACTGATGACCTTGACTCCATTTGTCAGACCTGAAGTGATTTCTTGGTTGTCTGCATCAGCATTGCCCAAACCAACTTCCACTTTCTTGGCCTTTTTCTGCTCGTCAAGCACCCAGACATAGTTCTTATCATTTTCAGTCACAACACTTGTTAGAGGAACCAAAATGGCTTTACTCTTATTCTTGACCTCAACGCTTACTGAAAATCCTTGTTTCAAATCACCAATTTCACTTGTAACATCGATGGTATATGGATATTTAGAGCCAGAATTGCCAGTTGCTGCGGCAGCCGCTGTACTCGCTGCTTCGCCATTGTTTTTAGGGTAGTCAGAAATATAGCTAATCTTACCTGTCCAGCTCTTATCTTGGTAAACTTTAGAAGTAAAGGTTACTTCTTGGCCTACAGATAAGTTGGCAAGGTTATATTCAGATAGTTCACCCTTAACTTGCAAGTTTTCATTGCTTACGACATGAACTACCACTTGGCTAGCTCCTGTTGGAGATTTGGAAACGTTACGATTGACTTCGACCACAGTTCCTTCTAGGGTACTGAGAACCGTCATTGCATCCAACTGACTTTGAGCCTTGCTTAATTGTGCCGCTGCATCTGCACGGGCATCACGGGCATCACCCAATTGAGCATCAATAGAGGATACTGAATTTCCTGCGACTGGAGCTGGAGTTTGGGCTGCTACACCTTCGCCTCCTGCTGGCGCAGGTAACTGTGGAGCTGGAGCTGAAGCAGCTTCATTTCGTGCTTGATTGAGTTCATTGATATGACGGTCTGCCTTCGCAACTGCTCGACTCGCTGAATCATAGGCCGCCTGTGCTTCTGAACTACTGTACTTAACTAAAGCCTGCCCTTCACTAACCTTATCACCCACAGAAACAAGGATTTCATCTAAATCTCCCTTACTAGCATCAAAATAAACATATTGTTCATTTTTTGCCGTTACTGTCCCTGATAATAAAACAGAGGATGCCACGCTTCCTTCCTTGGCAACAACAAGATGAGTAGGCTCATCTTTTACAGCAGTCTGAGATGGTTGTCTAAAGAGCAAAATGCCCCCAGCACCCAATACAACTACACTCGCAGCACCAACTGCTGCATACAATTGCCACTTTTTAGCTTTACCATTCTTTTTCATAACGAAACTCCTTTTTGATTTAAAGTCCTTAACAATATTATACAAAAATTATCAATTTGAAACAATAACATTTCAGAACGAAATAATGACATTTCAGGATTTAATTATTGTTCGGAATTTATTTCACAATCATTGTACTAGTTATATAATACACTTTATTTTTCTTTTTTGCAAGCCTTTTCTTTAATTTTTTTGAACGTAGCAGATTTTTGCAATCACATCAAAAAAAAGATAGAATATGACTATCAAAAAATGACACTCTACTATTTAAAAGAGTACAAAGGAGTTTTCAATGAGAGAATACGATATCATTGCTATCGGTGGAGGTAGCGGAGGAATTGCTACCATGAACCGTGCCGGTGAACATGGAGCCAAAGCGGCTGTGATTGAAGAAAAGAAACTAGGTGGAACCTGCGTCAACGTCGGTTGTGTTCCTAAGAAAATCATGTGGTATGGAGCGCAAATCGCTGAGACTTTCCATCAATTTGGAGAAGACTACGGTTTTAAAACTACTGATCTTAACTTTGACTTTGCAACCCTACGTCGCAATCGTGAAGCCTACATCGATCGCGCTCGTTCTTCTTATGATGGCAGTTTTAAACGCAACGGTGTAGACTTGATTGAAGGCCATGCTGAATTTGTAGATTCCCATACTGTCAGCGTAAATGGTGAACTTATTCGTGCTAAACATATCGTGATTGCTACTGGTGCCCATCCAAGTATTCCTAATATTCCTGGTGCTGAACTAGGTGGCTCTTCTGATGATGTATTTGCTTGGGAAGAACTTCCAGAGTCAGTTGCTATTCTAGGTGCTGGTTATATCGCCGTTGAATTGGCTGGCGTACTCCACACTTTTGGTGTCAAGACAGACCTCTTTGTTCGCCGTGATCGTCCTTTACGTGGTTTTGATTCTTACATCGTTGAAGGTTTGGTCAAGGAAATGGAAAGAACAAACTTGCCACTTCATACTCACAAAGTCCCTGCCAAGTTAGAAAAAACTGCTGAAGGCATTACCATTCATTTCGAAGATGGTACTAGTCACACAGCTAACCAAGTTATCTGGGCTACAGGTCGCCGTCCAAACGTTAAGGGCTTGCAACTTGAAAAAGCTGGAGTGACTCTAAACGAACGTGGCTTTATCCAAGTAGATGAATACCAAAATACTGTTGTTGAGGGAATCTACGCTCTAGGTGATGTAACGGGCGAGAAAGAACTGACTCCAGTTGCAATCAAGGCTGGACGTACCCTATCTGAACGTCTCTTTAACGGCAAAACAACTGCTAAAATGGACTACTCAACTATTCCAACTGTTGTCTTTTCACACCCTGCTATTGGAACTGTTGGGTTGACAGAAGAGCAAGCTATTAAAGAATACGGTCAAGACCAAATCAAGGTTTACAAATCCAGCTTTACTTCTATGTACTCTGCTTGCACTTGCAACCGTCAAGAAACACGTTTCAAATTGATCACAGCTGGTTCTGAAGAAAAAGTTGTCGGACTTCATGGAATTGGCTACGGTGTTGATGAAATGATTCAAGGTTTCGCTGTTGCTATCAAAATGGGAGCAACTAAGGCAGACTTTGATGCAACTGTGGCGATTCACCCAACTGCATCTGAAGAATTTGTAACCATGCGTTAATTGAAACAAAAGAAGCTGATACAAATGTGTCTGCTTCTTTTTTGATGATTTACGAATCGATGAAAACAACTTACTCAGTCAGCCAATCGGCTGTTACAGTTTTTGTTACCTTGTTCTATAAAATAGGTTGACAATAATGTTCTTACGAGTATAATTGTTACTATATATTAGAAAAGAGGTTAACTATTTTGAATAAAGCTCACATTTATGCCATCCCTGCTATTGGGGCTGCTCTCATTGCTGTATTGGCACAAATCAGTCTTCCAATTGGACCTGTTCCCTTCACTCTGCAAAACTTTGCAATTGGTCTGATTGCTACTGTCTTTAGACCGAGAGAGGCTGTACTTTCTGTTGGACTTTATCTTCTTCTAGGTGCTATCGGTCTTCCTGTCTTTGCAGGAGGTGGAGCTGGATTTCATGCTTTGATTGGTCCTACTGCAGGCTATCTTTGGTTTTATCTTGTTTATTCTGGACTTACCTCTTCTCTAACTAACAGCAAGAGTGGAGTTGTCAAGATTTTTCTTGCAAACCTCTTGGGTGATGCCCTTGTCTTTGTCGGAGGGATTCTTAGCTTGCATTTCCTAGCTGGAATGGCATTTGAAAAAGCTCTTGTTGTGGGTGTTCTTCCCTTTATCATTCCAGACCTTGGTAAACTTCTTGCTATTAGTTTTATTAGCCGTCCAGTACTTCAACGCCTTAAAAATCAGGCTTACTTTACTAACTAAAAAAGGATATCGAGTTGTCATAACTCAGTATCCTTTTCTTTCATTTTAAAAACTTAGTTGCCTTTAAAGGCATCCACCATCGTTTGAAATTCTTCATTAGAGAGGGTAATTCCCTTGCCCATTTTAGTATGATCTGGGCTCCAAGCACGAATATCAAACTTTGCAGGGGCACCATTAAAGCTCACACGGTTGATTTCCTTGGTCCAACCTTTTTCGTTTTCAGAAAGAGTCAACAAATGCTCTTCGATTTCAAATGTAAATTCTGCCATTTTCTTCTCCTTTTTTAGCTTTCATTAGTTTATTCGTAAAATCTTGTAGATTTTAGGAAAATTTTATATAATATTGATATAAAAGAAGGGAGGCCAATATGAAACTTAAATTCCAGCAAGTTCTAGATAAAATCCATGACTTTTTAAATGGACATGACCAAGCTGACCAGACTGAAACCAACTCCCTAACTGCTACTATTGAAGAGGCTATCCAGAAACAAACTGCTGTTCATCTTATCTTGTCAGAGACAAGTTTTACAGGTGACATCATCAAATACGATCAGCAACGCCAACAAATTATCGTGAAAAATTTCGCCAAAAATGTGACCCGTATTATCCGAATAAGCGATATTCAACGCCTGAGATTTGTCCCTTCAACAGTCCAAACAGCCCAAAAAAATAGATTTAAGAAAGAGTGAGATGTAGTTACTTCATCCCACTCTTTTTTCTTAGCGAACTTGTTCAAAATGTAAATGAACGGCGATATGATCTCCGTAACCACTTCTTTCCAAGTCACGTTGTAAACGATAGGAAATGTAGTGTTCAGCAATGGTAATGTAACCTGCACCTAGTAAACGATGTTCAACCATAGACTGAATCATGCTGATAGTAGCGCGTTCTACCTTTGCCTCTTCCAAATCCAAAACCACTTTCTTAGTGACTTGTGCAAGGTTTTGACGCAAATCATCTGTCAATACATAGACAGTCTGGGCTGCCTTTAAAATAGCTTGGTAAATCTTGTCTGGATTAAATTCAGCAATTTCGCCGTCACGTTTGATTACTTGCATAGGTTTCTCCTTTATTATTTATTTTCTTTAATTTCTGCCAGCATTTTTTCTTCTTCTGCTGTCAGTTTATAATTTTCAAGCAAATCCGGTCTGCGTTCATAGGTTTTCTTTAAACTCTCATACAGGCGCCACTGACGAATCTTTTCATGGTGCCCACTCATCAGTACATCTGGCACAACCATACCTCGATAATCATAGGGACGTGTATACTGAGGATATTCGAGAAGACCAGAAGAAAAACTATCATCTTGGTGGCTAGACTCCTTGCCAATCACTTCGGGAATCAGGCGCACAGTAGCGTCAATCATAGTCATGGCCGCCAATTCTCCTCCAGTTAAGACATAATCACCTAGAGAAATCTCATCTGTTACCAAGGTCTTGATCCGCTCATCATAGCCCTCATAGTGACCGCAGATAAAGATAAGTTCTTCCTCTTGAGCCAAATCCTCAGCATAAGCCTGATCAAACTGCTTTCCAGCTGGATCGAGGAGAATGACGCGCGGATTTTTCTTTTCAATAGCGTCAAAGGCATCGAAAATGGGTTGCGCGCGGAGCAACATCCCCTGTCCGCCTCCGTATGGCTCATCGTCGACATGGCGGGCCTTTTCAGCATATTCTCGAAAATTATGATACTGGATATCCAAGAGCCCTTTTTCACGAGCCTTTCCAACGATTGAGTGCTCTAGCGGAGAAAACATCTCTGGAAATAGGGTTAAAATATCAATCTTCATCGTCTAACCCTTCTAATATTTCCACATCGACGCGGTTATTCGGAATATCAACATTGAGAATCACTGGTGGGATATAAGGCAATAACAAATCACGCTTGCCTTTTCGCTTGACTACCCAGACATCGTTAGCACCTGGTTGCAGGATTTCCTTGATGGTTCCAATCAGGTTCTCTCCCTCATAGACTTCCAAACCGATAATCTCGTGATAGTAGAATTCACCATCGTCTAGATCGTTCAAATCTTCCTCAGCGACCTTGAGACTGTATCCTTTGTACTTTTCGATAGCGTTGATATGGTACATATCTTTGAATTTAATGATGTCAAAGTTCTTCTGTTTACGGTGGCTAGCAATAGTTACTGTTTGAACAAACTGATCTTTTTCATCAAACAAAGCCAGCTCAGCACCTTTTTTAAAGCGTTCTTCTGCAAAATCCGTCACAGACAAGATTCTCATCTCACCCTGTAACCCCTGCGTATTGACGATTTTCCCAACATTAAAGTAGTTCATCTTGTCTCCTATAGTCTCCTTCTTTCCATCTTATTCTGACAATTCTCGAATAATAGTCACAATTTTTTCTGATTCTGACCATTGTAAATAATGGTGATTCCCCCCTAAAATGAGTTTAGTATTGGAAGTCCAATATTCTGATTCTCTGTACTCTTTTTCTCTATAAGTCTGACAGAAAATAAATACAGGAACATGAGATTCTATCGACAAATTCTCAAAATCTTCCTCAGTAATCTCTCCAGATATCTGAAATTCTGAATCTTGATTTTGCAACTCTGAACCTTTTTCTTGCATTATTTCCCATATTTCTTTATTGATTTCAGGGCTAAATGTGGCTTGAGTTAAGCTTTTAAAATAAAGTTCAGGACCACACTCCTCAATCAGCCTCATCTGCTCTTCCATTTCTGGATAAGGATTTTCTGAAAAATCAGCAAACATGACTTTTTTAGTTGTCGGTTCAATTGCTACTAAACCCTGACACTTAATTGGTTTGTTGAGCAATTTGCAAGCTAAAATTCCACTCAAACTATGTGCACAAAGTATATATTCAGAAATCGCCAATTCTTCAAGTACTTCATAAACCGCATCTGCAAGATTATCCAGATTTTTTCCAGTTTGGTCATGAATCGGACTTCTACCTGTGTTTGGAAAATCAATTGTCAAATAACCAATTGTGGGAGGAAGTTTTTCGAGTATAAGTGAAAAATTTTCATAACTTGGTAGCAAACCTGCGCCACTTAAACAAATTAGCATTTTCTTTTGCTTTTGATAAGTAACAGAGAGACTACCAATTTCTGTAGATACTTCAATCCTATTCATAAAGAAATCCACTCATTCTGTATAATGAATTATTAAAAATCCTTATCCCTTATTTTATCACGTTCCAAGGATTTTCTCAAGTTGGAGAAAGAGGACATCAACTCTCCTTCCCCTTCAAAAAGCCTTCCAAATCACGTTCATGTTGGTACTTAGTGGCTGCAGTTTTGTCTTTCTCAAAGATAGTCTTGGTAAGGTCAATATGATTAATAGCTGCGATTGCGACGGTGTAGTGAATAATATCAGCCAGTTCTTTAGCAAGTTCCTCGTTCGAATCTTGAACTCCCTCTTTTCGACCAGAGCGACCATTCAAAACTTCAGCGACTTCACCGACTTCCTCCACAAGCTTGATAAAAAAACCTTCCTCAGTCCGAGACTGCTGGTAATGTTCGAGTAAGTAGTCTTGTAATTGTCTAAACGTTAAATCCTTCATATCCTGCTCCTCGCAAAAAAAGCGAGACATTCGTCCCGCCCTTCTTATTTTTCGTCAATAACGATTCTTACTTTTTTGTCTTCAGTTGGGACAGAGTAGACAATCGTTCTTATCGCAGAAATAGTGCGACCCTTACGACCGATTACACGACCCACATCGCTTTGATCAAGATCCAAATGATATTCCAAAAATTCTGGTGTATCTTCAATCTTGATAGTTAAGGCATCTGGTTGTGAAATCAAGGGTTTCACAATCGCAATAATGAGATTTTCAATCGTATCCATCTGTCAACCTACTTTAAACTTATTTTGAGAATTTAGAATCGTGGAATTTTTTCAATACGCCTTCTTTTGAAAGGATGTTACGAACTGTATCTGAAGGTTGAGCTCCATCAGCCAACCATGCAAGAACGCGGTCTTCTTTCAAAGTTACTTGGTTTTCAGCAACAAGTGGGTTGTAAGTTCCAACTGTTTCGATGAAACGTCCGTCACGTGGTGAACGTGAATCTGCTACGTTGATACGGTAGAAAGGTTTTTTCTTAGAACCCATACGAGTCAAACGGATTTTAACTGCCATTTTTAAAGTCTCTTTTCTTATTTTTTATTTCGGTGAAATAGCTGAGCTATTTAGCACATGTTCTATTATAGCAGATTTCTGACAGGTGTCAAGAAAAAAACTTGACAGACTATAAAATTTTTAAACCATTTAGAAATTTGTTAGAATAGAAAATAAAAGTTTGAAAGAGTCTATCCGTGAATACTATTTTAGAAAAATTTTATAAAGACCACCAAGTCAAACCCTTCATCTCTCCTGAACGTGATTTGGATGCTTGGCTCCTAAATCCCAAGCCCGTTCCCAAACGAAACATGGAATTATTAACAGATAACTTACTAGCAGGTGATATCATTTTACTATGGAGGATCCAGTTTGGTACTTTTACCACCGAAACCTGGTTCCCTAAATACTTTGAGTACACTTATGGCATTGATGCCCCAAAACATCTAAAAACTCTGGTAGAAAAAGGTTATACTGTCATTGAAACTGCTTTTGATTCACTCGACCATCTGAATGCTACAATGAAAAAGAATATTTTGAAAAGCAAGGGAATTGCAGGACTATCTAAGATGAAGGCTGCAGATCTAGACCAAGCCCTTCATGACAACTTTTCAGAAGAAAAATTAGCAAGTCACTTTTCGATTCGTGGCTACAAATTGACTCCAAAGGGAGAGCATATACTGAAACAGTACCAGGACATTATCGACCGACATCCAAAGAAGAATCTCTAATCAAGCGACTTTGGGGTTGATTTTCTCTTAAACGACCTTGTCACTAATATTTGAAATCCCCTTCCTTTTACGGTACAATGGTAGAAATGAATTTTTGAGAGGAACAGAATGAAAAAACTAGCAACCCTTCTTTTACTGTCCACTGTAGCCCTAGCTGGATGTAGCAGCATCCAACGTAGTTTGCGTGGCAATGATTATGTGGATTCCAGTCTTGCTGCTGAAGAAAGTTCTAAAGCTGCTGCCCAATCTGCCAAGGAGTTAAACGATGCTTTGACAAACGAAAATGCCAATTTCCCTCAACTTTCTAAGGAAGTTGCTGAAGATGAAGCCGAAGTGGTTCTCCATACAAGTCAAGGAGATATCCGCATTAAACTCTTCCCTAAAATGGCTCCTCTAGCAGTCGAGAACTTCCTCACTCATGCCAAAGAAGGCTACTATAACGGCATTACCTTCCACCGTGTCATCGATGGCTTTATGGTCCAAACTGGAGATCCAAAGGGAGACGGTACAGGTGGTCAGTCTATCTGGCATGACAAGGATAAGACAAAAGACAAGGGAACTGGTTTCAAAAACGAGATCACTCCTTATCTCTATAACATCCGTGGGGCTCTTGCGATGGCTAATACTGGCCAACCAAACACCAACGGTAGTCAATTCTTCATCAACCAAAACTCCACAGATACCTCAGCTAAACTCCCTACAAGCAAGTATCCAAAGAAAATCATCGAAGCCTATAAAGAAGGTGGAAATCCTAGTCTAGATGGTAAACACCCAGTCTTTGGTCAAGTAATTGACGGTATGGATGTTGTAGATAAGATTGCTAAAGCCGAAAAAGATGAAAAAGACAAGCCAACGACTGCTATTACTATCGATAGCATCGAAGTGGTAAAAGATTACAATTTTAAATCTTAAAAACCAAAAAAATACAGTATCCACATACGGTACTGTATTTCTTTTATCCTCATTTTTAAGTTAGCTTGTTAAAATCCCAGATTTGGTCCATCCAACCTTCATAGAAATCTGGTTCGTGACAGACCATAAGAATCGATCCCTTGTATTCTTTGAGAGCGCGTTTGAGTTCATCCTTGGCATCCACATCCAGGTGGTTAGTCGGCTCGTCCAGCACTAAAACGTTGTTTTCACGATTCATCAAGAGACAGAAACGAACTTTGGCTTGTTCCCCACCTGACAAAACCTGAATTTGACTTTCGATATGCTTGGTTGTCAAACCGCAA
The DNA here is from genome assembly GCA_905221095.1 of bacterium. Taxonomy (GTDB): domain Bacteria; phylum Bacillota; class Bacilli; order Lactobacillales; family Streptococcaceae; genus Streptococcus. The sequence continues at coordinate 90,081 of CAJNBV010000005.1, forward strand.
CGGGCAAGGGCTGCACGAACTTCCGCTTGGTTAAGGGCAGGAAAGGCATTCCAGACAGCCTCTAGTGGTGTTTGGCGATTGCCTCCTTCTACTTCCTGTTCAAAGTAGCCAAGTTCTAGGTAGTCTCCACGTTCAACCTCTCCAGCGATTGGCGGGATAATGCCCAATAGAGACTTCAAGAGAGTTGTTTTCCCGATACCATTTGCACCGATAATAGCAACCTTTTGATTGCGTTCAAAGGTAAGATTCAAAGGCTTGGTAAGTGGACGGTCATAACCAATCTGCAAATCCTTGGCTTGGAAGATAAAGCGTCCAGGTGTACGAGCTGATTTGAAATCAAAGGATGGTTTTGGTTTCTCACTTTGCAGTTCGATAATATCCATCTTATCCAATTTCTTCTGGCGAGACATGGCCATGTTTCGTGTTGCAACACGCGCTTTGTTCCGAGCAACAAAGTCCTTGAGGTCGGCAATCTCTTTCTGCTGACGTTCGTAGGCCGCCTCCAGCTGGGATTTCTTCATGGCATAGACTTCTTGGAACTGGTAGTAGTCACCAGAGTAACGCGTCAGCTGTTGATTTTCTACATGATAGACGATATTGATCACGTCATTTAGGAAGGGAATATCGTGTGAAATAAGAACAAAGGCATTCTCATAGTTTTGGAGATAGCGCTTGAGCCAGTCGATATGCTCAGCATCCAAGTAGTTGGTTGGCTCGTCCAAAAGCAAGATATCTGGCTTTTCAAGGAGAAGCTTAGCCAAAAGCACCTTGGTTCTTTGTCCCCCTGACAAAGAAGTTACATCCGTATCCATGCCAAAGTCCATAACACCAAGGGCACGCGCTACTTCGTCAATCTTAGCATCCAAGGTATAGAAATCACGACTCTCCAGACGGTCTTGGAGTTCGCCAACTTCTTCCATGAGAGCATCAACATCCGCTCCGTCTTCAGCCATTTCCATATAAAGGTCATTGATACGGGCTTCAGCTTTGAATAGCTCATCAAAGGCTGTACGGAGAACATCACGAACAGACTGACCTTCTTCTAAGACTGAGTGCTGATCCAAGTAACCAGCAGTCACATATTTGGACCACTCCACCTTTCCTTCATCTGGTAACATTTTACCAGTCACAATGCTCATAAAGGTTGATTTCCCTTCACCATTGGCACCGACCAGACCGATATGTTCTCCCTTGAGGAGACGGAAGGACACATCTTCAAAAATTGCACGGTCACCAAAACCGTGACTCAGGTTTTTAACTTCTAAAATACTCATTTTAATTCCTTATCTTGTTTTTATGTAATTGTTTATAGAGGAGCCAAGCCAGATAGCCACCCAAGGTATTGGTCCACAAATCATCAATCTCAAAGGCGCGATTGAAATCAAAGAAAAAGTCCAAGACTAACTGCGTACACTCGATTCCAAGACTCACTAGAAAACTGAAAAGAAGAACTCTTTTTGTTTTCCTTAAGTTTGGAAAGAGATAAAGGAGTTGGAACATCAGAGGAAAAAGCAAGAAGACATTGAGGATATTTTGTAAAAAAATCCAATATAATTGTCCCATATCACTCACTTCGCCCAGTTTCCAGAAAGAATTGAAAGGAGTCAAAAGAAAAACCAGGCGTCCAAGATGCTGAATACCTGGAGTTTCCACTCCCACGGGAGAATGTTCTTGAGGAGTAAAGCAAAAGTAGACGATACAAATGCTATAGAAAATGACTCCCCAGACCAAAACATAATTATGAGTTTTCTTCATCATTAAGGATTGACTGCTGCGACTGCTTTCTGGCGGTCACGTTTCATTGTATTAGAACGCAATTGTCCACATGCTGCATCAATATCAGTACCATGCTCTTGACGAACAACACAGTTAACTCCTTTTTTCTTGAGTGTATCATAGAAGGCCATCACGCGCTCTTTTGGACTACGACTATATTGGTCATGCTCACTAACTGGGTTATAAGGAATCAAGTTGACATAAGACAATTTCTTGATATTCTTGAGCAATTCAGCCAACTCCAAGGCTTGTTCTACACCGTCATTAACTTCATTGAGCATGATATATTCAAAGGTTACACGACGATTGGTTGTTTCGATATAATACTCAATCGCTGCGAAGAGTTTTTCAATCGGAAAGGCACGGTTAATCTTCATGATGCTTGAGCGTAATTCATTGTTCGGTGCGTGAAGGGACACGGCAAGATTGACCTGAACTCCTTCATTAGCAAAATCACGAATTTTATGGGCCAAACCTGAGGTTGAAACCGTAATGTGACGAGCACCGATGGCCATTCCTTTATCATCATTGATGGTACGAACGAAATTCAAGACATTGTTATAGTTATCAAAAGGCTCACCGATTCCCATGACAACGATATGGCTGACGCGTTCGTCTTGACCACGCTCATCAAAATATTTCTGAACCAACATGATTTGCGCTACGATTTCACCGTTATTGAGGTCACGTTGTTTCTTAATCAAACCAGAAGCACAGAAGGTACAACCGATATTACAGCCGACCTGAGTGGTCACACAGACTGACAAACCATAATGTTGACGCATGAGTACTGTCTCGATCAACATACCATCAGGCAATTCAAAGAGATATTTTACAGTACCATCAGCAGACTCTTGAACGATTCGCTGTTTCAAGGGATTGACCACAAACTGGTCATTGAGCTTAGCAATCAAATCTTTTGAAAGGTTGGTCATTTCTTCAAATGACTGCACACGTTTACGGTAAAGCCATTCCCAGATTTGATCTGCACGGAATTTCTTTTCTCCCTGCTCCAATACCCATTCCTGCATGGTTTGACGTGTTAAACTATAAATTGACGGTTTCATTTCCTCTCCTTATTCTCTACTCACTTCTGACGAATGACAAAATGACGTTGCCCCTTGTCCTCTTTCTGAGAATGCTGGTCTTTCTGACGACGTCTATTTTTCTTATCTGCATTCGGTTTTCGTTTGGTTTGAGTCGGTTTCTTTCCTTTTCTAGAAGGCGTCTCTTCTTCCTTCTTACGCATTTTCTTGTCAAATGATGCGCGCTTAGGTGCTTCATTTTCTAGAACAAAATAGGCACAACCATAACTACAATACTCTAAAAGATAGTCTTGTAAACGACTGATTTTTTCAAGATTTTCCTCTGTTCGGTCATCCTTGTAAAACCCTCGTAGGCGAAGCTGTTCGTTGCTCCAGTCCCCCACGATATAATCAAACTTGGTTAAGACTTCTGAAAAACGCTGATTAAAAGCCGTCACATCAAAGGCATCCTTGATATTTTCCACCAAGGAAAAAGCTATCCCTTCCGTTTCGACCTTGTCCCCGTGTAAATGGAACTCAGGACCAGGAAACTTGTTATAGTTGTATAATTCAGGTGCAATTTCTTTTCGCATAGATATCCTTTTTCCACGATTACTTAATACTTTATTCTACCATAATTTCTAGCAGTTAGCACGTTTCTCATAAAAATGAAAAAAGTCTGACGATTTTGTCAGACCAGAATCATATAACCTAAAAAAGAGAAGAACAATTCTTCCCTCCATATACCATTATTTAGCAGCTGCGTACAATTCATCTACTTTGTTCCAGTTGATCACTGAGAAGAAAGCTTTGATGTAGTCAGGACGCACGTTGCGGTATTTCACGTAGTAAGCATGTTCCCAAACGTCCAAGCCCAAGATTGGTTTTTTACCTTCTGAGATTGGTGTGTCTTGGTTTGCTGTTGAAGTCACTTCAAGTTTACCTTCTTTATTCACAACCAACCATGCCCATCCAGAACCGAAACGAGTTGTTGCCGCTGCAGTGAAGGCTGCTTGGAATTCTTCAAATGAACCAAATGTTGCATCGATTGCTGCTGCAAGTTCTGCTGATGGAGCTGTTTTTTCAGGAGTCATCAATTCCCAGAAAAGAGCGTGGTTCAAGTGTCCACCACCATTGTTGATAAGTGCTTGACGGATATCAGCTGGGATTGATTCTACATCAGCAAGCAAGGCTTCAAGGTCTTCACCGATTTCAGGGTGTTTTTCAAGAGCTGCATTAGCATTGTTGACATAAGTTTGATGGTGTTTGTCATGGTGCAAGTGCATTGTTTCCGCATCGATGTATGGTTCCAAAGCGTCGTATGCATATGGAAGTTCTGGTAAGATAATAGCCATCTGTAATACCTCTTTTTCTTTCTATATGAAAATGATAACGCAAACATTCACTTTTTTCAAGTTTTTTGCTTATAGATGAGGAAATCAGCAATAAACCCACGACAAGATAATCCTGACGCGGGTTGTAGTTTCAAAAAATGTCAATTGACCTGACTAGCAATCTGTAGGAGTGCCTTTTCAAAAAGGAAACCTTTTTCATAAAGACCTGTCTTAATCTGATAGTCTGTCTCAATCAAATAGGAAATAGCTTGCTTCAGAAAGCTCAAAGAAAGTCCTCTCGAATCTCTCAGCGCAAACTTGATTTGATAAGGATTGGGAGTGCGCCCTAGATAGCCACCTAAACTACTTGCAATCTGCGCTTCTGTTTGGCCAGACTCCGACAAAATTTTCACCTGAGTAAAAGTTCGAAATTGTCCTAACATGACAGCTATGAGCTTAATTTCGTCTTCCCCTTGCAAGGTCAAATCTCTAACCAAGTCGCGCGCCTGGTCCATCTTTTTAGTCAGAATAAACTGAGTTAAATCAAAAATATTGTCCTGCAAGGTCTTGGGAATGGCATTAACAATATCCTCTTCCACGATAATAGAATTCGCCTTATAGGAATGTAAAAAGAGCAGATTTTTCTGGATTTCGCTAAATTGAAAACCAGATTTGATAAGTAGATTTTCAAATGATTGCCCCACAAACTGCAGACCTTGTTTCTGGCTCCACTTTTGGAAATACTGGCGCAATTCTTGTTCTTTGGTTTCTACTGCATCAAAAACCTTAGCATCACGCTTAAGTAATTTGACCAACCGTCTTTTGCTATCCAGTTTTCCTTCTGCAAAGATCAACAACTTGGTTGTTGGTGAAGGGTTATCAAGGTATGCCTCAAATGACTTGAGCTCATCATCTGTTAAAAAGCGTTTCTTGGCTGTTGTGATATCGACAAAATGGTCTAATATCACGATTTTCTCATCCGCAAAGAAAGGAAGGCTGACCAACTCCAGTTCCACATCCTTGTAGACAACTTCTTTCATATCAAAGTAGGCAAAGTTGAGGTCGGCAGAATCATAACCAATCTGTTTCAACACTTGACTCTTCATCACTTCAAACTGGCCCTGATCTATGCCTGTAAAAAGGCTCAGGTTAGGTAAATTTGATAAAGTCAACTTCTGGCTTTCTTCAATGGCTAGCATCTTCTCTCCTTTCTTCTGATTTTTCGATTTAATTTAGTCAATATAGCGCAATTTTCCACGGAAATCTTCTAGGCTCTCGTACCCTTTTTCCGTCATGATTGCTTTCAGTTCATTGGTAATACGTTCGAAGGTACCGACACCTTCTTTGTGAAGGGTAGTTCCCACCTGTACCATACTAGCACCACAGAGGATGTGTTCAAAGGCATCTCTACCAGTCAGAACGCCACCTGTTCCGATGATTTGGATTTGAGGATTTAAACGTTGATAAAAAGCATGAACATTGGCTAGAGCAGTCGGTTTGATGTACTCTCCACCAATCCCACCAAAACCATTTTTAGGACGAATCACGACAGACTCATCTTCTATATAAAGTCCGTTCCCAATTGAGTTAACGCAGTTGACAAACTTGAGCGGATATTTGTTGAAAATAGCTGCCGCTTGGTCAAAGTGAACAATATCAAAATAAGGTGGGAGCTTAATTCCAAGAGGTTTGGTAAAGTAGGAAAATACTTCTGACAAAATCCTGTCTGTTGTCTCAAAATCATAGGCAATCTGAGGTTTTCCTGGAACATTTGGGCAGGAAAGATTTAGCTCAGTCAGACCACGGAAGTCACTTTCTTGGACTTTTTTCAAGATAGTATGGGTTTCCTCTGGAGACATGCCGACTAGAGATAAGAAGAAAGTTCGGCTTGGTTCTTTTTCCTGCAAATCCAAAAGATAATCCAAATAATAGTCTAAGCCATTATTTGGCAAGCCCATAGAGTTGATGGAACCAAGTGGAACATCTTGATAGCGTGGCTCAGGATTTCCCTGACGAAAGTCCAAGGTCGCTGTCTTAGTGACAAAGGTTCCTGCCACTGAGTTTTTAACGCCTTCTAACTCTGCTATCGTCATACAAGCCACACCTGCTGCATTCATCAAGCAGTTGTCAAACTCAAAACCAGCAATTTGTGTTTTTGTTGATACCATGATTCTGATCCTCCAGATTCCTTTTATTGCTAATATTATACCATATTTTCACATTTTCTCTTTGAGAAAGATATTTCAAAGAAAAATGTTCGTATTTTATGAATAAAGAAAAATCTGGAACTAAATTGATAGAATTTTTAGAAAATTTTTGTTTTTCTCTTTACAGTTAAAAAAAATTCTGCTATAATGACACACATAATTAAATTAGAATTTAAGGAGAACGATATGACATCTGCTAAAGAATATATCCAAAGCGTGTTTGAAACTGTAAAAGCTCGTAACGGGCACGAGGCTGAATTCCTCCAAGCTGTTGAAGAATTTTTCAACACTTTGGAACCTGTATTTGAAAAACACCCTGAGTATATCGAAGAAAATATCTTGGCACGTATTACTGAGCCAGAGCGCGTGATTTCTTTCCGTGTTCCTTGGGTTGACCGTGATGGAAACATTCAAGTAAACCGTGGTTACCGTGTTCAATTCAACTCAGCTGTTGGACCATACAAAGGCGGACTTCGTTTCCACCCAACTGTAAACCAAGGAATTTTGAAATTCCTCGGATTTGAACAAATCTTCAAAAACGTCTTGACTGGACTTCCAATCGGTGGAGGTAAAGGTGGATCAGACTTCGATCCTAAAGGTAAAACAGATGCTGAAGTGATGCGTTTCTGCCAAAGCTTCATGACTGAATTGCAAAAACACATCGGACCATCACTTGACGTACCTGCTGGTGATATCGGTGTTGGTGGACGTGAAATTGGTTACCTTTACGGTCAATACAAACGTCTTAACCAATTTGATGCTGGTGTCTTGACTGGTAAACCTCTTGGATTTGGTGGTAGCTTGATTCGTCCAGAAGCAACTGGTTACGGTTTGGTTTACTACACTGAAGAAATGCTTAAAGCTAACGGTAACAGCTTTGCTGGTAAGAAAGTGGTTATTTCAGGTTCTGGTAACGTTGCTCAATACGCTCTTCAAAAAGCAACTGAACTTGGTGCAACTGTTATCTCTGTATCTGATTCAAATGGTTATGTTATCGATGAAAATGGTATCGATTTCGATCTTTTGGTTGATGTTAAAGAGAAACGTCGTGCTCGTTTGACTGAGTATGTAGCTGAGAAAGCAACTGCTACTTATCATGAAGGTTCTGTATGGACTTATGCTGGAAACTATGACATCGCTCTTCCATGTGCGACTCAAAACGAAATCAACGGTGAAGCAGCTAAACGTTTGGTTGCTCAAGGCGTGATCTGTGTATCTGAAGGTGCCAACATGCCAAGCGACCTTGATGCCATCAAAGTCTACAAAGAAAATGGTATTTTCTACGGACCTGCCAAAGCTGCCAACGCTGGTGGTGTAGCCGTTTCAGCCCTTGAAATGAGCCAAAACAGTCTTCGCCTCTCATGGACTCGTGAAGAAGTTGATGGACGACTCAAAGACATCATGACAAACATCTTCAACACAGCTAAAACAACTTCAGAAACATATGGTCTTGATAAAGACTACCTTGCAGGGGCTAACATTGCTGCCTTTGAAAATGTAGCAAATGCTATGATCGCACAAGGTATTGTTTAAGATTCATTTGCTTAATCCTCAATCGCTATGATTGGGGATTTTTTTGTTGAATTCAAAAAACGCACCATTAACAGTGAGTTTTAACATCAGAATTTATTTTACTTTCATTAGGGCAGATGACAAACATTCAACAATCTCATCAACTGCTTCATCTATGTTTATAGTTCCTTCATCATTCAACATCATGGGAATAAGATAAGAAAAACTCAATGCTAAAATGTATCGAACAATTCTTTCATTTGACCAATTTAGAATAAGTCCTTTTTCTTTAAATTGATTTAAAACAGGGCTAATTGGTTCTATTATAGATTGAACAATAATATTTCCTAACTGGATAGAAAGATTTTTATCAATAAAAGAACGCCCCAAGAGAATTTTAACATGCATTTGATTCTCCTGAATGAAAAAGAGCCTATCTCGAACAATACTTTTTAAAAAGAAGGGAAAAGTTTCTTGATCTACTGTGAATTTTTTTTCTGAGAAATCCGCAATTACTTCTGGAATAACCTGTTCTAGAAAAGTAGATAAAATGGCTTCTAAAATACCTTCCTTTGTTTTAAAGTAACTAAAAACAGTTCCTTCTGACACTCCAGCGCGTTCGGCAATAAGACTGGACGTTGTATTCTCAAATCCAATTTCTGAGAATAATTTTAAGCTTGATAATAATACTCGACGTTGTTTCAAGCTCAAGTTGCTAACTTCTAACGTCTGAGCATACTTTTGTTCTAAACTTTCCATCGCTAGCACCTCTCTTCTACTCTCTTACTTTTACGACTTTTTTGCCTCGACTGTGTCCCATTTTCAGACTACTATAGGCTTCTCTAACTGACTTTAGAGAAAAGTCATACACTTGATCAATTTTCAGCTGAATCTTCCCGTCTGAGACCATTTCAGCTAAAGTGCTAAAATCATCATATGTGGAATGTCTCGGACCAGTAAACTGAGCACCTTTTATCATAACATAGGGCGAAGGTACTAATGTCCCAATAGCTGTCCCCTTCAATCCTAAACTAAAAGCCAATCTAACATAATCAGATCCATAACAATCCAAAAATTTTGTAATAGGCGTTGGACTAGCTGATAGAAGAACCTTCTTGACATTCTCTTCGTAACTTACTGGTATGGCACCTAAAGACTTCAGATACTCTGCATTTTTCTTACTTGCGATTCCAATCACTGTCGCCCCCTTAGCAACTGCATACTGTACTGCAATACTTCCAATACCTCCTGCTGCAGCTGAAATAACAACAGTATCTCTTGAATTTAAACCGATTCTTCTAAAAGCCCCACCCACAGTTAGAGCAGCTACTCCCATAGTAGCTGCGTGAGTCATGTCGATCATCTCTGGATTCAATACAATTTCTGATTCATTGACACAAATTTCTGTTGCTAAAGCTCCCCTCTTAGTTCCCAAACCAGGATCGCTAATCATTGTTCCAAACACCTTATCTCCTACTGAAAACCTAGTTACTTCATTTCCAACTTCTGTAATAACTCCAGAAAAATCTCTCCCCACACCTTTTGGAAATAAAGATGATTTAGATTCAAACCAACGACTTGGTTTCCTTAATTTCGTTATAAAGGATAGAAATCGAAGGGATTTCGCTCCCTCAAAAGTTTTATAATCAATAGGATTTAAACCAACAGCATGAACTTCTACTCTCACTTGATTTACATCCAAAGCTTTAGAATCGATTTTCACCAAATCCAAGACCTCTTCGTTACCGAAACGACTGTACTCTATTGCTTCAACAACCATTTTCTTTACTCCTTAATTTCACAAAAATTGAGTGAACGCTCATTTCCATAAATTATACTCTTAATTTGTAAAAAAATCAATATTATCGTTTGATAACGATTTAAGACATGATACAAATATCCATCATTTCGATTTACCAATATGATTCTTTCAATCTAACTCTCCTCACTTTTAAAGAATACTAGCCCCCTTTTTACCCCTCCTTAAACAAAAAGAAAAACCGCTAGTCCTAAGAATAGCGGTTTAATCATGTTTTTAAGCTACTACTGTAGTTGCTCTATTATTTAAGAGTAACTGAAGCTCCAGCTTCTTCCAATTTAGCTTTAAGTTCTTCAGCTTCTGCAGCTGCAACACCTTCTTTGATGACACCTGGTGCACCATCAACAAGTTCTTTAGCTTCTTTAAGTCCAAGACCTGTGATTTCACGTACAACTTTGATAACGCCAACTTTTTTGTCGCCTGCAGATGTCAATTCAACGTCGAATGAATCTTTAGCAGCACCAGCGTCAGCAGCACCAGCTGCAGCAACAGCTACAGGAGCAGCTGCAGTTACACCAAATTCTTCTTCGATAGCTTTTACAAGGTCGTTCAATTCAAGGATTGAAGCTTCTTTAATTTCAGCAATAATGTTTTCAATGTTCAATGCCATTGTTATTTCCTCCAAATAAGTTTTTAAATTTATAATATTTTTTTGTAGCTAGGCTACGCTGCGTAGCTTAAGATTAAGCTGCGTCTTCTTTGTTGTCTGCAACCGCTTTGACTGCAAGAGCAACGTTGCGCACTGGCGCTTGAAGTACAGAAAGGAGCATAGAAAGAAGTCCTTCGCGGTTTGGAAGAGTTGCAAGAGCAAGAATCTCTTCTTTAGATGCGACAGCGCCTTCGATTGCACCACCTTTGATTTCAAGTGCTTCAGCGTCTTTAGCAAAATCGTTCAAGATTTTCGCTGGTGCGATAACATCTTCGTTAGAAAATGCTACTGCAGATGGTCCAACAAATACTGATGCAAGTTCTTCAAGACCAGCTTTTTCAGCTGCACGACGCAAGATTGAGTTTTTAATAACTTTATACTCAACTTCGCTTCCACGAAGCTCACGACGAAGAACTGTATCTTGCTCAACTGTCAAACCACGAGCGTCAACAACGACGATAGATGCAGCAGCTTTCATTTTTTCAGCTACTACGTCAACTAGTTCCGCTTTTTTAGCAATAATTGCTTCACTCATTAGTGTGTTCACCTCCGTAATTATTTTGCTTGGGGAATTTTTCCAAAAGAAAAACGCGCCCAAACCTAGACACGAAAGTACAATACGCTTCTTTTTACATGATACGTTTTGTCCTCGGTAGGATATTTATGAGTCAAGCTCCCCTACTGTCTTAGGCAGTTTTTTCAAACCGTATATAAGTATAGCATAGTTAAAAAAAGAATGCAAGATTTTTGCAAACTTTTTTTAAAATTTTTCGTTATTTTTCTTTTAAAGTTCTACTGTCAAGACTTGACCTTGCTTAACAACCTGTTCTCCAGCGATATAAACATCATCAACATCACTGGATTTGACAGCATAAACAAGGTGAGAGAGCATATTTTCTTGGGGTTGGAGATGGATTTTACCCTGTGGTTGAATAACCAGAAAATCTGCCTGCTTACCAACTTCCAGACTTCCTATCTGATTTTCCATCCCTAGAACTTTAGCCCCTTCGATTGTCAGTGCCTTGAGAGCTGTTTCGATAGGAAATTGGCTGGCATCTCCACTCTTCATCTTCTGAATAAGGGCTGCTGTCCGTCCTTCCTCAAACATATCTAGATTGTTATTAGAAGCTACCGAGTCAGTCGCAATTCCGACTGCTACTCCTGCCTTTTGGAGTTGGATGATGGGAGCGATTCCTGATGCCAATTTGAGGTTACTAATAGGATTATGCGCAATTGCCACTTGAGAGGTTGCTAAGCGTTCAATTTCTCGCTCGTTTAATTCTACCCCATGAGCAAAGACAGACGGATGATCTAAGTAACCCAGTTCTTCTAGAAAGGCGAGGGGACGTTTGCCGTAGCGTTTCAGGATAATTCCTGACTCCTCCTTGGTCTCTGCCACATGGATATGGATGGGAATATTCAGCTCTTTTGCCATATCTAAGCTCTCTTCCAGCAAGTCTCTACTACAGCTGTAGGGAGAATGTGGTGCTACCATAACCTTAAAATTTGGGTTTTCATATCCTAAGATTGTCTCGATGATCGCTCGTGTTCTGCTTATAGTTTCAGCAGTCGTTTCTGCTTCTGAAGAAAAGAGGGTCGGTGAGAAATAACAACGCATCTTAGAAGCCTTCACTGCCTGATAAATCTGCTGGATATCCACTCCATTGGGATTATACATATCGTTGAAGGTTGTTGTTCCTGACTGGAGCATTTCTGTCAGCGCTTCTTTGACCGCATTGGTAGTCATGTCTGGAGTAAACTCAGCTTCTGCTGGCCAGATATAGTCATTGAGCCATTCATGGAGATTACTGTCATCTCGGATTCCTCGCAAACCTGTCATGGCAGAATGGGTGTGGCAATTGACCAAGCCAGGTATAATCCAGGCTCCCTGATAGTCTATAATCTGCTCAGCTTGCTCTAAAATCTCCGGCTTCTCTTGACCGACATAGACAATTTGAGAATCCTTAACTGCTAAGATTCCATCCAGATAAACATGGAAATCTTGGTCACAAGTCACGATATTTACATGCTGATAGACTTTCATTCTAGGCTCCTTTTCTATAAGACAATTTACAGTGAATAATTTTTCTAGCTATTGTAACAAAAAAGTCACCCGAAGGCAACTTTTTTCGTCTATAAAATTTCAAAAGAGAAAGGCTTATTCTGAGCTAAAAGCTGCAGCTTGCTGCATTTGGTAATACTTGCCTTTTCTAGCCATGAGGTCATGATGGTTACCATATTCCACGATGTCGCCATCCACCAAGACAAGAATCAAATCTGCATCTTGAATGGTTGACAAACGATGGGCAATTATAAAGCTTGTGCGCCCCTTCATGAGTTTAGCAAAGGCATCCTGTACCAGCACTTCTGTCCGCGTATCGATGGAGGAAGTCGCCTCGTCTAAGATAAGAATCTTAGGGATAGCTAGAAAGACTCGGGCGATGGTCAAGAGCTGGGCTTGCCCAACAGAGAGGGATTCTCCTGCATTTTCCAACTTAGTATCGTATCCCTGTGGCAACTGTTGAATGAAAAAGTCTGCATTGGCTGCTTTTGCGGCAGCAATCACCTGCTCCCGACTGGCGTCAGGATTTCCAAAGGCAATATTGTCATGAATGGTTCCTTGCTTGAGCCAGGTTTCTTGGAGCACCATGCCAAACTGCTGTCTCAATGACGCTCGGGTATAATCATAAATGGATTGCCCATCTAACAAGATATCTCCCGAGTTAATAGGATAAAAACGCATGAGGAGATTGATGAGAGTTGACTTACCAGCACCTGTTGGACCAACGATGGCTACCTTGCTACCAGCTGGGATATCGATAGACAAATCCTTAATCAAGATCCTTTCAGGATTGTATCCAAAAGAAACCCGTTTAAAGGAAATGGCACCCTTGACTTGGTCACTGGTCAAGACTTCCTTGCCTGTTTCAGCCACCTCAGGACTTTCTAAGACAGCATAGACACGCTCTGCACAAGCTAAAGCACTTTGTAACTCAGCTAGAACTGAAGAAATATCGTTAAAGGGCTTGGTGTACTGTTGAACGTAATTCAAAAAGGTAACTAAACGCCCAATGGTCAAGGTTGACCCCATCATGATACGATAAGCTCCTACTCCAGCAAGCAGAGCGTAAATGAGCGCGTTGACAAAGCGAGTTGAAGGATTGACCGTTGATGAATAAAAGATGGCTGACTGAGAGTAGCCTGCGTAATTGTTATTAGCCTCATGCAGTCTTTGGATAAACTCTGTTTGAGCATTGAAGGACTGGATAATGGTCTGCTGGCTAAGCGATTCTTCAATCAACTGAGTCTGAATGCCCCTCGTCTCTGTTTGCTTCTGGAAGAGATGATAAGAGCGTTTAGCAATAAAGCGTGAAATTACCATGGACAGTGGTGTCAACAGCAAGACCAAGAGGGTCATGAGGAGGTGAATTTGAAGCATGGCTAGGATACTAACCAAAATCATTAAGACGCCAATAAAAAATTGATTAAAAATCATGGTCAAACCGGCTGCTAACTGTTCTATATCCGTGGTTACACGACTCACCATCTCGCCACTACCTTGCCGATCTACAAAAGCAATCGGCAAACGATGGAGCTTATGGATGATTCGCTCTCGCAAGTCTTTGGTATAAGAGAAGATTAGGCGATTATAAAGAAGAGGATTGACCCATTGTACCAGAGTATTTCCTATTACTACCAAGATCATGTGGATGAAAATCTGCCAAAAAACTGGTGAAGAACCAGCCACTAGGACTTGGTCGATGACCTGCCCAATCAAGATAGGTAGGTAAATCAATAAACCAACTTGGGCAATAGTTCCTAGAAAGGCTAGGAAAAGGAGGAAAGGATGACTGGCTAAATCTTTTGCCAAACGTTTGAGCGTCTGGTTTGCAGTTTGTCGTCTCATGCTAGTCCTCCTTTCCATGCTGGGATGCATTGATTTCACGATAGACTTGACTAGTCTTCATCAAATCCTCGTGCTTGCCGATAGCTAGTAGTTCCCCTTTTTCCAAGAGGAGAATCTGGTCAGCCATCTGGAGTGTCGAAGTCCGTTGAGAAATCAAGATTAAGCTCGTGTTTGGCAGATTTTCTCGAATAGCTTTCAAGAGCTTGGACTCGGTGATGGTGTCGAGGGCCGAAGTCGCATCATCTAGGATGAGAAATGGTGCTTGGCGCAAGACTGCACGTGCAATAGACAGCCTTTGTTTTTGTCCACCTGAGAAATTTCGCCCTCCTGCCTCAACAGTGGCATCCAAAAGTCCTTCCTTTTCACTGACAAAATCCTTAGCTTGCGCAATCTCCAAGGCCTGCCAGAGTTCTTGATCAGTCACTTCGTGATTTAAACCTAGAGTCAAGTTAGAACGAATGATTCCCTTAAAAAGTTCGACCTTTTGGGGCACATAGGAAATCCAAGACCGCCACTGCTCAAGATTAAGAGGACTACGTCCATTTCTATAAAGGTCAATGCTCCCCTTGTCTGCTGGGTAAAGTCCAAGTAAGACTTGCACCAAGCTTGATTTACCAGAACCCGTCCCCCCAATGATACCAAGGATTTGCCCTTGCTTCATATCAAAAGAAATGCCTCTCAGAGAAGGCTGGGCCGCATCTGGATAGGTAAAGGTCAGTTCTTGGACTTGTAAAACCTCCTCGCTGGTAGCTTGCTTTTGTTCTAACTCTGAATGGATATCTTCTGGCTCTTCATCAAAGACTTCCTCGATTCGCTTGGCTGAAATATAGGACTGGTTGAGGGAATTTATCAGCATGGCGAGCTTGACCAATTCCACTAAAATCTGCAAGAGGTAGTTGATAAGGGCAATTAGGGCACCTTGACTGAGTAAACCTCCTTGAATAGAAATATAGCCCTGCCAGATGATGACGAGAAGAGTTCCATTGACAATCAGATAGGTCAGAGGTGTTAACAAACTAGACCAGAAGCCTGTCTTTTCTTGTAATTTGGCATAAACTTGATTAAGGGTTTGAAAAATCTGTAACTCTCGTTTTTCTTGTCCAAAAGCACGAATAACTCGCATGCCTTGTAATTGCTGGCGTGTTTCCTGAACCAGTTGGTCCGTTTTCTTTCTGAGACTGCTGTAGAGAGGATTGACCAATCGAGAGAGCCCTACAATAACAATGGTCAAAATGACAACCATAACTAAAAACCAGAAAGTCAGCTCAGCTGAGATTCGGTAGGCCATGAAAATAGCTCCAAAAACGATAATAGGTGCTCGCAAAAAGAGACGCAGGAACTGATTGATACCAGTCTGAATCTGATAGGTGTCCGAAGTCAAGCGAGTCACCAAGCTAGAAGTTGTCAGACGATCTCTGCTGTTCTTGGGTAAGGAAAGAATATGACGATAAAGGTCGTCTGTCAGTTCTTTGGCAAAACCAACCGCTGCCTTGGCTGAGTAAAACTGGGCTACCAAGGCCACTAAAACGCCAATCACTGCAAAGATAAGGAGCAGGCCAATCTGCATCCAGAGGTGTCCTTGATCTCTCTGGGGCAAGGATTGGTCAACAATCCCTGCGATCACCATGGGAACTAAGAGCTCAAACACTGCTTCAAGTAGCTTGAACAGAGGTGCCAAAATTGATTCTTTGATGTAGGGTTTAAAGTATGATAATAAGTGTTTCATAAATCCCTTCTATGCGTATTCTGGAAATGAAGAAAGTGGGGAGCTCCCACCCTCTCAATTTTATTTGTTTAAGTATGGCAATAGATAGCCATACCCTGCTTCGTCCATCTCATCCTTGGCCACAAAGCGTAAGGAGGCAGAATTGATACAGTAACGCAGGCCACCTAACTCCCGAGGTCCATCTGTGAAAACATGACCCAAGTGAGCATTGCCTGACCGAGAACGAACTTCGATTCGCTCCATTCCATGGCTCAGATCCTTGTAATAGTGAATCAGCTCCTTAGAAATCGGACGACTAAAACTTGGCCAACCACAACCTGAGGCAAACTTATCCTTAGCAAAGAAGAGTGGCTCACCCGTCGTAATGTCTACATAAATGCCCTCTTCAAAGGTTTGGTCATAGGCATTACTAAACGGCGCTTCTGTAGCAGCTTCTTGTGTAATACGATAAGACTCTTCAGTTAGGCTTTCCTTCAATACTTCTTGACTAGGCTTTTCATAGTTGGCTGCGTCAATCAATGGCTTATCAGCATCGGTCACATCGATATGACAGTAACCTGAAGGATTCTTCTTAAGATAGTCTTGGTGATAGTCTTCAGCCAGAATATAGTGGCGAAGTTTCTCCACCTCTACTGCAATCTTTCGACCCAGCATGCGTTCCTGCTCCTGCACCACTGTATAGATAGCTGGCAAGTCTGATTCATCCTGATAATAGATCCCAGTTCGATATTGGCGACCACGGTCATTCCCTTGTTGATTAATCGATAAAGGATCAATGACTCGGAAATAATAAAGCAAAATTTCTCTGAGTGACACTACCTTCTCATCGTAAATCACTTGAACCGTTTCTGCATGGTCTGTTTCCTTGAGTAGCTGGTAATTGGTCGTTTCAACTTGGCCATTAGCGTAGCCAACACTGGTTGCTAGCACTCCAGAAATTCGTGAAAAATACTCCTCTAGGCCCCAAAAACAACCACCTGCTAGATAAATTTCTGCCATCTTCGTTTCTCCTTTATCAAGTTTTTAACTCGAATTCTTTTCAAAAAAAGGATAGGAAGCCCTTTGGTCGAGAGTTTCCCCATCCTATCTTCTATTCTTTATTTTGCTGCTACACGGACACCTTGGGTATCAACTTTCAAGTCATGCAGTTTGCCTTTGAAGGGTTGCTTTTCCAATTCAGCCTTAATCGCCGGCATCTTGTCATGAGAGGCCAAGACCATAACTGTTGGTCCAGCACCAGAAAGGTAAGTTGCATAGGCACCATTCTCTTTGGCTACTTGCTTAATCGTCGCAAATTCTCTCACCAAGTCCTGACGGTAACGCTCGTGGAAGAGGTCTCCCTCGATTGCTTGCCCAGCTGTTACCATATCTCCGGCTAATAAGGCTGCAACAGCCACATTGGCGATAGAACTAGCAGCGACAGCTTCCTTGTAGGACAATTTTTTAGGCAAGACACCGCGGCTATCGCGAGTGCGTAATTCATAGTTAGGAATGTAAGCTAGAAAATCACACTCTGGAAAATCTGCCACAATCGCAGAGACTTGCCCTTCAACGGAACTTGCAATAACGAGATTTCCATAAATAGCTGGAGCCACATTGTCTGGATGCCCTTCAATCTTGGTCGCCAACTGCAATTTTTCATGGTCTGACAAGTTGAGATTCCCCAGCTGGTTGGCTAGTTCAATCCCAGCAACAATTACCGAGCTTGAAGAACCCAGACCACGCGCCAAGGGAACATCACTGGTCATTTTCAAACGTCTTGGTTGCAAGTCTGGTAAAATTTGCAGGGCAATTTTGAGCAAGAGATTACGCTCGTCATGAGGAATCCATTTGCCAATTTGGTGTTCAATCAACCACTCATCTCGTTCTTCGCAGACCTCAATTTGAAGATACTTGGTTACAGCTACACCGACCGAGTCAAAACCTGGCCCGATATTGGCACTGGTTGCAGGTACAATAATTTTCATCTTATTCTCCTAGCACCTTGAAGGTATTCAAGAGGTCGAATTCTGAAACCTTCTTCAATTCAGCTGAAACCTTCTCAAGTTGGGCTTTATTAATCTTATGAGTGATAATCACAACACGCGCCTTATCACCCTCTTTGCCATCTTGGAGGATTTGCTTGAAGGAAATATCTTGAGCGTTGAAGATTTCAGCCAATCTCAAGACCTGACCTTTTGAGTCTGGAGCCAAGATTGAGAAATAGTAGTTCGCTTTAACATCCTCTGGATTGGCTAAAACCAAGTCACGGCTGTATTCGTTGAAGTCTTTTCCAATGGTTCCATCATTCAATCGACGAACGATACGAACAATATCCGCCACAACACTTGTTGCAGTTGGTTTTTGACCAGCACCTGGTCCGTAGTACATAGACTCACCGATACCGATAGATTCTACAAAGACAGCGTTCATTACGCCATTCACACTAGCGAGTGGGTGCGCTTTAGGTAGGAAGGTTGGAGTTACTTCCGCAGCAATTCCTGAAGGAGTTTCCTCGATAGAGCCAACCAATTTCACTACATAGCCAAGATCTTGAGCTACAGCTACATCTTCTGGTGTGATATTGCGAATTCCTTTGTGGGCTACATCGTCAAAGGCAACCTTCATACCAAAGGCAAATTGGCTCAAAATCACCATCTTGTAGGCTGCATCGATCCCATCCACGTCATTTGTAGGGTCACTTTCTGCAAATCCAAGTCTTTGTGCTTCCGCAAGAGCATCATCGTAAGACCATCCTTCTTCCACCATTTTGGTCATCATGAAGTTAGAAGTTCCGTTGACTACACCCAATACGCGAGTGATTTTATCAGAAGCCAAGGAATTTGCTAGAGTGCGAAGAATTGGAATCCCACCAGCTACTGCTGCTTCGTAGTAAAGTGCTACCTTGTTAGATTTAGCAATTTCTAGCAATTCTGCGCCATGGACAGCCAAAAGATCCTTGTTGGCAGTAACAACGTGTTTCCCAGCTTCCAAGGCACGAGTGATAAAGGTCTTAGCAGGTTCGATACGCCCCATCAATTCCACTACGATCGTAATGTCTTGGTCTGACAAAATATCATCCACATTGGTTACAAAGTTAAAGTCATTTCCTGCTGCAAGCAAGCGATTCTTTTCATCTTCATCCTTGACCAATACTTTAGCAACTTCAATCTCTGAATGTGCTGATTGATTGATTTTTTCTCCATTTTCCTTTAGGAGGAAAGGCACACCACTTGCAACGGTACCAAATCCTAGTAAAGCAATTTTAACTGTCATGTTTGTCTCCTCGAAATTTTCTAATATAGCCATTATAACAGAATTTTGTGAAAATTCCTATTATAGTAATTCACTATTTCAGTATAAAAAGAAAAAACGAATCAAACGACTCGCTCTTCTTAAAATCTAGAAATAGCTTTCCAGAAATGATTATCCGATTTTTTGCAGATTAAGCACTGCATCGTGATTCATCAAGACTTGGCCATACTCTTGCAAGACTGAGCGACTGATGTCACTATCGTCCGCAAACTCGCGCATACGGGCCAAAAGCCAAGCTGGATATGGACTTGGATGATTTTCAATATCCACTAGAATAGTCAAATAATAGCGCTCGTTCATTTTGTAGAGTTCAGAAGTTTCCATCTCAAAAGTCACTGTCTTGGCAAAAGCCACCAAGTCAGCCAACTTAGCAAAAGAAAGGATGTAGTAGATGTAAGGCTCTTTCTTGCTTTCAACTTCTTGTTCAGCCTGCTCCTGCTCTTCTTCCTTGGCTTCAACTTGCTCAAGAGATTGAATTGCTTCGATGTCATCCTTAGTTTTGTCCGCGATGCTTTTTTCTAAGGTTTTGATAAATTCATCTGGCGACATTTGGGCTAATTCTTCCATGTCTGGTAAATCCGATAAATCTTCAAAATCTAGATTTTGGTCAATCTTTGATTTGGTCACAAAGACATCTACCTTATCAGGTTTTGGAGTTACACGGAAGCTCAACATGCCTGTATCTAGAAAGCTATCAGGCATCTCTAACTCATCCAAGATAGCATAAAAGAACTCTTCTGTTTTTTCTTGAGGAACGAGAAAGTCAGCAATCTCCATCCCTCGATCCATCAAATCTTCTAAAGACATCGTGATTTTTAAAGTAGTATCACTGATTTGTTTCATTTTCATTGCTAGTAACCTCATACTTTCAGTTCTATCTATTATACTAGATTTTTACGATTTTATCAAAAGAAGGCTCCTCTATACGGATAGATTTTCCCTAGGGTCTTTCTGTAGGAGACTCTAATACTCTTCGAAAATCTCTTCAAACCACGTCAGCTCTATCTGCAACCTCAAAACAGTGTTTTGAGCAACCTGCGGCTAGCTTCCTAGTTTGCTTTTTGATTTTCATTGAGTATAAAAGAAAGTTTCTGCTAACAAATAGAAAAAGCCTTCAAAATAGGCTCTTAGCCAACTTTGAAGACCTAATACATCAGAAAGCTTATAATTTAAAGGTTGCTACACCGAGGATTGAACGATTTAAGTTTCTGAGAATTTGAAGACTTTGTTCAAATTTCTTATAACGAGTCACTCCATACTCTTCAACAAGAAGGACTGTATCTCTTTCCAAAAGAGATGGTACATCCTGTAAATCTACAAAGTGCATTCCTTTTAAAGCCTCTTGATTTTGTTTCAATTTATCTAAGATAGCTTTATTGGAGCTAACGATGGTTAATTCTTGTCCAGCATTTTTGTATGATAGAACATTTGCTAGGTTAGCAATTGTTGTAATCTCTGTTACAAAATCAATTTGATATTGAGAAAAATCACCTGCTCTATTGATTGTTGGATTAAAGAGATAAACCAATACATTTCCCATCACAACCAAAATCACACAGACTACTCCAATAACAGCTAAACGGAGAATCAAGTTTTTCACATTTAATCCAAGCGCTGTCTCACCGTTTGCATTCAATTCTTTAGAGTTGATGGTTTCCAATTTTTCAATTTTCACATTTGCATAAGTATGTTTAAATTTCTCAATCAATCCATCAAATTTTCGCTCTAACAAGTCATTGACATCCTTACTTGGTGTCAAAATTTTCACACCGACCCCTGCATCGTCAATCATATAGTAGACGGTCAGTTTTTTCCACCAATAATCATTCGTAGAATTTTTCAAGGTTGTTTCTGTCGTATCCAATTCACTGGCCATTTTTTTCAGTTCACTCGGTTCTACATCATTGAAAAGATAAGCTCCATTCAAATTCCCATCAATCAATTTCCCGTAGAAATCACTATAACCACCAATTTGATGATTCAAAATCGTTTTAGCTGAATCTTCTGGAGGAGTAATTTTATAGCTAAGATAAGTTGAATAACTTGTTGTGTCTTTGACAGTATTTTTATTCTTAACAGCTTTAATTGTGAATGGCACAGCAATGAGAGCAAATAAAGCGATGAGAGCTAAAATATTTACTTTTCGTTTTTTATAAAGATTTGCAAACAAATCAGCTACTGAATAATGTTCAAACATGATTTTTTTCTCCTTTGTTTAGTAGATACTGGTTTTCTTTTGTAAGCATTTTTGCTACAAATATAATCACAAGAACAATTCCCCAGAATTGCATTGTAAATAGATTGAAGAAACTTTCTGAAAAGCTACTTCTTGGCATAAAGAATAGATTATTCAAGATGAGTAAGGACAAGGCAAATAGGATTGTTCTAGAGCGATAGGCCACTTGCAACATGGCTATAAATAGCATGCCAAGTAAGAGACTAAGTAGAAAGACTCCTATCATACCATAGTCTGTATACAACTCCATGATATAGCTACTTCCAATACCATGTCCTTTCAGATATTCCTTGTTCAAAACAAGATAGGATAAATTGTGGGCATAACTATTACTATCGATAGCTAGTTCCACACTATTGGTTGTATGTTCAAAGGCTTTTCCTCCGAAAATGGCCCCCAAACTTCCTCTTGCAAAATAATCAAGAACAGGACCAAAAGTAAAATTACGGAAATCTCGGTAAGGGAGGCTACTGTTAAATAGAAAACCTCGAGCTAGAACACCAAAACTAGTCCCTTGTTTATAGATAAAGTCAAGTAAGATATCCCAGAAACCTGTATGGGAAACCTGGACATTATCCCGTACATAATTGAGCACTCCCATCGCTAACATGAGAATAGGAGAACCCACAAAAATCGCTAACTTTTCTTTAAACCCAATCCATTTTCCCTTTTCAGTTTGCTCCCGCATAAAGTAATAAACAAAAGCAAATAAAATACTTAAAATAAAGGGATTTCGTGTCCCGATTGCCAAATGAATGGTATTGGCTGCAATGAAGGATACTAACACTGCTGTTGCCTGCCATTTCTTTGGCTTGGTTGCCAGATACATACACATTGCGTAGACCGTAAAGGTAGACAAGATGTAAGTAAAATAAGGAAGTTTACTTTCAAAATTTGCATAGTAGGCATAGTAGGAAGTCTGCAAACGATACAGGAGCCGTTCAAATAAGCGAATAAAATAGAAAGGATAGGTTAGAAGAAAAACTCCTAGTGATACAAAGCGTAACCGCTTGATATAAATCTCTTTTATAGAATTTCCTATCTTTGGTACTTTTATGTTCTTCCTAGCTATGAAGTAACGAGCCAGTACGCCTCCTGTGGTCAAGCCCAGAATCGAAACCATGACGACTATAAAGGCAAAGCGATAGGCTATCGGATGATAGGTATCCAGAGCACCATCCCTAAAATAATCAATGGTCGGTCTTGATACCAGAAATACAAAAATAGTTAAATAGAAAATAAAATGGATTAAGTAATACTTGATATCATTCCAGCAGGCAATTAAGCTACTAACCAGTAAGAACAATAAAGTAGAAAGCAAGCTAACATTATTATTATTAAACAGATACACAATTCCACTTACTAGCGTCAAGGCATAGCTGACTATGGTCAAACTAAATAATAATCGTTTCCCATCAATCACTTGCTCACCCCCGTTCTAATGTAATTTTTTAGATTTTTCAATATTTTTCAGTAATAAGAATCGGTATAAGGAAATATTTATGAATAGAGCAAAAGCACTAATTCTTCTCCCCTTACGGAAAATTGGATTTCTAGCAATAGCAAAGGCATGGCCTTTTAAAAAACGATGAATCTGAGAATAGGCTTCAAACTGTTTATACTGATCATCTAGTAACATCTTATCCATAATGAAGAAGTGGGCATAGGCCAATCTGAAAAAAGCAACCTCTTTCAAGTCAGGATAGTTTTTCACAACTTCATTGTAAAACTTTTGATAGATATCAATATAGGCTAAATCCTTCTCTGCATAGGGTTTGGTCGTAATACTATCCCCTCTATGGAAATAGTAATAATAGGGTTTGGTATTAACAACGTACTTCTTAGCCAACTTGATTAAATCAAAATGATAATAGGCATCTTCGTAAATCAATCCTTTAGGAAAGGATAGGGCAATTGCAATCTCTCTCTTGATTAGCTTATTGCAAATCGTCCCAGGTATTTTTTCACCTATGAGGTATTCCTTTAGAAATGTTTGAGAATCACAGACAAAATAGTCATCCTGATTGGCTGACTGTGGACTTTTGTCATTTGCATAGACATTCATAACACCACAGCTCGAAACATCCGCATCTTCTTGAATTAATTGCTCATATAAACTCTGAATCATTTCTGGATGGATATAATCATCTGAGTCAATAAAAATCAGATAATCCCCATGAGCCTGCTTCATTCCATCATTTCGCGCTTGTGACAAGCCTTCATTCTTTTTATGAAGCACTGAAACTCTATCATCTAGTTCAGCGATTGAATCACACAAGCGACCACTTTCATCTGTTGCTCCATCATCAACAAGAATGATTTCCAGATTTTGATAGGTCTGCTCCTGAATGGAAGCTATCGATTTTTCTAGGTACTGCGCCACATTATAGACTGGCACAATCACACTAATTAATGCAGTTTCCATGCTACTCCTCTAATAGTTTTTCTACTTGTTCGATTTGTTTGGCAATTGTAAATTGTTGAATGAATTGACTAGCCTCATTAACATCGAAGTTTGAGGCAGAAGTCATGTAGTTCGTAATTGCCTGAGCTGCCTCTTGATTGCTCTCAATGATTTGTCCAAATCGACCTTCTTGGGATAATTCCTCAGCCCCTCCAACATCTGTAGAGACAAAAGGAAGTCCCAGACTCAAAGCTTCCACATACACTCCAGGAAAACCTTCTTGTTTAGACATAGACAAGAGAACTTTCATCTGAGACAAATACTGATAAGGATTTTTTTGATAACCAAGGAAATGAACATATTCCTCAAGTTCATACTCTTTGACCCGTTTTCTCAGTTCCTCTTCCATATCACCTGTACCTATAAAGTAAAGGTGGTAGTTTTTTCCTTTTTGGTGTAATAGTCGTATCACTTCCACCACACGGTCAGAACCCTTATTTTCCTCAATCCGTCCAATGGTACAGATACTTTGAGGCTCAATCTCGATATCGATCTTCTCTTGAGATTTTTCTAGAATAGTCTTAAAATCATAACCATTGTAGACCGTCTGTAATTTTGAAGCATAATCTGGATAGACTTCCTTGATAGAATGACTGGTCTTTTTAGAAATTCCTACAATAGTATCCGCGGCATCCAACTGGCGTCCATGTGATTCCCTTTTTGAGCTATCCTTAAGAAATTCTTCAATACTTCCATGAATCCAAGATATCTTCTTGACTTCTTTTCTTTTAGAGAACAAAAGCGGTGGATTCATAATTGTAAAGGAAACTTCAACATCATAGTCATCTTTCACAAGCAAGCGCCGAGTCAGTCTTGGAAAATAAATTCTCATTCTCCACAAAAAAGCTCGGAGCCATCTGGCTTGGCGATAATCCTGAAAGGATTTTAAAATTCGTACATGTTTCGGAACAGATTCGTATCCCTTGTCAAAGTGTTCCATTTCAAGAATATCAATATCATACTTTTCTGGATCCAAATTTGAAACAATGGTAGATAAAATCTTCTCTGCTCCGCCTCCAAGAGAAAAAGACCACATAAAAAATAAGATTTTTTTCTTAGCCACCATATTCTCCCTTGTATTCTGTATAAGACTTATCCATATCAGCGATGACAGCATCATGGTGCGGTACTTGCTTGTCCACTGGTGGCGGTGTCATATAGTCACCAAAAGCAGTGCTGAGATAAGCATCATAGCCAACTGGAATAGGCATCTCTGTACCTTCAAATGGCAAGAAGAGATTATCTTCAAAGGATGCGATTGGGTACTTGTTTCTCATGTAGCCAGGACCTGAGCATAATTCTGTAATACCATCGCTCTCAGCCAGTCTATATTTAGTCATTTCTTTCTCAGCTTTTTTCCAAATGCGATAACGGAGAGATTTTGGCGTCAACCCCAGTAAAATTCGGCTTCCCCATTTCATGAGAGCGCCATGCTTTTCTGGAACAGTTTGGGCACAAAAGAGTGAATAAATCAAGGCCCAACGAACCTGTTTTTTCCGCTCAGCTGGATTTTTAGGATAATAATCCAAAGGCAACACATCCAAGGCCAAACCATGTGGCAAATCCAAATCCTGCTGATAAGGCTTAATACAAGTCGTTTCCTTGTCACGAATGGTAATAAAGAGGTTTCGATCCACAAAATCCTTGTTACTCTTTGACAAGAAATAACGCTGATCTGCATAACGAGGCCATAATTCTGCTAATTTCTCATAATCTTTACGGGGCATAAAAAAGTCTAGGTCGTCATCCCACGGAATAAAGCCCTTGTTTCGAAGTGCACCAATAGCACCTCCTCCACAGAGATAACAGAGCAAATCATGTTCTTTACAAAAGGCCACAAAATATTCAGCCATCTCCAGACTACGAGCCTGAATTGCTTTTAAATCAGTCATATTATTCATTATTCTTTCTATCGTATCGTTTCATTATACCACAAATAGGGGGTGAAAATCTATTGCAGACTGTAAAAAATCAAAGCCTGACGGCTAGATAAATAGCTATCAAACTTTGATTTTTCTGTCTTATACTCTTCGAAAATCTCTTCAAACCACGTCAGCTTCACCTTGCCGTATGTATGGTTACTGACTTCGTCAGTTCTATCCACAACCTCAAAACAGTATTTTGAGCAGCCTGCGGCTAGCTTCCTAGTTTACTCTTTGATTTTCATTGAGTATTATCTTATCTCAAGCCCATCTGAGACAATTTATTCTGATATTTGTTTTGATCGACAAGCAAGCCCAAGCCTCCATAAACATCATAGGCATCTACCCAATCACCAAGTTCTGGAATCGTCAATTTTTCAATACCATTTTGAGCTCCGTCTAGGAAAGACAAGCCATTTGTTAACAGGAAGGTATAAGGAACATTCGTTGAGGTCATTCCGAATACCTTACCAAGTGCCTCTGAGCCTGTAAAGAGCTTGGTTGGATCTTTGATTTGCTGAAGAACTGCTGTCAGCACTTGCTGCTGTCTTTTGGTACGGCCGTAATCCGCCTCATCATCATCACGGAAACGAGCATAATTGAGCAAGGTCGAACCATTCATCTGCTGTTTTCCGATTTTAATAGTCTGGGTTGGAGACTCAGTCTCAGTCGCATGTAAATCATCGCCGACTGTAGCTTCTGTTAGTGGACGCCCATTCAATGTTGAAAATTGAGCATCAATCGTCACCCCATCAGGGAAAAGCGTGTCAATCGCTGTTGCAAAGGCTTGAAAATCGACCAAGGCGTAATACTTAATGTCCAAGTCAAAATTATCTTTCAAGACTTGACGAACCATTTCTGCCCCTTTTTGCCCCTCTTGTTCTCCTAACTCGTAGGCTACATTTAACTTGTTATCCGTCTGTTTTCTACCGTTAATCACTTGACTATAACCATCTATATAGACCAAATTATCACGCATGAAACTGACTAACTTAATTTTCTTATCTGAACCTCCGACATTTAATACCATAATAGAGT
Organism: bacterium; assembly: GCA_905221095.1. Lineage (GTDB taxonomy): Bacteria > Bacillota > Bacilli > Lactobacillales > Streptococcaceae > Streptococcus. The sequence goes on from CAJNBV010000005.1 coordinate 116,990, forward strand.
CAGTCCGCGTCTCAGCACTATTTTGACCAATTCGCCCATCTGTACCCATGATCAAAATATTAACACCATCTCTGGTGTCCTGACCATTAAAGACTTCTACTTGAGCTGCCCGGGCATTCGTATTTTTATCTGGATTAGCATTGGTATAACCTTTTAAGAACATAAAAATCATACCAAGCGCTACACAAGCTAAGATAGCCAGTAAACCTGCGAAAATACGCCCCCACCGTAGCTTCCGCTTTTTAGTCTTTTTCTTTTGAAGAGAATTGATCTTCTGGTATCTCTCAGAACGACTACGACTATTATAAGAAGGAATTGAAGCGTTAGCATTTGTCTTTCCATAATCCTCGGTCAATTCTTGACTTTCTGAGGTAACGTCACTACTTGCCCTACTTAATTTATCTTGCAAGTAAGCAAACTCTTTTTTCTCTCGCTCATTGAGGTAGTGAATATTCTTAAGTAGATAGTCATAACGCAACTGCTCATGATGGCTTAAGGGATTTTCTTTACTCATCTTCTCTCCTTTCCATGGTCTGATATTGGATAAATAGGATAGGCACCCAGAACCTTATACTGGATTCCGATGGCTTCTAATTCTTTTTGGGCAAAGTGGACCAAGTCCTTATCAGTATAGTCCACATCGATAATGAAAAAGTATTCGCCCAACGCTGTCTTGAGTGGACGACTTTCAATTTTTGTCAGGTCAATTCCTCGCCAAGCAAAGGTCGAAAGAGCCTTATAAAGTGCACCTGGAAGGTTGTCAGGTAAGGTCAAGGCCAAACTCATTTTTTCAGTTTGTGCTTGCAAGGGAATAGCTGCACCTTCAGCTCCCAGAACCCAGAAACGTGTAAAATTGGCTTCCATTTCCTGAATATCCTCAGCAATCAGTTCCAAGCCATATTCTTCTGCAGAACTTCTAGGTGCAATGGCTGCATAAGGATAGTCTGGATGTTCGGAAATAAAGCGGGCCGCATAAGCTGTACTAGCTGTTACCTCGATTTGGGCCTCTGGATATTGTTCATCGATGAATTTCTTTCCTTGAGCCAAAGCTTGTGGATGAGAAAAAATCTTTTCAATCTTAGTATGACCTGGAACCACCATCAACTGCTGATGAATAGGCTGAACGATTTCTGCTACTGCTTGGATGCGAGCCTGATGAAAAAGGTAGTCCAAGGTTTCATGAACACTACCCTCGATAGAATTTTCAACTGGCACCACAGAATAGTCCACCAAGCCTTGCTCATAGGCCTTGATAACATCTGTAATGTTGGCAAAGGCCTGCAATTCCTCCTGAGGAAAAGCTGTCTGCACAACGTGGTGTGAAAATGATCCCTTGGGACCTAGATAAGCAATTTTCATCTCAGTTCCTCTATAATTTCCTCTGGGCTTAGCTTGGTCACATCCAAAATCCGACTAGCCACTTCCTCATACCAGGCCTGTCTTTCTTGGAAAATAGCTGCTAGTTCTTCCTTGCTATTATTTAGAAAAAGCGGACGCTGATTGTCCTTATCAGCTGATATACGTTGGTAAAGGGTGTCAAAATCGGCTTTCAGATAGGTGTTATCCGGATTGGTCTTGAGCAAGTCACGATTTCGTTCAGAAATGACTACTCCTCCACCAGTTGACACAACTTGATTTGTTTCTAGTAACTCAGCTAGGACTTCTGACTCTATCTGACGAAAGTCCACTTCGCCCTTTTCAGCGAAAAAATTCGAAATGGACATACCTAAGCGCTTCTCGATCAGAGCATCCATATCAAGGTAATTAGGGTCCAAGCCTCTTGCAATAGTCGATTTTCCAGCCCCCATAAAGCCTAATAACACCTTAGCCATGAATCAAGCTCTCCAAATCATCAAAGAAACTAGGATAGCTGGTATTGATGGCTTCTGCACGGTCAAGCTCCACCCCTCCATCTGCAACCAAAAGGGCTGCGATGGCCGTCATCATGCCAATACGGTGGTCTCCAAAAGTATTGACTATAGCGCCGTGAAGGGCTGATTTGCCTTTGATAATCATCCCGTCTGCTGTAGGAGTGATATCCGCCCCCATGCTATTTAAGGCGTCTGCCACAACCTGAATGCGGTCTGTTTCCTTAACCTTGAGTTCCTCAGCATCCTTGATAACTGTTACACCTTGAGCTTGGGTCGCTAGCAGGGCGATAATGGGCAATTCATCAATCAAGCGTGGAATCAAGGCACCACCAATCTCTATTCCTTTGAGGTCTGAAGACTCAACAGTTAAGGTAGCAGATTTAGCGACTGGGTCAATATCGGTCATTTCCAATTTTCCACCCATAGCACGAATGACATCTATAATACCGGTGCGCGTTTCATTAATGCCCACATTCTGCAGCACTACACGAGAGTTTGGAACAATCAAACCTGCGACCAACCAAAAGGCTGCACTGGAAATATCTCCTGGTACAACCACCTTTTGTCCAGTCAATTTTTGTGGCCCTTGGACTGTGATTTTCTTGCCGTCCACACTTAAATGACCACCAAATTGTTGCAACATATCTTCAGTATGATTACGGGTGCATTCTTTTTCGATAATTACGGATTCTCCCTGAGCCTGCAAGGCCGCAAAGATCAAGGCGGACTTGACTTGAGCAGAGGCAATTGGCAACTCATAATGAATAGGTGTTAGGGTTTTCGTCCCTTTCAAACGCAAAGGAGGCAGGTCTCGCTCAGTTTGCCCTGAAATGCTGACGCCCATTTTTTTCAGTGGAATAGTCACACGGTCCATAGGACGTTTGGAAAGACTATCGTCTCCGAACATTTCTACTTCGAAGTCTGCGCCAGCAAGGACACCTGAAATCAGGCGAATCGAGGTTCCAGAATTTCCCATATCCAGGGCATTTTGCGGCGCTTTTAGGCCATCCATGCCCACACCTTGAATGGTAATAACCCCATCTTTATCCTCGATTTCAACACCAAGGTCACGAAAAACCTGCATGGTCGAAAGAACGTCTTCACCTCGCAAAATATCATAAACCTTAGTCTCCCCCTCAGCCAAACTTCCAAAGATAATGGAACGGTGGCTGATAGACTTGTCACCTGGAACTCGGATACTGCCATGTAAGTGGCGAATGTTTGTTTTTAGTTTCATACTGGACCTCATACTTGCAATACTTTTACTTATTTTATCATAAAAAGCCAGAAATTCCTTAAAAATTCCTGACTTTATGATAGTTATTTTCTTATTTTAGCAATTCTGAAACTGGTTCAAAAACAATTTTTTCAATGTCAGAAAGGTAAATTGCCAATTGTTGTTGCTTGGTAAAGAATTCAGACAAGAGGCTGTTCCCCTGAATCTGCTTTCCAAAGCCTTCCATTTTAGCTCGGAAGGACGCATCTGGCATTTGACCTGTCTGTGCTAGTTTTTGAATTTCCTCTTGGAAGGCAACATATTCTGTAAAGACTTTGCTTGCCTCAGCATCTGCCGAAATCGCATCTTTAGCTGCTTTAACAGCCTTGTATTCTGGTAATTCGCGTAGACCGCGACTGAGTTCATTTGCACTATCGTAAATATTTGACATGATTTTCTCCTTATTCATTTTTTAAAATTAATAGTCACTCTGTGGTCTTTATTATTGTGCAATCACTTTTATATGACCTCTTGAATGTCCATTGCTTAATTCCTTATCTGGTATATACTCTATCTTCAAAGTTCCTAAATTAGAACCTGTTTTTATTTCATTTGGCATAAGATTATCAAAATAGTTATTTATCTCATCATCAGATAAGGATGATTCAATCGATTTAACAATATTATGAAATACTTCTTTCATTCCTGCAACACCAGATTCACTATTTTCATTTGTCTGATTTATTGTTACATTGATTTTATCAGTATCATTTGCATGTAAAAGTTCCAAGTAGTATCCATAGTTTGATGCGAAATATTTTATTTTTATATTCCCTTTTTTGATATTTTCTAATGGGCTATTAGAATTTTGATTATAGCTATTGATAAACTCATTAATAATTCTATCGTCTACATACTTTGAATTGGTTTTCTCTTAACTTATTTCCTTGTTGGATGGTTCATTTTTTGTCTCAACACTTGCTTCTGAATTAGTTTTCACATCTTTTTTAACAGCGTAAGCTCTAAGTAAGATAAAAGAAATAAAGATAACACCAAATATGAATCTAAGCTCTATTTTAGGCATAATTTTCTCCTTATTTGATAACGACTGTATAATCGGTGTTTTCTGTTATGAGGTGCTCGGCTCGTTCTAAGTCTTGAGCATTTTTAAATGAAATTTGTAGAATCCCGTGAATATCCTCACGGTTTTCCTCGTTGATGTGGATGTTAACCAAGGAAGTTCCACGTAGCAGTTCCAAAATCCTCAAGATGACATCTTCTTCATCGGGAACATCGACATAGAGATCGTAAGAACTATCCACACCTCCACGCTTATGGATTTCCATGGCCTGACGTTGCTCCCGCGCTTGGTTGAAAAAGTTCCAGATTTGCTCTTCATCTCCCTTGATGATGGCTTGTCCAATCTCATCTAAACGTTCCTTGAAATCCTCAATTCGATCCAGAATAGTTCCACGATTAGACAAGAGAATAGAAGTCCACATACCCGGCTCACTTTCCGCAATGCGGGTCATATCTCGAAAACCACCTGCCGCAAAGCGCCTTGCCATCTCATGTTCTTGAGCATAGACCGCGGTCTGCTCCATGAGACTGGAAGCCAGAATATGAGGAAAATGGCTAATCTGAGAAGTCACCCGATCATGCTCCTTGGCATCAATCTCGATAAAGCGAGCATGGAGACCTGAAAGCAGATCCTTCATTTCCTCAAGCGTATCAGGACTTGTCATGCTCGAAGGGGTAAAGATATAATAGGCATTTTCAAAAAGATTGACATCCGCAGAGGCGGCCCCTGTCTTGTGACTACCAGCCATAGGATGGGCCCCGACAAAGCGAACAGGCTTGCCAGCCAAATACTGCTCCGCTGCATCCACAATGGCTGACTTGGTCGAGCCAGCATCTGAAATAATCACTCCCTCTTTCAAATCCAAGTTAGCCAACTCCTTAATGAAAGCAATGGTTTGTTTGATTGGCAAACTGAGGATGATGATATCTGCCAAAGGAGCAAAACTGGCAAAATCATCCGTTGAACGGTCAATCATGCCTTCTTTCAAGGCGATATCTCTCGAAGCTTGACTGCGATTATAACCTAAAATTTCATAATCTGGATGATCGCGTTTGATGCCAAGTGCCAGAGAGGCACCAATCAATCCAAGGCCTGCGATATAGACTGTTTTTGCCATAGGAACTCCTTAATAGTTCTTTGTATAGTCTCGGTGTTGGGCTACCGCTTCTTTTAGTTCCTCAAGATTGTCTGATGAGAATTTTTCAAGGATTTCTTGTGCCAGAACCGTTGCCACAACGGCTTCCATGACCACTCCTGCAGCTGGAAGGGCGGTCGGATCACTTCTCTCCACGGTCGCCTTGTAAGGTTCGTGGGTTTCGATATCCACACTCATAAGTGGTTTGTAGAGAGTAGGAATAGGTTTCATGACTCCACGAACAACGATCGGTTGCCCATTAGTCATACCACCTTCAAAGCCACCCAGATTATTGGTGCGACGAGTATAGCCGTCTTCTTTAGACCAGAGAATTTCGTCCATAACTTGGCTGCCCTTACGGTAACCAGCTTCAAAGCCGAGACCAAATTCTACTCCTTTAAAGGCATTGATAGAGACAACTGCTTGGGCCAATCGCGCATCCAATTTTCTGTCCCATTGGACATAGGAACCAAGTCCTACTGGTACGCCTCCAACGACTGTCTCAACAACACCACCGATGGTATCACCGTCACGCTTGATTTGATCAATGTAATCCTTGATCTCCTGTTCCCGTTCTTGGTTGACAATAGAAACTTCAGACTGGGCAGCTCTTTGCTTAATCTCAGCGACTGTGAGATTCTCAGGAACATCGATTTCCTTGCCGCCAAAGACCACGACATGATTGGCGATTTCCATATCCAGTTCAGCCAAGAGGCGTTTGGCTACTGCTCCAACTGCTACCCGCATGGTTGTTTCACGAGCTGATGAACGTTCCAAAGAATTTCGCAAATCATCAAAACGGTACTTGATACCTCCAACCAAGTCAGCATGACCGGGACGTGGATGGGTGATTTTCCGTTTGCTTTTAAGGCGGTCTTCAATGTCCTCCGCAGACATAATGTCCAGCCATTTTTGGTGGTCCTTATTGATGACATCCATGGTAATGGGAGCCCCTGTCGTCTTCCCGTGACGAACGCCAGAAGTAAAGACAACCTGGTCACTCTCAATCTTCATACGACCACCACGACCGTAGCCACCCTGACGGCGTTTAAGGTCCTCATTGATATCCTCAGCTGTCAAAGGAAGCCCAGCTGGAATTCCTTCAATGATAGCCGTCAGACGGGGGCCGTGTGATTCTCCTGCAGTTAAATATCTCATACGTTCTCCTTATTTTACCAAGTAGTCTTTCATCTCTTCCAGAGAAACTGGGTGAATGGTTGCAGAACCAAGCTCTGGCACCAAGACCAATTTCAAGGTATTGCCACGCGCTTTCTTATCATGAGTCAAAGCTTGATAAAGCTTATCAACATCCCAGTTTTCATAGTCAACAGGTAGTCCAAATTTCTGACACATCTCTGTGATAGATTGGGTAATGCCAGCTGGCATAAGTCCCTTCTCCTCAGCAACCTTGGATATCTGCACCATGCCCATGGCCACAGCTTCACCATGCATGACCTTGCCATAGCCGGCCGTTGCTTCAATGGCATGGCCAATGGTGTGGCCAAAATTGAGGTAAAGGCGAACACCATTGTCCAACTCATCCTCAACTACCATCTTGCGCTTGACCTGACAAGAATGTTCAATCAAGGTCTCTGCATGTTCCAGAATGCTCTCTACAGAACCGTCTAGTTCCGTCAAGATTCTCCAAAGTTCTGGATCCTCAATCAAGCCGTACTTGATAACCTCACCCATCCCTTCAATCAACTCTCTCTTTCCGAGTGTTTCAAGGACAAGCGGATCAATCAGAACCCCATCTGGTTGGGCAAAGGTACCCACCATATTCTTAGCAAATGGAGTATTGACGCCTGTCTTTCCACCGATAGATGAATCCACCTGAGCTGTCAAACTAGTCGGAATCTGAACAAAGTGAATACCTCGCATATAGGTAGAGGCTACAAAACCAGCCAGGTCCCCAACGACACCGCCACCAAGAGCCACGATTCCATCGCTACGAGTCAACCCCTGCTTAACTAGGAATTCATAGACTTTCTGAACAGTGGTTAAATTCTTTCTTTCTTCACCTTCTAAAAAGTCAAAAACAGCTACCTGAAAACCAGCATCTTCTAGGCTGAGCTTGACCTTCTCTGCATAAAGAGAAGCTACATGGTTGTCTGTTACAATGACCACTTTTTGCGGTTGCCAGAGTTCTCGCAACCATTGACCAGCTTGAGCCAGACAACCTTTTTCAATCTGAATATCATAAGGATGATGAGGAATATCGATTCTGATTTTCATAGGAGAATCTCCCTTTCTTTATTGGTATTTTTCTGTTAAGGACTGCCAAATTTCTTCTGTTGGCATTTCCTTACCGGTCCACAGTTGAAAAGCTTCTGCAGCTTGATAGAGCAACATTCCCAGACCATTGACCGCTTGATTGCCCTGACTTCTAGCCCATTTCAAAAATGGCGTTTCAAAGGGTTGGTAAATAATATCTGCCACCAAGATAGTTTCTGGTAAATTGATGCTTTCCGGAATTGGCGACGACTGGCCATCCATCCCAACACTAGTAGCATTGACCAATAAATCCGACTCAGCAGTCCTTGCCTGCAAGACAGAAATATCTTCTAAAGCATACAAGTCCACTTTAAAGCCTGTTTGCTCCTGTAACTTGTCTAGATAAAGTCTTGTTTTTTCCATAGAAACTGAACGAACAAAGACTGAAATCTGACTGACGCCATCCAAAATAGCTTGTGCCAAGATAGACTTGGCCGCACCACCTGCACCCAGCAAGGTCATCTTCTTACCTGTAATTGTAAAAGAAGGCAAGCTCTTAAAAAATCCCTTGCCATCTGTATTATATCCAATTAAATTGCCATTATCATTGACAACCGTATTGACCGCACCGATCAAGCGCGCTTCGTCACTCAGCTCATCCAAATATGGAATCACTTGCTCCTTATAGGGCATGGACAGATTGATGCCAAACATCTGGTAGCGACGAATATTAGCCACTGTTTCTGCCAAGTCACTCGCTTCAATCTCCCAAGCCACATAAGCACCATTGGTAGCTGTCGCCTCAAAGGCCCTATTGTGGATAAAGGGCGAAATAGAATGCTTAATAGGATTGGCAACAACTGCAGCTAAACGTGTATAGCCATCAAGCTTCATCCAAAATCTCCCTGATTTTTTTCATGTTAGCTAGAGAAATCTGACCAGGGGCACTGGCCTCATCTAGACTAGCAAAGGACCAGCTAGAACCCGTCACATCCGCAGTGATACGAGAGACTTTACCCACCTTGCCCATAGAAATAGTCACATATTCCTGTTCAGGATTGAGGGTTTTAAAGCCTCGTGTATAGTTCATCAAGTCTAAGACATCCTGCTCCGTGTGAGCCATAGCCGCAACCTTAACAAGTTTTGGATTTAGGCTCGTCAACTCTGACAAGATTTCCATCATATTTTCAGGCGTTTCTTGGAAATTGTGGTAACTCAAAACGAGATTTGGGAAGTCCAACATTTCCTCAAAAACATCCTTGTAGCTGTAGTACTCAAAATCAATATAGTCTGGTTGATAGAGTTGCGCCACTTCCTTGATTAGATGGATATATTCTTCTGTAGAAAGGTCAATTTCTCCCCCTTCAGAACGAGTTCGCAATGTGAAAACCAACTCACGGCCTGCGAATTTTTCAAAAATAGCTGGAGCTACCTGTAAAATCGCTTCTTTAGGCAGATAGTCGGCACGCCATTCAATGATGTCGGCATCCAGATACCTCGTGGCATCCAGAGCCTGAGCCTCCTCTAAACTTCTTGGCATTACTGAAACGATTAATTTCATTTACTAACCTTCATACTAATCACCTTGAGGTAATTACTACTTTCATCTTTTTTATTATAGGCAAAATCTGCTGGAAGACCGTATTTATTTAAAATCTGGTAACTTCTTCCTGCAAAGCCTTTATCAATTTGTTCTGTAAATTTCTGACGGGAAACATTGGCAGCATTGGTACTGGCAATGATAATCCCTCCCGGATTTAAAATCTCCAGACTCTGGGAAATCAACTTGTGATAATCCTTGGCCACAGAGAAAGTTTGTTTTTTGTTCCGAGCAAAGCTAGGCGGATCTAGGACAATCACATCGTAGGTCAAGCCTTTTCGTTTGGCATACTTGAAATACTCAAAGACATCCATGACAATAAAACGATGGTCGTCTGTGCTGAGCCCATTTGCCTGAAAATGCGCTTGAGACAATTCTCGTGAACGTTTGGCTAGGTCAACAGAAGTTGTCTGACTTGCTCCTCCCATGACCGCAGCTACTGAAAAGGCTGCTGTATAAGAAAACATATTGAGCAAGGATTTGCCCATAGCTAAGCCGTCAACTAAACTACCACGAACCTCATGCTGGTCTAGGAAAATACCTGTCATCAAGCCATCATTCATGAAGACCTGATACAAGACACCATTTTCCAGAACAGTGAAAAAGTCAGGTGCTTCTTGACCATAAACATGGGCAGATTCATAGTCTAGACCCTTAAAGCGAATCTTCTCATAGGCCCCTAAAACCTCAGGAAAAACCTGTCTAAAGGCTTCTGAGATAACTTTGCGAATCTGATAAACATAAGAGTTATACCAAGAAAAGACAGCATAGTCGCCATAAAGGTCCACTATCAGACCACCAAAGCCATCTCCCTCTTGGTTAAAGAGACGAAATGCAGTTGTCAAATCATCTTGATAGTAGGCGCTTCTCTTTTCTTTAGCTTGTCTAAACAGCGTTTCAAAGAAAGCTTGATTGAAGGTCACCTTGTCTTTATTGATAAACCAACCCAAGCCCTTGTTTTGCTCCGAAAGGTAGGCAGTCCCAAGAAAGGTTCCTTCTTGACTCTGCACTTCTACTTCCTGGTCCTTAAGATTGACATTCTCAAGATCACTGGCTTCTAGTAAAACTAAACCTTTAGCGAGCTTCTTTTCAACCCTTTTGCTAACTCTTATTCTATTCATAACTACCATTATATCAAACTTTTAGTCAATTCTCAAAAAAGAAACTACCCTTGCTTTTTTACTCTTCTTTTAAAAAATGGTATACTAATACTAATAAAAAATTAGGAAGTAAATGTGTGAAAAGCAATTTTAACAAAATCCAAAAAGCCATCGGTACCAGACTGGGTTTTGTCCTAACCCTTTTAATCCTATATTGGCTCAAAACCTTATTAGCCTATACCGTTGACTTTAATTTAGATATTCAAGTAGGAAAATTGCAAGGAAATTACCTTGCCTTTATCGCCTTTTTCAATCCCCTTCCTTTGGGGTTACTCCTGCTGGCTCTAGCCCTCTACGCTCGGTCAACCAAGATCTTTTATGGTCTGAGTATTGCTATTTACAGCCTTTTGTTTATTTGGCTCTATTCCAATGTCTTTTACTATCGAGAATTTAGCGACTTTATCACGGCCAATACCATGAAGGTGGTCAGCAAGGTGTCTGTTGGTACTGCGGAACTAGAGTTACTGCGTCCTTGGGATTTCATCTATTTTATGGATTTCCCACTGCTGGCTTTCCTTTTCTTTAAAAAATTCATCCAGCTGGATAGGAGACCCTTCAAATTCCGCTCCAGTGTTGCTATCACTGCACTCTCAGCTCTGCTCTTTTCTGCTAATCTTTTCTTGGCTGAAATTGAGCGTCCCGATCTCCTATCGCGAGGATTTTCTAATTACTATGTTGTACGTGCCCTCAGTTTACCAGCCTTTTTAGGCTATAGTGCCAACCAATCCTATAGCGCCAACAAAGAACGTGCCAAGGCCTCTGAGACTGATCTTCAACCTATTACAGATTATATTCAAGAACATTCTGCTAAGCCCAACCCAGACTATTTTAGCTTGGCTAAAGGGAAAAATGTGATTTATCTCCACTTGGAGAGTTTCCAGCAATTCCTGCTTGACTATAAACTCAACCTAGATGGAACTGAGCATGAAGTCACTCCCTTCCTTAATTCCCTCTACCATTCGCAATCAACCCTAGCCTTTTCGAATATCTTTAACCAAGTCAAGGCTGGTAAAACCTCAGATGCGGAAACCATGCTAGAGACCGGTTTGTTTGGACTTGACCAAGGTTCCTTTATGGTCAACTACGGTGGCACCAATACCCAGCAGGCAGCGCCTTTTATCCTATCAAAAAACGGCTATAAATCAAGTGCTGTCTTTCACGGTAATATCGGGACCTTCTGGAATCGAAATACGACCTACAAACAATGGGGCTACCAATACTTCTTTGATGCTTCCTATTTTACCAAGCAAGACAGTAGCAATTCTTTCCAATATGGTTTAAATGATAAAATCATGATGAAAGATTCTATTCAGTATCTGGAGCATTTACAGCAGCCTTTTTATGCTAAGTATATCACGGTGTCTAATCACTATCCTTATGCTAGCAATCTGACTGGCGATGAACTTGGTTTCCCCTTGGCCAAAACCAAAGATGAAACTATCAATGGCTACTTCCAAACCGCCAACTATCTGGATAGTGCCATCAAGGCTTTCTTTGACTATCTCAAAGAAAGTGGCCTCTATGAAAAATCCATCATCGTCATTTATGGAGACCATTATGGCATTTCCAATTCCCGCAATCCTGACCTGGCACCTTTGATTGGCAAGACTTCTGAGAACTGGTCTAATTACGATAATGCTATGTTGCAACGAGTGCCTTTTATGGTGGTCATGCCTGGTTATGAAAAGGGACAAATTATCAATACCTACGGTGGACAAATCGATATCTTACCGACTCTCGAACACCTCCTTGGTATTGAGTCCAATTCCTTCCTTCAGGTTGGGCAAGACCTCCTATCACCAGATCATCAAGAAATCGTTGCCTTTCGAACTGCAAATTCCTTCGTCACACCTAAATACACCAGTTATGACGGACGAACCTACTATACTGAGAGCGGTCTTGAAATCAGTAATCTTGATGAACAAGCTCAGACTGAACTAGAAATCGTTCGTCAAGCAGCCAGTCAACAGCTGAAAATTAGCGATCAGATTCAAACTGGCGATTTGATACGTTTCTACCAAGCAGATCATCTTGGAAAAGTTGATACAGAAAGTATTTCTTACCTCAATTCTTTACCAATTCTGCAAAAGATTGAGCAAGAAAAAGGAAGTCAGTCAACGAGCCTCTTTAGCCAACGACAAGGCAAAACCAGTACTGACCTTTTCAAGGCACCAAGTTACCAAGAACTCCACCCAGAGTCGGCAGAAACAGAAACAGAATCAAAATCACAATAAAAAATGCTCTTCCGCCTTGGAGGAGCATTTCTTTTTATCAATGAAAATCAAAGAGCAAACTAGGAAACTAACCTCAATTTAACTTTAAGATTGTAGGTAGAGAGGTGTATCAGTAATATGTGGCTGTCAAGTTTAGTGACGAAGATAGATGAGAAAATAAATCAGCTTCAGCAAGTATCTGGAAAATTTGATTTTATAGAAAAGCCTTTTGTCACAAACTCAATATACTATCAATAAATAATATTATAGAAGCAACAATAATTATCATTTCACCTATCTGCATAATCCTATTTCGAAATCTAAATATATTTTCTATCAAAAATACTTGGATCACACACATTATAGGAATTAACGTTTTTGAAATTGAAAAATATCCAAATAAATAAACTATAAACAACAATAATAGAACTATATTATATTTCTTATTCAAAACATTCCTCCCTATATTTTTTTATTACCAATCTTAATAATTTACAACCACATTTTAACAAACTTTGAAAGTGTTTTGTCAAATGAAATTTATCAAGATAGTAACCATCTAACTCATCTTTTTTCTATCTCTACCAATATGCGTGATAGGTAGTAATGATAACCAAAAATAGCAAGACCAAGCAGGAGGATAAGAACTCCTACTCCCAAGCTGATTGCAAGGACAGGGGAGAGAGACTGAACCAAGAATGAACTCACAATGACTGAAATCAACAAGATCAAACAATAAATTAAGAGTAAAACTATTGCTACTATACGATTTGAACGATTCACCAGGTCCGTAATGTTACTCCAATTGGTTGACAGATTTTTCACGTCCTTAAAGTAATGGTGGCAAGAAAGGATGACACTGGCAAGGGTCCAGACTACAAGAAGGTAAATCATCGAAAGTATGGGCAAGCCTAAATATAGAGAAAGACCAAGTAAAGTCAGGACTGGTAAAAAGGACTGGACAGCAAATATAATCCAAAATTTCACTTTCACATAACGAGCAAAGTCAAAGGGTAAACTCTTAAGAAAATCAACATTTTCCCTCTCCAAGGATAAGGCAATTGAATGCAGGCTGGTGATATTGTTATTGACAACAGCTAGAAAGAGACCTATAAAAAACAAGGGTAACCAGTATGGAGGATGAATGTCTGGAACTATCTGAGAATCTCGGATTTTGGAAATCAAACCGATCATCATGAGATAAGGAAGGAAAGCACTTGTAAAAAGCACTGTAATCACGCCAGTCCCCTGTTCCAAAAGGGTGAGGTGGTAGCGTAAAACCATACGGAAAAAGCCTTTTTTAGTAGTTGAAACCCCCTCCTTACTGCGACGTTCTTTTTTGACCTTCTCCTCACTATTAAGTAGGATCACATCATAAAAACGAGGCAAAACCTTCTTTTTGGTCAGGTAAAGCAAGAAAACAGTTAGAGCAATCCAAGCGAGCAGGCCTAGGATGGATTCTATCGAAAAAGGCTCCACAGCTATTTTGTAAAAGAGATGAATAGGGTAAAGGAGAAATGGAATATCTCTAACTCTGTCAACTATATCTCCAGAAGTCGACTGTAGAAAGAAGACAAATATTAAAGGTATGAGAACTCCTATCCCAATCATCACATTCGCAAAAATAGACTGATACTTTCTAAAAAGTGCAGTTTGAGCCAAGAAATGCACTGCCACTACCATCACTAAAGTAACAGAGACAAATAATAAGGATAAAGACAGCAGCATCAAAGGCAAGCCCAGCCAAAGAGAAGGAGCTAGCCTAATGTAGAGGACCAGAAAATAAGCTAGGATTGGTACAATTCCAGTTAGAGCTGGCAAGAGAACAGACAGTCCTTTAGCAATTATAATCTCTGATTCTTTAAAGGCATAGGGCCTATACGATACCAAGTCCTTACTCTCATAAAAGACATTGTAAAATGCAGTGAAAGAAGTTGAAAAGGCCAGCACCAGTAAAATAGCAACCATCGTACTAAAAAGACTGGGCATTTCCTCAAAAGGAAAACGAAAGGCTATATTTATAAACATGAAGAGCATCAAGAGACTGGAAAAAATGTAAGAACTTAGGACTCTAGCGGAAACATTTACTTTTTTCCCAGGATTTTTAGCTTGCTTCTTTCGTAGGTTAGCCAGATTAGCTTCTTGAGATGAATAGAGGATATTGATATCAACTAATTTTTTAATGACCTTGAGACGCATCTGTAACCTCCTCTTTTCTACCAGCAAGACTAAGGTAGATACTTTCCAAAGACTGGTCTGGGTAATCTTTTCTCAAGTCCTCCACGCTACCACAATAAATCAAATGCCCTTTTTTCAAAATGGCAATCCGATCACAGACTTGCTCGGCCACCTCTAGGACATGGGTTGAAAACAAAACTGTCTTGCCTTTTTGTGCATGTTCCTTCATCATTTGCTTCAAATCAAAAGCAGCTTGGGGATCCAAACCAGTCAAGGGTTCGTCCAAGACCCAAATATCGGGATCAGACAAGAGTGCCCCGATGACAAAGACTTTCTGACGCATTCCGTGAGAAAGAGTTTCAATAACCTGATAGCGATTTTCAGCAAAATCAAAAACGCTCAATAGCCTAGCTAGACTAGCTTCCAAGTCAGAGCTGCTCAGATCATAGGATGAGGCGATTAATTCCCAAAATTCATTGGCCGTTAAGCGTAAAAATAAGTCAGGCGAGTCTGCTACATAGCCAATCTTTCGTTTAATAGCCAAGCGATTTTCCGATAAATCCTGACCATCTACCAAAATACGACCACTGCTGGGTGAAATAATACTGACTAGCGATTTTATGGTGGTCGATTTTCCAGCCCCATTATGGCCAATCAAGCCCATAATCTCCCCATTTTCAATCTGCAAATTGAGATTGCTCAAGGCCTCTTTATCACCATACAACTTACTAACATTTTGAAATTCAATCATGGGATGACTCCTATCTTTATCTATATTACATACTATTATACTAGCACTTTGATACAAAAAAATCAATACTTTATTTTAAGTAGTTAAAATAGTTTCCTTCTATTTTGCGCAAACGTTTGCGTTAGGAGATACTTTATGATAGAATAAAGAACAAGATTGACAAGTAAGAGGAAAAACAATGCAAAATCAAACACTCATTCAATACTTTGAATGGTATCTGCCCCACGACGGCCAACACTGGACGCGTCTGGCTGAAGATGCTCCACACCTAGCTGATCTGGGAATTAGTCACGTCTGGATGCCACCAGCTTTTAAGGCTACCAATGAAAAAGATGTGGGCTATGGGGTCTATGACTTATTTGACCTTGGAGAGTTTAACCAAAAAGGGACTGTCCGCACCAAGTATGGTTTCAAAGAAGACTATCTTCAAGTGATTCAAGCCCTAAAAGCACAGGGAATTCAACCAATGGCCGATGTGGTTCTCAACCACAAGGCTGCGGCCGATCACATGGAAGCCTTTCAGGTTATCGAAGTGGACCCTATAGACCGTACAGTGGAACTTGGAGAACCATTCACCATCAATGGCTGGACTAGTTTTACCTTCGATGGTCGCCAAGATACCTACAATGACTTCCACTGGCATTGGTACCACTTCACCGGTACAGACTATGATGCCAAACGCCGAAAGTCTGGGATTTATCTGATTCAAGGAGACAACAAGGGCTGGGCCAACGAGGAATTGGTCGATAACGAAAACGGTAACTACGACTACCTCATGTATGCCGACCTAGACTTTAAGCATCCTGAAGTGATCAAAAACATCTATGACTGGGCTGACTGGTTCATGGAAACGACTGGTATTGCTGGTTTCCGCTTAGATGCCGTCAAACACATCGACTCCTTCTTTATGCGCAATTTCATCCGCGATATGAAGGAAAAATACGGTGACGATTTCTACGTTTTTGGTGAATTTTGGAACCCAGACAAGGAAGCCAATCTGGACTATCTTGAAAAAACAGAAGAACGCTTTGACCTTGTCGATGTTCGACTCCACCAGAATCTCTTTGATGCTAGCCGAGCTGGTTCCAACTACGACCTTCGTGGCATTTTCACGGATAGCTTGGTTGAACTCAAGCCTGACAAGGCTGTAACCTTTGTCGACAACCATGATACCCAACGAGGACAAGCCCTTGAGTCGACTGTTGAAGAATGGTTCAAACCAGCAGCCTATGCCCTCATTCTGTTACGCAAAAATGGCCTTCCATGTGTCTTTTACGGCGACTACTATGGGATTTCAGGGCAATATGCTCAACAAGATTTCAAAGAAGTCCTTGATCGCCTCCTAACCATCCGAAAAGATTTGGCCTATGGAGAACAAACAGACTACTTTGATGACGCAAACTGTATCGGTTGGGTACGTTCAGGTGCTGAAAATCAATCCCCAATCGCAGTCTTGATTTCAAATGACCAAGAAAACAGCAAATCAATGTTTGTCGGCCAAGAATGGACTAATCAAACCTTTGTAGATTTACTTGGAAACCACCAAGGTCAAGTCACAATTGATGAAGAAGGTTATGGACAATTCCCAGTCTCAGAAAGATCTGTAAGTGTCTGGGCAGCCAATACAATCTAACATACAATGATAAGCAAGCCAGGTCCAATCGGATTTGGCTTTTTTTGTATGAAAAAGACCTACCCAAATGGATAGATCTTTGAACACCTATATTTTTGTAAAAATTATATCACTAATTGACACATTCTGTTCTAAAACATTACAATTTTCATCTAAATCTATAGAATTTTATCTGATTTTGTTCTATTACATTTCCAACATAATGTTTGTAAATTACTTTCAGTAGACATTCCACCCTTTGAAATTGGAATAATATGATCCACTTCTAGCAATAATAAATCTTGTTGAGCAGTAGATGCTCCGCAATATTGGCAAGTATAACAGTCCCTTTCTTTTACATACTCACGTAATTTTTTAGTCATTAATGAACGTTGAACTTTAGCACTTTTCTTATACTTAACTTGCTCATCCATATAAGTAATTAATAATTCAATTATTTCCTCATTTAGTGTAATTGAGGTAACTTGACTAGAATTACCACCTGCACTAACATATTGAAAAATATAGGTAGGAAAATTAAAATTAATTTGGGGAACTTCAATGTTGGTATAATATAAAAATTCGTCTTTATAATACTTTAAAATAAACTGTGGAGGATTTAAACTCTTTAAAATTCTTGCTAATCTATTATCAAGATTCTCTTTAGCATTAAGAAATCGTGATACTTGTTCACCAATTTCTTGAATACGCTGTAGATTTTCTTCGTTAGGCTTAAAATCAAAATACTTACATAAATACTTAAAAGGTTCTAACTCTGCATTTCTCACAACTTGTAGTGAAGCATTATAAACATATTTAGATTGATAATCAATAACGTTCCTATCACGTTGAATATTATACAAACTTGTATTTTGTCCTTTAGCTACATGAGCATATTTATATTTATCAAAACTTGTAGATTGTAAGCTTACCTCATCAAACTTCTCAACATATTTAGCTATTTCATTATATTCTGTAACAAAAGAATCGATTTGTATTTTATTCCGAATAAATTCATCACTTAAAAAGTAATGTTTTTTCATATTATAACGAACAAGCCTATAAATTAAATAAATCCAACCAATCCAAGGAATAAAGAACGCAACAATAAACTTGATAATTTCATTATTTTTTCTTTTGAATTTATTTAATTTAATTTTATTGCGCTCTTCTTCTATTACACTTATTGGTATTTCAATAGATGAGGGAGATGAGTATATTTCATCTATAGATTTATTTATTGTATCTCTGTTACTATTAACAGCTGTATCTTTTTTACTATCTTTAATATACAACCAATAGAAAAGGAAAGCAAATACGGAACTAAAAATAATTTGAGATATAAATTGTTGGAAACCTAGTTGGTCAATAATTTTTTTGGAATCAAATATAAATCCAATTGTTCCTATACCAAAAAATATACTTAAAGCAAGATAAATTTTTCTTTTCATAAGAATACTCTCTTAACAATATCTTTTCAACTCTTAATTTTTAAAATAATCAAAGAATTAATAATCGAGTTTACAATTTACCTTCTACCGCATCCAACAATTCTTGGATTTTAGTTTGGTTGCTTCCTCCTGCCATAGCCATGTCTGGTTTACCACCACCACGTCCATCGACGATTGGTGCTAATTCTTTGACAAGGTTCCCTGCATGAAGGTCATTTGTCTTGCTTGCTACAAGGACATTGACTTTGTCACCGATAGCAGCAACTAGGACAAGAAGATCAGAGTAATCTTTTTGTTTCCAATTGTCCGCAAAGGTACGAAGGGCACCGGCATCTGATACAGACACTTGACTAGCAATGTAACGGTGACCGTTGACTTCCTTAACATCCTTAAAGATGTCGCCTGCGGCTGCAGCTGCGGCTTTTTCTTTCAACTCAGCATTTTCTTTTTGAAGTTGACGAAGTTGTTCTTGAAGTCCTTCTACCTTGTGAGGTACTTCTTTAAGTTGAGGTGCTTTCAAGGTTGCTGCAACAGCTTTAAGAGCGTCTTCTTGTTCACGGTAGGCTTCAAAGGCTTCCTTACCAGTCACTGCCAAGATACGGCGAGTTCCTGATCCGATACCTTCTTCTTTGACGATCTTGAAGAGACCAATCTCAGAAGTGTTACCAACGTGGGTACCACCACAAAGCTCGATAGAGTAGTCACCAATAGTAACAACACGGACTTCCTTACCATATTTCTCTCCAAAGAGGGCCATCGCTCCCATTTCTTTGGCAGTGTCAATATCCGTTTCAACTGTCTTCACTTCAAGAGCTTCCCAGATTTTTTCGTTGACTTGCTGTTCAATCGCACGCAATTCTTCAGCAGTTACTGCTTGGAAATGAGTAAAGTCAAAGCGAAGGAATTCTACTTCGTTAAGAGAACCTGCTTGTGTTGCGTGATTTCCAAGGATGTTGTGAAGGGCAGCGTGAAGCAAGTGAGTCGCAGTGTGGTTTTTCATGACACGGTGACGACGATTAGTATCGATTGCCAAGGTATATTCTTGGTTCAAGGCAAGCGGTGCAAGGACGTCAACAGTGTGAAGAGCTTGTCCGTTCGGAGCTTTTTGAACATTTGTCACAGTAGCCACGGCCTTACCTGACTCATCCAAGATTTGTCCGTGGTCAGCAACCTGTCCACCCATCTCAGCGTAGAATGGTGTTTCTGCAAAGATAAGTGAGGCAGTTCCTTCAGATACAGCTTCTACTTCTGCATTGTCAGCCACGATAGCCACCAATTTAGAAGACAATTGTGATGCTTCATAGTTAAAGCGACTTTCCACTGTGATGTTTTGGAGGGTTTCATTTTGCATACCCATTGAACCACCTTTAACAGCTGACGCACGCGCGCGTTCTTGCTGTTCTTTCATGGCTGCTTCAAAACCTTCACGGTCTACAGTCATACCAGCTTCTTCAGCGATTTCTTCAGTCAATTCAACTGGGAATCCATAAGTATCATAAAGTTTGAATACATCTGAACCAGCGATAACCGATTGACCTTTTTCTTTCAAGTCAGCTACGATGCCTTGGGCAAAGTGTTGACCTGAGTGAAGGGTACGAGCAAATGACTCTTCTTCGCTCTTAACGATTTTTTCGATAAAGTCACGTTTTTCAAGCACTTCTGGGTAGTAGCTTTCCATGATTTTTCCAACAGTTGGAACGAGTTTGTAAAGGAAAGGCTCGTTGATACCCAATTTTTGACCATGCATTGAAGCACGACGGAGCAAACGACGAAGGACGTAACCACGACCTTCATTTCCTGGAAGGGCACCATCACCGATAGCAAATGAGAGTGAACGGATGTGGTCAGCGATGACCTTGAAACTCATGTTGTCGCCATCTTGATCATAAACCTTACCAGACAACTTCTCAACTTCACGAATGATCGGCATGAAGAGGTCTGTTTCAAAGTTTGTCTTAGCCCCTTGGATAACTGCCACCAAACGCTCCAAACCAGCGCCCGTATCAATGTTCTTATGTGGCAATTCCTTGTACTCGCTACGAGGAACAGCAGGATCTGCGTTAAATTGTGACAAAACGATGTTCCAGATTTCGATGTAACGATCGTTTTCGATATCTTCTGCAAGCAGGCGAATACCGATATTTTCTGGGTCAAATGCCTCTCCACGGTCAAAGAAGATTTCTGTATCTGGTCCAGAAGGTCCCGCACCGATTTCCCAGAAGTTGTCCTCAATTGGAATCAAGTGGCTTGGATCCACTCCTACTTCAATCCAGCGGTTGTAAGAATCTTTATCATCTGGATAGTAGGTCATATAAAGTTTGTCAGCTGGGAAATCAAACCATTCAGGGCTTGTCAAAAGCTCATAAGCCCAAGTGATGGCTTCGTCACGGAAGTAATCACCGATAGAGAAATTCCCCAACATTTCAAACATGGTATGGTGACGTGCAGTCTTCCCTACGTTTTCAATATCGTTGGTACGGATAGCCTTTTGGGCATTGGTAATACGTGGATTTTCAGGGATAATGGTCCCATCAAAGTATTTCTTAAGGGTTGCTACCCCAGAGTTGATCCACAAAAGTGTTGGATCATTTACAGGAACCAAACTTACTGATGGTTCTACTGAGTGACCTTTAGTCGCCCAGAAATCAAGCCACATTTGGCGTACTTGTGCACTAGATAGTTGTTTCATATTGTCTCCTTATTTACTTGTTTAATGTGATTGGCTTTCCAGCATTTCCACATAGTCAATCGCGACACAGAGGGAAATGACTAGGTCTGCATAAGCGTCCTCAAGGACTGTTACGTTATAAGTAGAGGTCAGATGGAAGAGTTCTTTCCTGATTTCTGCAATCAACTGATTGCGTTCATCCAACAATTTGAAATTCAAATCCCAAATATTGCCCTCGATACGAAGCCCCAGATTATCAAACTCATACTTATCTCGCCAGAAGGTCAACTTCTTACGAATGACAAAACTCGACCCGTCCTGAAGCTGAATCTCAAAACGAGGAAGTAGGGTCCAAATCTCCTTACTAATCTCACTGACTTGATGACCAGCTGCGTCATAGATGGTAAAAGTTTTGGGAATCTTAAAAAATGATCCCTCTACCTGATAGGCGATTTCTCCCCTGTCATCCTTGATAGCAAAGCGCTCGCCTCCAAGACGAAACTTTTGTTTGACAAGAAATGTTTTCATCAACACCTCCAAAAAATCAAAAGACAAGTTCATATCACGAAGGGCGAAAAACCGCGGTACCACCTTCATTCAATGAACTTGTCATTCTCTTATTCTTATGCAATTGTATGATTGAGTAGCATGACTTCCTAGCTTAGATGGCTCGCAGCACCGCCATTTCTCTGGACTAAGATGATTGAAAATCAATTCTCAACTTTCTTATTATATCGTTTTTTTAAGCTTGCGTCAACTGGAAATGATCCCCATTTAAATAACCCATTCCCTACATCTCTGCTTACTTTTTCAGGATATATTTTTTCTTACTGCCATTTTTCTTTTTCTCCCAACTTTTATCCCAAGTTTTCGAATTGCTAAAGATGGCTACGCAAATATTTGCAAATATAAAGTTTCCTATCACCAAATATATAGACTCAGTTGTTAGGTATTGTCGATCCAAACCATCCTTGAGATAAAATAGTATAAAAGTTTGCTGAACAGTCAAAAAGGTTGGCCAGAAACTTTTTTTGAAAAAAATAGACAGTTTCATTATTTGTTACCGCTTTCTGTAAAGTTAAGCTTTGTATACTACTAGGCAAGAAAATAAGCAACTAGAATAGAAAAAGATATGGCTATAAAAGCTGACTTCTATTAAAAAACGAACCAGCTGACTGATTCGTTTTCTTAAGTTCTACTCCTACTTCCGATACATTTTAAACTGTAGGAAGAGGTCGCTATATTTGCCTGTCCATTTATGGTCAAATTTCTCATAAACTTCTAGGTGTTTCATGGTTTCAGCATCAGGATAGAAGGACTTGTCTTCTTTTTTCTCCTCTGGGAGTAGTTCCTTAGCTGGTAGGTTTGGTGTTGAATAGCCGACATACTCTGCATTTTTGAGAGCATTTTCAGGTTTCAACATAAAGTTGATAAAGGCATAGGCTGCGTCTTGGTTTTTGACTGTTTTGGGAATGACCATATTGTCAAACCAAAGGTTGCTGGCCTCTGTCGGTACCACATAGCGTAGATTTTCATTTTTTTCTAGCATTTGGCTGGCTTCACCAGAGAAGGTCACACCGATAGCCGCGTTGTTCTGAATCATGTAGCCCTTCATCTCGTCGGCAACGATTGCCTTGATATTTGGAGTCAACTTGTAGAGCTTATCCACTGTTTCTTCCAACTGCTGTGGATCCTTGGAGTTGAGGCTGTAGCCAAGCGAGTTAAGCCCTAGCCCCAATACCTCACGCGCCCCATCAAAGAGCATAATAGAGTTCTTATACTCTGGCTTCCAGAGGTCATCCCAATGCTCAGGCGCCTCATCTACCATAGTTTCATTGTAGACAATTCCTAATGTTCCCCAGAAGTAAGGGATAGAGAATTTATTGCCTGGGTCAAAGGATTGGTTGAGGAACTCTGGTCCGATATTTTCAAGACCTTCAAGTTTTGAATAGTCAAGCGGTACCAAGAGGTCTTCGTCCTTCATCTTGTTAATCATGTATTCACTTGGAATGGCAATATCGTAGGTCGTTCCACCCTGCTTGATCTTGGTATACATGGCTTCGTTGGAGTCAAAGGTCTCGTACTGGACTTGGATGCCTGTTTCTTCTGTGAATTGCTCCAAGAGTTCGGGATCGATATAGTCTCCCC
Source organism: bacterium (assembly GCA_905221095.1). Classification (GTDB taxonomy): domain Bacteria; phylum Bacillota; class Bacilli; order Lactobacillales; family Streptococcaceae; genus Streptococcus. Next base: position 140,288 of record CAJNBV010000005.1, read on the forward strand.
AGTTGTAGATAACCAGTTTTTGACTATCTCGGCTATTGATTTTGCTATCGAGATGCGTCGCAATTCCCCACAAGACCAGGATAATCGCTACAATTCCTGCTAAAAATGAATAGAGTTTTTTCATGCTTGCTCCTCCTTCTCACGTGAGATAAAGTAATATCCAACAACTAGGATAATACTAAAGAGAAAGACAAGGGCAGACAGGGCATTGATTTCTAGCGAAATCCCCTTACGAGCACGAGAGTAAATCTCGACTGACAAGGTTGAGAAGCCATTTCCCGTTACAAAGAAGGTCACGGCAAAGTCATCTAGCGAATAGGTAAAGGCCATGAAGTAACCTGCAATGATGGAAGGTGTCAAGTAAGGAAGCATGATTTCCTTGAACATCTGAAATTGACTGGCACCAAGGTCATAGGCCGCATGAATCATGTCGCCGTTCATTTCCTTGAGACGAGGCAAAACCATCAAGACCACGATAGGAATGGAGAAGGCCACGTGGCTAGAAAGAACTGTCAAAAAGCCAAGTGAAAACTTGAGTTGGGTAAAGAGAATCAAGAAGCTGGCACCAATCATAACGTCAGGCGCAACCATGAGGATATTATTGAGTGAAAGAAAGGCTTCTTGGTATTTCTTACGAGACTGGTAGATGTAAATGGCACCGAAAGTCCCGATAATGGTCGCAATCAAGGCTGACAGGAAGGCCAAGAAAAAGGTCTGTGTCACAATCAACATGAGACGACCATCGCCAAACATGGTTTTAAAATGGCTCAAGCTAAAGCCTGTAAAGCTGTTCATGTCGTTGCCTGCATTAAAGGCATAACCAATAAGGTAAAAGATAGGCAGGTAGAGGACAAGAAAGACCAGTCCTAGATAAAGATTGGCAAATTTTTTCATCGTTCTCTCCTTTCCTTGGTCACCCACATGGTGATGAACATGGTCAGGATGAGAATCACACCGATGGTTGAACCCATACCGTAGTTGTCATTGGTCAGGAAGTTCTGCTCAATGGCTGTCCCCAAGGTGATAACGCGGTTCCCACCAATCAAACGGGTCAGCATGAAGAGACTCAAACTTGGGATAAAGACCGACTGAACCCCACTTCTCACTCCATTCATCGATAGAGGGAAGATAACATGACGGAAAGTCTCCCACTTGGTCGCACCAAGGTCATAACTGGCATTGATGAGGTTGTTATCCATATCATCCAAGACATTGAAAATCGGCAAAATCATAAAGGGAAGCTCGATGTAGCTTGCGACAAAGATAAAGGAGAAATCGGTAAAGAGCAACTGTTGCGAACCGATTCCGATGAATTCCAAAAATTGGTTAATAGAGCCATTTTGACCAAAAATCCCGATAAAGGCATAGGCCTTGAGGAGCAAATTGATCCAGGTTGGCAGAATAATCAGCATGAGCCAGAGTTGACGATGCTTGAGACGGGTCAAAAAGAGGGCTGTTGGATAGCTGATAAGGAGGGTTACAAAGGTCACAATCCCTGCATAAAGTACTGAGTTGAAACTCATTTTGAGGTAGGTCAAGTTTTGTGACGCAAAGTAAGATTTATAGTTTTCTAAACTGAACTGGCCTTCAATATTGAAAAAGGATTGACCGAAAATCAAGACCAAGGGTGCGAGAACAAAGAGGGCAATCCAGAGCATGTAGGGCACGACAAAGAGTTTAGAGCTTGTTTTCTTCATCTCTTTCCTCCTCGATTGCATTGATCAGACCTGCTTCTTGCTCTTCGATTTCCACGTATTCTTCGATACGAGCATCGAACTCTTCTTCGGTTTCGTTGAGGCGCATGATATGGATGTCTTCTGGCTCAAAGTCCAAACCGATTTCCTCACCAACAATGGCCTTACGAGTTGAGTGGATCATCCATTCGTTTCCAAGTTCGTCATAGGCGATAATTTCATAGTGAACCCCACGGAATAGTTGGGTATCGACCTTAACTTGGAGCTTGCCTTCTTCAGGAAGGGTAATCCTCAAGTCCTCTGGACGAATCACGACTTCGACTGGTTCATTTGGCTTCATCCCCCCATCGACCGCTTCAAAGCGTTTGCCGTTAAACTCAACTAAGTAGTCCTCAATCATGGTTCCTGGCAAGATATTTGACTCACCGATAAAGGTGGCAACAAAGTGGTTAATCGGCTCATCGTAGATGTCCACAGGTGTTCCTGATTGGACAATTTCGCCATCATTCATAACGAAAATCCAGTCACTCATGGCAAGGGCTTCTTCCTGATCGTGAGTAACAAAGACAAAGGTAATGCCCAATCGTTGTTGCAGTTCACGCAGTTCGTACTGCATGTCTGTTCGCAATTTCAAGTCCAGCGCTGACAAGGGCTCGTCCAGCAAGACCACACGGGGTTGATTGATGATGGCGCGGGCAATGGCTACACGCTGACGTTGTCCTCCAGAAAGTTTGCGGATGGAACGTTTTTCATAACCTTCCAACTGAACCATCTTGAGAACTTCTGCTACACGCTGCTCGATTTCTTTCTTGTCAATTTTACGCAAGCGGAGTGGAAAGGCAACATTTTCAAACACATTCATATGTGGAAACAAGGCATAGGATTGGAAGACCGTATGGACGTCTCGCTTGTTGGTTGGGATGTCATTGATACGGACACCGTCTAGCATGATATCTCCTGTCGTCGCATCCAGTAAACCTGCAATAATATTTAGGATAGTTGATTTCCCTGAACCAGATGCGCCTAGAAGGGTGTAAAATTTCCCTTCTTCCAACTCAAAGTTGATGTCTTTGAGAACCTTGGTGTTGCTGTCTTCAAAAACTTTAGAGACGTTTTTGAATTCGATAATTGGTTTTTTCAATTGGCATAAATTCCTTCTTTTTCATAGATTAACAGATCAGGGCTCTGTCAGGCCGCTACTACCTCTTGCAGGGAGTAAAACCACCTGCATACATCTTCGCTACCGATAGGCTTTCACCCCCTTTCCATGACATAGCAGCAGCTTTTCAACTACAGCTTCCTACTTGCTTTCACCCAAGATACGAACTTCTCTCTCAAGTGTAATACCTGAGTGCTCCTTGACTTTTTCAATCACAGACTCAATCAAGTCCTCGTAATCTTTGGCCGTTCCGTCTGCGACATTGATCATAAACCCTGCGTGCTTTTCTGACACTTCTACGCCACCGATACGATAGCCTTTCAAGCCAGCTTCTGAAATCAACTGACCTGCAAAATGCCCTACTGGACGTTTAAAGACTGAACCACATGATGGATATTCTAAAGGTTGCTTGAGTTCACGTAGATGCGTCAAGCGATCCATTTCTTGCTTAATAACCTGATGGCTTCCTGGAGCAAGGGCAAATTTGGCTGACAAGACAATTGCACCAGACTCCTGAATGGCTGAATGGCGGTAACCAAAAGCCAAATCTTTGGCAGACAGAGTCTCGATTTCTCCATCCTTGGTCAAGACCTTACAAGACTGTAAGATATGGGCAATCTCGCCACCATAGGCACCCGCATTCATAAAGACAGCGCCACCGACGCTCCCTGGAATACCGCAAGCAAACTCAAAGCCAGTCAAACTATGACGAAGGGCAATACGAGTTGTCTCAATCAAGTTGGCTCCTGCTTCTGCTTCAATGGTATAGCCATCAACGGAAACGTTATTGAGCTTGTCACACAAGATGACAAATCCACGAATCCCGCCATCACGAACGATGATATTGCTGGCATTTCCAAGAACCATCCAAGGGATATTTTCTTGGTTGGCAAATTTCACAACGCGCGCCAATTCAAAACGATTTCGCGGAAAGACCAGATAATCAGCCTCTCCACCTACTTTTGTATAACTATAGCTATGCAAGGGTTCCTTAAAACGGATATCAATTCCTTCTAAGATTTCAAGCATTTTTTCTCTTACAGACATGTCACTCTTCCTTTTACAAAATTCATCCCATTATACCATTTTTAAGACCATTTGACGACCATAAAAAGACCTTGTTTGGATTTTGCATAAGAAAAAGAGGTTCCCCCCTTTTTTCTTATGATTTTTTGCAAAAGATTGCCTTGGTTCCATAGGCAACCAGAACAAGTTCAAGTGCTAGGATTACTTCCACCAAGACTGGATTTGTCAACCAACCTACTTGGGCTAGAGATGGTGCCAGGTCAAAGAAGGCATGTAGTCCATAGGCCACTAGGAGATAAATCCATTTCTTCTTGCGAACAGCTTGGTAAACCCAAACTGTCAACAGCAATTGGAATCCTAGAGCCAAAATCCGTTCAAAACCAAGCAAATAAATCTGCCAGACAGACAGCGACTGAATGGTTTTTAACATATTTTCAGACAGCAATTGCATAACCTGTGGATTTTGCGTTTGAACTGCTGAGAGAACGATGTAGAGATTAATCAAACTAGTAAGGCCCAGGAAAATCAACTCCAAGCCACCATGCCCCAATCCATAGGCCAAGGTGTCTGCCTTTTCCAAACTTCTCTTTTTCTCCAACCATTTGAAGAAAACAAGACGAGCAGTTTCCTCAAAAAGGGCGGCCATGGCTAGTCCATAGATGATGTAGAGAAGCGGATTGTCTTGCAAGAGGGCAATACTACCGTCTTTTTGAGGATGCAAAACCAAGATATGCACCAGTTTTTCTAAAATCTGTGAAGAGACAAAGAAGGCGACAGCCCCCAAGCCCAAAACAGCTAGATTAATCTGGTATTTCTTTTTGGCATACCAAATGCTTCCTAGCAAGAAAGCTAGCAAAAGCACCGTGGTAATGATAATATGAATGGTCATTTTCTTCTCCTATTCTGCCTTTTCAATATCTTTTTTCATCTCGTCAACATTGAACTTGGCAAACAAGTATTGACGATCTTGGACTGGGAAACGTTGGTCCAACTGGTCAACTGCTCCCACCTCAATAATGCCTTCCTTGATGACAAAGTCCATGACATGTCCACCGAAGGTCAAATCATCTGAGATGAAGTGCAGATGGTAGCCTGCCACACTAACCCCGTGGAAAATTTCTGGTGTCCAGAAACCAACGATGGTTCCTGCCACATTGTCGCGACTATACTCAGGCTGATGGGTTGCGACCTCAGCAAACTTGGTATCTGGTGTCGACTTGGGAATCATGCGCACATGCATATGCGAAAATTCCCCACGAATCTTGATCGAGCGGAAAAGATTTTCCCCGTCATAATATGACTCAATTCGTTCTTCCAATTCCTTGTCTGTCATCTCAAAGCGCTGGCGAAAAATGACCTCTGCCTGATGCGGTACCACTGCTGCATAAGGAATAAGGGCATCTGGTGACACTTCTACAATTTCTGGTTGCTCTCCTGATCCTTTGGCTTGATAAGCCTTGCCATCCAAGACAATCAATTCTCCATCAATGGAATCCAAGGTTCCCAAACCAAGATCACCATGCTCTAGCAATTCTCCTACTGTCATGGTCCCACCATAAAGGCCAGCCATCAAGGCTCCAAGGGTATTGTATTGAAATAATTTCACTGGTTCCTGCACGTTCTTATCCATTCACTTTCTTGTCTGTTATACTCAATGAAAATCAAAGAGCAAACTAGGAAGCGAGCCGCAGGTTGCTCAAAGCACTGCTTTGAGGTTGTAGATAAGACTGACGAAGTCAATTACATATATCTACAGCAAGGCAAAGCTGACGTGGTTTGAAGAGATTTTCGAAGAGTATTATTCTATAAATCTTACTCCTAAGTATACCACATTTGTCACTAGATGTGAACGAGAGAAACACTCTAGACATTGCCAAGAAGGAAAAAAAAAGGTACAATGTAACAAAATCAAGGGAGGTCTGGAATGAAGAAACAAAGCAAGTACCAAGAGGTTGTTTCCTATCTGAAAAACGGTATCGAGTCTGGACGATTTTCGACGGGGAGCCGCCTGCCTTCTATTCGCCAACTGAGCCTTGACTTTCACTGTAGCAAGGACACTATTCAACGCGCCCTACTGGAATTACGGCACGAACAATACCTCTATGCCAAGCCCCAGAGCGGCTACTATGTCTTAGAACAAGGGCAACACCAGGACCTAGAAATTGAGGTTACAGACGAACATGCCAGCGCCTATGACGATTTTCGACTCTGTGTCAATGAAACCTTGATTGGCCGAGAAAACTACCTCTTCAACTACTATGACAATCAAGAAGGATTAGAAGACCTAAGACAGTCCATTCACAAACTTCTCTTTGACCAAGCCCTCTACTGCAAGGCTGACCAACTGGTACTGACTTCTGGAACCCAACAAGCCCTTTTCATCCTCTCTCAAATTTCCTTTCCTAGCCAAGCTAAGGAAATCTTGGTGGAACAACCGACCTACCATCGAATGAACCGCCTCTTGATTGCTCAGGGATTGGACTATCAAACGATTGAACGAGGAATTGATGGGATTGACTTGGAGGAGCTGGAAGGCCATTTCAAGACAGGAAAGATTAAGTTTTTCTATACCATTCCTCGTTTTCACTATCCTCTGGGGCATTCCTATTCAGAGCAGGACAAACGGGCTATTCTTGACTTAGCTGCCAAGTATGGTGTCTATATCGTAGAGGACGACTATTTGGGGGATTTGGACTCTAAAAAGGGCCAGACCTTCCACTATCTGGATACAGAGGAGCGGGTCATTTACATCAAGTCCTTCTCAACCAGCCTCTTTCCAGCCCTGCGGATTACGGCACTCATTCTGCCAAATGCTATCAAGGAAGCCTTTGTGGCCTACAAAAATATCTTAGACTACGACAGCAATCTCATCATGCAAAAGGCCCTGTCCCTCTATATCGACAGTCAACTATTTGAGAAAAACCGTCTGGCCCGCTTGGCTAATCAGGAAGCTTACCAAAAACAAATTGAGGAAAGATTAACTAAAACACCTTGCTCCCTTCCTCACTTTCCGCTTCACGATGGTTTATTACTAGATCTGCGACAGTATCCTAAAATTGCCAGCCTCAAACACAGTCAACTAGGTTTGGACTTCTTTGAAGAAGCTTACTTGAGCGCCTGCCCTTATCAATTTGCCAAGGTGTCCTTAGACAATCTGGAAAATGTTTTAAACTATTTAAAAGCAGAATTGGAATGACTTCCAACTCTGCTTTTTCTTATTCTTCAACTTCTGTTAGGCTTGCTGCTTTTTCAAGATAGCTTTGGTAGGTTCCTTCATCCTTGAGCTTTTGGATGACCTTGTCCACCACTTCTTTCAAATCAGCACTATTTTTTCTAAGGGCAACCGCATTGGCTTCTCCGTCCTTCATCTTCAAGCTAACAGTTGCGACAGCTAGGTCAGCGTTTTTAGCAGCATAACTAAGGGCAACAGGCTCATCCATGTGAACAGCATCTACTTTTCCAGCCTGCAATTCATTGACAGCTTCACCCATATTGGTTAGGGAAGTTAATTGAGCTTTTGGCAATTGTTCCTTGACCATAGACTCTGGAACAGTCCCTTTTTGGGCTGCAATATTAGCACTTTCAAGGCTAGTTAAATCCTTGTATTTTTCTACATCAGCCTTACGAACCAAGAAACTAATCTTGTTTTCATAGTAAGGGATTGAAAAATCAAAGACTTCTTTTCTCTCGTCAGTAGCGCTAATTCCTGCAACCGCTAGGTCAGCCTTACCAGTTTGAAGACTGGTTAAGACATTGTCAAAACTCATGCTTGAGATTTCCAACTTAACCCCAAGTTCGTCAGCGATAGCTTGGGCCATGTCAATATCCGCACCGACTACCTGATTTTTTCCATCAACCAAAGACTGAAATTCAAAAGGTGCATAGTCAGGACTGGTCGCTACTACCAATTTCCCCTTTTGCTTAATGGCTTCAATAGCTGACTGAGAACCATTCGAACCTGACTGGCAAGCTACTAAGAAGAAACTTGCAAGAAAACTACATAAAACAAATATCCATTTTTTTGATTTCATAAATAAACAACCTCTCTGTTAATTTTGTATAATTATAACGCTATCCAAGTTACTTGTCAAGTATTTTTTGAATTTTTATCTTAAAAATATTTTTTTCATTCAAGAAAAGGAGCTATCGATTGATTTCAAGCTCCTTTTTATACAGATTGAACCTATTTTATAGTTCAACAATCTTACCTGTTTCAAAGTAAACAACCCACTCACAGATATTTTTGGCATAGTCTCCAATGCGTTCCAAGAAGGCAATCACTTGGAAATAATCACGACCTGTAACGATGGCATCAGGATTTTTCTTGATTTCTTCTGTAGCCAAGTCACGAATGCTATCAAAGTAATGGTTGATTTTTTCATCCATAGCTGCTACTTCATAGGCCTGGTCCACTGACGCATTAAGATAGAGGTCAAGGGCTGCTTCGACGAAGTTTTTGACATCGCGACCCATTCTCTTGATTTCTTCTTCAACAGCTGGGATGCGTTGTTCTCCCTTCATCCGAATAGTTGCTTTTGCGATTGACACCGCATGGTCACCCATACGTTCCAAGTCAGACACAGCCTTCAAGACGGTCAAAACAGTACGCAAGTCTTGAGAAACCGGTTGTTGGAGGGCAATCATTTCAAATGATTTCTTCTCCAATTTCACTTCGTATTCGTTTACTTCTGCATCGTCTTCGATGACTTCCTTGGCCAAATCACGGTCATGCGTAACAAAGGCACGCACTGTACGATTGATTTGTGAAAGCACTTCTTGTCCCATAGCGTAGAACTGGTTGTGCAATTTCTCTAAATCTTCTTCAAATTGAGAACGTAACATCATTTATCTCCTTATCCAAATTTTCCTGAAATATAATCTTCTGTTTCCTTGTGTTGTGGGTTGAGGAACATCTTCTTGGTATCGTTAAACTCAATCAAATCTCCATCAAGGAAAAATCCTGTCTTGTCAGAGATACGAGAGGCTTGTTGCATAGAACGTGTAACCAAAAGCATGGTGTATTTATTTTTTAGCCCATACAAGGTTTCCTCAATCTTACCAGCAGAGATAGGATCCAAGGCTGAAGTCGGTTCATCCAAGAGAATGATTTTAGGACTGGTTGCCAAGACACGGGCAACGCAGACACGTTGCTGTTGTCCACCTGAAAGCCCGATAGCTGAATCATGCAGGCGATCCTTGACCTCATCCCAAATGGAAGCTCGTTGCAAGGCTTTTTCCACTGCTTCATCTAGAACTTGCTTGTCCTTCACTCCATTGATACGAAGTCCATAGACAACATTTTCGTAGATGGACATAGGGAAAGGGTTTGGCTGTTGGAAAACCATACCGATTTCCTTCCGCAATTCAACTGTATCTGTACGTGGGCTATAGATATTGTGGCCGTTGTAAACTACTGAACCAGTTGTAGTCACCTCTGGATTGAGATCTCCCATGCGGTTAATAGCCTTGAGAAGAGTTGATTTTCCTGATCCAGATGGACCAATCAGAGCTGTAATTTCCTTAGGTTGGAAAGATAGGGAAACACTATTCAAGGCCTTCTTTTGATTGTAGTAAACGGACAGGTCTGACACCTGTAAAATCGCTTCTGTCATACTGTTTCCTTTCTAACCAAAGTGTCCTGTTACGTAGTCATTGGTTGACTGTAGTTTCGCATTTTGGAAAATATTAGACGTCTTATCATACTCAATCAAATCACCCAAGTAGAAAAATCCTGTATAGTCACTAGCACGCGCAGCCTGCTGCATACTGTGGGTCACGATGATGATGGTAAAGTCTTTCTTTAATTCCAGCATGGTTTCTTCAAGCTGGGCTGTCGCAATGGGATCCAAGGCTGACGCTGGCTCATCCATCAATAGAATGTCAGGTTTGACCGAAATAGCACGCGCGATACAGAGACGTTGCTGCTGACCACCTGATAAGGTTAAGGCTGACTTGTGCAAATCGTCCTTGACCTGGTCCCAAAGGGCAGCTTGACGAAGAGAAGTTTCTACAATTTCATCCAAGACTTGCTTGTCCTTGACTCCTGCACGTTCATGAGCAAAAGTGATGTTGCGGTAAATAGACTTGGCAAAGGGATTTGGTCGTTGGAAGACCATTCCGATGTGCTTACGCATCTCATAAACATTGATTTCTGGACGGTTAACGTCAATTCCTTGATAGAAGATTTGACCTGTAACCTTGGCAATATCAATAGTATCATTCATCCTGTTGAGACTGCGGAGGTAGGTTGATTTTCCTGATCCAGATGGGCCAATTAAGGCTGTGATTTTATTTTTTTCAAATTGCATATCGATGCCCTTGATGGATTCTTTTTTACCGTAGTAAACATGTAAATCCTTAGTAGAGAGGGCCACTTTCTCTTCAGGAAAGGTGATGATATGCTTTTCATCCCAATTATATTTTGACATGGCTTCTCCTTTAGGCAGCGGTTAATTTCTTATGTAGGTAGCTTCCAAGTTTGCGAGCTCCAAAGTTAAAGATGAGGATAAAGATGAGGAGCACTGCGGCAGAACCTGCTGATACGATGGTTCCATCAGGAATGGTTCCTTCGCTATTGACTTTCCAGATGTGGACAGCCAAGGTTTCTGCTTGACGGAAGATAGAGATTGGACTCGTCACACTGAGAATATTCCAGTTAGACCAGTCTAGGGCTGGAGCGGATTGTCCTGCTGTATAGATAAGAGCTGCTGCCTCACCAAAAATACGACCAGAGGCCAAGACGACCCCAGTCACAATACCTGGAAGGGCTTCTGGAATGACCACATGGACCACAGTCTCCCAGCGAGAAATCCCAAGAGCCAGACCAGCCTCACGCTGTGTATGGTGAACGTGTTTCAAGCTGTCCTCGACATTACGAGTCATCTGAGGCAGGTTAAAGACTGTCAAGGCCAAGGCACCTGAAATGATTGAAAATCCATACTCAAACTGAACTACAAAGATTAAGTAACCAAAGAGACCGACAACCACTGATGGCAGTGAGGACAAGATTTCAATACAGGTTCTGACAAAGTTTGTCACAGGACCTTTTTTGGCATATTCAGCTAGGAAAATCCCAGCTCCCATAGACAAGGGAACAGAGATAATCAAGGTAATAACCAGAAGGAAGAAGGAATTATAGAGCTGAATTCCAATCCCTCCACCAGCTTGGTAAGAAGATGATTTGCCAGTCAAGAAAGACCAAGAGATGTGGGGCAAACCACGAACCAAGATATAAAGAATCAAGGATGCCAAGATAGCAACGATAATCCCTGCAATCGAGTAGAGGACAGCTGTTGCAATTTTATCTAATTTCTTAGCGTGCATAGTTTTTCTTTCCTCTTTCTTTCGTAATCAATTTAATCACACTGTTGAAGGCCAAACTCATCAAGAGCAAGACTAAGGCCAGTGACCAGAGAACGTTATTATCAACTGTTCCCATAACGGTATTTCCAATACCCATAGTCAAAACAGAGGTCAAGGTCGCGGCAGGTGTTGTCAATGAAGTTGGAACAACGGCTGAGTTTCCGACCACCATCTGAATGGCCAAGGCCTCACCAAAGGCACGTGCCATCCCAAAGACCACTGCTGTGAAAATCCCTGAACGCGCCGCCTTCAAGGTCACGCGCCAGATGGTTTGCCAACGAGTAGCTCCCATAGCCAAACTAGCTTCGCGGTAGTGACGAGGCACCGCACGCAAACTATCGGTTGTCATAAAGGTTACCGTCGGTAAAATCATGACAAAGAGAACGAAAATCCCTGACAAGATCCCAAAACCAGTTCCACCAAAAACACTGCGGACAAAGGGAACTACGACCTGCAAACCAATAAATCCATACACAACTGAAGGAATCCCAACCAGCAATTCAATGGCTGGTTGCAAGATTCTAGCACCCTTTGGTGAAACTTCGGTCATAAAGACTGCCGCACCGATGGCAAAAGGAGTCGCGATAAGCGCTGATAGAATTGTGACAATAAAGGAACCCAAAATCATGGGAAGGGCACCAAATTGTTTACCTGAAGGATTCCAAGTTTGTCCAAAGAGGAAATCAAAGATGTTGACCCCATTGACAAAGAAGGTCGACAAACCTTTCTGAGCTACGAAAATCAAAATCATGGCCACAATGATGACAATCAAAGACAGACAAGCAAAGGTCAAGCCTTTTCCTAGTTTCTCTAGACGAGAGTTCTTTGAGGGAGAAAGTAATTTTTTAGCTAATTCTTCTTGATTCATTAGTGACTCCCTTCTAGTGCTGTCACCGTTCCAACAGCGTCTTTTTCAACCTTCATTTCCTTGACAGAAATGTAGCCCATTCCCTTAACGATTCCGCTTTGTGCTTCATCTGAGAGGACAAAGTTAAGAAATTCTGCCACCAATTCATTCGGCTGACCTAGAGTATACATGTGTTCATAAGACCACAAAGGCCAGTTATTGGTTGTAACATTTTCTGCAATCGGCTCATAGCCGTTCAATTTCATGCGTTTAACTGAGTCATCCACATAGGCAAAGGCTAGGTAAGAAATGGCTCCTGGTGTCTGGGAAACAATGTTTTTGACCATCCCGTTTGAATCCTGTTCTTGACTCTGCACAGCAGACTGACCATCCATGATAACACTATCAAAGGTTGCACGCGAACCAGAACTTGCCGCACGGTTGATAATAGAGATGGCTAGGTCTTTCCCTCCAACCTCTTTCCAGTTGGTTACTTGGCCTGTGAAGATGCTACGGAGTTGTTCAGTTGTCAGATTTTCAACATCAACTTCCTTATTTACAATGACTGCCAAGCCCGCTACGGCTACCTTATGATCCACTAGAGCGGATGCGTTGATACCGTCTTTTTCCTCAGCAAATACGTCTGAATTTCCTACATCAACGGCTCCAGACTGAACCTGGGACAGACCTGTACCAGATCCTCCACCTTGGACGTTGACTGTTTTTCCAACGTGCATAGAGCCAAATTCATCTGCTGCTGCCTCGACCAAGGGCTGAAGAGCCGTTGAACCAACAGCTGTCATGGATTCTCCACGATCAATCCAGCTAGCACATCCCGCCAAAGAACCTGCCAGCAAAAGAGCCGCAAGGGATAGAGCGAGTTTTTTCCTTTTTTTCACTGTTTTTTCTCCTTGAAAATAATGGTGAATGGTGTGAATTTTTTCAACTATTTATTTATGTTTTTCTTTTGAAAATTGGGAGTCAACTGAAGTTCTGAGCTTGGTTTTACTTGAAATTTACTCAGTTACCGTCTCCAGCAATTTTGACTTAAAATGAAAGACAATTTGAAAAAAATCCATACTTCCACTATAACATAGACAAGCTACTTTGACTAGCATTTTCACTTGAATCTGAGGCCTTTTGGAAAATAATTTTTCAAAACATTTCCAGTCACCTTTCCAAAGCCCAAACCATTGCCCTGAACCAAAACTTGGTACCAACCATTAGGCAGACTTCCCGCTAGCTGAACAGTCTCTCCAGCCACATACTTTACAAACGCTTCTTGGTCAATTTCAACCGACTGCTTGACCTGACTCGGTTTCAAGGCTAATCCAAGAGCGAAACTGGGCTCAAAGCGTTTCTTCTTAAAGGTACCCAGATGCAGACCATTGCGAGCAATCTTGAGCTTTCCTAGATCTGGCAAGAGTTCTGGCAAGAGATAAAGCTGGTCACCAAACGTCTGCAAGATTCCCCTTAGATTGATTTTCAAGTGTTTTTGAGCAAATTCCTGCCACAAGGCAACTTGTTCTCGGCTGAGATTGCTCTTACTTGCCTTAAATTTAGGTGCTGGATTGTCACCCTTAAACTGTAGATGGGCTACAAACTGTCCTTCTCCCTTAAAATGATGAGGATACATCCGAGCCGTTTCTGGCAGGTCAATACCAGCTACCATTCCATTGATATGTTCAACTGGCTGCAAGTCAAAATCATACTCTTCCAGTAGCCAATTAACAATCTCTTCGTTTTCCTCAGGTGCCCAGGTACAAGTCGAATAAACCAGACGACCACCCTCAGCTAACATGGTCACTGCATCTGCTAGAATTTCTCTTTGCAAACTAGCACATTGACTCGGATAATCGAGACTCCAATAATCCATAGCATCTGGCTGCTTACGGAACATCCCTTCACCAGAGCATGGGGCATCAAGGACAATGAGGTCAAAATAGCCTTTAAAGACCTTAGCCAAGCGATCAGCAGATTCATTGGTCACCACGACATTTATCGCTCCAAAGCGCTCCATGTTTTCTACTAAAATCTTAGCCCGTTTGTTAGAAATTTCATTGGAAACAAGGAGACCCTCCCCGGCTAGATAGGCTGCTAGCTGAGTTGATTTACCACCTGGTGCAGCGGCCAAATCCAAGACCTTCATTCCAGGACTGGGTTGGGCAACCTGAGCCACCATCTGGGCAGCGGGTTCTTGCGAATAAACCAAACCAGTAGCATGCTCAGGCGATTTCCCTGAAACCTTCCCATAATGTCCCCAAGGGGTTTGAGGAATAGGATCAGAAAATGAAGCTTGGGCTTCTTTTAAAGGATTGACCCGAAAAGCCGAAACCGCTTCCTCCTCAAAAGAGGCAAGAAAATCTCTTGCCTCATCTCCTAGTATCTCTTCATATTTTTCAACAAATCCTTCTGGAAATTGCATTTAAGTTCTTTTCCTTTCGTAAATATAGGACTGAATTTCCTCCTGCATCTCAAGAGGAACCATCATGACAGGCTGTCTGGTTTGAAAATCAGGAGTTTCACCAGAAAGGGTCACCACCCGATAGCCCAGACTTTCCCCTAAAATACTAGCGGCAGCATAATCCCATGGTTGCAGATAGGTGACATAGGTCAACAAACGCCCTGACAAAATCTTGGCAAAACTAATGGCCGCACTCCCATAGACACGAACACCAAGAACAGCTCGGCTCAAATCAGCCAGCCCCCATTCATTGGTTTCCAGCATACCACTATTTCCTGCAATGAGAAAATCTCCAAGTGGTTTCGCTTTAAAGGGAGCTAGTGGCTGATCATTTCGACAGACTGGAAACTTACCACCACCGTGATAACAATCCCCTTTGACCACATCATAAATCAGACCAAACTGCCCCTGACCATTTTCAAAATAAGCCATCATAACAGCAAAATCTTCCTGCTGGGCGACAAAATTATTGGTACCATCAATGGGATCAATGATCCACACCTTGCCCTCTTGCACCGAAGCACGCAAACAGCCCTCTTCAGCACAAATCTTATCCTCAGGATAACGGGATAAAATTTCACTCACCAAGAACTCCTGAACTTCCTTGTCCAGTCTGGTCACCAAATCTGTCGGAGAGGTTTTTGTCTCAACCTGCAAGTCTTCCTGCATGTGGTCAAGGATATACTGGCCTGCTTTCTTAATTAGCTCTTTAGCAAATTCAAATTTACTTTCCAAGAGAAATCTTTCCTTCCCCTTTTTCCTTGGCCGCCTGAACCGCTCGATAAAGCGAATAGCCACTAACCGTCTCAAATTCTCGGCCCAAACGTTTCTCCTCACTCTTGCTTGGCACGACCGCCTTGAATCCCTTATAAGAATCCAGTAGCTTTTTAGCCTCTACCTTGTCTTCATAGGCAGCTTCAACATCATTAAAAAAAGAAAGCACTGAAGCAAGTTCTTCAGTGCTCCACGACAAATCTAGTGGGTAACTATACTGTTTGTTCATTAACTAATACCAGCTCTCATTCTTGCTTCTTTTAGTTCTTGCTTACGGTAACTACGAGGGAGAAAAGCACGAATCTCATCTTCATTAAAACCGATCTGCATGCGTTTAGCATCGATAATAATGGGACGACGCAAAAGACTAGGGTACTGCTCAATCAAATGCAGCAATTCCGATACCGAAATACTTTCTACATCAATATCTAATTTTTGAAAAATTTTTGAACGAGTTGAAATGATGTCATCAGTACCATTTTCGGTCAAGGAAAGAATGTGTTGCAATTCTTTTCTCGTTAAGGGACTGGTCATAATATTATGCTCCTCAAAGGGCACCTTATGTTTTTCTAACCAGGCCTTCGCCTTACGACATGATGTACAGCTCGGTGATAGAAATAGTGTAATCATGCTTTTCTCTTCTTATCTATACTTTGCTACTTCTATTATACAAAAAAATAAAGCGCTTGACTAGAGATTTTTAGAAAAAAAGCCTATTTTTTCAAGAAAAATAGACTGTTTGCGAACGATTGAGGCAATGTAGATTTAGTTAATTCACTCTTGACAATAGTTTCGAATCACATACCTAACTTATTTATTCAAAATAAGAACATCTTAGTATTATTTCCTACGACTTTTCAGACACAGATAACCAAAGAAGCTTTCATAGAGGGCGAAAAAGAGGAGGAAGGCATGGAGGAAGAAAATCTCTGGCAAAATCAGAATAACTGGATCCTTGGCTGGGTCAAAAAGCCAGGTATCATCTCCTACAAAGAGAATTTGATGGAAAAGAGTAAAGAATTGGTCAAAACCAATCAAAACTCCCCCAAGCCCAATCAGTAAAGGCAAAACCACTAGAGTCAGAAGCCCTTTACTAAATAGAGACAAGAAGCCCTTTTTCACAATTCCTTTTACAAAGAAATAGAAACTTGGCAGTGTCACTAGGGCAACTAGCTGTACCAAGTGAAAGAGATTCTTCACAACTGCAAAATGGTGCAGACCAGCTGCTGACGAACGAAAATCTGGCATCTCTAGAACCTGACTAAAAGGATTGGTCAGGTAATTCATCAAGATATGAAAGTTGTACTGAATGGTTTCTGGTTTTAGATAAACCCGATTTGTTAAATTCAGCCACTCAATCTCCAGAGGATAAACAATCCAAGCCAGATAAATGGTCAGCAGGATTGAGAGGGAGAGGAGAAAGAGAATAGAGCCCCAAAAGGTCAGTTTAGTTTTCATCAAAGTTCCACTCCGCAAGGCTAGACACCACATGAGTCGGTGCGATTGGTAGGGTTGCTACTTCTTCTGCCTTGGTAAAACCTGTTGTCACCAAGAGCGTTGGAATGCCGTTGTCAATCCCTGCTCGGATATCAGTTAAATAATTGTCCCCAACCATAATCAACTCTTCACGTTCCAAGCCTAAGTGCTCAACTGCCTTGTCCATGATGATAGCATTTGGCTTCCCGATATAAACAGGCTTCACTCGTGTTGCTACTTCAAGCAAAGTAATCAGTGAACCAGCACCCGGCAAAAGACCGCGTTCTGTCGGGATGTTGAGGTCAGGATTGGTTCCAATAAAATGGGCACCCTTTTGAATCGCCAGAGTTGCTGTCGCAAATTTTTCATAGTCGACTTGCCAGTCCAGTCCTACTACTACATAGGCTGGATTTTCCTTGTCTTCGACATATCCAGCCGCCTTGATAGCTTCCTTGAGGCCTGCTTCTCCGATGACATAGACCGTCTTTTCAAGTCCCAAGTCATTCATATAATCGATAGTTGCCAAAGTCGCTGTGTAGACAGTTGATAGGGGCGTATCGATATTAAAATTCTGAGCCAACATCTCCTGAACACTCTCTGGAGTGCGGGTTGTATTGTTAGTCACAAAGAGATAGGGAATGTCCCGCTTTTGCAATTCATGGACAAAAGCCTCTCCTGCCGGGATTCGGTCTTTCCCCTTATAAATCGTTCCGTCTAAATCAATTAAATAGCCTTTATATTTCATATTTTTCTCTAATCCTTCTTCATTTCTTGCCATGTGATGATGGCTTGGGCATTGGTCGCCCCGTCGCTTATAATCTCATGCTTGCTTTTCAGTCCAATCCGTTCAACAGCCGATGTAATCACCCCACCTGGTCGAACTTCCTTGATATACTTGAGGTTGATTTTCTTGGGAATATACTGGGTCAAAAAATCTGCTCCCATGACCTCAAAAATCCAGTCCAAGTATTTACTGTTATTGACATGGCCATTCATATCCAAGTCGTAAAAACGAACATGGTAATCCTTGCTGACTGGCTCGTCCAAGGACTCATACTTTGGACCACGAATGAGCTTTTTATCAAAATCAGACTGGTAAGGAGCCACAATCTCAGGTTCGACAGCATGGACTTTTCGACTGTCTCGGTCCATGAGAACAAAGGTCGCCATCATGTGGATGAGCTCCTCCCCTGCTTCATCATAAATGGTAAAGCGACGATAGCAAAAGAGTCGATTGTAGCTCAGGGCTTCCGTTTCGATGGTGATTTCTTCCGCAAAACGAGGCAAACGAACCACCTCAATATCATAATCTGTGATAATCCAGACCAGATTATAGTTTTCCAAAATGGCCTTATCACTAACTCCCAGTTCAATCGACTGCATCCCTGAAACCTGCAGAGACAGCAAAATTACATCTGGAAGTTTGATATGACCGTTCATATCAGCCATATCAAAAGGAATTTTCATTTTCATTTGATAAGTTAAGCCCATGATCCTACTCCAAAATAAATCGTTCTGCTACAGTGTCTCCCAAAAAGAGACCTCTTTTTGTCATGCGCACGCGATCACCGTCTATTTGCATGAGACCTTGTTGAACCAAATCTCTGACGATTTCTCCATAAAGTCCATCGAAAGACCGTTCAAATTTTTCTTCAAATCGTGCCATAGAGACCCCTGATTTCTTGCGGAGTCCCAAGAACATTTCTTCTTCCATTTGCTCCTTTTGACTCAGGTGCTCTTCTGTGATGCGAGCATTGCCTTCCTCAACTGCACTGAGATAATGACGAATGGGACCATGGTTTTTATAGCGAACACCATTGACATAGCCAGACGCCCCAGCACCGATGCCATAGTATTCAGCATTGTCCCAGTACATGAGATTGTGACGACTTTCAAAACTAGGCTTGGAGAAATTGGAAATCTCATAATGCTCAAAACCAGCTCGCTCTAGCTCTGCAATGATGTACTCAAACATCTCCGCTTCTAGTTCCTCCTTAGGCAGAGGCAATTTCCCACGTCGCATCCGATTCATAAAGACCGTGTGATTTTCCAAAATCAAGCTATACAGACTCACATGGGGAATATCCAACCCAATGGCTTTAGCTACATTTTCCTTGACCTGCTCCATGGTCTGGCCAGGCAGAGCATAAATCAAGTCGATGGAGATATTGTCAAAACCAGCCAGTTTCAGGCGGTCGATATTTTCATAAATATCCTTCTCCAAATGACTGCGCCCAATCTTTTTCAGCATCTTGTCATCAAAGGTCTGCACGCCTAGTGAAACACGGTTAACAGCCGAGTTCTTCAAAACAGCTATCTTATCCGCATCCAAGTCGCCCGGATTGGCTTCAATGGTCAACTCTTCCAAGACAGACAAATCCAAGTTTTTAGTCAAGCCATTCAGTAACACCTCCAGTTGCGGAGCCGACAGGGCTGTCGGTGTTCCACCACCGATATAAAGGGTTCGCAATTTTTGAATATCATAAGAACGAAACTCTTCCAGCAGATGCTCCAAATAGCTATCGACCGGCTGATTCTTGATAAAGACCTTTGAAAAGTCACAGTAATAACAAATCTGGGTACAAAACGGGATGTGCACATAGGCTGACGTTGGTTTTTTCTGCATAGTAATTATTATACCACAAAAGCGAACAATACTTAGAATTCCCTTTAACAAAATCCTAGCATTGTTCGCTTTCTTTATCTATACATTCTTTTTATTTTATGACGAACACGATTCCCAGAACCAATCTAGTTTGTCTTTACAATCCAAAAGAATGAATGTTCATTTGACTAAATTTTTAGTCTTCTTTTTTCTTTCCAAGAGCAAGTCCGAGACCACCTAGCAGACCAAGAAGTCCTAGAGAGGCAAGAGTTGCATTTGATTCTGTTCCTGTATTTGGCAATACATTTTGAGAATCATTTGATTTAGCTCCATTGTCACTGGCATCTGTAGCATCTTCATGATTTGCATTCGGAGTAACTGCATCTGGAGTTGGAGTTGTTGGTGCAGGCGCAGATGTATCTTGACCAGAATTTCCATTAGTATCAGGTGTGACTGGTATTTCTACCTTAGTTTCTGGTTTGCCATTTCCTTTGTCGTACTCTGGTGTGTAGATGTCTTTGTCTTTCTCTCTAACTGTTACTTCCACTGGAACGATATCTTTTGAGCCATCTGGGTAAGTTACCGTGATTGTTCCTGTAATCTTATCGCCTGGTTTCGCTCCTTCTGGAATTGTGACAGTTACTGTACCATCTTTGCCAACTGTGATGCCTGGGGTATCACTTTCGAACTTAGTTCCTTCTGGAATTTCTTTTCCAGCTTTCTCTTTCAATGGTAATTCAACAGTGCCACCTGGTTTGCCATTTCCTTTGTCGTACTCTGGGGTGTAGATGTCTTTGCCTTTCTCTCTAACTGTCACTTCCACTGGAACGATATCTTTTGAGCCATCTGGGTAAGTTACGGTGATTGTTCCTGTAATCTTATCACCTGGTTTTGCTCCTTCTGGGATTGTAACGGTTACTGTACCATCTTTGCCTACTGTGATGCCTGGGGTATCACTTCCGAACTTAGTTCCTTCTGGAATTTCTTTTCCAGATTTCTCTTTCAATGGTAATTCAACAGTGCCACCTGGTTTGCCGTTTCCTTTGTCGTACTCTGGGGTATAGATGTCTTTGTCTTTCTCTCTAACCGTTACTTCCACTGGAACGATATCTTTTGAACCGTCTGGGTAAGTTACCGTGATTTCGCCTGTAATCTTATCGCCTGGTTTTGCTCCTTCTGGGATTGTAACAGTTACTGTACCATCTTTGCCTACTGTGATGCCTGGGGTATCACTTTCGAACTTAGTTCCTTCTGGAATTTCTTTTCCAGATTTCTCTTTCAATGGTAATTCAACAGTGCCACCTGGTTTGCCGTTTCCTTTGTCGTACTCTGGGGTATAGATGTCTTTGTCTTTCTCTCTAACTGTTACTTCCACTGGAACGATGTCTTTTGAGCCATCTGGGTAAGTTACGGTGATTTCGCCTGTAATCTTATCGCCTGGTTTTGCTCCTTCTGGGATTGTGACAGTTACTGTACCATCTTTGCCTACTGTGATGCCTGGGGTATCACTTTCGAACTTAGTTCCTTCTGGAATTTCTTTTCCAGATTTCTCTTTCAATGGTAATTCAACAGTGCCACCTGGTTTGCCG
>CAJNBV010000006.1 GCA_905221095.1 bacterium
TCAGCAAGCGAATCAGCTTCTAAACGTGCTTCAGAGGTAGAATCACAATCAGCTTCAGCAAGCAACTCAGCAAGCGAGTCAGCTTCTAAAGTAACTTCAGAATCAGCATCAACAAGCAATTCAGTAAGTGAATCTGCATCTAAGCAGACATCAGAGTCAGCTTCAGCAAGCAACTCAGTAAGCGAATCTGCATCTAAGCAGACATCAGAGTCAGCTTCAGCAAGTAACTCAGCAAGCGAATCAGCTTCTAAACGTATGTCAGAAGTAGAATCACAATCAGCTTCAGCAAGTAACTCAGCAAGCGAATCAGCTTCTAAACGTATGTCAGAAGTAGAATCACAATCAGCTTCAACAAGCAACTCAGTAAGTGAATCAGCTTCTAAACGTATGTCAGAAGTAGAATCACAATCAGCTTCAACAAGCAACTCAGTAAGTGAATCAGCTTCTAAACGTATGTCAGAAGTAGAATCACAATCAGCTTCAACAAGCAACTCAGTAAGTGAATCAGCTTCTAAACGTATGTCAGAAGTAGAATCACAATCAGCTTCAGCAAGTAACTCAGCAAGCGAATCAGCTTCTAAACGTGCTTCAGAGGTAGAATCACAATCAGCTTCAGCAAGCAACTCAGCAAGCGAGTCAGCTTCTAAAGTAACTTCAGAGTCAGCTTCAACAAGCAACTCAGTAAGTGAGTCTGCATCTAAGCAGACATCAGAGTCAGCATCAACAAGCAACTCAGTAAGTGAGTCTGCATCTAAGCAAGCTTCAGAATCAGCTTCAACAAGCAACTCAGTAAGCGAATCAGCATCTAAGCAGACATCAGAGTCAGCATCAACAAGCAACTCAGCAAGCGAATCAGCTTCTAAAGTAACTTCAGAATCAGCTTCAACAAGCAACTCAGTAAGCGAATCTGCATCTAAGCAGACATCAGAGTCAGCATCAACAAGCAACTCAGTAAGCGAATCAGCTTCTAAACGTACTTCAGAGGTAGAATCACAATCAGCTTCAGCAAGCAACTCAGCAAGCGAGTCAGCTTCTAAAGTAACTTCAGAATCAGCTTCAACAAGCAACTCAGTAAGCGAATCTGCATCTAAGCAAGCATCAGAGTCAGCTTCAACAAGCAACTCAGTAAGTGAATCAGCTTCTAAACGTGCTTCAGAGGTAGAATCACAATCAGCTTCAGCAAGCAACTCAGCAAGTGAGTCAGCTTCTAAAGTAACTTCAGAATCAGCTTCAACAAGCAACTCAGTAAGTGAATCTGCATCTAAGCAGACATCAGAGTCAGCTTCAACAAGCAATTCAGTAAGTGAGTCAGCACATTTAGTAAGTGAGTCAGTGTCAGAATCGATTTCTAAATTGATATCAGAAGGAAATTCTGTAAGTACATCAGTATCAGAATCAGTTTCTAGACTATTCTCAGAATCACTATCTACAAGTAAATTGCAATCAGAGTCTGTATCTAAGTTCTTCTCAGAATCATTATCAGGAAGCACTTCAAATTCAACTTCTGTATCTAAGTTCTTGTCAGAATCAGTCTCACTTTCTACTTCAATTAGTGCAAGTATTTCTGCTTCACCAACATGTTCATGTGCTGATGATTCAACAAGTACATCTGTATCTAAGTCAGCATCTAAAGTGACATCAGAGTCAGCTTCAACAAGCAACTCAGTAAGTGAATCTGCATCTAAGCAAGCTTCAGAATCAGCTTCAGCAAGCAACTCAGCAAGTGAATCTGCATCTAAAGTAACATCAGAGTCAGCATCAACAAGCAACTCAGTAAGCGAATCTGCATCTAAAGTAACATCAGAGTCAGCTTCAGCAAGCAACTCAGCAAGTGAGTCAGCGTCTAAAGTAACATCAGAGTCAGCTTCAACAAGCAACTCAGTAAGTGAATCTGCATCTAAAGTAACATCAGAGT
Organism: bacterium; assembly: GCA_905221095.1. Taxonomy (GTDB): domain Bacteria; phylum Bacillota; class Bacilli; order Lactobacillales; family Streptococcaceae; genus Streptococcus. Next base: position 1,916 of record CAJNBV010000006.1, read on the forward strand.
CAGCTTCAGCAAGTAACTCAGCAAGCGAATCAGCTTCTAGAGTAACATCAGAGTCAGCTTCAACAAGCAACTCAGTAAGTGAGTCAGCATCAACCAGTGCATCAGCCTCAGCAAGTTCTGAGATTGAACACTCAATGCGTGATAAGAACGTGACTGTATCATATGAAACAGCTACAGGAACAATCCTACATGCTACTGAATTAGTAGTTCCAAAAGAAAGCAAGATTGGAACAGATTATGATGCAACGACACCTGCATTGAAACCTGAACGTATCGAGAAAGATGGAAAAGTCTATGTTCTTGTTTCTACTAAAGAAGGTTCAGCTCCAGAAAAAGGTAGAGTAAGTGGTGAATCTCAAAATATTACTTATATCTACGAAGAGCTCGTTAGACCTGAAGTTCCGAACCAAAAATATGGCAATGTCATCGTAGTTTATACTGATGAATCAGGAAACCCAATCTCAGGTATTACTGATAAAGGTGTTGAGGTATCAAGTACAGTTGTGGATGAGTCAGCTACTCTAGTAAGAAATCCTTATGATACGACTGACAACAAGCCTGAAACTATCACAACGAAAGATGGAAAAGTCTATAAACTTGTGAAAGTGAAGAAAACAGCTGATGCAGAGAGATCTGATGTGAAAGCTAGAACTTCAGTAATCACTTATGTTTATAAATTACTTGGTGCAGTTAATGATAAACCTGAAGCTCAAATCGGTGTAGTAGTTGTCAACTATGTAGATGAATTAGGAAATCCAATCTCAGGTAAAGCATCAGATGGTACAGTAGTGCCAGATATGGTAGTAGATACTGATGCAAGCCTAGTGGGTACACCATACGATACAAGAGATCACAAGCCACAAGTTATCATTACTGATAATGGCGATGTGTATGTGTTTGTAAAAGTTTCTGCAACATCAGCTTCAGAAACTGGTCTGGTTCAAGAAGGAGCTGTGTCTGTTGAATATGTTTACCGTAAACTAGACGGAAAAGATTCAACATCATCAAGCACATCACCTTCAGAGTCAGCTTCACCAAGCAACTCAATGAGCAAATCAGTTTCTAAAGTAACGTCAGAGTCAACAAGTACATCTAATTCAGCAAGCACATTGCCTTCTGAATTAGGATCAACAAGTGCGTCAGCTTCAGTAAGTACATCTGTTTCTGAATCTGTATCTGCTTCAACAAGCGTATCAGCTTCAGCAAGTGATTCAGTATCAACATCAGCAGATACTTCAGTATCAGCAAGCGTATCGACATCAGCGGATGTATTATCTTCTGAGACAACAACAGAATCAGAAGGTAAGTCAAGAAAACAATTGCCAAATACTGGTACAGAAGCTTCTAAATCATCTGTACTTTTAGGAGCTTTGGCAGCTGTGACTGGTCTAGGTCTGTTTGCGAAACGCCGTAAAAATGATCAAGAAGATTAATAAGACTACTATCTAAAAAGTTTTCTTATTGATTAAAAATGCTGAAAGAAATCCCTTGAAAAGTTCAACTTTTCAAGGGGTTTTTATTGTATTGTAGGGGAAAATGATGTTATAATTTAAGATAGGAATATTTTTCAACTGTTTTGTAAATTTACTTTATAGTATCAAAAAATCAAAATGAAGTTTATACTCAATGAAAATCAAAGGGCAAACGAGGAAGCTAGCCACAGGTTCCTCAAAGCATTGCTTTGAGGTTGCGGATAGAACTGGCAAAGTTAGGTCAAAATACAGTTATACGGCAAGTTGAAGTTGACGTGGTTTGAAGAGTATTAACTATCTTTCATAAAGAAGAAGGGTATTAGAATTTAATTGAATTCTAGTATTTTCTATGTTTAATTTTTAAAATTAAACCATCAATTTGATGTTTATTGAGTTTGCAAATTAATAGAAAAATAAAAATAAATGGAAATAGGTAAATACAATGGAAAAATTAACATTTGTTTTAGCTGGTGATTATGGCTATATTCGATATATAGAAGCAACATTAAAGTCAATTTGCTATCATCATGATCATTGTAAAGTTTATATTTTGAATCAAGATATTCCTCAGGAATGGTTTATCAGTGTTCGTGAAAAAATGGGTCAGAAACAGAGTGAGTTAGTTGATGTGAAGTTGACAAGTGGCTTGGTCTCAAAGACATGGAAGTTACCTCCGTTTGGGGCTCATATGAACCATATGTCTTTTGCGAGATACTTTATCCCACAATTTGTGGAAGAGGATAAGGTGCTGTATTTGGATAGTGATACGATTGTAACAAGATCATTGAATGAGTTGTTTGAAATCGAACTTGGTGATAAACTTTTGGCAGCTGCTAAAGTTATTTATGGATTAGAAGATAGATTTAATTCTGGTGTCTTACTAGTTAATAATAAGTTGTGGAAAGAAGAAAATATTCAAGCGACTTTAATCGAAATCACTGATAGGGATCATGAAACATTGCCAGAGTCAGATCAAACTGTCTTTAATCGTGTTGCAGGGGAACGCTATATCGTATTAGATGATACTTACAATTTCCAAGTGGGTTATGATCGAATTGCAGAGGAGAGACAGCAGTATTTTATTTTAGAAATGTCGACAGACCCACTGCCAGCTATTATTCATTATCTTTCAGGAGATAAGCCTTGGAATTTAAGATCGTACTCTCGTTTAAGAGAAGTATGGTGGAGATATTCAATGATGGACTGGTCAGAGATTGCGAATCATAAAACACCTAGAAAAAAACGTGACATATTTATTATGACAGATAGTCAGTCATTGGAACAGATTGATTATCTAGTTACTCATTTACCAAATTTCATGTTTCATATAGCAGCAAATACGTTAATGGGTGATGTTTTGAATTGTTTGAGAAAATATGAGAACGTGAGATTATATCCCGCTATTTTAGATTGGAATCGCAATCGATTGGTTGATGAGTGTGACATTTATCTAGACATTAACTATGAGGAAAAAAATCAACAAGTAATTGAAACTGCAAAACAAAAAGGAAAACCAATCCTAACATTTGATACGGTAGTGAATCCCTATCATGTGGATCAGGTATTCTCTAGTTCAGAACCTCAAAAGATGTGTGATTACATTCTATCTTTATAGGAATTATCATTTTAATCAGTTTATGATTGTGGAGGAATTAAAGGGAGATATAGATGCTTTATCTAACAAAGCAGTATAATCTGGATGAGCAGCAATTTGTGGAAAATGTACTTTCTTCTGGTATTGGGGTTCATGTTTTAACCATGGAGTATGCAGAACAGACTCAAGACTATATTCATTTTTTACCGATGCTACTTGCGAAGAAATCATCATTAAATCAATATAAAAGTGAATCATTGATAGCTTTGAAGGTGGCGGTTCCTAAATATTGGGAAATTTGTATGGAAGAGGATCACGCAACCATATGGGATAAAGATATCCAACGAGGTCTGATTTTCTACCGTCATAAAGAATTATATACAGTAGATAGGGTTGAATGGTGGGATAGTCAGGGAAAAGTTATAAGCTGCGATTACTATTTAGAAAATGGTTGGCGTTATAAGCAGGAAATAATGGATGAATCAGAAAAGAGTATCTCGGTTCATTATTATGATGCTCAAAATACTCTATTAATGATTAAAAATGTAGAGCGAGGTTTATTTACTTTATTTAGAGATGAAGTCACCTATATTTATACTGAAGATGAACTATGGCAGGCCTGTTTAGAGCTTTTTGATTTAGAAAATGAAGTGCTAGTTGTTGGAGATTTAGAAATAGCAACTTATTTAGATAGTCAAAAAATTTCTGCAGTTTATTCTTCTAAAGAACCGATTCAAATCCAAGAAGTAGAAGACTATCTATCAAGAGTAGATAGACTCTATATTTATCATTATTCAGTATTTGAGACTCTTACTCCAAACGATAAAATTCATCATATCAGTCCCTTGTATCCTTCAAAAATGAATGGAAATCACCATCGAGCGCTCATCATGACTCACACACAAGAAATTGAAAAAATCGAGGAAGTTATTGATAAGTTGCCGATGGTTGATTTTCATATCGCTGCTCTTACGAATATGGGTCCTAGATTATTGGATCTTGGACTACGTGAAAATGTCTATTTACATCCAGGAATTAGCCAGGCAGAATATGAAAGTTTGCTAGAACAGTGTAGTTTGTATTTAGACATTAATCATAGTATAGAAATATTGAATGCCGTGGAAGAATCTTTGGAAAAAGGTTTGCTTTTATTTGCTTTTAAGGAGACTCAGCATAGGAGAGGTTTTATCTGTCCTGAGCATCTAGCTTCAAGTCAAGCTGCGACTGATTTGATTGATGCTATCAAAAAGGTTGTTGTTTCAGAGGAAATGTATCATTTGGCTTTGCAAAAGCAATGGAAATGGATTCAATCTTCTACTAAAGAAGATTATAATAGAGCTTTTCGAAAGGTGGAAAATTAAGTGACAGTTTATCTATTCGACTTATTAGTAGGGTACGAACCAAATGGTGTAGATCGTTCTCAGGCCAATCGTGCTCGGATCTTTAAAAAGACGAATCTAGATGTTCGTTACATATTTTCTGTCATTCCTCCAAGAGAAGATTTTCTTTATTTTCAACATATTGGGATTCCTCTAGATAAAATGATGATTGCTCCCTTTTACTTAGCTGGAGAAAAAGGTGTAAAATCAACTATCACTAGTGAAGAGATGATTAGTAGACTGAACCTAGAGAATAGTCCGATAATTGAGAGATACCAGCATCAAATCGTTTATCAAATATCTGAAGATCATAAGCTATTTCTGAAATGTGAGGATGGAATAGTTTATCAGGTTGATCATTTTTATCAAGATACACTCTATCAGAGAGATCATTATACTTCTCATTTGATATGTAGAGAGTGGTTTGACCAAGGGACTTATCAGTGGAGCAAAAGGTGCTTCTATAATTCCGAAAGTGAAGTGGTCTATGAAGGTTTCCAATCGTTAGGAAAAACACGATATCGATTTGGTTCAGAATGGCTTGAAGGCGAATATGACTTGATGCAATATTTTATCCAATCCTTGTCCCTTTCTTCTGCTGATGTCGTCCTTATGGACAGGGTCTCTAGATTTTCCTTTTCACAGGCAATTTTAGAATATGCTAATCATGCAAAAATAGGAGTTTTTCTTCATTCTCTTCATCAATATAAAACGGGTGCGATGAATAATGAATATCATTATTTATTCCAACATGCGACCTCCTTTGATTTTATGCTTGTTTCAACAGAAGCACAAAAAACAGACTTGGAGAACTATCTAAGAGAGATGGGCTTACCTAGCTGTCCGATTTGTGTGATACCAGCTGCTAGTATCGAAAGTATCGAGAGCAATGTAGAGACGATGGTTCCTTATTCGGCTATGCTTGCTGCTCGCTTAAACTATCGCAAACAAGTCGATATAGCGATTAAGGTAGGAGCGAAGGTCAAAGAGAAAATACCAGAATTTACTTTGGATATCTATGGTCAAGGGGAAGATTATCATAAATTGAACCAACTGATTTCAGAGCTAAATGCTGAAGAATATATCAGGTTACGTGGATATCAAAATTTAAAAGAAGAGTATAAAAAACACCAGCTCTATCTATCAACTTCTTCTTGGGAAACCTTGGGGCTAACCTTACTTGAAGGGGTGGCTTCTGGTATGGGATTAGTAGGTTTAGATGTTCCCTATGGAGCACCTACCTTTATTCATAATGGGAAGAATGGTTATTTAGTTCCCTATTCTGAAGGTCAAGATAGAGAAGAAAGTATTGAAAGAATGACGAAGGCCGTATTGGAGTTTTTTGATTTGAATCAAAATGAAGTATCGCAGCATTCATATCGAATTGCAACCTCTTATTTGGATGAGGTCATTGCAGAAAAATGGTTAAACTTATTGAAGTAATCTATTTTTTGAACTTTTTAAGCTAAGGTCAGATTACTGTAGACGTATAAATTCAATAATGGGTGCGTTTTAAATATATTTCCATTAATATCATACAATAAAAAGAAAGAGATTGTTAAGATGAATAAAAAAGTCGTTGTTCTGGGGGCAGATAGTGGGTATCGTGATAAGATTGAAACAACAATCAAGTCAGTATGTGCCCATAATCGAAATGTGAAGTTTTATGTATTTAATGATGACATGCCTTCAGAATGGTTTCAATTAATGACAAAACGGTTGGAACCCTTATCTTCAGAAATTGTGAATGTGAAAATTAGCAGTCACAGCCTGAAAAACTATCATTTACCGCTTTCTCATTTAAGTTATGCAACGTTCTTTCGTTATTTTATTCCACAATTTGTTGAAGAGAATAGGGCTATCTATTTAGATTCAGATGTTATCGTGAGAGGGAGCTTGGATGCTTTGTTTTCAGAAGATTTAAGTGATTTCCCGATGGCTGCTGTAGAAGATGATCTGACAAGTGATTATTTTAATGCTGGCGTGATGTTGATTGATGTTGATGCTTGGAGAGCAGAAGGAGTCACTGAAAAGTTGTTTGAACTAACAAATCAATTTCATGAGAGTAGTTTTGGAGATCAAGGTATTTTAAATGTTTTATTTCAGAAACGGTGGAAAAAATTACCTCAAAAATATAATTTCATGGTAGGTATGGATACTGTCGCAAGAAACTATCAGATTGCTTCATGGTATCAGGATTCTCTAGTTGCGGAGAAAGAAGCTAGAATTATTCATTATACTGGCGAAAAACCATGGTATGGTATCAATTTAAACCGCTTTAGAAATGAATGGTGGTTCTATCATGGTTTGGAATGGTCTGATATTGTTATGAGGAAGATGAATTTTGAAAAAGGTTTGGATTCTCTTATTGATTCCCCTCTCTATCATACAGCCATTTTTACAAATACTTGTCGTATGGAACAGTTAGAGTATCTAATAAGGGAATTGCCATATGTTCATTTCTCTATTTTAGCTCCAACAGAATTTGCATCTGAAATTGTAGATTTGCAAAGATATTTAAATGTAAGAATCTTTCCAGCTTATAATCCAATGAATTTGATAAAAGTAGTAGAAGAAATTGATTTTTATTTGGATATTAATTATGAAGCAGAAGTTGATAATATTATAGAAAAAGTCAACAATCTTGGGAAACCAATATTGACATTTGATAGTACAGATCATACTGCAGGAAAAGCAAGCTATGTTTGCAAAAAGGACGAACCTGAAAAGATGGTTGAAAAAATAAGAAGCTTATTTAGTTGATAAGTATTAGGAAGATAACATGAAGAAATATCCTTTAATTAGTGTAATTGTACCTGTATACAATGTTGAACAATATTTACGACAATGTATAGATAGTATTTTGAATCAGACTTACCAAGAGATTGAAGTCTTATTGATAAATGATGGTTCGACAGATGCTTCTGATGAGATTTGTCGGGAGTATGCGGAACGTGATAATCGTATTCGTTATTTTGTGAAGGAAAACGGAGGATTGTCAGATGCGCGAAATTATGCTTTAGACAGAGCTAGAGGAGAGTATGTAACCTTTGTTGATTCAGATGATTTTTTGATGGAGCAAGCTCTGGAAAAGTTGTATGCAACTAGCCTGCTTGGGGAATCAGACTTAGTAGTAGGTTTCTTTTGCTATTTTGAAGAACCTTATTTTCAATTTTTCACGCAACACTACATTCCTAAACTACCTATTACTTTTATTGATAATATTGACGCGGTTCAACAACTGGATGATATGGTAGATGTGAATTTTTTACGTTTTTCCACTGCTTGGGGAAAATTGTATAAGCTTAGTTTATTTGATGGTATTCGTTATCCTTATGGAAAATACGCAGAAGATCAATTCACAACTTGGAAACTTTATTTAAAAGCGGAAAAGATAGCTGTAAGTAATCAGACTGTTTATGTGTATCGCTACAATCCTAATGGTTTATCTAAAAGTTTTAATTTATCACATATGGATTATATTGATGCTTTGGAAGAACGAATTCGTGAAACCAAAGATATGGATGGGATTGATATTGTAAAAACATATAGAATGTATGACTATGTGTTGAAAAGAAGATTATCAGAATTGGAAGTCTATGGATATGAAGAGGAGAGGGAAAAATTGAAAAGTAAGATTGATCGTCTTGATTTAGAAAGTATTATCAATCAGCTAGAACTGGAGAAGAAAGATGAATAATGAATTAATCAGTATTATCGTTCCGATTTATAATACAGAGAAGTATTTACATGAGTGTTTAGATAGTATTATTAATCAAAGTTATACTAATTTTGAAGTGTTACTCATAAACGACGGTTCAACAGATTCATCGGGCATGATTTGTCAGGAATATGCAGAGCGTGATAGTCGTTTTCGTTATATTGAAAAGGAAAATGGTGGAGTATCTTCTGCCCGTAACCTAGGACTTGAACGTTCGGGGGGGGCGTACATTACTTTTATTGATTCAGACGATTGGATAGAATTTAACTATCTAGAGGTGCTTTATACTGCTCTTAAAGAAAATGATACAGATGTAGCAATTTCTACTTATAAACGATTTGCTCAAGATGGTGTATTTTATTTGAGAAGTTATTCAAAAGAGAACGATGAATTTCTTAATATTGGGACAAGAAGTAGAGATTCTTTTTTAGAAATCCTTCCAAAGTTGGGAGAGCTAGACCATAGTTTTTACTCTATTTCATCTAAATTAATAAAAAGAAAAATCATTGGAAATCTTTTGTTTGATGAACAAGTAAGCTATGCAGAAGACTTGAATTTCTTCTTTCATTTATATCTTGAAGTTGAGTCAGTTGTATATGTGAGAGATTATACCTATATCTACAGAACACACGATGCTAGCACATCACAGAATTTTAATGAGTTAAAAGCATTGCATGAGTTGGAAATCTTCAAAAGAATGTTTCAACAAATTGAAAAGATGGGAATTCCAACTTTTCAATATTTTAGAAGACTAAAAAACTTAGTAGCAAGTAGAATAGTTGGTTTTCCAACATCGAAAGCAATCAGAGAATATGAATCATTTGTGTCAGAGGCTAGAGAAAGGGTCACTTATCCACAACCATTAATTAGTCTAGTCGTTCCAATTTATAATGTTGAGAATTATCTATGGAGCTGTTTGAATAGCATTGTTAAACAAACTTATTCAAATATAGAAGTTCTATTGGTTAACGATGGTTCACCAGATGGTTCTGGTGCGATATGTCAGGAGTTTGTTGCGAAGGATAGTCGTTTTCGTTATATTGAAAAGGAAAATGGTGGCTTGTCGGACGCTCGAAATGCTGGTATTGCGCGAGCACAAGGAGAATTTATATCCTTTGTTGATTCAGATGACTGGATAGAGCCGACTTATGTAGAGGATATGTACCGAGCGGCCTTGTTTAATGATGCAGAAGTAGTTGTATCGAATTATCAAGAATTTCACCAAGAACGCAATGTTTATTTGATTCATGTTTTTGAGGATTATTATGAGACTCATTATAGTGGAGAGGAAGTCATCCAGCAACTCCCCTTATTAGAACGTAAAGATTTTTCTTTTACAACAAGTTGGGGAATTCTGTTTGCGCGTAGATTGTTTGATACGATTTCTTTTCCTAAAGGGAAAACGATTGAAGATACTCGTACTAATTATCGTCTTTTTGCAGAGTCTAGCCGTTTGACATATATCCATAAGGCTCTTTATAATTATAGAGTTGGAGTGGATAGTATTAGTAGTAGAATAACTGAAAAGTTGTTGGTTGATGTTTTAGAATGTTTGATGGAACGAATGGCAGTTTATGCTGTTAAAGGCTGGAATGTAGCGGATGAAAGAGAGAATGTGCTAACGAATTTAAAAATGCGTTACAATCAGGCAAAAGAAGCAGGACTTCAAAATACGGATATCTTTAAACGCTATGCAGAACTTCTATATTTATTGGAATAGGAGTAAGTAGAGAATGAGTGAGAGCCAGCTAAATCAAGAATTAATCAGTATTATCGTTCCAGTTTATAATACAGAGAAGTATTTACGTCAGTGTTTAGATAGTATTATCAATCAGAGTCATACCAATTTTGAAGTGTTACTTGTAAACGATGGTTCAACAGATTCATCGGGAATGATTTGTCAGGAATATGCAGAACGTGATAGTCGTTTTCGTTATATTGAAAAGGAAAATGGAGGAGTATCTTCTGCTCGTAATCTAGGACTTGAACGTTCTGAGGGAGCTTATATTACTTTTATTGATTCAGACGATTGGGTGGAGTCAAATCATCTAGAAGCTCTTTTTAAAGGTTTAAAAGAAAATAATACTGATATAGCTATTTCAAAGCATAAATCTTTTAATACGGAAGATGGTTTGTTTTATTTTCCTGTATATTCCAATCAAAATCTAGATGATCTTTGTATTAAAAAAAAGCAAATACGTCCATTTTTAGAGCTGTTTCCGAAATTAAATTACTTAACTCATGATTTTGCTTGTATTGCTGCAAAGTTATTTAAAAAATCGCTAACAGAAAATTTATTTTTGGATGAAAAACTGCAACAGAGTGAAGATTTAGATTACTTTTTTAAATTATATTTGCGAGCGGAAAGTGTTGTTTATATAGATGAAGTGACGTATATATATGTACAACATGGTCAGAATGCGACTCATCATCCATCGGAAACATCTGCTCTTTGCGACATAAAAGTACATTGGAATATGTTAGATTTTATAAATGAATTAAGCATTCCTAATTATTATTATTTGGAAAGGATAAAGCATATACTATCCTATTGGAAAGACCGTTTTCCAGATTCAAAAGACATTAAGGTGTATGAAACTAGGGTAGCAGATTTAGAAAATAAGATCACTTATCCACAACCGTTAATCAGTCTAGTCGTTCCAATTTATAATGTTGAGAATTATCTATGGAGCTGTTTGAATAGCATTGCTAAACAAACTTATTCAAATATAGAAGTTCTGTTGGTTAACGATGGTTCACCAGATGGTTCTGGTGCGATATGTCAGGAGTTTGTTGCGAAGGATAGTCGTTTTCGTTATATTGAAAAGGAAAATGGTGGCTTGTCGGACGCTCGAAATGCTGGTATTGCGCGAAAGGGGAATTTTTATCCTTTGTTGATTCAGATGACTGGATAGAGCCGACTTATGTAGAGGATATGTACCGAGCGGCCTTGTTTAATGATGCAGAAGTAGTTGTATCGAATTATCAAGAATTTCACCAAGAACGCAATGTTTATTTGATTCATGTTTTTGAGGATTATTATGAGACTCATTATAGTGGAGAGGAAGTCATCCAGCAACTCCCCTTATTAGAACGTAAGGATTTATCCTTTAAAACAAGTTGGGGAATTCTGTTTGCGCGTAGATTGTTTGATACGATTTCTTTTCCTAAAGGGAAAACGATTGAAGATACTCGTACTAATTATCGTCTTTTTGCAGAGTCTAGCCGTTTGACATATATCCATAAGGCTCTTTATAATTATAGAGTTGGAGTGGATAGTATTAGTAGTAGAATAACTGAAAAGTTGTTGGTTGATGTTTTAGAATGTTTGATGGAACGAATGGCGGTTTATGCTGTTAAAGGATGGAATGTAGCGGATGAAAGAGAGAATGTGCTAACGAATTTAAAAATGCGTTACAATCAGGCAAAAGAAGCAGGACTCCAAAATACGGATATCTTTAAACGCTATGCAGAACTTCTATATTTATTAAGTGATTAAACAATCTATTTTCTTGACTTATATATAACACAGCCTACTAGCTTTTAATGAGATATAGTATAGTCAAAAAATAATGTAATTTTACGCTTGGCATTGAATAAAGTGATGAAGATATTGATAGGCCTTTTATATCTTATAGGCACTCAAAAGCAGATTTTTTCTGCTTTTTTTGATATAATTAGAAGAGCGGAACTTGCATGCTATAAAATGTTAAGCTGTATTTATATTTATAGTTGCCCTATTTTAAAATAGTTTTCTAGATAGAGTGTAATGAAAAGGCAGTAGTCAAAAAAGAGGGATGAAATTCTGAGAATGCTATTTCCTTTATTATGTGCTGAAATTTAGATGATTTCTAGAAGTTAATAAAACAAAGGATTGGATATGAAAAACATTTTTTCGTCTATAATAGTAAAAAAAGGTCTAGTGACCCTGTTTTTGATTTTTATTTATGTCTTGGGAAGTAGGCTAACTCTTCCTTTTGTTAATGTGAATAGCAGAGATTTTTTAGGTGGTTCAACTGCCTATTTAGCTTTTTCTACAGCTCTTACAGGTGGAAACCTTAGGAGTCTTTCTTTGCTTTCTGTAGGCCTTTCTCCTTGGATGTCTGCGATGCTTTTATGGCAGATGTTATCTTTCTCTAAACGATTAGGAATTTCATCGCTTTCAATAGAAGTCCAAGATAGAAGGAGAATGTATATAACCCTATTTATTGCGATTATACAGTCATTGGCCATTTCCTTAAATCTTCCTGTCCAGCCAATCTTTTCTTCAACTCTGATTATTTTGATGAATACTCTTTTGCTGATTGCAGGAACTTTCTTTTTAGTTTGGCTGTCAGATATCAATGCTATCAACGGTGTAGGCGGTCCGATGGTTATTTTGTTATCGAGTATGGTATTAAATATTCCACAGGATATGATTGAAACTTTTAAAGTTATCCAGATCTCTTATACTAGTATTTTATTATTAGTTTTGATGGGGGTTACCTTTACCTATATTGTTTCAATCTTGTATCGAGCAAGATATCGTTTACCCTTACATAAAGTTGGTTTACATAGTCGCTTTAAGAGGTATTCGTATTTTGAAGTGATGTTAAATCCTGCTGGGGGAATGCCTTATATGTATGTTATGACTTTTATGAGTTTACCCACCTATGTATTACTTCTTTTACATTCCTTGTTCCCAGAAAATCCTATTTATATGGAGTTATCTAACCAATATAAGATGGGAGAACCACTGTGGATTTATTTATATATTGCTATCTTATTTCTTTTTAGTATTGCCTTTGCATTTGTGAATATGAGTGGAGATCAGATTGCTGATCGAATGAAAAAATCAGGTGAATATATTTATGGGGTTTATCCAGGCGAGGAGACTAGTCGCTTTATCAATCGTTTAGTTTTACGTTTTTCCATTGTAGGAGGAATTATCAATGTAATTATGGCTGGTTTACCAATGCTCCTTGTTTTACATGATGAAAAACTGTTACGAGTTGCTATGATTCCCGGATTGTTTTTAATGCTTAATGGGATGATTTTTAATGTAAAAGATGAAGTAAAGGCTTTAAGACTAAACGAAACTTACAAACCGCTTATATAGGAGGTGACTATGTATTATTTTATTCCAGCATGGTATGGAAGTGAGCGACCATGGCATTTTGACCTGATTCCTTGGTATCGTACTTCTTTTAAACTTGAATTTGATGATACCTTCAATCAACTTAGATTATTACAGGAGCAGGGCTTACGTTCGCAATTGTTGGTTTTATCCTACCAACCTCATCTTCGTTATTTTTTACATCGTCATGGTGTTTTAGAGACAGATGCCTATTCTGTATTTGATGACATGCAAGATTTTTCTGTTGAACATTCACAGGTTTTAAATCTTAAAGATATTGAGTGGGATAATGAGTGTGAATTTATCTATAGTCCATTTGCTATATTGGTACAAAAAAAGGGTAAACCTTATGCTCAAGTAGAACATGGTGTTGAAGGCTTTATCAGTGATATCCAATATTTTAATAGAGAGGGTCAACGTTCCGAACGATTTATTATGGATGACAGGGGATTAGTATCCAGTGTGATCTATTTTAAAGATGATATGCCTTACTATCAAGATTATTTGAATACTAAGGGGATTTGGCAGTTTAGAGAGCACTTACAGGAAAGTGGACGTATTGAGATTAATCCAATATTTGGTTATCGTTTCAAATTATTGAGTTACAATCACATAGGAGAGGTAGTAGAGGAATTCTTTGAAAAACAACTGAATAAGATTTATAAAAAGAATAATTTATTTATTATTCCAGCACATCAAGTTCATAATGATTTGATTTTGGAGACCCTACCTGAGGAAAGTCATAAGATTTTGAGTCTTTTTATTGATCGTAATCCTCAAGATACTTTTAAGATGTTATCGTCAACGTTTAATAAGGTAGATTTCACCTTGGTAGATAGGGAAGATAGTCTTCAAATTTTGAAAGAATTATATCCAGAGAATGAACAATATTTTAAACATCTGTCTCCTTTTGATACTCGCCTACGTTTGGGGCGTAGTCAGACAAGAAAAACCTCTTTTATTTATTACCAACTGGATTTTAAAGAGGGGATTGATGAAGAGGGCATATATCAAGTATTAGATTTTGTTTCTAAAACAAAGGATGTAGAATTGATATTTGGTACCTTTGCGACGAATGAAGAATTGTTAGAGCAGTTTGAATCCTCGATTCAAAAAATGATACAAGATAGAATCGATAGTCAATCATTGGAAAAAGATGGGGGCTATGGGGATTCAGAGAATCCTTTAGAAGATAATAAAATAGAGAGTCTGAAATATCAAATTGTTAACATGAATGATGAATTGGACTTAATTAAAACTTTGGAGTTTGTACGTTTAATTGTGGACTTGAGTAACCTTCCACATCTTTATACTCAAATTGCTGGAATTAGTGCAGGAATCCCTCAAATTAATAAGGTCAAAACAGTCTATGTGGATCATTTAAAGAACGGTTATCTTATTTCGGATTTATCAGAACTCCAAGTGGCTATCCATTATTATTTGGATACACTTAAAGAGTGGAATCAATCCTTAATTTACTCCGTAGAAAAGATTAAGGAACATACAGGACAGATGTTTTTAGAAAAACTCCAAAATTGGATAGGGGAAATTACAGATGTCAAAAAATATTAAAATTTTACAAATTGGAATTTACAATTGGAAACATTATTTTGAAATTCCTGATAATATGGATTGGTATTATTTTTGTCCTAATTCTTCTCTTGCTTTGAGAAAAATGATGAAAATGGATGGGATTACTAGTTTTCATATTGTTTTAATAGAGGACGGTCAGTATCTGAAAGATTTACTTCCGTTTATGAATAACATAGAACCTCATACTCTTTTATATAACCAAAATTTTGAAACGGCAGATTTGACCATTTCATCATTTCTAAAAAGATCTTGTGCTCAAGCCGTTGATTTTTCAGAACCTCAAACCTTATTGGAAGATTTATCGACTTCGCTGTTTGGTGGCGGATATGGAGATAAACTACAGTCGTTCATGTTACAAGTTAATCCTAGTTTTCAGGGTTCGATTTCTTATCAAGGGTTTGAACATTTAACGTTAGAGGGAGATTTTGGGGAAGAATTTTCTCAGCTAGCTTTTTGGAGCTATAATGTGATGTTAGAGGAAGAACATCCTATTGAATTGTGGTTAGAGTATGAAAAAAGTGATGGGGTAGAATTTCAAGTTAGCATCAAGAAAATAAGACAAGGATCAGTTTCAGAAATTGCAGAGGAGATAATCCTAAATGAGTCTGATTTGGAAAAAGCATTCGTCATTCCAGGCGAATCCAAAGGTTATTTAGCAATTTCAATTCTAGCACGTGGTCAGGGGATTCTTAAATTAGGAAGTTTACACAGACGGTGGACTCGTAAGCAATTTGGGAAGTTTTTCTTGGGGGGAAATATCTTACACGATAGTAAGCGTGAAGAAATTAATTATTTCTTCCATCCTGGAGATTTTAAGCCTCCATTGAATGTATATTTTGCAGGGTATCGTTCTGCGGAAGGTTTTGAAGGATATTACATGATGAAAAATCTTGGATGTCCTTTCATCTTGTTTTCTGATCCACGTATTGAAGGTGGTGCCTTTTATTTGGGAAGTGATGAGCTAGAAAATAAGGTAAAGGAAACGATTCTTCACTATCTAGATTATCTAGGATTTGATAAAAAAGATTTGATTTTGTCAGGTCTTTCTATGGGAACATTTCCATCTCTTTATTATGGTGCCTCCTTTGAACCCCATGCTATTATTGTCGGTAAACCTCTTGCCAATATTGGAACGATTGCTGGCCGTGGACGGTTAGAAGCTCCAGGAGTATTTAATACATCCTTCGATATTCTGCACCATCAAACTGGAGGAGTTAGTTCTAAACATATGTTGGAATTGGATCAACGTTTTTGGAAAGTTTTTAAACAAGCAGATTTTTCAAATACAACCTTTGGCCTATCTTATATGAAGGATGAAGATATGGATAGTCATGCTTATGAACAACTAGTTGATCACTTATGCCATACAGGAGCGAAAATACTTTCCAAAGGAACAGCGGGACGACATAATGATGATACGAATACCAATGTGGCTTGGTTTTTGCACTTTTATCGTATGGTGTTAGAAGCAGATTTTGGGAGAGGTGATGAATGATTATCAAACAAAGACAAGGAATAGAGTGGGGAGAAGTTGGGGGAACATTTATGTATGGTACTCAAGTATTCTATCACAGTAAAGATCATGTCAGCCTCTATAATCCTTTGGTAACATCTGGAGAAATTTTGAGGAGTTGGTCTTCTAGTTTAAACTATCAAGGATCTAGAACACAAGTTAGTCTGCCTTTATTAAAAAGGGGACAGGATTATCAAATAAGTATGAATTTCAATTGTCAACCCGAACAAGGATTATATATAAAAATTAGATTTTTTGACCGATACGGGTCTGTAATTGAAGAAAAGGTAGAAAAAGTTAAACAGTTTATATTTACTTATCCCAAAGAAGCTTACACCTATGAAGTTTCTCTTTTAAGTGCAGGTTTTGAGTCGTTAGACTTTTATGATTTTTATATCGAGGAGATGAATCATGATTAAAAGTTTTGGTCAAGATTTCCAGTTGAGGAAAGTCAAAAGGATTTTAAAAAAGATTAATGCCCTAAAAGGGGAAATGGAGTCTCTATCTGATCAAAAATTAGCGGCAAAAACAGTGGAGTTTCGACAACGTCTTGCTAAAGGAGAAACGGTGGATGATCTGTTGGTTGAGGCATTTGCAGTAGTACGCGAAGCAGATAAACGAGTGTTAGGAATGTTCCCCTATGATGTACAGGTCATGGGAGGAATTGTTATTCATCAAGGTAATGTAGCGGAGATGAATACAGGTGAGGGGAAAACCTTGACAGCTACTATGCCTGTTTATCTTAATGCCTTAACAGGTAAGGGAACGATGGTTATTACAACAAATGAGTATCTTGCTAAGCGTGATGCTGAAGAAATGGGGCAGGTTTATCGTTTTTTAGGCTTATCCATTGGTATTCCCTTTACTGAAGAATCTAATGAAGAATTAACACCAGAAGAAAAAAAAGAAATCTATAAGTCAGATGTTATTTATACGACAAATGGTACTCTAGGTTTTGATTATTTAAATGATAATCTCGCTGCAAATGAGGAAGGGAAATTTTTACGTCCTTTTGATTATGCTATTATTGATGAAATAGATGATATTTTACTTGATAGTGCTCAAACTCCTCTGATTGTTGCCGGTGCTCCTCGTGTTCAGTCAAATCATTATGGTATTATTGACACCCTAGTAACGACTTTGGTTGAGGGAGAAGACTATATTTTTAAAGAGGAAAAAGATGAGGTTTGGTTGACTACTAAGGGTGCCAAAGCTGCTGAAAGTTTTCTAGGAATAGATCATTTTTATAAGGAAGAACATGCAGTATTTGCTCGGCACTTAGTCTATGCAATACGAGCCCATAAACTTTATACAAAAGATAAGGACTATATCGTTCGAGGGGATGAAATGGTGCTAGTCGATAAAGGGACAGGGCGTCTAATGGAAATGACAAAACTGCAGGGAGGACTTCATCAGGCGATTGAGGCGAAGGAGCATGTTAAATTATCTCCAGAAACGAGAGCCATGGCTTCTATCACCTATCAGAGTCTCTTTAAGATGTTTAAAAAAGTCTCTGGAATGACGGGTACAGGTAAGGTGGCAGAAAAAGAGTTTATTGAGACTTATAATATGGCAGTTATTCGTATTCCAACTAATCGTCCTAAACAACGGATTGATTATCCAGACAATCTCTATGTTACTTTACCTGAAAAAGTGTATGCTTCTTTGGAGTATATCAAAGAATACCATCGTAAAGGGAATCCCCTATTGGTCTTTGTTGGTTCTGTGGAAATGTCCCATCTTTACTCATCTCTTTTATTACGTGAAGGAATTGCCCATAATGTCCTAAATGCTAATAATGCTGCGCGTGAGGCACAGATTATCTCAGAGTCAGGTCAGATGGGGGCTGTGACAGTGGCTACCTCTATGGCAGGACGGGGTACGGATATCAAGCTTGGTAAGGGAGTCGCAGAACTCGGGGGCTTGATTGTCATTGGAACGGAACGGATGGAAAGTCAACGGATTGACCTACAAATTCGTGGACGTTCTGGACGTCAGGGAGATCCTGGTATGAGTAAGTTTTTTGTATCCTTAGAGGATGATGTTATTAAGAAATTTGGTCCATCTTGGGTGCATAAAAAGTATAGAGACTATCAAGTTCAAGATATGGCGCAGCCTGAAATACTGAAAGGTCGCAAGTATCGTAAATTAGTTGAAAAGGCTCAAAATGCAAGCGATAGCGCTGGACGTTCAGCGCGTCGTCAGACTCTAGAGTATGCCGAGAGTATGAATATCCAGCGGGATATGGTTTATAAGGAACGAGATCGTCTAATAGATGGCTCTCGTGACTTAGAGGATGTTGTTGAGGGAATTATTACTAGTTATATAGATCAAGTGACTGCTTCAAATTATGAAAGCCGAGAGTTGCTCTTCCATTTTCTAGTTACCAATATTAGTTTCCATGTTAAAGAAATTCCAGATCATATAGATGTGACTGACAAGACTGCAGTTCGCAGCTTTATGAAGCAGGTGATTGATAAAGAACTTTCAGAAAAGAAAGAATTACTTGATCAACATGACTTGTATGAGCAGTTTTTACGACTTTCTTTGCTCAAGGCTATTGATGATAATTGGGTAGAACAGGTAGACTACCTTCAGCAATTGACTATGGCGATAGGATATCAGCCTGCTGCTCAGAAAAATCCGATTGTAGAATACTATCAAGAGGCCTATGCAGGCTTTGAAACCATGAAAGAACAAATTCGTGCGGATATGGTTCGTAATCTCCTGATGGGCTTGGTTGAAGTTACTCCTAAGGGAGAGATTATGACTCATTTCCCATAAAAAGAGGAATATATGACAATTTACAATATAAATTTAGGAATTGGATGGGCTAGTAGTGGTGTTGAATACGCTCAGGCCTATCGTGCTGGTATTTTTAGGAATTTAAATCTTCCCTCTAAGTTTATCTTTACAGATATGATTTTGGCAGATAATATTCAGCACTTAACAGCCAATATTGGTTTTGATGATGATCAAGTTATCTGGCTTTATAATCATTTCACAGATATCAAGATTGCACCTACTAGCGTGACAGTGGATGATGTTTTGACTTATTTTAGTGGTGTTGAAAGTCGTAGAGAAAAGAATGGCAAGGTTTTACGTGTCTTCTTTTCTGACCAAGATAAATTTGTCACCTGTTATTTGGTGGATGAGAACAAGGACTTGGTTCAACATGCCGAGTATGTCTTTAAGGGAAAATTGATTCGAAAGGATTACTTTTCTTATACGCGTTATTGTACCGAATACTTTGCTCCCAAGGATAATGTTGCAGTCCTATATCAACGGACCTTCTACAATGAAGATGGGACTCCTGTCTATGATATCATGATGAATCAAGGGAAGGAAGAAGTTTATCGTTTCAAGGATAAGATTTTTTATGGGAAACCATCCTTTATACGTTACTTTTTACAGTCTCTTAAGATAAATAAGGATGACTTTGTTATCCTCGATAGGGAAACGGGTATAGGTCAAGTTATTTTTGAAGAGACGCAGGAAGCGCATCTTGCAGTGGTTGTTCATGCGGAGCATTATAGTGAAAATGTGACAAATGATGATTATATTCTTTGGAATAACTATTATGACTACCAGTTTACTAATGCGGATAAGGTAGATTTATTTATTGTTTCAACTGATAGACAGAGAGAAGTGTTAGAAGAGCAATTTGCCAAATATACTCAGCATCGTCCAAAGATTGTTACTATTCCTGTTGGTAGTATTGATTCCTTGACAGAGTCAAGTCAGGGACGTAAGTCCTTTTCATTGATTACGGCTTCACGTCTTGCCAAAGAAAAACACATTGACTGGTTGGTCAAGGCTGTGATTGAGGCACATAAGGAAATACCTGAATTAACCTTTGATATTTATGGTAGCGGTGGAGAAGATTCTCTTCTTCGAGAGATTATTGCAACTCATCAGGCTGAGGGCTATATCCAGCTCAAGGGGCATGCGAATTTGACGGATATCTATAGTCAATATGAAGTTTATTTAACTGCCTCAACTAGTGAAGGATTTGGTTTAACTTTAATGGAAGCAGTTGGTTCAGGTCTACCCCTAATCGGTTTTGATGTGCCCTATGGTAATCAGACCTTTATTGAAGAGGGAAAAAACGGCTATTTGATTCCAAGTTCATCTGACCATGTGGAAGACCAAATCAGGCAAGCTTTTGCGGCTAAGATTTGTCAACTGTATCAAGAAAATCGTTTGGAAGCTATGCGTGCTCATTCTTACCAGATTGCAGAAGGCTTCTTAACCAAAGAAATTTTAGAGAAGTGGAAGAAAACAGTAGAGGAGGTGCTCCATGATTGAACTTTATGATCGTTATAGTCAGGAAAGTCGAGATTTACATGAAAGTCTAGTGGCTACTGGACTGTCTCAACTTGGAGTAGTCATCGATGCAGACGGTTTTCTGCCTGATGGTCTGGTTTCTCCTTTTACCTATTATCTAGGTTACGAGGATGGAAAACCTCTCTATTTTAACCAAGTTCCCGTTCCAGATTTTTGGGAAATTATGGGGAATAATAGTTCAGCTACTATTAATGATTTATTACAGGAGAGGGCTGTCATTCATTATGCTGATGGAATGCAGGCTCGCTTGGTTAAACAAGTAGATTGGAAAGACCTAGAAGGTCGAGTACGTCAGGTTGACCACTATAATCGCTTCGGAGCTTGTTTTGCTACAACGACCTATAGCGCAGATAGTGAGCCGATTATGACAGTGTACCAAGATGTCAATGGTAAGGAAGTCTTGTTGGAAAACTATGTGACGGATGATATCTTATTGACTTTGCCTGGTCAGCCCATGCGTTACTTTGCAAATAAGGTTGAATTTATCACCTTCTTTTTGCAAGATTTGGAAATAGATACAAGTCAGCTTATCTTTAATACTCTAGCGACTCCTTTCTTGGTTTCCTTCCATCATCCAGATAAGTCTGGCTCAGATATCTTGGTTTGGCAGGAACCTCTCTATGATGCCATTCCAGGAAATATGCAGTTGATTTTGGAAAATGATGATGTGCGTACTAAGAAGATCATCATTCCCAATAAGGCGACTTATGAGCGCGCTTTAGAATTGACTGACGAGAAGTACCATGCTCAGTTTGTGCACTTGGGTTACCATTACCAGTTCAAACGTGATAATTTCCTAAGACGAGATGCCTTAATCTTGACTAATTCAGATCAGATTGAGCAAGTAGAAGCGATTGTAGAAGCCTTGCCTGATGTTACCTTCCGTATTGCAGCGGTGACAGAGATGTCTTCTAAGCTCTTAGATATGCTTCGCTATCCTAATGTGGTCCTTTATCAGAACGCTAGTCCACAGAAGATTCAGGAACTGTATCAATTGTCGGATATTTACTTGGATATAAATCACAGTAATGAGTTGCTACAGGCAGTGCGTCAGGCCTTTGAGCATAATCTCTTGATTCTTGGATTTCATCAGACAGTGCACAATAGACTCTATATCGCTCCAGACCATCTATTTGAAAGTAGTGAAGTTACTGCTTTGGTTGAGAATATTAAATTGGCCCTTTCAGATGTTGAACAAATGCGTCAGGCACTTGGAAAACAAGGCCAACATGCAAATTATGTTGACTTGTTGCGATATCAGGAAACCATGCAAACTGTTTTAGGAGGCTAACATGTCAGAGGAAGATTTATTTTACAAAGACGTTGAAGGTCGCATGGAAGAGTTGAAACAAAAACCCATCAAGAAGGAAAAAGAAACCCGAGGGGAAAAGATTAGTAAGACTTTTTCACTCTTACTGGGTTTGATGATTCTGATTGGTTTGCTCTTTACTTTGTTGGGAATTTTGAGGTAGGCCTATGATTGAAATACTAATTGTTTTGGCTATTATCCTATCTATTGCTTTGATTGTATTGGTGACCATCCAACCCCGTCAAAATCAACTCTTTTCCATGGATGCCACTAGTAATATTGGTAAACCAAGCTACTGGCAGAGCAACACCTTGGTAAAGGTTCTCACTTTATTGGTGAGTTTGGCCTTATTCGTCCTATTACTAACCTTTATGGTACTAACTTACAAATAAAAGAAAACTTCAGATATTCACTTTTTGTGATTGGTCTGAAGTTTTCTTTTTTATACTTAATGAAAATCAAAGAGCAAACTAGGAAACTAGCCGTAGGCTGCCAAAAACACCGTTTTGAGGTTGCAGATAGAACTGACGAAGTCAGCTCAAAACACCGTTTTGAGGTTGTGGATAGAACTGACGAAGTCAGTAACATCTACACGGTAAGGCGACGCTGACGTAGTTTGAAGAGATTTTCGAAGAGTATTACTGTCCATATTTTTTGTAAAAATCAACTTTTACTTGGATGAAGGTTTTGGCTTCGCGTAGGAGTTGAAGAAGTGTGGCACGGGTTTCAAATTCTTCTCTTGTCTTGGGTAGACTGCGGTTTCGGAAGACTTCTAGATAGCGTTCAATTTCATCTAGCAAATCAGAAGCAGGATTGGTCTGGCTCAGTTGGCCTGCAATTTTTGAAAAGAGTTGGGCCAAAATCAGGCTCTCACTGGCAGCTAGGTGACAGGTGTTGATTTGCTGGGCCATGTTTCGCAGGATACGACTTTGGCCTTGTCTCATCTCAAAGTAGTGGATATGGTAGTCGGTCTGGTGAAAGAGGTGGTCAGAGTGATCCAAATAGACCAGTCTGAGGGCTTCTTCCAAAAGGGTGTCTAATTCTTCCACCAGCTGTGCTCGGTTGCGGCCGTCCCCTCTGGATAAGTAGTATTTGAAGCGTTGGAGGATATCTTTTAACTTTTCTTCGACTAGCGTGTGGTAGTGCTGGATTTTCTCTTCTCGTGAAGGCATGTAGAGATTGACAAGCAGGGCAAACCCTGTACCGATAGCAAAGAGAAGGAATTCATTGACTAGAAGGTCTGGAGAGGTTGATTCTTGTACCAAGAGATGGCTGACCAAAACAGTGCTTGGTGTGATGCCAATTTCCCAGCCCATCTTGTAGGCTAGAGGCACGTAGAGGGCAAGATAGAGGCCAAGGCTCCAGATATGAAATCCGCTCAAGTGAAAAGCTAAAACTCCAATAGCCAGAGCTAGAAGCATAGAAAAAAGACGATTGCGGGCCAGTTTTAAGGTACTTCTACGGGTATCAGATAGGCTCAAGAGAGCGATAATTCCAGCCGAAACTGCTGAGGAAAGATTGAGAAAATAAGCAAGAAGACAGGCAAGACAGGTGGCTAAGATGAGCTTGGTCGTACGTTGGCTAATAGACATAAGAATTTCCTAATAAGTTAGAATAAAAGCGGAAAAGACAAGACCTGAGCAGGCTTGTCTTTATGGATTATTTTTTACGGGCTGCTGCATATTCGGCAACGGCAGTAAAGAGAACGTCTGTAGAAGAGTTGAGGGCTGTTTCACATGAGTCTTGGATGACCCCGATGACAAATCCAACTCCGACAACTTGCATGGCAATATCGTTAGAAATACCGAAAAGGCTACAAGCAACTGGGATAAGAAGGAGGGAACCTCCGGCAATACCAGAAGCACCACAGGCTGAGATAGCTGCTACCACACTGAGGACAAAGGCTGTTGCAAAGTCAACAGGGATTCCAAGAGTATTTACTGCAGCAAGAGTCAAAACGTTAATAGTAATTGCTGCCCCGGCCATGTTGATAGTAGAACCAAGTGGGATAGAAACAGAATAGGTATCTGGATCCAGTCCAAGATCGTGACAGAGCTTCATGTTGACAGGAATGTTAGCCGCAGAACTACGAGTGAAGAAGGCTGTCACACCGCTGACACGCAAACATTTCCAAACGAGGGGATAAGGGTTGCTCTTCATAAAGAGGAAGGCAATCAATGGATTGACTACTAGAGCCACAAAGAACATAGTTGTCACCAAGAGGGCAAGCAAGATTCCATAGTTGGCTAGGCTTCCGATTCCCTTATCAGAGATGGTTTTAAATACGAGTCCTAAGATCCCAAATGGAGCTAGGTTGATGATCCATTCGACAATTTTAGAAGTCACATCAGCCATAGTTTTGAGCAATTCTTTACTATTTTTGCTGGCCTCTCTCATGGCAATCCCGAAAACAACTGCCCATGATAGGATACCAATGTAGTTGGCTGTGACAAGGGCATTGACTGGATTGTCAACCAATTTGAGCAAGAGGTTGCTGAGGACCTGTCCAATCCCATCTGGTGGAGCAATATCGGTATTAGCACTATTTAGGGTAATTTCAACAGGGACGATGAAACTTGCTAGTACAGCGATAAGGGCAGCGGCAAAGGTTCCTACCAAGTAAAGGAAGATAACCGTTTTCATATTGCTATCTTGTCCTTTTTGATGTTGGGAAAGGGCATTGGCAACGAGGGCAAAGACCAGAATCGGTGCGATGGCTTTGAGGCCACCAACAAAGAGATCTCCGAGCAGGCCAATTCCTGAAATGTTAGGAAGTGTCAGTCCTAGAGTTCCTCCAATAAGCATGCCAATCAAGATACGTTTGATCAGGCTTGCCTTATTCCAAGCATGAATGATTTTTTTCATAACAATCTCCTTTGTTGTGTAATGTTTATGATTATAGTATAAATATGAACCAAAATCAAGAATTTTCTGTCTATTTTTGAAATTATTTTTGAATATTTATGGAGAATGACACTTTATGAAAGTATGGTATAATAAATGAAAGGAGTTTTCTATGCAAGAATTTATTCAAACCTACCTCAATAAGCTTGATCTAACAGCGATTATCGAGAATATCTTGACCAAGCTACTTTCTCTTTTATTCCTGTTTTTGCTCTTTTATATAGCTAAGAAACTGCTTCATACCATGGTGCAGAGAATTGTCAAACCTTCTCTAAAAATGTCTCGCCACGATGTTGGGCGTCAGAAAACCATCTCACGTCTGTTAGAAAATGTGTTTAATTATACTCTTTATTTCTTTTTACTTTACTGCATTTTGTCGATTTTAGGTTTGCCAGTTTCTAGTTTGCTTGCTGGAGCTGGGATTGCTGGGGTGGCTATTGGGATGGGGGCCCAAGGTTTTCTGTCTGATGTCATCAATGGATTTTTCATCCTCTTTGAACATCAACTGGATGTGGGAGATGAGGTCGTTTTGACAAATGGTCCTATTACTGTATCGGGCAAGGTCGTCAGCGTCGGTATTCGGACAACGCAACTCAGAGGAGAAGACCAGGTTCTGCACTTCGTTCCCAATCGGAATATCACCGTCGTCAGCAATTTCTCTCGGACAGACCAGGCCTGAAATTTTAGCAGATTTATGGTACAATAGAAAGAGTTTGGTAAAGGAGAGAAGATGTTTTTAGAAAAACGGTTGGGCAATGGCTGTACCTGGATTGACCTAGATTTGGACAAGTTGAAAAAACTAGAAGACCTTTCTGAAATCTACGGTTTGGACAAGGAAACCATTGAGTACGCACTGGATAGGAATGAGCGTGCCCACATGGATTATCACCGTGAAAATGGGACTGTGACCTTTATCTACAATGTCTTGAACTTGAAAAAGGACAAGGAATACTACGAAGCCTTTCCTATGACCTTTATCGTGGAACATCGTCGCCTGATTACCATTAGTAATACCAAGAACGCTTATGTCATTGAACAGATGACTCGTTATCTGGACAGTCATGACACGCTTTCGATTTACAAGTTTCTCTTTGCCAGTCTGGAAATCATCAGCAATGCCTACTACCCTGTCATCGAGCAGATGGACAAGAGTAAGGATGAGGTTAATGGTCTCTTGCGGCAGCGGACGACTAAGAAAAACCTTTTTGCCCTTTCCGACTTGGAGACCGGTATGGTTTATCTTACTGCGGCTGCCAAGCAAAATCGCATGTTGCTGGAGCATATTCAAGGGCATGCCCTTTATCGCAGTTTTAACGAAATTGAGAGAGAGCAGTTTGATGATGCCATGATTGAAGCTCATCAGCTGGTGTCCATGACAGACTTGATTTCTCAAGTTCTCCAACAACTATCAGCATCTTACAACAACATCCTAAACAATAATCTGAATGATAATTTGACAACCTTGACCATCATTTCAGTCTTGCTAGCCGTTTTGGCAGTCGTGACAGGCTTTTTCGGAATGAATGTTCCCCTACCTTTAACAGATGAGCCCCATGCTTGGCTCTACATCAGCTTGGCCAGTGCAGGTTTGTGGATTATCCTGTCATTATTACTAAGGAAAATTGCGAAAAAAAGTTAAGAAAAGGAGCCAGAATGGCGATTGAAAATTACATGCCAGATTTTGCTGTGGAAGCAGTCTATGATCTGACAGTCCCAAGCCTGCAGGCGCAGGGAATCAAGGCTGTTTTGGTCGATTTGGACAATACCCTCATAGCTTGGAACAACCCTGACGGGACGCCAGAAATGAAGCAATGGCTACATGACCTTCGGGACGCGGGCATTCGCATTATCGTGGTCTCAAATAACACCAAAAAACGAGTTCAACGAGCAGTTGAAAAATTTGGGATTGATTACGTCTACTGGGCCTTGAAGCCCTTCACATTTGGGATTGACCGTGCCATGAAGGAATTTCACTATGAGAAAAGTGAAGTGGTTATGGTCGGTGACCAGCTGATGACCGATATTCGAGCAGCCCACCGTGCAGGCATTCGCTCAATCTTGGTCAAGCCCTTGGTGCAGCACGATTCTATCAAGACGCAGATTAACCGTGCTCGTGAGCGCCGTGTTATGCGAAAAATCACTGAAAAGTACGGACCGATTACATATAAAAAAGGAATTTAACTATGGAAGAAATTCTCTGTATTGGTTGTGGAGCAACCATTCAGACGACAGACAAGGCTGGACTTGGCTTTACCCCCCAGTCAGCACTTGAAAAAGGTTTAGAGACTGGCGAAGTTTATTGCCAACGTTGTTTCCGTCTCCGCCATTACAATGAAATCACTGATGTTCAGTTGACGGATGATGATTTCCTCAAGCTCTTGCATGAGGTGGGAGACAGCGATGCCTTGGTGGTCAATGTCATTGACATCTTTGATTTTAATGGCTCTGTCATCCCAGGCTTGCCACGTTTTGTATCGGGCAATGATGTTCTCTTGGTCGGAAATAAAAAAGATATCCTGCCTAAGTCAGTTAAACCGGGTAAGATTAGCCAGTGGCTCATGGAACGTGCCCACGAAGAAGGACTTCGTCCTGTCGATGTCGTCCTAACTTCAGCACAGAATAAGCACGCCATTAAGGAAGTCATTGACAAGATTGAACACTACCGTAAGGGTCGTGATGTCTATGTGGTTGGTGTAACCAACGTTGGAAAATCAACCCTTATCAATGCTATTATCCAAGAAATCACGGGTGATCAGAATGTCATTACGACTTCGCGTTTCCCAGGGACAACCTTGGACAAGATTGAGATTCCGCTTGACGACGGCTCTTATATCTACGATACACCGGGAATTATCCACCGTCACCAGATGGCCCATTACTTGACTGCTAAAAATCTCAAGTATGTTAGCCCTAAAAAGGAAATCAAGCCAAAAACCTATCAGCTTAACCCTGAGCAAACCCTGTTTTTAGGCGGTTTGGGACGCTTTGACTTTATATCAGGAGAAAAACAAGGATTCACAGCCTTCTTTGATAATGAACTCAAGCTCCACCGTACCAAACTAGAAGGCGCTAGTGCTTTCTATGACAAGCACCTTGGAACACTTCTGACACCACCAAATAGTAAGGAAAAAGAAGATTTCCCAAAACTAGTCCAGCATGTATTTAACATCAAGGACAAGACAGACCTAGTCATCTCAGGCCTAGGCTGGATCCGCGTAACAGGCACAGCAAAAGTCGCCGCCTGGGCACCCGAAGGCGTCGCAGTCGTCACACGAAAAGCAATTATTTAAACACAGAAAGGAAAGGGTTGTCTGAATTCGGGCGAGCAGGGCGAGCCCCATAGAGAATACTTTTCGCTGTGGTGTCAGTTGGTACAAGTGCTCGTACCAACTGCGGAAAATTTGAGACCTTAGGCTCAAATTTTAGTCATGAAAGTCCGAAGGACTTTGCTGACGTCCGTCACCACTTCAGAAAAGTATAAAAAGAAACTCTTTTAAAAAAATTATGTCATTAACATCGAAACAACGTGCCTTCCTCAACAGCCAGGCACACACCCTCAAACCCATCATCCAAATCGGGAAAAATGGACTTAACGACCAAATCAAAACCAGCGTCCGTCAGGCTCTTGACGCTCGTGAATTGATCAAGGTAACTCTTTTACAAAACACAGATGAAAACATCCACGAAGTAGCTGAAATTTTGGAAGAAGAAATCGGTGTGGATACAGTCCAAAAAATCGGACGCATCTTGATTTTGTTTAAACAATCTAGCAAGAAAGAAAATCGCAAGATTTCTAAAAAAGTAAAAGAAATTTAACCACTATACTCCAAACAACTGTTTTTACAGAGAAATAAAGGAGACTAGCCTATGGCAATCGAATTATTGACTCCCTTTACCAAGGTAGAGTTGGAGCCAGAAATCAAGGAGAAAAAACGCAAACAAGTCGGGATTTTAGGGGGAAATTTTAACCCTGTTCACAATGCCCATCTGATCGTTGCGGACCAAGTACGCCAACAGTTGGGACTGGACCAGGTTTTGCTCATGCCTGAATACCAACCTCCTCATGTAGATAAAAAGGAAACCATTCCTGAACACCATCGTCTCAAGATGCTTGAGTTGGCGATTGAGGGGATTGAAGGTTTAGCCATTGAAACAATCGAGCTAGAGCGCAAGGGTATTTCTTACACCTACGACACCATGAAAATTTTGACAGAGCAACATCCGGATACGGATTATTACTTCATTATTGGTGCGGATATGGTGGACTATCTGCCTAAGTGGTACCGAATTGATGAGCTGGTCGATCTGGTTCAGTTTGTGGGGGTTCAGCGCCCACGCTACAAGGCAGGGACTTCCTATCCCGTTATCTGGGTGGATGTGCCTCTCATGGATATCTCGTCCAGCATGGTGCGTGATTTCCTTGCCCAAGGTCGAAAACCTAACTTTCTCCTACCTCAGCCGGTGCTAGACTACATCGAGAAGGAGGGGCTCTACTGATGGCTTATCAAGACTATATCAACTGTTCCCGTGAGGCTTTGTTGGAAAAAATGGCAGAGCTTCTACCTGAAAAACGTTTAACCCATTGTCTAGGTGTAGAGAGTGCAGCCATAGAGCTAGCCGAGAGATTTGGAGTCGATGCCGAGAAAGCAGGTCTAGCAGGGCTCCTTCATGACTATGCTAAAAAGCTATCAGATCAGGAATTTCTGGACTTGATTGACCGTCAGCAGCTAGACCCTGACCTCAAAAACTGGGGCAATAATGTCTGGCATGGCATGGTCGGAATTTACAAAATTCAGGAAGATTTGGATTTGCATGATTCAGAAATCATGCGAGCCATTGAAATCCATACAGTCGGTGCTGGTCAGATGACTGATCTTGATAAGGTTATCTATGTCGCAGACTATATCGAACACAATCGGACCTTTCCAGGTGTGGATGTGGCACGTGAAATTGCTGAGCTATCGCTCAATAAGGCAGTGGCCTACGAAACAGCTCGTACTGTGGAGCATCTAGCTCATCAGGGATTCCCCATCTATCCCCAAACCCTTGAAACCTATAACGCCTTTGTGCACTATTTGAAAGAGGACTAAATGAACGAAAAAGAATTACTAGAACTAGTCGTGAAAGCGGCTGATGAGAAACGTGCGGAGGATATCCTCGCACTTGATGTACAAGATTTGACTAGCGTGACGGATTACTTTGTTATTACTAGTTCAATGAATAGCCGTCAGTTGGACGCTATCGCTGATAACATCCGTGAAAAAGTAGCTGATGCAGGCTTTAAAGGTAGCCATATCGAAGGTGATGCAGCTGGAGGCTGGGTCCTACTAGACCTCGGCGCTGTCGTTGTGCATGTCTTTTCAGAAGAAATGCGTGCCCACTATAACCTAGAGAAGCTATGGCATGAGGCAGAGTCAGTAGATATTTCAGAAGCTCTTGCTTAGAAGACGAACTCAGTTGTAGCCAACTGGGTTTTATTTGCTTATTTTAGAAAATTTGATAGAAAGGTAAAGAGCGAGTGGTGTTTGCTATGGAGGCTCTTGGTATCATGATTATGGCAACTTATGAAACCTTTGCGGCTGTTTACGATGCTGTGATGGATGATAGTTTATACGATAAATGGACGGATTTTTCTCTGCGCCATTTGCCTAAGACCAAGGAGAGAAACAAACTCTTAGAATTGGCTTGTGGGACAGGCATCCAGTCTGTTCGCTTTTCTCAAGCTGGCTTTGATGTAACTGGACTTGACTTGAGCGCGGATATGCTGAAGATTGCTGAGAAGAGAGCGACTTCAGCCAAGCAAAAGATTGATTTTATTGAAGGCAATATGTTGGATTTATCCAAGGTGGGTCAATACGATTTTATCACTTGTTATTCGGACTCTATCTGCTATATGCAGGATGAGGTGGAAGTAGGGGACGTCTTTAAGGAAGTGTATAACGCTCTTAATGAAGACGGAGTTTTCATCTTTGACGTGCATTCGATCTACCAGACAGATGAGGTTTTTCCAGGCTATTCCTACCATGAAAATGCGGAAGATTTTGCCATGCTTTGGGACACCTATGAGGATGCGGCGCCTCACTCCATCGTGCATGAGTTGACTTTCTTTATCAAGGAAGCTGATGGTTCCTTTAGTCGTCACGATGAAGTACATGAGGAGCGGACCTATGAAGTCTTGACCTATGATATTTTGCTGGAACAGGCTGGTTTCAAGTTCTTCAAGCTCTACGCGGACTTTGAGGACAAGGAGCCAATAGAAACCAGTACCCGTTGGTTTTTTGTGGCGCAGAAGTAGGAGATTACTATGATCATCACAGGGATTATCGCGGAGTTCAATCCTTTTCATAATGGCCACAAATACCTGCTTGAGCAGGCGGAGGGGCTGAAAATTGTTGCCATATCTGGAAATTTCATGCAGCGTGGAGAGCCTGCTATCGTGGACAAGTGGACACGGGCTCAGATGGCGTTGGGAAACGGAGCGGATCTGGTAGTGGAATTGCCCTTTTTAGTTAGTGTTCAGGCGGCAGATTTCTTTGGCCAAGGAGCTGTGGATATCTTGGCGCGGTTGGGGATTGATACTCTATCCTTTGGGACGGAGGAAGTTCTGGATTATCAGAAAATCGCTGACTTATACACAGAAAAAGGTGCTGAGATGGAGAAATTTGTGGAAAATCTTCCTGATTCCCTCTCTTATCCCCAGAAGACACAGGCCATGTGGAAGGAATTTGCAGGTCTTGATTTTTCAGGCAATACACCCAATCATGTCCTTGCTCTGGCCTATGCCAAGGCGGTTGCAGGACGAAACATCAAGTTGCATCCGATTCAGCGTCAGGGGGCAGGTTATCATTCAGTGGACAAGGATGTGGACTTTGCATCGGCGACGGCCCTCCGTCAGCACCAGAATGACAAAGATTTCTTAGAACGCTTTATGCCATCTGTTGCTCTCTTTGAGCAGGCGAGTAAGGTGAGTTGGGATGACTATTTTCTATTTCTCCGATATCAAATCTTGTCAAATCCAGACCTAACAACCATTTATCAGGTCAATCAAGAAATGGAAGTGCGTATCAAAGATGCCATCAAGACAGCCCAATCTGTGGAAGACTTGGTTGAGGCGGTTGCCACCAAACGCTACACCAAGGCGCGTGTCAGACGACTTTTGACCTATATCTTGGTGCAAGCTAGAGAAAGTGATTTGCCAGAAGGGATTCATGTCCTTGGATTTACTGAAAATGGCAGACAGCATCTCAAGTCTCTGAAAGTACAGGTTAATCTAGTTAGCCGAATTGGAAAAGAACCTTGGGATGCTATGACCCAAAAAGCAGACCAGATTTACCAACTAGGAAATCCAAGTATAGCAGAACAGAATTTTGGAAGAGTGCCAATAAGAATAGAAACAAACTAGAATATGGATAGGATAAAAAGAACCTACTAAAAGTTGGGAAATGACTTTCAGTTGGTTCTTTTCTTGTTCTCTGTTATAAAGTATTGAATACCTTATAAATTTGCTCTATTAGAAGTCTTGTGTATTCCTTGAAAGCTTCCTTACCATCTATATTTATTTGATGTTTTTTACAATTTCATTAAAGGAGGATATAATTTTTCCTTGTTTCTCTTTGGGTAACTTTGTTAGGTTGTCGAAAAGTATTTCTAGGGAGTCTTCACTCTCTGAGTCGTATTCTTTTAGCTTAAGGAAGTCTTTTCTTTCTGTATCATATCCTTGTAGGTTAAAGAATTCTTCTACAGTAATACCTAATGCTTTGATTACCGATTCAAGAGTTTTTATCTTAAAATCATATTTCATATTTTCCATGTTTTGAATTGCCTTGATACCCAAGCCAGCTAATTCTGATAATTTCTCTTGACTTAATCTCTGTTCTTTTCGACATTCACGGATTCGAAAAGCTATATGTTTTTGTAATCTATCATGTTTCATACTATATATCATTTTACTATCTATTTTCTTTAAAAATAAGTACAATAAACCATACAAAATAACAAAAGTATTGTAAAATGGCACAAAAGGTAATAAATGGACTGAAAACCATACAATCGGAATTTAGATAAGATTGATTCTAGGTTAAAAGATAGAGAGAAGATAGTAGTCATAGTCGCAATTGATTCAGCTAGAAGTAAGGGATTTGTTAGTCTAATCGACACTCGAAAATAGTATTTTGAACTATTTGTATCTAGTTTTCTATATAAAAGTAAAAAAGAAAGCTTTGTGCCTTCTTAAAAAATTATGGGAAATCTAATGATTACGAATGATAAAGAAGCAAATCAGAACATCCGTTATTTGACTTCTTTAAGGATGAGTATCAAGGCATCTAAAACTCGGGAGCGTTGTTCAGTTGGAAGAGTTTTTAATTCATCAACAAGTAGAGAAATTTTGGGGTCTTCTTCTTTTAACTGTATATCAAAGAATGTATCCAAATCTACTTCTAAGGCTTCCATTACTTTCTCTAGAGTTTGAATTTTTAAGTTAGTTGAAAGATTTTCTAATTTGTAGATATAATTAGTACCCAAATCAGCCATCTCTTCTAGTTGTTCTTGAGTATATCCTCTTTCTAAACGTAATAGACGGATTCTTTTAGAGATGTAATCTTGAAGATTGCTTTTGTTATTTGTCATGTAGTACCTCGCTACTTACATGATACAGTCAAAATGGTACAAATTTTAGACTTTTTAAAGTTATTTTATATATAAACAACCTTTAAAAGTTGTTTTATGGTATAATAAGTTTATAAAGAAAAAAGAGGGAACAATATGAAAAAATCAACAATCGTAATGACAGCAGCAATTGCAGCAGCATCCTTAGCCCACACAGTAGGAGCAGAAGAAGTCGCTCCAAAACCAGTGAATGTAGAAGCGCCAAAGGCGGAGGTTGTGGAAACAACTACTCCTGCGGTGGCGACAAAAGAAGAAGTTACTACAAAAGAAGCAGAAGCTAAGAAAGCTAATCAAGAAGTAGCGGAAGCAAAACAGGCGGTTAAGGATGCCAAACGTGCTACAAATGAAGCGGATTCTCTTGTCAATGAGAAAACAGACGCCGTGAAAAAGGCGGAAGACTTTGCGAAGAAGGCAAGCCCAGCAGTTATTGCAGAAGCAGAAAAAGAAGTTGTGAAGGCTGAGTCTGCTGTTCCTGCAAAAGAAGAAGCTGTTAAACAAGCAGAAGCAAAAGCTACAGAAACAAATCAAGCGGTATCTGCACAAGAAGCGGTTGTAGCAGAAAAAGAAGCTACACAAACTGAAAAAGAAAAAGCACTTACAAGTGCCACAGAAGCGGTTCAAATCGCCACAGACGCGGTTAATGGCAAAGGCTTGGAAAATGCCAAGGAAGTACAAAAAGAAGCCGTAGAAGCGGAAAAAACAAGCAAACAAGCGCAAACAGATGCAGAAACTGCCTTAAAAAATGCAGAACAA
This sequence comes from bacterium, assembly GCA_905221095.1. Taxonomy (GTDB): domain Bacteria; phylum Bacillota; class Bacilli; order Lactobacillales; family Streptococcaceae; genus Streptococcus. Next base: position 36,284 of record CAJNBV010000006.1, read on the forward strand.
GCAAATCAAGCTACAAACGCGCAAATTGAAGATACAAAAGCAGATATTGCTACAAAAACCCAAGCGGTATCAGATGCCAAAGCACACCAAGCACAAGCAGAACAAGCTCTTAAAGCGGTAACTGCTGAGGTAGAAGCTCTTATTGAGTCATCAAAACCACTTGCAAAAGGGTCTATTCAATTCAAAGAAGCCTTTGTTTCAAAAATCAAAGAAAAAATCCAGTTGAATAAGGACTACTGGGCAATTCCAGATAATAAACTTACTCAAGCGGATATTGATAAATTTGAAGCTCGTAATAAAGAGTTGAAAAAAGAAATCACTGACATGGTTGGAGATAGCATTCAATCTAAAAACCTTGTCTTGAGCGAAGCGGATAAGGCTGATAAGACACAGTATGATGTTAATAATCTTCCAAAAGAAGTCCGTGATGACTTGACACTTTTCGCCGCAGATTTGATTTCAAACCTGCGTGAGCAGTTGGGTCTTACAGACGTTGTTGTAACAAAAGACTCCTTTGAGTTCGCAGAAAAAGTCGCAAAAGAGTACATCAAAGGTGGTTGGTCTAGCGATATGCTTGAATTATATCGTGCTCGTGGAGGTCGCGGTCACTATGCCAAGGGTATCCATAAGGTTGCTGATGATTATGGTTTGAACGGTTTCCATCCTACGGAAGCTGAAATGAATAAAGGTATCCAAGGATATGAAAATTCAGAATCTCACACTGTATTAGGTTCTGTGAAATTGACTAAGTCTGAAATGCGTAAAGAGTTAGTTCAGTCTCTTTCAGATTTAGTTAGTAATGAACAAGACTATGGGCATCTTGTAGGTATTTTAAAATTTGATAATCCTGCTGAAATCTCTTACTTTGGAGGTTTTGCTCAAAGTGTTAGTAATGATCTTTACACTAATCATTACATCACAGGTACGATTGAAAGTCGAGTAAAAAACTCAAAATTCAACACAACTGAAGTCACTAATCCTTACACAATCGCTCGCAAAGGTGCTTCAACCAATACTGAGCTAGAAGCTAAAAAAGCAGAAAAAGCTCAAGCAGAAACTGCTTTGACACAAGCAAACCAAGATGTCAAGTCTGCTGAGACTGCTCTCAATTCTGCAAAAAATCTCTTGAAGTCACAAGAAGCTCAACTTAAAGATACAGTAGCCTTGAAACAAACTCTTCAATCTGCTACAACAACTCATAATCAAGCCGTTGTTGCTCTTTCAAATGCCAATGCCTTGGTTGCTACCTTGTCTGCTACAAAGGCAGATAAAGAAGCGAAGTTGGCAGAATTGAAAGCAACTGCAAAACAAGCAGAGAAAGAATTGAACCAAGCCAAAGCAGAAACAAAAGCAGAGAAAGCAACTCTTTCTTCTCTTCAAGAGAAAGCAGAAGAAGCTACTCAAGCGGTATCAGTTGCCAAAGAAGCGCTTAACCAAGCAAAAGCACAAGTTGTTTCTTCAAAAGAGTTGGTTGAAGATTTGAAAGCTGCTGCAAAAGAGCTTGAAACTCGCAAGGCAGAGTTGAAAGACGCAGAAGAAGCGCTCAAAGAAGCCAAAGCAAACCAAGCAACTGCGCAAGAAGCACTTGAAGCAAAAGAGAAAGTAGCCAAAGAAGCGAATAAGGCTTATGCGACAGCAAAAGGAAGTTACGAAGCAGAACAGGCTCGTCTTCAAGCAGAAGAAGCTAAGAAACATCCTGTAACAGATAAGGGTATTCCTGAAGTTCGTCCAGCTCTGCCAGAGTTCGCACTTCCAACAATTCCATCTGCTCCAAGCGCTCCTAGCGTTCCTAGTGCACCTGTTGCTCCTGTAGTTCCATTTGTTTCATCAACTCCACGAGTTGAAGTTCCTGTTGTGAATAACAATGGTGGGGTGTCTGGCCAAGATAAAGCAAAAGTAGATGTAGTTGACAAACAAAAAACGGAAACTAAGAATACAAAAGATTCTCAAGTTGGTAACTGGATTGAGTCAGCTGGTCGCTGGTGGTATCAGCATGAAGACGGTTCCTACACTAGCAACGGTTGGGAACAAATCAAGGGTAGATGGTATTACTTTGACAGTACAGGCTGGATGCAAACTGGCTGGGTCAAAACTGGTGGTTCATGGTATTACTTGAATGAAACAGGTTCACTGGCTACAGGCTGGGTCAAAGACAATGGCACATGGTACTATCTTAAAGATAGCGGTAAAATGGCTACTGGTTGGGTAAAAGATAATGATACATGGTATTATCTTGATAGCGCTGGAGCTATGAAAACAGGCTGGTTTACAGTTTCTGGTAAATGGTACTATGCCTATAGTTCAGGAGCCTTAGCAATGAATACTACTACACCAGATGGCTATACGGTTAATGGTAACGGTGAGTGGGTATAAAGGACTACATGAAGAAGGTAAATGATGAATTTGAAGCTTTGATAGTGCCCCTTTTGAAGAGCGACTGGAACAGTATTCAGGAAACCCTGAGAATCGCTCAAAATAAGGAACTTTCTGACAAAATCTTACGAGGAATGGCCCAAATTTGCGCAGGACATTAGTCTAATTTACAGAGAATACCTGAGTGAAATCTTGCTATTGTTAGAAACAAACTTCTTGTATTTTAACGATTATGAGGAAGTCTACTGAAAAGTAGGCTTTTTCTCAAATCTTTACTAAACTAGGATTTCTAAGAAATAAGGATTGCACAGATATATTTTAGTAAATGTGTTCCAATTTCCCCAAAACATATTCTATTTTAGGTTTGTGAAAATCACTTTTTTATGGTAGAATGTAAAAGAATGTATGTCATTCGGAATAACAATAAAATGAGGTAAAAACATGGAAATCATGTCGCTTGCGATTGCTGTTTTTGCCGTCATCATTGGTTTAGTCATTGGATATGTCAGCATCTCAGCTAAGATGAAATCATCTCAGGAAGCTGCAGAGTTGATGCTTTTAAATGCTGAACAAGAAGCAACTAATTTACGTGGACAAGCTGAACGTGAAGCGGATTTACTTGTTAATGAAGCCAAACGTGAAAGCAAGTCTCTTAAAAAAGAAGCACTATTGGAGGCCAAAGAAGAAGCCAGAAAATACCGTGAAGAAGTGGACGCTGAATTCAAATCAGAACGTCAAGAACTCAAACAAATCGAAAGTCGTTTGACCGAGAGAGCTACTAGCCTCGACCGTAAGGACGACAATTTGACGAGTAAAGAACAAACACTTGAACAAAAAGAACAAAGTATTTCTGATAGAGCGAAAAACCTTGATGCGCGTGAAGAGCAATTAGAGGAAGTCGAAAGACAAAAAGAAGCTGAACTAGAACGTATTGGTGCTCTGTCTCAGGCAGAAGCACGAGATATTATCTTGGCACAGACAGAGGAGAACTTGACCAAGGAGATTGCCAGTCGCATTCGTGAAGCTGAGCAAGAGGTCAAGGAACGTTCTGACAAAATGGCCAAGGACATCTTGGTTCAAGCTATGCAACGTATCGCTGGTGAATATGTAGCGGAGTCAACCAACTCAACAGTTCATCTGCCAGATGATACCATGAAGGGACGCATTATTGGTCGTGAAGGTCGTAACATTCGTACCTTTGAAAGTTTGACAGGGGTCGATGTGATTATCGATGATACACCAGAAGTGGTGACCTTGTCAGGATTTGATCCGATTCGTCGCGAAATTGCCCGTATGACTATGGAAATGTTGCTCAAAGATGGTCGTATTCATCCGGCTCGTATCGAAGAGTTGGTTGAGAAAAACCGTCAAGAGATTGACAATAAGATTCGTGAATACGGTGAGGCTGCCGCCTATGAAATTGGTGCGCCAAACCTTCACCCTGACTTGATGAAGATTATGGGACGTTTGCAGTTCCGTACTTCATATGGACAAAATGTCTTGCGCCATTCGATTGAGGTTGCTAAATTGGCTGGTATCATGGCCAGCGAGCTTGGCGAAAATGCGGCTCTGGCACGTCGTGCAGGGTTCCTTCACGATATTGGGAAAGCTATTGACCGTGAGGTTGAAGGTAGCCACGTTGAAATCGGTATGGAATTGGCCCGTAAGTACAAGGAACACCCGGTTGTGGTTAATACAATTGCTAGTCACCACGGCGATGTTGAGCCTGAGAGCGTGATTGCAGTGATTGTCGCTGCAGCAGATGCCTTGAGCGCGGCTCGTCCAGGTGCTCGTAGTGAGTCTCTTGAAAGCTATATCAAGCGTCTTCATGATTTGGAAGAAATTGCGAACGGCTTTGAAGGAGTGCAAACTAGCTTTGCCCTTCAAGCAGGACGTGAAATCCGCATCATGGTCAATCCAGGACAAATCAAGGACGACAAAGTCACAATCTTGGCTCACAAAGTTCGTGAGAAAATTGAAAATAATCTCGATTACCCAGGAAATATCAAGGTAACCGTGATTCGCGAGCTTCGTGCAGTAGATTATGCTAAATAAATAAGAAAGAGCAGTTGAAAAATTACTGCTTTTTTGTTACACTAGATAGAAAGACTGTAGAAGGATAGTTTGCGCAAATTGCTACTATCTGAAGGGAAATCTTATTTTATTTTTACAGACTGACTAAAAGGAGACACAATGGCAGACCGAGGCTTACTAATCGTCTTCTCTGGTCCTTCAGGGGTCGGAAAAGGAACGGTTAGAAGAGAGATTTTTGAGAGTTCTGAAAACCAATTTCAATACTCTGTATCGATGACGACACGTGCACAACGTCCTGGAGAAGTGGACGGTGTTGACTATTTCTTCCGTACTCGTGAAGAGTTTGAAGAGCTGATTCGTCAAGGACAGATGTTGGAATACGCAGAATATGTCGGCAACTACTATGGAACTCCTCTGACCTATGTCAATGAAACCTTGGACAAGGGAATCGATGTTTTCCTTGAAATTGAAGTTCAGGGCGCTCTTCAGGTCAAGAAAAAGGTTCCAGATGCTGTCTTTATCTTCCTGACACCACCAGACTTGGATGAATTACAAGATCGTTTGGTAGGTCGTGGAACAGACAGCGCAGAAGTGATTGCCCAACGAATCGAAAAAGCCAAGGAAGAAATTGCCCTCATGCGTGAGTATGATTATGCGATTGTCAACGATCAGGTGCCCCTAGCTGCTGAGCGTGTCAAACGTGTGATCGAAGCAGAGCACTTCCGTGTGGATCGTGTTATTGGTCACTATCAGGAGATGTTACCAAAATCTCCAACTACCCGATAAAATTTAGAAAATAGGTACAAGCAAATGATGTTAAAACCCTCTATTGATACCTTGCTCGACAAGGTTCCTTCAAAATATTCACTCGTAATCTTAGAAGCAAAACGTGCCCACGAATTAGAAGCAGGTGCGCCAGCAACTCAAGGATTCAAGTCTGAAAAATCAACTCTTCGCGCTTTAGAAGAAATCGAATCAGGAAACGTTACAATTCACCCAGATCCAGAAGGAAAACGTGAAGCAGTGCGTCGCCGTATCGAAGAAGAAAAACGCCGCAAAGAAGAAGAAGAAAAGAAAATCAAAGAGCAAATCGCTAAAGAAAAAGAAGATGGTGAAAAAATTTAAGGTTGGGGGGACTCAATCTTATTTTTTCTATTGCAAGAATGTACTGACAAGGAGGAGGTGAGAAGATGGCTATAGCCAAGATTATTGTTGATGTGCCCTTGATGCAGACGGACCAGCCCTATAGTTACAGGATTCCCGAGGAATTTGAGGGAATGCTGGAAGTTGGGATGAGGGTTCATGTGCCTTTTGGTAAGGGGAACCGCCTGATTCAAGGGATTGTTCTTGGTTTAGAGTCTCAATTGGATGAAGAAGAGATGGAGCAAGATTTAAAAGATATTGCTGAGGTGTTGGATTTTTCACCTGTTCTCACACAAGAACAACTCTGGCTGGCTGAGGAATTACGCAAGTCTGTCTTCTCCTACAAAATCTCCATCCTTAAGGCTATGTTGCCAGGATTTCTGAACTCTAGCTATGATAAGATTCTCTATCCTCTGGAAGGTCTGAGTCAGGAAGACCGAGAGCGTCTGTTTGGTTCAGAAGATTCGCTTGCCTTTTCTTCTCTGGATTTAGGTAAGCAAGCTGAAATGATGCGTTTGACTAGAAAAGGTCTGCTTGGTCTGGAATATCAGGCGGTCGATCAAAAGAAGGTCAAGACCCAGTCTTGGTATGAGGTGAATCTTGCTCGATTAGAAGGTGTCGAGATCTCTACACGCGCCAAGAAAAAGTTAGAACTGAGAGACTATCTGCTGTCTCATCCAGAGAGCTCTTCTTTGGCTAGTTTGTTAGAGTCCTACTCGCGGGAGCAAGTCAACTTCTTTGTGGAACAAGGTGCTGTGACCATGGTCCAAAAGGAAGTGCAACGATCGGCTGCTTATTTTGAAGGCATTGAGGCAAGTCGGCCTTTGGAGTTGAATCCAGAACAAAGACAGGCGCGTGATGCGGTTGTAAGTGCGATTGGCAGTCATCATCCTCCCTTCCTCCTTCAAGGGATTACAGGAAGTGGGAAGACCGAGGTTTATTTGCAGATTATCCAAGGGACCTTGGACAAGGGTAAAACAGCCATTTTACTGGTACCTGAGATTTCCTTGACTCCACAGATGACGGAGCGATTTATCGCTCGCTTTGGTGAGAAGGTGGCTATTCTCCACTCAGGCCTGTCTAATGGTGAAAAGTATGATGAATGGCGCAAGGTGGAACGTGGCGATGCCCAAGTTGTGGTTGGTGCCAGATCGGCTATCTTTGCCCCCCTGAAAAATCTAGGTGTCATGATTATCGATGAGGAACATGAAGCGACTTATAAGCAGGACAGCAATCCCCGTTACCATGCCAGAGAGGTGGCTATTTTACGAGCCCAGTATAATCAAGCAGCTCTAGTGCTTGGGTCTGCGACACCAAGTCTGGAAAGTCGTGCGCGAGCTGGAAAAGGTGTCTATCAACACTTACGTCTGACCCAGCGAGCCAATCCTTTAGCTACCATTCCTGAGGTTCAAGTGATTGATTTTCGGGACTATATCGGACAAAACGAGACGTCAAACTTTACACCGCCTTTGCTAGAAGCCATTCAAGATAGACTGACTAAAAAAGAGCAGGTGGTTCTCATGCTCAATCGCCGTGGTTATTCTAGCTTTGTCATGTGTCGGGAGTGTGGGACGGTGGATACGTGTCCCAACTGTGACATTTCTCTGACCTTGCACATGGATACCAAGACCATGAATTGCCATTATTGTGGTTTTTCAAAGGACATTCCCCAGGTCTGTCCTAACTGTAAGAGCCGCAGTATTCGCTACTATGGGACAGGGACACAGAAGGCTTATGACGAGCTGGCAGAGCTTTTTCCTCAGGCACGTATTCTGCGCATGGATGTAGATACGACGCGTAAGAAAGGCAGTCATCAAGCTCTACTTGACCAGTTTGGACGAGGAGAGGCGGATATTTTACTTGGCACACAAATGATTGCTAAGGGATTGGATTTTCCAAATGTAACTCTAGTAGGAGTTCTCAATGCAGATACCGCCTTGAATCTGCCTGATTTCCGTTCTTCTGAGAGAACCTTCCAGCTCTTGACTCAGGTGTCAGGTCGTGCAGGTCGTGCTGAAAAAGCTGGGCAGGTCTTGATCCAATCTTACAATCCGCAGCACTATGCTATTCGATTTGCCAAGGAACAGGACTACGAAGGTTTTTACGCCTATGAAATGGGAATTAGACGACAACTCGGCTATCCACCTTACTATTTCACCATTGGTATTACCCTTTCTCACAAGAAAGAAGAAGAGGTGGTCAAACGTGCCTATGAAGTTATGAACATTTTGCGGTCAGGTTTGTCTGAAACCAGTAACATCCTTGGCCCAACGCCAAAACCTATTGCTCGTACCCACAACCTCTATCATTACCAAATTTTGATTAAATACCGTTTAGAAGATGAGCTGGGGCCGACTCTAAATCAGGTTCTTGCCTTGACTCAAGAACGAGAAAATAGTGAGCTCCGTCTCAGCATTGACCATGAGCCGCAGCAATTTTTATAAGAAGGAGAAGATATGACAAAACTAATCTTTATGGGGACACCCGACTTTTCAGCAACAGTCTTAAAAGGACTTTTGACAGATGACCGTTACGAAATTCTAGCTGTTGTGACCCAGCCAGATCGTGCTGTCGGCCGTAAAAAAGTGATTCAAGAAACTCCAGTCAAACAGGCTGCCAAAGAGGCTGGACTTCCTATCTATCAACCTGAAAAATTATCTGGAAGTCCAGAGATGGAAGCTCTGATGAAGCTAGGAGCAGATGGAATCGTGACTGCTGCTTTTGGGCAGTTTCTCCCAAGTAAACTCCTTGATAGCATGGACTTTGCGATCAACGTTCACGCGTCACTCCTTCCTAAACACCGTGGTGGTGCGCCTATCCATTATGCCTTGATTCAAGGGGATGAGGAAGCTGGTGTGACCATTATGGAAATGGTTAAGGAAATGGATGCAGGAGATATGATTTCTCGTCGCAGTATTCCCATCACAGATGAGGACAATGTCGGTACCTTATTTGAGAAATTAGCGCTTGTTGGTCGTGATTTGCTTTTGGATACTCTACCTGCCTATATTGCTGGAGATATTAAACCCGAACCACAGGACCCAAGCCAGGTTTCCTTCTCGCCCAATATCAAGCCAGAGGAAGAAAAGTTGGATTGGAATAAAAGCAATCGTCAACTCTTTAACCAAATCCGTGGCATGAACCCGTGGCCTGTGGCCCATACTTTCCTTAAGGGCGACCGCTTTAAGATTTATGAAGCCCTACCAGTAGAAGGTCAGGGGAATCCAGGTGAGATTCTCTCTATCGGCAAGAAAGAATTGGTTGTCGCAACAGCAGAAGGAGCTTTGTCTCTCAAACAAGTTCAGCCAGCTGGTAAACCTAAGATGGACATTGCTTCCTTCCTCAACGGAGTTGGACGGACATTGGCAGTAGGAGAACGATTTGGTGACTAAAGTAGAAACGGCTAGAAGTCTAGCCCTAGCAGTATTAGAGGATGTCTTTATCAATCAAGCATACTCAAATATCGCCTTAAATAAGCATCTCAAGGGAAGCCAGCTTTCAGCAGCAGACAAGGGCTTGGTAACGGAGCTGGTCTATGGAACGGTAGCCCGTAAACTGACTCTGGAATGGTACCTGTCCCACTTTATCGAAGACAGAGATAAGTTAGATAACTGGCTCTATGTCCTGCTTCTCCTGAGTGCCTACCAGCTTCGCTATTTAGACAAGATTCCAGATCATGCTGTGGTCAATGAAGCAGTAGAACTAGCCAAAGTCCGTAAAAAAGGCAGCGAAAAATTGGTCAATGCTGTCTTGCGCCGTATCTTGCGTGAAGGCTGGCCAGATATTGCCAGCATCAAACGAAAAAACAAGCGTGATTCTATTGCCTATTCTCTCCCGGTTTGGCTCGTGTCTAAACTTAAGGAAGAATACGGAGAAGAGCGAGCACAAGCCATCTTTGAAAGTCTTTTAGTGCGAAACAAGGCCAGTATTCGTGTGACTGATTTAAGCCGAAAAGAGGAAATCCAATCCTTGTTGGAGGCTAGTGATTCATCCCTATCTCCTTCTGGTCTAGTTAAGGAGCAAGGGCATTTTGCAGGCCATGATTTGTTTGCGGAGGGAGCCATTACCATCCAAGACGAGTCCAGTCAACTGGTTGCGCCGACGCTTGATCTACAAGGGAATGAGCAGGTTCTAGATGCTTGTGCGGCTCCGGGTGGGAAAACAGCCCATATTGCCTCTTATCTCACAACAGGACAGGTTACTGCTCTGGACTTGTATGACCACAAGTTGGACTTAATCCAAGAAAATGCCCAACGTCTGGGAGTCGCAGATCGGGTTCAAACTCAAAAATTGGATGCCAGAAAGGTGCATGAGTTTTTTGGTCAGAATTCCTTTGACAAGATTCTAGTGGATGCTCCTTGTTCAGGAATTGGTCTTTTGCGCCGAAAACCAGATATCAAATACAATAAAGAAACATCAGATTTCGCGTCCTTACAGGAAATTCAGCTAGAAATATTAGGTAGTGTTTGTCAAACACTACGCAAAGGTGGTATAATAACTTATAGTACCTGTACTATTGTCTCAGAGGAGAATTTTCAAGTCGTTGAGGCGTTTTTAGAAAGTCATCCCGAGTTCGAGCAGGTAAAACTAGAACATGAATGTAAGGATATCATGAAAGACGGCTGTATCCTCATTACACCTGAATTGTATGGAAGTGATGGATTCTTCATCAGTCAATTTCGCAAGATATCGGATTAGGAAGGAACTGACACATGGAAATTTCATTATTAACAGATGTTGGTCAGAAACGAACAAATAATCAAGACTATGTCAACCACTATGTCAATAGAGCTGGGCGTACTATGATTATTTTAGCTGATGGAATGGGAGGTCATCGCGCAGGGAATATCGCTAGTGAAATGGCGGTAACAGACCTAGGTATAGCTTGGGTTGATACCCAAATCGATACAGTCAATGAAGTGCGTGAATGGTTCGCCCATTACCTAGAAATTGAAAACCAAAAGATTCATCAACTTGGGCAAGATGACGCCTATAAAGGAATGGGAACAACTCTAGAAGCTGTTGCTATTATTGGCAATCAGGCTATCTATGCCCATATTGGGGATTCTCGTATCGGTTTGATTCGTGGGGAAGAATACCACCAGTTAACGAGCGACCATTCCTTGGTCAATGAATTGCTTAAGGCAGGTCAATTGACACCAGAAGAAGCAGCTAGCCATCCACAGAAAAATATTATTACTCAATCTATCGGTCAAAAAGATGAAGTTCAACCTGATTTTGGAATGATTACCCTTGAGCCAGGTGACTATCTCTTGCTTAATAGTGATGGTTTGACCAACATGATTTCAGGCAGTGAGATTTGTGATATTGTAACCAGTGATATTCCTTTGGCAGATAAAACAGCGACGCTCGTGCGTTTTGCTAACAATGCAGGAGGTTTAGACAATATTACGGTTGCCCTTGTTTCTATGAACGAGGAGGATGCAGAATGATCCAAATCGGCAAGATTTTTGCCGGACGCTATCGGATTGTGAAACAGATTGGCCGAGGAGGCATGGCAGATGTCTATTTGGCCAAGGATTTAATTCTAGACGGAGAAGAAGTGGCAGTGAAGGTCTTGAGGACCAACTACCAGACGGACCCGATAGCTGTAGCTCGTTTTCAGCGTGAAGCGAGAGCTATGGCAGATCTAGACCATCCTCATATCGTTCGGATAACAGATATTGGTGAGGAAGACGGTCAACAGTATCTTGCAATGGAGTATGTTGCTGGACTGGACCTTAAACGCTATATCAAGGAACACTATCCTCTTTCTAATGAAGAAGCCGTCCGTATTATGGGACAAATTCTCTTGGCTATGCGTTTGGCCCATACTAGAGGAATTGTCCATAGGGACTTGAAACCTCAAAATATCCTTTTGACACCAGATGGGACTGCCAAGGTCACAGACTTTGGGATTGCAGTAGCCTTTGCAGAGACGAGTCTGACCCAGACTAACTCTATGCTGGGGTCGGTTCATTACTTGTCACCAGAACAGGCGCGTGGTTCGAAGGCGACGGTACAGAGTGATATCTATGCCATGGGGATTATTTTCTATGAGATGTTGACAGGCCATATCCCTTATGACGGGGATAGCGCGGTGACCATTGCCCTTCAGCATTTCCAGAAACCACTGCCGTCAGTTATTGATGAAAATCCATCTGTGCCTCAGGCTTTGGAGAATGTTGTCATCAAGGCAACTGCCAAGAAATTGACAGATCGTTATCAGTCAGTTGCAGAGATGTATGTGGACTTGTCTAGTAGCTTGTCTTATAATCGTCGCAATGAGCCTAAACTGGTATTTAATGATACTACTAAGGCAGATACAAAGACTCTACCAAAAGTATCACAGAGTACCTTGACCTCGATTCCTAAGGTGCAAACACAAAGTCCGAAGCCACAGACTGCGAAGCCGAGTCAGCAGGTTTCAGAAGAAAATTACGCAAGCAAGCCTGTTAAGAAACGGAAATTTAGAGTTCGTTATATGATTTTGTTGGCCAGCATTGTATTGGTGGCAGCCTCTCTGATTTGGATACTATCCAGAACTCCTGCAACCATTGCCATTCCAGATGTGACAGGTCAGACAGTGGCGGAGGCCAAGGAAACGCTCAAGAAAGCTAATTTTGAGATTGGCGAGGAGAAGTCAGAGGCTAGTGAAAAGGTGGAAGAAGGGCGGATTATCCGTACAGATCCTGAAGCTGGAAAGACTCGAAAAGAAGGTTCGAAAATCAATTTGATTGTCTCATCAGGCAAGCAATCCTTCCAATTGAGTAACTATATCGGCCGTAAATCGACAGATGTTATCGCAGAACTCAAGCAGAAGAAGGTTCCTGAAAATCTCATCAAGATTGAGGAAGAAGAATCAAGTGAGAGTGAAGCAGGAACTGTTCTCAGACAGAGTCCAGCTGCCGGAACAACCTATGATTTGAGCAAGGCCTCAACGATTACCTTAACCATTGCTAAGAAAGTAACCAGCGTTGCCATGCCAAGTTATATAGGATCTAGTCTTGAATTTACTAAAAACAATCTCGTTCAAATTGTCGGTATTAAAGAAGCCAATATTGAAGTTGTAGAAGTGTCGACAGCTCCTGATGGAACTGCTGAAGGTACAGTCGTTGAACAGAGTCCAAAAGCAGGTGAAAAGGTTGATTTGACTAAGACGCGTGTCAAGATTTCAATCTACAAACCAAAAACACCGCCGTCAACGTCATCATCAGCACCATCCCAACGTGGAAACCAAGGTTCTACTACGACACCAAGTCAGGGGAACCAACAAGGAAATCAACGAGGGAATGCACCTGCTACGACTCAATCAAGTAGTGAAGGCAACCACGAAAATTCTCGTGATTAAACGAATCTTTGTCATGATTTCATGGCAAAGATTTTTTTTGAGTCCGGATTTGTGATAGAATAGAGGGAGTTGATAAAAGGAGGCAAGCATGGAAGAATCAAAAGAATTAAATGCCGTCATCGATGTGATTATGCTAGCGGGGACCATTCTCCTTAAAAGTGGTTCAGAAATCCATCGTGTAGAAGATACCATGATTCGGATCGCGCATTCGCAGGGAATTGTGGATTGCAATGTTCTTGCTATGCCTGCTGCCATCTTTTTCTCCATTGAAAATACCAATATTTCGCGAATGAAGCGCGTGACTTCCTCTTCTTATAACATTGAAAAAGTCTGCGACGTGAACCAGATTTCTCGTCAGCTGGTTGGGGGGCGGATTGATTTAGAAACAGCCTTCAAGCAATTGAAGGCCTTGCAAGCCCAGCCCCTTCCTTATACTAAGTTGCAGGTAACTTTGGCTGCGACCTTTAGTGCTCCTTTCTTTTCAATTATGTTTAGTGGAAATATCTACGACGCACTTGGGGCAGGAGTGGCTACCTTATTTGGTTTTGCCTTTTCCCTTTATGTGGAGAAGTTTATCCGAATTCCTTTTGTAACAGCCTTTGCTGGAGCCTTTGTCTTTGGGATGATTGCTCAATTTTGGGCTCGTTACACAGGCTTTCCCTCAACGGCAGATTTGATTATAGCTGGTGCGGTCATGCCTTTTGTACCAGGCATTGCCTTGACCAATGCGGTTCGGGATATTATGACCAACCACATAAACTCTGGTATGAGTAAGATGTTTGAATCACTGCTCATTACCCTTGCTTTAGGGGCAGGAACTTCTGTCGCCTTGGTATTAATGAACTAATATGACACTAACTACCTTTTTATTACAAGCAGTGGCAAGTCTTCTTGCTATCATCACTTTTTTAATTGTACTCAATGTTCAACGGTCTATGCTCTTACCAGGAGGAATTTTGGGCATGGCTGTCTGGCTAATCTATCTCTTGCTCAAGGAACCGACCAATGTCATTGTAGCTACCTTCATTGCCGCCATTATCGGTTCTTGTGTCAGCCAGATTTTAAGTATTCTTTATAAGACACCCGCAGTGGTCTTTATCTTGGCCATCTTGGCACCACTGGTTCCGGGATACCTTTCTTATCGGACAACTGCCTTTTTTGTGACAGGAGACTATAGTCACGCGATTGCTAGTGCAACTTTAGTTGTCATGTTGGCTCTGGTAATCTCTATTGGCATGGCTAGCGGAACAGTGATTCTCAGACTGTATTCCTACTTACGAAAACAACAAAATAGTTAGACTAACAAGAGACTTGATTTGGTGAATCAAGTCTTTTTTCTCTCTTTTACTGCCATTTGTGATAAAATAGTATAGAACGATTTTTTACATGAATGATAAAACAGAGGTAAATATGACAATCGGTATAGATAAGATTGGTTTTGCGACCAGTCAATATGTCTTGAAATTACAAGACTTAGCAGAAGCGAGGGGTATTGACCCTGAAAAATTAAGCAAAGGACTTTTGCTCAAGGAATTGAGTATTGCACCCCTAACTGAGGATATCGTGACCTTGGCGGCCAGTGCAAGTGACTCTATTTTAACTGAGCAAGAGAGACAAGAAATTGACATGGTCATTGTGGCTACCGAGTCAGGAATTGACCAGAGTAAGGCTGCGGCCGTCTTTGTGCATGGTTTGCTGGGCATCCAGCCCTTTGCTCGTAGTTTCGAGATTAAAGAAGCCTGCTATGGAGCAACAGCTGCCCTTCATTATGCCAAATTGCATGTGGAAAATTCTCCAGAGTCCAAGGTCTTGGTCATTGCCAGTGATATTGCCAAATACGGTATTGAAACACCTGGAGAACCAACTCAGGGCGCTGGCAGTGTGGCTATGTTGATTACACAAAATCCACGCATTATGGCCTTTAATAATGACAATGTGGCTCAAACCCGTGACATCATGGATTTTTGGCGTCCAAATTACTCAACAACCCCTTATGTAAATGGTGTCTATTCTACCCAACAATATTTGGATAGTTTGAAAACGACTTGGCTTGAATATCAAAAACGCTACCAGCTTACTTTGGATGATTTTGCGGCTGTTTGCTTCCACTTGCCTTATCCTAAATTAGCGCTAAAAGGCTTGAAAAAAATCATGGATAAGAACCTGCCTCAAGAGAAAAAAGACCTCTTGCAAAAGCATTTTGACCAGTCTATTCTCTACAGTCAAAAAGTGGGGAATATCTATACAGGTTCACTTTTCCTTGGACTTTTGTCTCTCTTGGAAAATACAGATAGCTTGAAGGCTGGGGATAAAATTGCCCTTTATAGTTACGGAAGTGGTGCTGTGGCTGAGTTCTTCAGTGGTGAATTGGTTGAAGGATATGAAGCTTATCTGGATAAAGACCGCTTGAACAAGCTCAACCAACGAACTGCCCTGTCTGTTGCAGACTATGAAAAAGTCTTCTTTGAGGAAGTAGACTTGGATGAAACAAACTCTGCACAGTTTTCAGGTTTTGAAAATCAAGACTATGCCTTGGTTGAAATTGTTGATCATCAACGCCGTTATAGCAAGGTTGAAAAATAATGAAGATAAGTTGGAATGGATTTTCTAAAAAATCATACTATGAGCGCCTTGAGCTGTTAAAAGCTCAGGCGCTCCTTAGTCCTGACAAGCAAGCGAGTTTGGATCAGGATGAACAGATTGGCGTGACTGTCGCAGACCAGCTGAGTGAGAATGTGGTGGGAACTTTTTCTCTGCCTTATTCGCTGGTTCCAGAGGTCCTTGTCAATGGCCAGGAATACACAGTTCCCTATGTGACGGAAGAACCTTCTGTGGTTGCTGCGGCCAGCTATGCAAGTAAAATCATTAAGCGGTCAGGTGGCTTTACCGCTCAAGTACATGAGCGCCAGATGATCGGTCAGGTAGCCCTTTATCAAGTTGCTGATCCTGAACAAGCGCAAGAGAAGATTGCCAGCAAGAAAGCAGAACTCTTAGAACTTGCTAATCAAGCCTATCCTTCTATCGTTAAACGCGGAGGCGGGGCGCGTGAATTGCATGTAGAGCAGATCAAAGGCGAAACAGACTTTCTTGTTGTTTATCTTCATGTTGATACCCAGGAAGCCATGGGAGCCAATATGCTCAACACCATGCTGGAAGCCTTGAAACCAGTCTTAGAAGAACTCAGTCAGGGACAGAGTCTCATGGGGATTCTGTCAAACTACGCAACTGATTCTCTGGTGACTGCAAGTTGCCGAATCGCCTTTCGTTACTTGAGTCGTCAAAAGGATCAAGGACGAGAAATTGCGGAGAAAATTGCTTTGGCTAGCCAGTTTGCGCAGGCTGATCCTTATCGAGCTGTTACCCACAATAAAGGGATTTTTAACGGTATTGATGCCATTTTGATTGCCACTGGTAATGACTGGCGTGCCATTGAGGCAGGAGCCCATGCCTTTGCCAGTCGAGATGGACGCTATCAAGGTCTTAGTCAATGGACACTGGACCTTGAAAGAGAAGAATTGGTCGGTGAGATGACACTTCCTATGCCTGTAGCAACCAAGGGTGGCTCTATTGGTCTCAACCCTCGTGTAGCTCTTAGTCATGAGCTACTGGGAAATCCTTCTGCCAAAGAATTAGCTCAGATTATCGTGTCTATCGGTCTTGCCCAAAACTTTGCAGCCCTCAAAGCCTTGGTGAGCACAGGGATTCAGCAAGGGCACATGAAATTGCAGGCCAAATCCTTGGCACTCCTAGCAGGTGCCAGTGAATCCGAGGTAGCTCCCCTAGTTGAACGCCTCATCGCAGATAAGAGCTTTAATCTAGAGACAGCCCAGCGCTACCTAGAAAATTTAAGATCATAAAAAACTCAGACGAATTGGTCTGAGTTTTCTTGTGCTTATACTCAATGAAAATCAAAGAGCAAACTAGGAAGCTAGCCGCAAGTTGCTCAAAGCACTGCTTTGAGGTTGTAGACAAGACTGACGAAGCCAGCTCAAAACACTGTTTTGAGGTTGTGGATAGAACTGACGAAGTCAGTAACCGTATCTACGTCAAGGCGACGCTGACGTGGTTTGAAGAGATTTTCGAAGAGTATTAAATACTTTTTCCTGGTAATAGGGTAACTGGTAAGAAGTAACCAGTTGTCGCGACTTCCTTGCCTTCAATCTTTTGCAAGAGAAGGTCAACAGTGAGGCAGGCAATCTCTTTCATAGGTTGCTTAATCGTCGTCAAATGAGGGTAGTAATTCTCGATAAAGTAGGTACCATCGTAGCCGATGACCTTGAGCTCTTCAGGAACAGAAATGCCTAGTTCTTGAGCAATTTTAATGACCAGAATAGCTGTCAAATCATCTGAAGCAAAGATGGCATCTGTTTTTTGACGGGTCAAGATATTCTTGATTTCCATTTCTTTTCTGACGGGAGAAAAGTCACTGGAAACATTGATAATAGGAGCTTTTGGGAGTACGGATGCAAAACCAGCGTGGCGTAGTCCAGTTGGCGAATTGGAATTGTCATTTCCTGTAATCATGATGATAGACTGGGCGCCTGTCTTAACCAAGGTCTGGGCAGCAAGAACCCCACCAGCGTAGTTGTCAGAGGAAACGACTGGAATGTCTGGCGATAGGTTTCGGTCAAAGGAAATAATCGGTGCTGTCACACGATTGTAGTCTTCAATTCCTAAGTTGTGACTACCAGAAATGATACCGTCCACCTGATTAGCTTCCAACATTTCGATGTACTCGCGTTCCTTTTCAGAATCATGTTCACTGTTGCAGATGATGGTCTTGTAACCATTTTTGAAGAGTTGGTGTTCCAGTTTATCAATCAATTCTGCATAGAAAACATTGGAAATATTGGGAAAAATCAAGCCGATTAACTTAGCTGACTTTCCTTGCAGACTACGAGCCAGGTTGTTGGGTTTATAGCCCAATTCTCGCATGGCTTCATTGACCTTTTGAATGGTTTTCTCTGATAAATAGCCTTTTTTATTGATAACCCGAGAAACGGTAGTAGGGCTGACGCCTGCAAGTTTGGCGACATCAGTTAGTTTTGCGACCATAATCTAATTCATAGTAAGTTCCAGTTGGGTTTCCAGATTTGATGAGGATCCCATTTTGGTCCGCATGTGGGAAGACACGACCAGAAAATACTTTTTCTCCTTTATTGATGAAAATTTCAAAGACAGAGTTATCGATGAAGATTGTAGCAGTATTAGCCTGGTTATCGATTGGGCAAGAACGAGTTGTCCCAAATTCTTGAGCATATTGTTCACCAGCCTGGCTACGATCCACTGTCACTTGACCATTTACAAGGTCAAAGTTGATTGAAAGTCCCTTGCCTTCTTTATCAGCAAGTAAGACAATCTCGCTCTGGCTATTGCCTTCCAAGTTGAGTTCAAGTTCGTAGCTGTTATTGGTTTGGATACGGTTTGAGAAGGCTTCTTCAGAAGCACGAAGGTCCTTGATAGCCGCGACTGGGTATTGGTAGAGTTTGCCATCTTTGATAGTCAGTTCTTTGACCAAAGAGAAGGTTCCTTGGTGGTCAAAACGGTCAGATGGGTAAGAAACATCTGGCAAACCAAGCCAGCTAACTGCTAGAGCACGTCCATCAGGAGCGTTGAATGCTTGGGTAGCATAGGCTTCGAAACCATAATCCATGTTTTGAAGTTGAGACACATCTACCATTTTGGCATTTTCAGGGTCAAAGGAAGCCCCGATCTTATACATATTTGGATAGATATTGTCGTAGTCTAGAACATCTTTATCCAATCCTTGTGGGCAGTAGAAAAGGACAGGTTGCTCGCCTACAAAGACCAGGTTTGGGCATTCCATCATATAGGCAGTGCGGTCGTTAGCAAAGTCAAGGTCGCCAACTGCTTGCCAGTTTGTGTAGTCGTTGTCAACAGCCTTGTAGAGACGGACAAAGCCTTTTTTCTCCAAGTCCTGTCCTCCGACGATAGCATAATATTGACCTTTAAAGTTAAAAATTTGTGGGTCGCGGAAGTGGTCAGTAGAGTCTGCTGGCTGGTCAATCAAGATCTTGTCAATCTTCGTAATATTGCCATCCTTATCCATCAAAGCCCCAATCTGGTATGGGTGACGGATCCAATTTTCATCGCGGACATTTCCTGTATAGAATAGGAACAAGTTATCACCAAACTGCATGGCAGAACCAGAGTAGGCACCGTGGCTATCTAATGGAGTGTCAGGCAAAACTTTGACTCCAGTTTCTGTGAAATGAACCAAGTCCTCGCTTTCCAATTGCACCCAAGATTTCAAACCGTGGGCTGCACCAAAAGGAAAGTTCTGATAAAAAACAATCCACTTTCCATCAAAGTAAGAAAAGCCATTTGGGTCGTTTAGGAGTCCTGTTTTTGGCTCAACATGGTAATGAGTATGCCATGGAGATTGTGCCATATTTTCCTTAATATTCTTAATTTCTTCTTGCGTCCAGTCTTGATAAAGTCTGTAACGACGCTCGGTAGTCCATTCCATTCTTTCATTCCTCCAAAAATCTTATCACTTTTAATAGTAACCGTTTTCGGAAAAAAAAGCAAGCCTTTTATGTTAAAAAAGAGAAAAAACTGTCAAACGTTTGTCGTAAAATAAATGCAGGAAATCAATCAAATTTTCAGGAAAATATGAAAGATAATGAAATAAAACCCTTTTTAACCAAGACTTTAAACTTATTTTTTTAAGGAATACCTGATAAAACAATCAAAATCAATCAATCTAAAGCAAGCCAACTAAGTGGATAGAATATTTTTTCTGCAAAACGCTTGACATATTTCTAAAACATGATAAAATAAAAGTCGTAGGGCGGATAAAATCGCTTTCAAACAAGAACAAAATTTTATATAAGGAGATTTTTGCAAATGAACAATCAGGAAATTGCAAAAAAAGTCATCGATGCCTTGGGCGGACGTGAAAATGTCAACAGTGTAGCTCACTGTGCGACTCGTCTTCGTGTCATGGTCAAAGATGAAGGAAAAATCAATAAAGAAGTGATTGAGAACTTGGAAAAAGTTCAAGGTGCTTTCTTTAACTCAGGTCAATACCAAATCATCTTTGGTACAGGTACAGTTAACAAAATGTACGATGAAGTTGTTGCACTTGGTTTGCCAACATCATCTAAAGATGACATGAAAGCAGAAGCTGCTAAACAAGGGAACTGGTTCCAACGTGCTATCCGTACTTTCGGTGACGTTTTCGTTCCAATCATCCCAGTTATCGTAGCAACTGGTCTCTTCATGGGTGTGCGTGGCCTTTTCAAAGCTCTTGAAATGCCACTTCCAGGAGACTTTGCAACTTACACACAAATCTTGACAGATACAGCCTTCATCATCTTGCCAGGTTTGGTTGTTTGGTCAACCTTCCGTGTGTTCGGTGGTAACCCTGCCGTTGGTATCGTTCTTGGTATGATGCTTGTTTCTGGCTCACTTCCAAACGCTTGGGCAGTTGCTCAAGGTGGTGAAGTAACAGCTATGAACTTCTTTGGTTTCATCCCTGTTGTTGGTTTGCAAGGTTCAGTTCTTCCAGCCTTCATCATCGGGGTTGTCGGAGCTAAATTTGAAAAACTTGTCCGCAAGATTGTTCCAGATGTGATTGACCTTTTGGTAACACCATTCGTGACACTTTTGGTTATGTCTATCCTTGGACTCTTTGTCATCGGACCAGTCTTCCACGTTGTTGAAAACTACATCCTTATCGCTACAAAAGCTATCCTTAGCATGCCATTTGGTCTTGGTG
Organism: bacterium; assembly: GCA_905221095.1. GTDB lineage: Bacteria > Bacillota > Bacilli > Lactobacillales > Streptococcaceae > Streptococcus. The sequence goes on from CAJNBV010000006.1 coordinate 56,929, forward strand.
GTTTCTTGATTGGTGGGGTTCACCAATTGATCGTCGTGTCAGGTGTGCACCACATCTTCAACTTGCTTGAAGTTCAATTGCTTGCTGCTGACCATGCTAACCCATTCAACGCTATCATCACTGCGGCTATGACAGCTCAAGGTGCTGCGACTGTTGCGGTTGGTGTTAAAACTAAAAATCCAAAACTAAAAACTCTTGCTTTCCCAGCTGCTCTTTCTGCCTTCCTAGGTATTACAGAGCCTGCTATCTTCGGGGTGAACTTGCGCTTCCGTAAACCATTCTTCCTTTCATTGATTGCTGGTGCAATCGGTGGTGGCTTGGCTTCTATCCTTGGACTTGCTGGTAATGGTAGTGGTATCACCATCATCCCTGGGACAATGCTTTATGTTGGTAATGGACAACTTGCCCAATACCTTCTTATGGTAGCTGTATCATTTGCCCTTGGTTTTGCCCTTACTTACATGTTTGGTTACGAGGATGAAAAAGAAGTTGCTACTGAAGTAGAGACAGAACGTTTGGTCCAAGAAGAAACAACTGGTAACATTCCAGCAGCTCTTCAAAATGAAACACTTGTAACTCCTATTGTTGGTGACGTTGTAGCTCTTGCTGATGTCAATGACCCAGTCTTCTCAAGTGGAGCTATGGGACAAGGTATCGCTGTGAAACCTAGCCAAGGTGTGGTTTATGCACCAGCTGATGCTGAAGTTTCAATCGCCTTTGCAACGGGTCACGCCTTTGGTTTGAAAACAACTAATGGTGCTGAAGTCTTGATCCACGTTGGTATCGACACTGTAACAATGAACGGTGAAGGTTTCGAACAAAAAGTTGCCCAAGGTGACAAGGTTAAAGCTGGCGATGTTCTTGGAACATTTGACTCAAACAAAATCGCTGCAGCTGGTCTTGATGATACAACAATGGTTATTGTTACAAACACAGCTGACTTCTCTTCAGTAGCTCCAATCGCAACAGGTTCAGTTGCGAAGGGTGATGCTCTTATCGAAGTGAAAGCCTAATCTTTCCTAGCTAAATGAAAACGAACAAATGACATGTTTGTTCGTTTTTGCTTGAATGGTAAGATTTACAGAGGAAAATCTAAAAAATAGAGAAATTTAGATTTTTAAAATATGCTATAATAAAGAAAATAAAAACAAGAGGTTTATCATGACAAAATTATATGGAAGCTTGGAAGCGGGCGGTACAAAATTTGTCTGTGCTGTCGGTGATGAAAACTTTAACGTTGTAGAAAAAACACAATTTCCAACAACAACTCCAATCGAAACAATCGATAAAACCATTGAGTTCTTCTCAAAATTCGATAACCTTGCTGGTCTTGCAGTTGGTTCATTTGGTCCGATTGATATTGACAAAAATTCAAAAACCTATGGCTTTATCACAACAACTCCAAAACCTCACTGGGCAAATGTGGACTTGCTTGGTGCCCTTCGCCGCGCCCTTAACGTGCCAATGTACTTCACAACAGACGTAAACAGCTCGGCTTACGGCGAAGTGGTTGCCCGTAACAATGCTGGCGGTCGTATCGAAAACTTGGTTTACTACACAATCGGTACAGGTATCGGTGCTGGTGTTATCCAACGTGGTGAGTTTATCGGTGGTGTGGGTCACCCTGAAATGGGGCATTACTATGTGGCTAAACACCCAATGGATATTGAAAAAGAATTTAACGGTGTTTGTCCATTCCACAAAGGATGTTTGGAAGGCTTTGCGGCTGGTCCAAGTTTAGAAGCTCGTACAGGTATTCGTGGTGAAAACATTGAACTCAACAGCTCTGTCTGGGATGTTCAAGCCTACTACATCGCTCAAGCTGCGGTTAATGCTACAGTGACTTTCCGCCCAGACGTGATCGTCTTTGGTGGTGGAGTTATGGCTCAACAACACATGCTAGACCGTGTCCGTGAGAAATTTACAGCACTTCTTAATGGCTACCTACCAGTGCCAGATGTGCGTGACTACATCGTGACGCCAGCAGTTGCAGGAAATGGTTCTGCTACTCTTGGAAATTTTGTCCTTGCAAAAGAAGTTTCAAAATAAAGCACAAAATCCGCTTGGGAAACCAAACGGATTTTTTATGTGTCAAAGCATTTGCCAGAAAAAGTCAATAATATAGGTCAGACCGTAGGTATAAACCACGAGGGTAAAGGGTTTGGTCAGAATGATGATAGTCATATAGCGCTTGAAACTCATCTTGGTCAGGGCAGCCAGCATACAGAGAAAGTCAGCTGGACTAATGGGCCAAATCATCATAAAAATAAAGAAACGGTCAAAACGATTGCCCTTGTCCAACCAGCCGATATACTTGTCATAGGTACGCTTGCTGACGACAGACTGGACAAAGGCAGCCCCATAGAGGCGCACCAGATAAAAGATAATGGCACAGCCAATCACGATGCCGATATAGTTATAGATGGTTCCGATGACGTGACCATATATAAAGACCCCAGCCACCGAGGTCAAGGCCCCAGGAATGATAGGGACGACAGTCTGTAAAATCTGTAAAAAGATAAAGAGAGGTGGCCCCCAGATACCTGCCTGCTGGATAAAGGCAGAGAGGGTTTCCTTGGACTGTAAAATCCCAGCCTGATAAGCCCAAATACAGAAAATCAAACTTCCAACTCCACCGACAATCGATGAGATATTGATAACTTGCTGTAGAAGGGGAGAAACAGCTTTCATTTGTTTATCCTGTGACATGTAAACTCCTCATAGATAGTATATTTCTACTATACCATATTTTGGAGGAGAAAGGGGGAATGAGTCTTTTTTGTGATGGGAAGAGTGATGGAATTTGAGGCTAAACATGCTATAATAAAGGGAGCAGACACGTAGCAAAGGAGAGAGTATGATACAGGTAAAACCAGAACTGGAGATAGAAAAACAATTGATCAGCCAACTGGTAACTGGGGAAAGTCAATGGACATACAGAGAAGACCTTAAAACAGAAGAGCAATTATGGGAAAACTTCTTTGAAAAGCTAGCCCAGAACAATGTGGCTCTATTAGCAGATTATCCCCTGACAGAACAGGAAAAACGCCAGATAAAGAATCAACTGAACTTTGTTAGCTACTATGATGCAGCCAAGTGGTTGGTCGGTGAAAATGGCATTGCCAAGGTTGAGGTTCAAAGAGAAGATGCTAGTTTGGGGACTATCCGTTTATCTGTTATCTGGAGAGACAATATCGCAGCTGGTAAGTCTAGTTATGAGGTTGTCAACCAAGTCGAGAGAGACAAGGTAAATCCTCAGGATCAAGACCGCAGGCTAGATGTGACCCTCTTGATCAATGGTCTTCCGATGATTCAGATTGAGCTTAAAAGTCCTCGAGTTGCTTTTCTAGATGCCTTTCATCAAATTAAGAAGTATGATAGGGAAGGCAAGTTCCGTGGTATTTACTCTAGCTTACAGATGTTTGTTGTGACCAATAAAGTAGACACACGCTATATCGCTGCAGCTAGGGAAAACAAACTCAACAAGCAATTTCTAACCAAGTGGGTCGATAAAGACAACCAACCCATAACGAGCTTGACCAGTTTTGCCCACGAAGTCCTTTCTATCCCTCGTGCCCATCAGATGGTCATGCAGTATTCTGTCCTTGATGATAGCAAGAAGGCTCTTATCCTCCTGCGTCCCTATCAGATTCATGCTATTGAGGCTGTTCAGGAGGCTTCTCGTCGTCAGGAGTCTGGCTATGTCTGGCACACGACAGGTTCAGGTAAGACATTGACCTCCTATAAGGTGGCTCGGAATCTTCTTCAAATTCCTTCTATCCAAAAGACAATTTTTGTCGTTGACCGCAGGGACTTGGACCAACAGACCACTTCATCCTTTCTTTCCTATGCAACCAATGATGTTATTGATATTGACGAGACGGACAATACCCATGATTTAGTCAAGCGCTTAGGAAGTAATGATAAGCGTGTCGTAGTGACTACTATCCAGAAAATAACCACCATGATGCGTAAGTTTGATCAAGGTCTTTACCAACGAGATGCGGACAAAATCAAGGGTCTTCGAGTGGCCTTTGTCGTGGATGAATGCCACCGTGCTGTAACACCTCAAACACAAAAGGATATTAAGTCCTTTTTCCCGCAGTCTCTCTGGTATGGTTTTACAGGCACACCTATCTTTAAGGAAAATAAACGCCAGCAGGTCGGTGACCTAGCTCAGACTACCCAACAGCAATACGGTGACCGTCTCCATGAGTATACAGTCAAGGAAGCCATCCATGATGGAGCTGTTTTGGGCTTTAAGGTAGATTATCGCAATACCCTCATCACGGATAAGTCTGAAAATGACCTACCAGATACCGTGTATGAGAATGAGGAGCATATGCTGGAAGTCTTGGATGCCATTATCAATAAATCCCGTCAACAGCTAGGCTTCCAAAAGGGAGTAGGTAAGACCTATAATGCTATCCTGACCGTCAAGTCAATCCCCCAAGCCCAAGCCTACTATGACCTCCTCAAACGAGTCAAGGCTGGGGAGACGAGGGTCAAGGTATCGGAGAGGGTCAAGCAGGTCCTTCCTGACTTTCCAAAGGCGACTATCACCTACTCGGTCACAGAAAATGAAGAAGACTCAAGAGCCAATCAAGACCACATGAAGCAGGTCTTAGAGGACTACAACCAAGAGTTTGATACCCACTTTACCATGGCGGATCTTCGTGGCTTTAATACGGATGTCAATAACCGTCTAGCTCGAAAGCAGGACAAATACCTCTATCGCAAGGAGCAGTTGGACTTAGTCATCGTGGTCAATCGTCTCTTAACGGGATTTGATGCCCCTTGTCTGTCAACTCTTTTTATCGACCGAAAACCCATGCAACCGCAGGACTTGATCCAGGCTTTTAGCCGAACCAACCGTATCTTTGATTCTAGTAAATCCTATGGTCATATCATCACCTTCCAAAAGCCTCTAGCCTTTAAGGAAGCAGTGGATAATGCCCTCAAGCTCTACTCAAATGGTGGAGAAAACGAGGTCCTAGCTCCGAGTTGGGAAGAGGAAAAGAGAAACTTCTTGAGGAGTTGCAGTGATTTCCAAAATCTCATCATCGATGATCCTGAGGAAGGACTCCAAATCGAACAAATCTCTACGCCTGAGTTGAGGAAACTAGCTAAAACCTATCAAGCCTTTGATAAATACCTAGCCTCTATCCGAGTGTACAAAGAGTATGATGAGGAAGAACTTTACAGTCAGACGGGACTTGATGGAGAAAAGTTGGAAAGGTATCTGGGACTTTATCGAAATGTCCTTGCAGAATTAAAAAGCCGAGTAGAGAATGATGACGATGGTGAACCACTTGATATCCACTATGAACTGGAGTCTATCCAAGTAGACGAAATCAACTATGCCTATATTCTAACCTTGATTCAAAGCCTAATTGAACAAGGTCAAAGTCAAGAAAAGAACCTAAGCGCTCAAGATAGGGAAGCGGTGGATAACTATATTCAGAGTCTTGAGAAGACCAATCCAAATCTTGCCCAGATCATCACTGAACTGTGGAGAGAAGTCCAAGAATATCCAGAAAGCTATCGTGGTCAGTCTATCGCAAATATTTTGGATCAGATGATAGAGGCTGTCATCCAGCAACACATCCAAGTATTTAGCAAACGTTGGTATGTCGGAGAGGATGAACTCCGTTACTATGTCGAACATTACCGTAAGGGAGCTAAAAAACAACTAGGAGAAAGCCAGCTGACCAAGAGCCAGCGCTATCAAGACTATAAGCTAGAGGTGGCGGATGCCCTCAATCCTCTCCTCTATAAAAAACAAATCAAGGAAGCCTATACCCAGCTAGTAGAGGAAGTCATTGAGCCGTTGAGGGTTGGGAGATAGAGGAAGTATTTTATTTTTATTCGAGGAACAAATATGGTTGAAAAATTTGATATAAAACAGTTACGTTATTTTGCAATGACTAAGAGGCTTAATTTTCTAATTGGTTCAGGAACTTCAGTTCCAGCAATACCTTTAATGTCTTTTTTCAAAAGTAAAGATATTTCAGATGAGGAAGCTAATAATTTACTATCCGATAAAGTTAAAGAAGTTTCTAAGAAAGTTATAGAAGATATTAGCAGTTCTAATGATGAAGGAAATATTAAAGCAGTTTTAAAAAGATATTCTGAATTTATTAAAGTTATACTTCAATTACTTTACCATGCAAATTCTAGACAAGTGACAAAAAATATTAATATTTTTACTACTAACTACGATCTCTTCATTGAGAAGTCGCTGGATGAATTGATGAAATATGAATCATTTGTTTTCAATGATGGAAGCAATGGATATTTTAATAGGATTTTAGATAGTGCTAACTATAATAAGTCTGTAGCATATAGGGGATTAAATGATAGCTACCTTAATGAACTTCCTACATTATCTTTGATTAAACCACATGGTTCGATGAACTGGGAAAGAGAGCAAGAGGACAATATTTTAATAAGGCAAAGTGTAGTTGAAAATCCTGTGGTAGTTAAACCAACTGGCTTAGAGGGTCAAGAAACGTTTCTAAACAATCATTTTCATGACATGCTAAGAGTATTTCAACTTGAGTTAGATAAGCCACAATCTATTCTTATTGTTATTGGATTCTCATTTCAAGATAAACATATTGCTAAAATGTTGAACAGATCTTTGAAAAATCCTGAATTAAATGTCTTTATATTTTGTTATTCTGAATCTGATAAACAAACAATATTAACAAATTTGGGTCTCAGCGATTGTCCAAGAAATCTGAATGTCATTACACCTAATGAATTAGATGAAAAATATAAAACAAAGCATGAAGTTGAAGATGAAGATGAAAGTGACTGGTTTAGTTTCGATCTTAGCAATCTAACTGAGTTACTTAGAGATATGTCTTTTGAGGAATAATTAGTATGAAGTCGAATATTAAAAAACTGGGTGTCATTGTCGGTGTGGATGGTGATATTTCCCAAGTTGGAATGTATCAACTATCTAATGATGCAGAATATTTGTGGTATGGTGATGTGTTACAAGGAGCTAAAATCGGAGCATATCTGACAATTTTGCAGAATAATGTAAAAATTATCGCTTCTGTTGTTACTGAAAAAGTTGCTGATCAACAAAATACAATTAGAGGTACAGAATTTGATAATCGTTTTTCAAAAAATTCGATAAATCGAATCGTTCATTTAAAAACTAAAGGCGTAATTGAAAATGGTGAATTCCAGATAACAAGTCAATATGTACCTATGATTGGTAATGAGGTTTGTATTACTTCAAAGCAAGACTTAGAATTAATATATGGGATTAATAAAACTGAACCGACAATTTGTATAGGTAAATCAATCTTAGAAGGTCAAGTTGTTCCTTTATCGATTAATAAAATTTTTGCTTCTCATATTGGTGTTTTTGGGAATACCGGTAGTGGTAAGTCTAATACATTGCATAAGTTATTTCTAGAATTATTTCGGTCAGAGTATCGAGAAAAAATTTTAGAGTATTCAAAATTCTATGTTATTGATTTTAATGGTGAATATACAAAAGATGATAGTTTTGGTGTAACTAATGCCCATAAGAAAGTATTTAATGTCAAAACTAGGAGTAATACATCAAAAAAAATCCCTATTACTGAGGAATACCTTTTTGACCCAGATATCCTTTCAATTTTATTTGGAGCTTCTTCAGCAACTCAAGTTCCATTTCTTAGGAAAGCAATGAATGAGTGGAATGAAAAAGAACATACGGGAGAAGTTATTGCAAAATTTGTGGTTGGAACGTTGAAAAAAATTCTTACAACGGGGGATGCAGCATTATCTGATTCAAGAGATAATTGGATTAAAGTTGCAAAGTCATATATATCAAAAGAAAAATGGATAATATTTAATCAAGTTTCTTCGTTAACGTACAATTCAACATATAAGTCTTATTCTATTCAGGGAGAAGAACGTATTTATTTAAATGATAAGTCTAATTTAACTGAACAGGAAGAAAAAAAGTTAGAAATAGATAAAATTAGGCAAAAACTTGGAGAAAGTTTTGATTCATTGGACTTGATAGATAGATTGAAGTTTTTCTTAGATTTTCAAAAAGTCCACTATTGTACCTGGAAATCAACTAATATTGAGCATATTAATCCTTTATTTCATAGGATTGATACAGCTCTGAATAGCTTGAAGAAAGTTGTTGAGGTTAAAGAGAGTATTGAGGGGGATTTTTCTAGTTTAAATATTATTAATCTTGTACATGCTAATCAGGAAATTACTAGATTGATTCCCATGCTTATATCTAAGATGATCTATGATCAACAGAAAACGAAGATAGCTGGAAACGATGTTACATGTACTAGTCATTTAATTATTGATGAAGCACATAATATTTTAAATGCTCAAAATCATTCTGTTGGAGATACTTGGCAGGATTATAGGTTAAGTATTTTTGAGGAAATCATTAAGGAAGGACGAAAATTTGGTTTTTACTTAACTTTATCTAGTCAAAGACCAGCAGATATTTCACCGACTATTCTTTCACAAGTTCATAATTATTTTATCCATAGATTGGTTAATGATAATGATTTACGAATGTTGGGAAATACTATGCCTACGCTGGATAAAACTTCCTTTAATAAAATTCCTAGTTTAGGTAAAGGAGAGGTTATAATTACTGGTAATGCTATTCAAGTTCCAGTATTTGTGAAAGTAGATAAAGAAGAAATAATTAGACCGAATAGTGATGATGTTATTTTAACAGAATTGTGGAGCTGAACTATGGAAAAAGTAGAAATATTCAGATTACTAGGAGTATCAGGTGAAACTGAATTGGAAAGCTTGTTAAATTGTAAATCAGTTGAATATGCTGATGTAATTACTGAAGAAAACTATTTTATAATTAATCGTGAAACATCTAAGTATGGAATTCCATCGATTGAACGTAGCGGATTTGATAATAAAAAACATAAGTTGCTTAAATTGTTAACAGACTTAAATAAACAACCTTATGTTTGTGAAGCATATCTAACTGGGGAAAGTCTGGATACTTTGGGAAGTAAGAAGAGAAAGAAATTAAAGGATCCCGTCAATTGGGAATGTGTTACTTCAGATTTATCTGTTAAAAAATATTTCCATAGAGGACATATAATTGGTCATTCATTATCTAATGAACTTGTTAGAGGAATAAAAAATAAAAATAAAAGAATCTTATTTGTCCAGACAGCATGGAGTAACATGAATTCACTAGGTCGTAATACTAAAAGCCAGTTCTATTTTGAAAGTAAACTTGAAGATACTTTAAGAAATGGAACGAATATTTTGTATAAATCAGAATTAATTTATAGAATGACAACTGATAAAATACCTATTGGTATTCAAATTCAAGCTATCTCTATTGATGGAGAACTGTCTATTAATGTTTTTATTCCAAATGTTTCTCCAGAAATATCAATTGATTATACAGAAGGTAAGATAACGAGGTTAGAATGAAAAAACAAATAAATGTTCCGAGTATTATTTTTTCAAGATTCAATGAAGATTCGTCATGGAAATTAAAAAAATTCAAAGAATTATTAGATCCAACGGAAGGAATTAGACGAGGACCATTTGGTAGTGCTTTAAAAAAAGAACTATTTGTTCAAAATAGCGAGTATGTAGTTTATGAACAGCAAAATGCGATTTATGATCACTTTAATACTAGATATAGAATCTCAGAAGAAAAGTATCATGAACTTAAGAAATTTATGTTGTTACCTGGTGACTTTATTATGAGTGGTGCTGGTACTATTGGTAAAATTTCATTAGTACCTGAGGGAATTGAGAAAGGTGTGTTTAATCAAGCTCTAATCAGATTAAGAGTTAATAAAAACACTGATAAGGCATTCTTCTTACAATGGATGAGGTCACCAGAAATGCAAAACAAGCTGACGAAAGCTAATCCAGCATCAGCAATGGTAAATTTGGTACCGATGTCTGAGGTGAAAGAATGGGATGTTATTGTGCCATCTTTCCACGAACAATCCGCCATCGGCTATCTATTCCGTACTTTAGACGACCTTCTTGCAAGCTACAAGGATAATCTCACCAACTACCAATTTCTCAAGGCGACCATGCTCTCCAAGATGTTTCCCAAAGTTGGACAGACAGTCCCTGAGATTCGTTTAGAAGGATTTGAAGGTGAATGGGAAACTAAAATACTCTCTGAAGTTACAAATATCACAATGGGACAATCTCCCAAGTCAGAAAACTATACAGATAATCCGAATGATTATATTCTAGTTCAGGGAAATGCAGATATTAAGGATAAGCAGGTGGTTCCTAGATTATGGACAACGGAAGTTACTAAAATGGCGGAAATTGGCGATATAATTTTAACTGTGAGAGCCCCTGTTGGTGATATAGGTAAAACGGATTATAATGTAGTAATTGGACGTGGAGTTGCAGCAATAAAAGGTAATGACTTTATTTTTTATACTTTAGAAAAAATGAAAAAGACTGGTTTCTGGAATAGATTTAGCACAGGTTCAACGTTTGAATCAATTAGTTCGAATGATATAAGAGAGGCAATTATTCAAATTCCAACACTTAAAGAACAACAAGCGATCGGTACCTATTTCTCAAACCTTGATAACCTCATCAACTCTTATCAAGAAAAAATTACTAAGCTTGAGACTTTGAAAAAGAAACTCTTGCAGGATATGTTTATTTAAGGAGGAAATGAATTTGAATGATTTATTTCAGCACTTTGAGTTTACTTTGTTAGTTTATTCTGCTTTATTTTCGCTCATAGGTTCTTTTATAGGATTTCTATTGCAAGTAATCGTTTCAACTAGTTTATCCAATAGAGGTAAAGTTAAGATTTATATTAAGTCAACTTCCCATAAACTAATAAGCAGAGTTTGGGGATTTGATAATTCAGTAAATGGAATGGTCTTTGGAGTTCCTTTGTCAATTGAGCTTCATAATACAAAGTCTAGAAAGCAAATTATTAGAAATATGAATCTTGTTCTGTACAATAGAGGCGAACGGGTTAGAAAGATGAGACAAGTTACTTTTTCTGAAAAAGCAAATGAGAAATTCTTTTATGGTGAGAATGGAGCGTATTCATTTCTAATTGATGCTTATGAAATAAAAAGATTTGATCTATATTTTGCTATTTCTCAAAAAGAATTTAATAGTGATTTTGACGAGGTTAGAATATCATATTTTGATTCTAAAGATAAATACCATGAGTTTAAAATTTTTGAGATTAGTGAACCATGGGTAATATCCAAGAACAAGACCGATGATGATTGGAGAACCATAAACTGACATCAATCTCCTTGAAAAATTTAGAAAGAAACATTATGGAAACAACACAAACTTCCCAGTCGCTCTATCAAGCCCTGTGGAACTCAGCGGATGTTCTCCGCTCTAAGATGGATGCCAATGACTACAAGTCCTATCTTTTGGGTATGGTCTTTTATAAGTACCTGTCAGACAAGATGCTCTTTTTCGTGGCGGAGACTATGGAGGAGGGGAGTGAGAGCCTAGAGGCTACCCTTGAGGTCTATCGTAGCTACTATGAGGATGCGGACACCCACGAGGATCTTCTTGCAGTCATGAAGGACGAACTCAACTATAGTATCAAGCCTGAGTTGACCTTTACGGCTTTGGTAGCACGTGTCAATGAGGGGACTTTCCAGCTGGAAGATTTGGCTCAGGGCTTTCGAGATATTGAGCAGAGTGATGAACTCTATGAAAACCTCTTTGAGGATATTGACCTCTATTCCAAAAAGCTAGGGGCGACTCCGCAAAAGCAAAACCAAACGGTGGCGGCGGTCATGAAAGAGTTGGCTGTGCTAGATGTGGCTGGTCATGCTGGTGATATGCTGGGAGATGCTTATGAGTATTTGATTGGTCAGTTTGCGACTGACTCGGGTAAGAAGGCTGGTGAGTTCTATACACCTCAGCCTGTTGCCAAGCTCATGACTCAGATTGCCTTTTTAGGTCGTGAGGACCAGCTAGGCTTTACCATCTATGATGCGACCATGGGGTCTGGCTCTCTCTTGCTTAATGCCAAGAAATATTCTCATAAACCGCAGACAGTGGTCTACTTTGGTCAGGAGCTCAATACCTCAACCTATAACCTAGCTCGGATGAATATGATTCTACACGGTGTTCCTGTTGAGAATCAATTTCTCCACAATGCTGATACACTGGATGAAGACTGGCCGACTCAAGAACCGACCAACTTTGACGGTGTTCTCATGAACCCTCCATACTCTGCCAAGTGGTCAGCAAACTCTGGCTTCTTGAATGACCCTCGTTTCTCTCCTTTTGGGAAACTGGCGCCCCAGTCCAAGGCTGACTTTGCCTTCCTCTTGCATGGTTACTACCACCTCAAGCAGGATAATGGGGTCATGGCTATCGTCCTTCCCCACGGTGTTCTTTTCCGTGGCAATGCTGAGGGAACCATTCGCAAGGCCTTGTTAGAAGAAGGAGCTATTGACACAGTTATCGGTCTTCCAGCCAATATCTTCTTTAACACCAGCATTCCGACCACGGTTATCATTCTCAAAAAGAATCGTACCAACCGAGATGTCTACTTTATCGATGCTTCTAAGGAGTTTGATAAGGGGAAAAATCAGAATATCATGACGGATGCTCATATCGAGAAGATTCTGGAAGCCTACAAGTCTCGTGAGGAGATTGACAAGTTTGCCCATTTAGCAAGCTATGAAGAAATCATCGAAAATGACTATAACCTCAATATCCCTCGCTATGTAGATACCTTTGAGGAAGAAGAAGTCGAGCCGCTGACAGATATCGTCAGCAAGATTAACACGACCAATCAAGCAATCCAAAACCAAACCGCTTCCCTACTCGAGATGCTGAACCAACTCCACGGAACCACACCAGAAGCCGATGCTGAACTTAAAGAGTTTTTGAAAGAGTTTGAAGGGTGATGGGAGAAGGAGTTAGATACGTCAATCCGATTTGAAATTCCAGCCAAATTAACTTTTGGCTGGTTTTTGTTTTCTAAAGATGATATAATTAAATTACCAATTAGGTAATTTAATTTGAACAGAAAGGGACGTATGAAGCTTATCTATACAAACAAAACTGTTAAAAAGCAGTGCACAGAGCTGAGACAGGCGAAAAAAGATTTTTCGGATAAGATTGCTGTAAAATTACATCAGTTGATCAACTTTTTGGAAGCGGCGGATTCTTTGGCTAGTGTGACGGCTTTTCCTAAGTATCACTTTCACCAACTCAAGGGAAAGAGACAGGGACAGTTTGCTTTAGATATAGATGGCCGAAGGAGTTCCTATCGGTTGATTGTAGAATTTCGTGAGGAGGATTTAGAAAAGGTGTTTCCAAGTCCTGTTGAAATCGAAATCCTAAAAATAGAGGAGGTCAGCAATCACTATGAGTAATAAAATTGTTGAATACAAAGACCTGATTGCTTTTCATCCAGGTCAGTACGTTGAAGAGTTGATTGAAGAGTATAACGTAACGCAGAAAGAATTTGCGGAGCGTTTGGGAGTTTCAGCAAAAACTGTCAGCAAGCTGGTCAATGCTGAGGAGTCCATTAGTAAAGAAACAGCTCATAAGCTTGCCAAGCTAAGCGGAGTTTCCATGCAAACTTGGCTCAATCTTCAAAATGCTTACGATGTAAAAGTGGCAGAGATTGTAGAACAAAAAGAGCTAGAAGAAGGTAGCGAGAAAGACATCTGTGAGATGATTGATTTCAAGTATTTTAAGGAAGAAGGCTACGTTCCAGACAAACGCTATAGCTTGAAGGAAAAGATCGTCGAGCTTCGTAAGATTCTAGGTGTGGCAAGTTTAGAAAACCTTACATCTTTTAACCATTTAGTCAGCTATCGGAATACGCGTGAGTTTACAACTAAAAGTATAGTAAACTCTAATATCATGCTGGAGTTGGCATCTAAAAAAGCGCGTGATAAAACGACAACTAAATTAAATCGCAGAAAGCTAGAGAGAAGCCTGCCTGCGTTGAGAAAGTTGACGAGACAAAATCCAGAAGTTTTCCCTCAATGCTTGTATGATATCTTGCTAGACTGTGGTGTTGTCCTAGTAGGTCTACCTGCTTTGCCAAATGCCAATCTAAATGGAGCGACTAAAAAATTCAGTAATGGTAGTGCCTTGCTTTTACTTACGGATCGAAACAAAGCGTCAGATATTTTTTGGTTCTCACTATTCCATGAGATTGGGCACATTCTGGAGAATGATTTTTCATCTGATGAAGGAAACAGTGAGTCCTATCTTCGTTCTGAGGAACAGGCAGACCGGTTTGCAAAGGATTTCTTGATTAGACCAGAAGATTATCAAGCTTTTGTAGAAAAAGGAAACTTCGATAAGACAGATATACTTCGATTTTCTGAGGAGATAGATATTCATCCTAGTGTCGTTTTAGGCAGATTACAAAATGAGGGCATTCTCGGTTTTGACCGTTTCCGAGAACTAAAAGAGAATTATTACTTTGTTTCCTAAGTGTCAGGAAATTTTTAGAAGAAGAAAAAAGATTCATACATTCAGTCATGTGAAGTCATTTATTCGCTCATTTTTTAGATACAACTTTGTTTCCATGTTTCCTGGAAACTGATAAAAAGCAAGGAGAAATATGGAAAATAACAACCAACGTGCCCTTTGCCAGCAACTCTGGGCGAGAAACAAATACCTCGTTTTGAGTCATTCCAGCAATATTTACAATGAGATCCGCCAATACTTGAAGAATGAAGAGGTGGAGGTAAGTCATGTTCAAGAACTGATCGATCGTGCCTGTCAGATTCCAGAACACAGGGGTCAGGTTTGCAATGCCTTTCAGCATATTTGGGGCTATTTCAAAAAGAAAGCGACAGATACTGAGCGCAAGGACTATATGCTTTTGCTGGATTGCTATCGCTTTGGTCAAGCTTCCAAGGAAGACTTGATTGCTAAGACTCGAGAGTTGCTTTATCACTATCCGAATACCTACTTGCAACATTCGACTTTACTGAAAGGAGACCCCCATGAGACTTTGGCATGAGGCTTTGATTTCACAACTTCCCCGGCCTCAACTTTTGGGGCAACATCGAGAGTGTTGTGCCCTGCGTGGCAATGGCTGGGGCAGAAAGCATGCGACGGTGGACTATGTCTTTACCCACTCTCCCTATCGTCTCTATGCCTATCATCGCTTGATCATGGAGGAGATGGCTAATCGTGGCTACAATGTCAGTCCAGAGTGGCTGGACAAGAACTACCGTGGCAAGACCTGCCCTCCTTACCAAGATTTAGCAGAGGAGAAGTTGACTAGTCCTATATACAGCGAACATGACGATGCCTACTATGAGGAGTGTCTGGATAATCTCTGAGAGAAGGGAATAGAGCCGGAATAATAGTAAGGATTGCCTTCAATTTATAACTCTTCTCGTAATTTTTTCGAATAATAAAGATGAGACCTTTAGAGTTTTTCTAAGGTCTTCTTTTTATGAGTGTCCAGATTTACTTTTAATAACTTTTGAGTTATAATTTTAAAAAACCAAGCGTGAACTGAAGGACTTAAAAGAAAGAGGGTTAAGTGATGAAGAATAGTGCCATTGGGAGTAATTGGAAGGATGTCCGGTCTGAACTATTTACTAAGGAGGAAATCCTTGAAAGTGATATTCGAGTGGCTATTATGAGTGAGCTGATTGAGGCTAGGCATGAACAAGGAATCAGTCAGAAAAAGCTAGAAGAACTTAGTGGAGTAAGCCAGCCTGTCATAGCTAGGATGGAAACAGGAAAGACAAGTCCTCAGTTGGACACAGTCTTAAAAGTCCTAGCCAGTTTAGGAAAGACACTAGCAGTCGTCCCACTTGAACAGAGAAAGAGTTGATAGGAATGAAATTACTTGGTTGGCTAAAATCATCCACTGGATAATTTTACCTCCCGTCCGCACTTTTCAGGGAAATATCAGAATTACAAAAGAAAAATCAACCTATAGTCTTTTCTAATAACAAGTCATAGTCGCTTATAAGAATTACTAATAACGCGTTTGGCCAGTCTAACTGAAATATAGTTAAAAAACAAGCTACATAAAGGATTTGAGGCATTTGTCTCAGGCCTTTTTCTTTTGTTTAAAACAGAGATATAGTTTCAAACTATATCAAAGCCTAATTTTTTACAATTATACAGATGATTTCTTTTCTGTTAAGATAGTTTCAACAACAAATTTTGGAGGACACATCATGTCAACTACAATCATCGGTTTCCCTCGTTTGGGCGAATTCCGCGAATTAAAATTTACAACTGAAAAATACTTTAGAAAAGAAATCTCAGAAGAAGAACTTTTGGCAGCAGCAAAAGACTTACGTGCTAAACACTGGAACATCGTCAAAGAGAAAGGCATCACTGAAATTCCATCAAATGATTTTTCTCACTATGACAACTTCCTAGATGCAGCTTTCCTTTTCAACGTGGTACCTGCTTCAGTTCAAAACTTGGACTTGTCTGACCTTGAGCGCTACTTCGCTTTGGGTCGTGGTTACCAAGGAGAAAAAGGAGACGTTCGCGCCCTTCCGATGAAGAAATGGTTCAACACCAACTACCACTACATCGTTCCTAAATTTGAAAAAGACACTCAAGTTAAACTTGCAGGTCACAAGATTTTTGATGAATTCCAAGAAGCCAAAGAACTTGGATTGAACACTCGTCCAGTCCTTGTAGGTCCATTCACTTTCCTTCAATTATCAGACTTTGAAGAAGGTGTGAAAGCAGAAGACTTCGTAGATAGCTTAGTAGCTGCTTACCAAGAAGTTTTTGCTAAATTGGCTGACCTTGGTGCGACTCGCATCCAATTGGACGAAGCGGCTCTTGTCAAAGACTTGACAGCTGAAGAAAAAGCCCTCTTCTTAAACCTCTACAACAAACTTTTGGCTGAGAAAAAAGGTCTTGAAGTCTTGCTTCAAACTTACTTCGGTGATGTTCGTGACGTTTACGCTGACCTTGTGAACTTGCCAGTTGATGCTATCGGTTTGGACTTCGTTGAAGGTAAGAAAACTCTTGAACTCGTTAAAGGTGGTTTCCCAGCTGACAAGACTCTCTATGCAGGTATTGTCAATGGTAAAAACATCTGGCGTAACAACTACGAAAAGAGCTTGGCTATTCTTGAACAAATTCCAGCTGAAAACATCGTATTGACAAGCTCATGCTCACTTCTTCATGTGCCATTTACAACAGCTAATGAAGAATTTGAACCAGCTATCTTGAACCACTTTGCTTTTGCGGTTGAAAAATTGGATGAAATCCGTGATTTGGATGCTATCCGCAACGGTCAAGGAGCAGAAGCTCTTGCAGCAAATAAAGAACTCTTTGCGACTGAGCGTGTTGGTGTCAATGCGGAACTTCGTGCGCGCATCGCTGGTTTGACTGACGCAGACTACACTCGTTTGCCAGCCTTTGCCGAACGTGAAGCTATCCAAGAAGAAGCTTTCAAACTTCCAGCTCTTCCAACAACAACTATCGGTTCATTCCCTCAAACTAAGGAAGTTCGTGCTAAACGTTTGGCTTACCGTAAAGGTGAATTGTCTCAAGAAGAGTACGACGCTTTCCTTGCTGAAACGATCGATGAATGGATCAAATGGCAAGAAGATATCGACTTTGATGTCCTTGTTCACGGTGAATTTGAACGTAACGACATGGTTGAGTACTTCGGTCAAAACTTGTCAGGTTACCTCTTCTCTAAAAATGGTTGGGTACAGTCATACGGTATGCGTGGGGTGAAACCACCAATCATCTGGGGTGATGTAACTCGTCTTAACCCAATCACTGTTAAATGGTCTAGCTATGCACAAAGCCGTACAAACAAACCTGTTAAGGGTATGTTGACTGGACCTGTTACCATCCTCAACTGGTCATTCCCACGTGAAGACATCTCTATCAAGGATTCTACTCTTCAAATCGCCCTTGCTATCAAGGATGAAGTGCTTGACCTTGAAGCTGCTGGTGTGAAAATCATCCAAATCGATGAGGCTGCTCTTCGTGAAAAATTGCCACTTCGTCGTAGCGACTGGTACGAAGACTACCTTGACTGGGCAATTCCTGCCTTCCGCTTGGTACACTCAACAGTAGCGCCAGATACTCAAATCCACACTCACATGTGTTACTCAGAATTTACAGATATCATTCCAGCTATCGACAACTTGGATGCGGACGTTATCTCATTTGAGGCTAGTCGTTCAAACCTTGAAATCTTGGACGAACTCAAAGCGAAAAACTTCCAAACAGAAGTGGGACCTGGGGTTTACGATATCCACTCTCCTCGTGTGCCAAATGAAGGCGAAATCGACCATACAATCGAAGCCATCCTTGCTAAAGTGCCAAGCAAGAAAGTTTGGATCAACCCTGACTGTGGTTTGAAAACACGTGGTATTCCAGAAACAAAAGAAAGCTTGATCCGCCTTGTTGAAGCAGCTAAAGCTGCGCGTGAGAAATTGTAAGATAAGATTCTCTAGAAGCACTGTTTGGTCAATCTGCCTGTTTCACTTGGATTCTAAGAATCCAGTTAACGAAAAAATCAACTAGAAAAGGATAATGACTATGTCACGCCAAACACCGTCACTCTCATTTGAAGTGTTCCCTCCAAACCCAGCCGTGGGTAATGATAAAATTATTTCTGCTCTTCAAGATATGCAGGAGTTGGCACCTCACTTTATCAGTGTAACTGCCAGCAATAATAAATTTAATATCAAGGAAACGACGGTTCGTTTGGCTGACTTTATCCAAAATGATTTGGCGATTCCGACTATTGCTCACTTGCCAGCCATCTATTTGACCAAGGACAAGGTTGCTGAAACCATTGCCGACTTGGACAAGGTTGGGGTACAGAAAATCTTGGCCTTGCGTGGGGATATTATTCCAGATGTGGAGCCACAAAAGGATTTCCGCTACGCAACCGACTTGATCGAGTTCATCAAGGAACAAGCCCCTCACTTTGATATTGTTGGTGCTTGTTATCCAGAAGGTCACCCTGATTCGCCAAATCAGATTTCAGATATTCAAAATCTTAAGAAGAAAGTGGATGCAGGTTGTTCGAGTCTTGTAACTCAGCTTTTCTTTGACAATGAGCGCTTCTATGATTTTCAGGACAAGTGCATCTTGGCTGGGATTGATGTTCCTATTCATGCAGGGATTATGCCAATTCTGAATCGAAATCAGGCTCTCCGCCTCTTGAAAACTTGTGAGAATATCCATCTTCCACGCAAATTTAAAGCCATCTTAGACAAGTATGAGCATGACCCTGAGTCGCTCAGAGCAGCAGGACTTGCCTATGCGGTGGACCAAATCGTGGACTTGGTAACTCAGGATGTTGCTGGTGTGCATCTCTACACCATGAACAATGCTGAAACAGCAAAATACATCCACCAAGCAACCCATGCCTTGTTTAATCATCAGTCCCTAGGATAATAAAAAGCAAACCATTCTTCTCAGGTGAGGGGAATGGTTCCTTTTTAATGGTAAAGACCGCACTTTTTAAGAAAAATATGATAAAATAGACTCTGTACGTACTTGATACAAAGATGAGGGTATTAAAAAAATAATGCATTTAAACTGAGAGTTTTAGATACTTTAGTATCAAACATTTCTGATGATTTGTATCTTGTGTAATTGAACACGCCTACAACTCTGTGGAAAAAGATAAATCTGCCTAGGAGCAGTCGCTCCGTCGTTCGATTTCCTATTTTCCTTTGAGTTGCTTGACGGCTTAGTATCTTGATTTTTGTAGGCAAGGCGTATAATTTCATCAATCCAAAGGGGATTAAAATGACAAAACAAGTGTTTCAAACGACTTTTGCGGGTCGTGAGTTAATTGTAGAGACTGGTCAGGTTGCTAAGCAAGCAAATGGCGCAGTTGTCGTTCGTTACGGTGAGTCAACTGTCTTGACTGCGGCCGTTATGTCTAAGAAAATGGCAACTGGGGATTTCTTCCCACTTCAAGTCAACTATGAAGAAAAAATGTATGCAGCTGGGAAGTTTCCTGGTGGCTTTATGAAACGTGAAGGACGTCCTTCAACAGATGCGACCTTGACAGCGCGTTTGATTGACCGTCCAATCCGTCCTATGTTTGCGGAAGGTTTCCGTAATGAAGTCCAAGTGATCAACACAGTTCTTTCTTATGATGAAAATGCTTCTGCACCAATGGCTGCAATGTTTGGTTCATCTTTAGCGCTTTCTATCTCAGACATTCCATTTGACGGACCAATCGCTGGGGTGCAAGTGGGCTATGTAGATGGTCAAATCATCATCAACCCAAGTCAAGAACAAGCAGAGCAATCTCTCCTTGAGTTGACAGTAGCTGGTACTAAGCACGCCATCAACATGGTAGAGTCAGGTGCCAAAGAATTGTCAGAAGAGATCATGTTGGAAGCCCTTCTGAAAGGGCACGAAGCAGTTAAAGAATTGATTGCCTTCCAAGAAGAAATCGTTGCGGCAGTAGGTAAAGAAAAAGCAGAAGTGGAATTGCTTCATGTGGACGCTGACTTGCAAGCTGAAATTATCGCAGCCTACAACAGCGACCTCCAAAAAGCTGTTCAGGTAGAAGAAAAATTGGCTCGCGAAGCTGCAACCCAAGCAGTTAAAGACCAAGTGACTGCTGTGTATGAAGAAAAATATGCAGACCACGAAGAATTTGACCGTATCATGCGTGATGTGGCTGAAATCTTGGAACAAATGGAACATGCTGAAGTGCGCCGTTTGATTACAGAAGACAAGGTGCGTCCTGACGGTCGTAAGGTCGATGAAATCCGTCCTTTGGATGCGGTTGTTGACTTCCTTCCTCGTGTGCATGGTTCAGGTCTTTTCACTCGTGGCCAAACTCAGGCTCTTTCAGTTTTGACCTTGGCTCCGATGGGAGAAACTCAAATTATCGATGGCTTGGATCCTGAGTACAAGAAACGCTTTATGCACCACTATAACTTCCCACAATACTCTGTAGGTGAAACTGGTCGTTACGGTGCGCCTGGTCGTCGTGAAATTGGTCACGGTGCCCTAGGTGAGCGTGCTCTTGCTCAAGTCTTGCCAAATTTGGAAGAATTCCCATATGCTATCCGTTTGGTAGCCGAAGTCTTGGAATCAAACGGTTCTTCATCTCAAGCTTCTATCTGTGCGGGTACTCTTGCCCTTATGGCTGGTGGTGTGCCAATCAAGGCGCCAGTAGCTGGTATTGCCATGGGTCTTATCTCAGATGGAAATAACTACACAGTATTGACAGATATCCAAGGTTTGGAAGATCACTTTGGAGACATGGACTTCAAGGTTGCAGGTACTCGTGACGGGATTACAGCCCTTCAAATGGATATCAAGATCCAAGGAATTACTGCAGAAATCTTGACGGAGGCCCTTGCCCAAGCTAAGAAAGCGCGTTTTGAAATCCTTGATGTGATTGAAGCAACGATTCCAGAAGTTCGTCCAGAATTGGCTCCAACTGCTCCGAAAATTGATACCATCAAGATTGATGTTGACAAGATCAAGATTGTCATCGGTAAGGGTGGAGAAACTATTGACAAGATTATCGCTGAAACAGGCG
Source organism: bacterium (assembly GCA_905221095.1). Classification (GTDB taxonomy): domain Bacteria; phylum Bacillota; class Bacilli; order Lactobacillales; family Streptococcaceae; genus Streptococcus. The sequence goes on from CAJNBV010000006.1 coordinate 78,437, forward strand.
TTAAGATTGATATTGACGAAGAAGGAAATGTGTCTATCTACTCTAGCGACCAAGATGCTATCAACCGTGCCAAAGAAATCATTGCTGGCTTGGTTCGTGAAGCCAAAGTGGATGAAGTTTACCGTGCTAAAGTCGTTCGTATCGAGAAATTTGGTGCTTTTGTTAACCTCTTTGACAAGACGGATGCCCTTGTTCATATCTCTGAGATGGCTTGGACGCGTACCAATAATGTCGAAGACTTGGTAGCAATCGGTGATGAAGTTGATGTTAAGGTTATCAAGATTGATGAAAAAGGACGTGTGGATGCTTCTATGAAAGCCCTTCTTCCTCGTCCTCCAAAACCTGAACGTGATGAAAAAGGTGAAAAATCAGAGCGTCCTCACCGCCCACGTCATCACAAGGATCATAAACCTAAGAAAGAATTTACAGAAACACCAAAAGATTCAGAATAAGAAAAGGAGAAATGTATGGGATGGTGGCGCGAAACCATTGATATCGTAAAAGAAAATGATCCAGCGGCCCGCACCACTTTGGAGGTTTTGCTGACTTATCCAGGTGTCAAGGCCTTAGCGGCCCACCGTCTCTCACATTTTCTATGGAAGCATGGCTTCAAACTCTTGGCTCGTATGCACAGTCAGTTTTGGCGCTTTTGGACTCAGATTGAGATTCATCCAGGTGCCCAGATTGATTCAGGTGTCTTTATCGACCACGGTTCAGGCTTGGTGATTGGAGAAACAGCGATTGTTGAAAAAGGCGTTCTTCTCTATCACGGAGTGACTCTTGGTGGGACAGGGAAGGATGTTGGTAAACGTCATCCGACTGTGCGTAAAGGTGCTCTCATATCAGCCCATGCCCAAGTTATCGGACCAGTGGAAATTGGTGAAAATGCCAAAGTCGGTGCAGCAGCAGTTGTTGTGGCAGACGTACCTAGTGATGTGACGGTTGTTGGTATCCCGGCCAAAATTGTCCGCCTTCATGGTAAAAAAGATGAGCCTGTCATTCACGAAGTCGAAGAAAAACGAGAGTACTACGTCAATAAACTAGAGCAGGCTAAAGAAGCTAGCCACAGATCGTCTGGTTTGTAGAGGATACCTATATGATTCAAGCAAGAAATAAGTTGAGCCAAGAAGAGTTATTTGAGGCGAAAAAACTAATTGACTGTTGCCAAGCCTATGATGGAACTTATCGTGATCCCTATCTTTCTAACATGCTTAATTTTGACCCAACCATGCCCGCCTTTTTCCTTTATTATGAAAAAGGCGAACTTGTTGGTCTCTTAACTGTCTATGCTGATGATCAAGATGTGGAAGTGACGATATTGGTTCATCCAGATTATCGTCGTCAGGGAATTGCGCGTGCATTGGTTACTAGTTTTGAGAAAGAAACGGCTGCTTTTTCTATTCGTTCAGTCACTTTTCAGACAGAACGTATTTTTCTAGAACGTCATCCTGATTTTGTCAGCAACTGGGGATTGGTCGAGGATAAAGAGACAGAAACCTGGTTAGGTAAGGATAGAAGACCTTATCAGTTAGCAAATGTTTCTAATCTTGAAGTTTTGTTAGCAGATAGTTCTTATCAGGAGCAAATTAGCCAATTAAAATTTCAGGCATTTTCAGAGGAACATGAATCGAGAGAAGTTGTGGATAGATATGTCGCCAAAGCTCTGAAGGATCCAGAAAGTCGCCTATATATTTTAATAAAAGACGGTGAGCTTATCGGGACTTGCACGGTAGATTTATCGACTAATACGAATTACTTCTATGGTTTGGCAATATCGGAACTTGAACGTGGGAAAGGCTATGGAAGCTACTTAGCAAAATCTCTAGTCAACCAACTGATTGAGCAAAATGATAAGGAATTTCAGATTGCAGTAGAGGACAGCAACGTAGGTGCCAAGCGCTTGTATGAAAAAATCGGCTTTGTCAAACAGACCCAGGTAGTTTATCTGAATGAGAAAGGAGCAAGGGATTCCGAAGTGTAGAGAGATTCGGACTGAAATTGAATTGAACTCTTAGTGATGAAACTAATTGTTCTTGGATTTTGGTTTTCCTGACTATTATTTTATGATTAAAATCTATGACACCATGTCTCGTGATTTGCGAGAATTTGTCCCTATCGAGGACGGTAAGGTTAAGATGTATGTTTGTGGGCCTACGGTATACAACTATATCCACGTGGGGAATGCTCGTTCAACGGTAGCTTTTGATACCATTCGACGTTACTTCGAATACCGTGGTTACGAGGTTGCCTATATTTCCAATTTCACGGATGTGGATGATAAGATTATCAACCGTGCCAAGGAAGAAGGTATCACGCCTCAGGAGGTTGCGGACAAGTACATCGCTGCCTTTCGTGAGGATGTGACGGCCTTGGGCGTCAAACCTGCGACTCGCCATCCGCGTGTAGTAGAGTTTATGGCTGACATTATCCGCTTTGTAGAAGACTTGATTAAAAAAGGTTTTGCCTACGAGAGTCAAGGGGATGTCTATTTCCGTGTGGAAAAATCTCACAACTATGCTAAATTGGCTAATAAAACCTTGGAAGATTTGGAGCTGGGTGCTTCAGGTCGTACCGATGAAGAAACGGCTCGCAAGGAAAATCCGGTAGACTTTGCTCTATGGAAATCTGCTAAACCAGGCGAGATTTCTTGGGACAGTCCTTGGGGACCTGGTCGTCCGGGCTGGCATATCGAGTGTTCAGTCATGTCGACAGAAATTTTGGGTGATACCATTGATATCCACGGTGGTGGAGCCGACCTTGAGTTTCCGCACCATACCAATGAAATTGCCCAGTCAGAAGCCAAAACAGGCAAGACTTTTGCCAATTACTGGATGCACAATGGTTTTGTCAATATCGACAATGTCAAGATGTCCAAGTCTTTGGGGAACTTTATCACAGTTCATGATGCCCTCAAAACTCTTGATGGCCAAGTGCTTCGTTTCTTCTTTGCGACTCAGCATTACCGCAAACCAATCAACTTTACGGAAAAAGCAGTGCGAGACGCCGAGACCAATCTTAAGTATCTAAAGAACACTTACGAGCAACCATTTTCTGGGACTGTAGATGCTCAAGAGTTACAGGACTTTAAAGACAAGTTTGTAGCTGCTATGGATGAGGATTTCAACTCTGCTAATGGTATCACAGTTGTCTTTGAAATGGCCAAATGGATCAACTCCGGCAACTATGATGCAAGTGTTAAGCAGGCTCTTGGGGATATGTTAGAAGTCTTTGGAATTGTCTTTATTGAGGAAGTTTTGGATGCAGAAATCGAAGCCTTGATTCAAAAACGACAAGAAGCGCGTGCTAATCGTGACTTCGCGACAGCAGACCAAATTCGTGACCAATTGGCTGCTCAAGGAATTAAGCTCCTTGACACCAAGGATGGAGTGAGGTGGACACGTGATTGATGTCAATCTCATTAACGGGATTGCGTTAGCCTTTGAAGGGGATGCGGTGTATTCTATGTATATTCGCCGTCACCTCATCCTCAAAGGTATGACCAAGCCCAATAAACTCCATCAAGAAGCGACTAAGTATGTCTCAGCTAAGGCTCAGGCTCGTTTGATTTCCCTCATGTTGGAGGAGCAAGTCCTGACGGAAAAAGAAGAAGAAATCTACAAACGTGGCCGCAATACCAATAGCCATACCAAGGCTAAAAATGCTGATGTGGTGACTTACCGCATGTCCACAGGCTTTGAAGCAGTGATGGGCTATCTCCATATGACTGAAAATCTGGAACGTCTTGAGAGCTTGATTTCTTGGTGCATCCAAAAAGTGGAGGGCTAGGACATGATTGCAAAAGAACTACAAGACTGGTTTCCTGAGGCTCAGATTTCAGACCAACCAGTAGAGAAAGAGGGTTACTTAACTCTTCCTTTAGCTTCTCAGCAGTGGATTTTGCTGGGGGAAGCTGGTCTCAGTGAGCGTGAAAAGCAGTTGGTTGCCCTTTTGACCCAGCAGGAGAAGGCCAGTTCTCTCAATCCTTGGTATCCCTATCTGATTGAGGGGAAGGGGCAGGCACCGCAAGCTTTTAAAAAGATTCAGCTGGTTTATTGCCATCTTTCCTATTTTCAACAGGAAAATCTAGCCTCTTGGTTAGACATGATGCGAACTCTTTTTCCTAACTGTCAGACGGTGCTTCAGGTCGGAGCTCAGGATTATGTTTTCGTGTTGCAACAAGATAAATACAGTTCTGTACGAGCTATTTTAAGTGATACGATTGAAGCAGTTGAGTATGACTTTGGTCTTCGTCTGTCTATCATGTTGGGCCAGGTCTGGTCTCAAACAGGTCATCAAGCCCTGTCAGACTTAATCAAAGAAGAGCGCGATTTGTTTAAGACTTGGTGGCGTCAGGGTCACCAAGGTGTTCATACCTTTTCACAACTCTATCTGTGGAGTATGGGGGAAAGGCTTGTGGACCTGAGAGTCATTAAAGAATGCCTGCATCAGATGATCTTGGATCAGGATCAGATTCAGGAAATTATCCTTTCTCTTTGGGAAAACAGTGCTGTTCTGACTAAAACAGCCCAGCAACTCTATCTGCACCGCAATTCTCTCCAATACAAGATTGATAAATGGGAAGAATTGACAGGGCTTCAGTTGAAGGAATTGACCGACCTGACTCTGTGTTATCAGTTGATTTTACCAGATATTCTTTAAAGTTTTGTGCAAGTTGCACAGAACTTTTTTATTTTTTTAGTCACCTTGCCATAGAAATGTAAAGCGTTTTCATCTATAATAAAACTATCAAAAGACAAAAGGAGTTCACCTCATGGTAGAATTGAATCTTAAAAATATTTACAAAAAATATCCAAACAGCGAACACTATTCAGTTGAAGACTTCAACTTGGACATCAAAGACAAAGAATTTATCGTTTTCGTAGGTCCTTCAGGATGTGGTAAATCAACAACTCTTCGTATGATTGCTGGTCTTGAAGACATCACAGAAGGTACTGCATCTATCGACGGCGTGGTTGTCAACGACGTGGCTCCAAAAGACCGCGACATCGCCATGGTATTCCAAAACTACGCTCTTTACCCACACATGACTGTTTATGACAACATGGCTTTCGGTTTGAAATTGCGTAAATACAGCAAGGAAGACATCGACAAACGTGTTCAAGAAGCAGCTGAAATCCTTGGATTGAAAGAGTTCTTGGAACGTAAACCAGCTGACCTTTCAGGTGGTCAACGTCAACGTGTTGCCATGGGTCGTGCCATTGTCCGCGATGCAAAAGTGTTCTTGATGGACGAACCTTTGTCAAACTTGGATGCCAAACTTCGTGTATCTATGCGTGCTGAAATTGCGAAAATCCACCGTCGTATCGGAGCTACAACTATCTACGTAACTCACGACCAAACAGAAGCGATGACACTTGCTGACCGTATCGTTATCATGTCAGCAACTAAGAACCCTGCTGGTACAGGTACTATCGGACGTGTTGAACAAATCGGTACTCCTCAAGAAGTTTACAAAAACCCAGTTAATAAATTCGTTGCAGGATTCATCGGAAGCCCAGCAATGAACTTCATCAACGTGAAATTGGTTGGTAGCGAAATTGTTTCAGACGGTTTCCGCTTGAAAGTGCCAGAAGGAGCATTGAAAGTTCTTCGTGAAAAAGGCTACGAAGGTAAAGAATTGATCTTCGGTATCCGTCCAGAAGACGTGAATGCAGAGCCTGCTTTCCTTGAAACATTCCCAGAATCAGTTGTCAAAGCTACTATCTCTGTATCAGAATTGCTAGGTTCAGAATCTCACCTTTACTGCCAAGTTGGTAAAGACGAATTTGTTGCCAAAGTGGATGCTCGTGACTACTTGCAAACAGGTGCAACAGTTGAACTTGGATTTGACTTGAACAAAGCGCACTTCTTCGACGTAGAAACTGAAAGAACAGTCTACTAAGCAAATGAAATGTCAAAACACTGCTAGAGAAATCTTGCAGTGTTTTTTGCGATTGCGTAGAAAAAACTCTCCAATGTCCTTGGAGAGCTAATTTGTTATTCTGCGGCTTGTTGCCAACGTTTTGCTAGCATATGTGACAGGCTAGAGATTGCTAGGTTAAAGCTGAAGTAGATGAGGGCAATCAGAATATAAAGACTGAAGACTTGCTCTGGTTCAAAATAACGGCCCATGAGAATTTGGCTGGCTCCAAAGAGTTCTTGTAGGGCGATAACAGAGTAGAGAAGACTGGTATCCTTAATCACGGTTACAAACTGAGAAATGATGGCTGGCAGCATTTTACGGATCGCTTGTGGGAGAATGATGTGGTAGAGGATTTGGGTTGAGGTAAATCCTTGTGACATTCCTGCTTCGTATTGCCCCTTATCCACAGCATTGAGACCGCCACGGATAATCTCAGCCAAGGCTGCTGAGGTAAAGAGGGTAAAGGCTGTAATTCCTGCTGGAGTGGATTTCATTTTGAAAACTAAGAAGATAGTGAAAATCCAGAGGAGGTTGGGAACGTTACGCACAAACTCGATGTAAATGCTGGAGATGATACGTAAGACAGGATTTTTCCCGTTTCTCATGACTGCTAGCACAGTTCCAATGAGGGTGGAGAGGATGATGGCAATCAGAGAAATATAGAGGGTCAAGCCAAATCCTTTAAAGATAAAGATTAGGTTATCTGGGGTCAAAACTTCTAAAATGGATTCCATAGTAACCTCCTAAAGTGAATAGGCTTTTTTGTTGGCTTGCTCCATCTTGCGACCAAACTGGGCAACAGGGAAGCAAAGGGCAAAGTAGAGTAGGGCAGCACCTAAAAAGGCTGGGATGTAATTTCCGTTAAGTGCTGACCAAGACTTGGTCACAAACATCAAGTCCACTCCAGAGATGATAGCAACTGTAGAGGTATTCTTGATTAGGTTGACGATTTGGTTGGTCAAAGGAGGGAGAATGATTCGGAAAGCCTGAGGCAAGATAATCAAGCGCATGGCACTGATATAGGTAAATCCTTGTGACAGGGCAGCCTCCATCTGACCGCTAGGAATAGACTGAATGCCTGAGCGAATAACCTCAGCGATATAGGCACCGTGATAGAGTCCCACGCAGAGAACAGCTGTCCAATAAATCGGAATCATGATGATATGGTCACTGATAAGAGGTAGGCCATAAAAAACGATAACAAACTGCACCAAGAGGGGAGTATTTTGGTAAAATTCAACAAAGATGCGAGCCAAAATTCTCAAAATTGGACGTTTGCTTGTTGACAAGGCACCGAAGAAGATACCCAAAACCATGGCGAGGATAAAGGATCCGATCGCTAGGGCAAGAGTGAAGAGGAATCCATTGAAAAATTGGCCAAAATCCTGAAAATAGGCTGTCCAAGATGATAAATCTGTCATAGGGTATCCTCCTTAGTCTGCGGTATGGCTAGATGGTTTGAGCTTGTAACGGCCATAAAGTTTTTGCAAACTACCATCCTTGCTCCATTTAGTGACCAAGTTATCAAGATAGTCGTTAAGCTCTGTATTTGATTTCTTGGTAACAATACCGTAATCAGACGGCTTGAAACTATCATTTAGTAGTGCTGTGCGTTTGCTAATGTAGCCAGATAGAATCGAGCGGTCAACGGAAAAGGCATCGATACGATGAGCATGAAGGGAAGTAATCAATTCTGGGTAGGAACCAAGTTCGACGAATTTAAAGGTCAGGCCTTTCTTTTTACCTAGTTCGGTAATCAAGCGTTGGGTAATGGAACCTTGGGCAACTCCGATGGTTTTGCCGTTTAGGTCCTCAATACTTTTGATTTTGGCAGATTTATTGACCAAAAAGCCAGAAGCGTCCGTGTAGTAGGGACTGGTAAAGTTGTAGAGTTTTTTGCGTTCGTCTGTGATGGTAAAGGTCGCTATATCCATGTCAACCTGTTCATTGTCTAGGAGCGGTCCACGGGTTTGCGCGGTAACAGGTACATAGCGAACCTTGACTTTAAGCTCATCTGCTACCATCTTGGCCAAGTCGGTTTCGATACCAGAATAGGTCCCTGTCTTGGGGTCCTTATAGCCAAAGTTGGGAACGTCTTGTTTGACACCGACAACTAGCTCGCCTCTCTTTTGAATATCTGCGACGCTGGTATCAGCCTGGACTGGTTTTACAGTAGTAAGGCCGAAAAGGCTAATCAGTAATGCGGATAAAAAGAATTTCTTTTTCATAGGCGCCTCCTTATTTGACTTTGTCACTTTCATGGTTGATGATCTTGCTGAGAAATTGTTGGGCACGAGGTTCACTTGGATTGTCGAAAAAGTCGTCGACATCTGTCGTATCTACCAAAACCTCTCCGTCAGACATAAAGATGATGCGGTCAGCAACTTCACGGGCAAAGCCCATTTCATGGGTAACGACTATCATATTCATACCCTCGTGGGCCAATTTTTGCATAACAGCCAGAACGTCTCCGATGGTTTCAGGGTCAAGAGCAGATGTTGGTTCATCAAAGAGGAGGAGTTCAGGATGCATAGCGAGGCCACGTGCGATGGCGATTCGTTGTTTTTGTCCACCAGAAAGCATGGCTGGATATGAATCTTTCTTGTCCCACATATTTACAAATTCCAGATATTTTTTGGCTGTCTTTTCAGCTTCTTTTTTATCAATCCCTAGAACTTTTATAGGTGCAAGTGTTACGTTTTCTAACACTGTTTTGTGAGGGTAGAGGTTAAAATGTTGGAAAACCATGCCGACTTCCTTGCGAAGAGGCACTAAATCTTTCTGGCTGGCACCAGCAACTTGGTGGCCATTGACTAGAAGACTTCCCTTGTCGACAGCCTCTAAACCATTGATGGTACGGATAAGAGTGGATTTCCCAGAACCAGATGGTCCGAGTAGGACAACGACTTGTCCTTTTTCAAAACGGAGATTGATGTCGCGGAGTGCGTGATAGTCTCCGTAATATTTTTCGACGTGTTCAAATTCTACTAAAGCCATAAGGAATCTCCTTTGTGTTAGATTTTATAACATGATTCTACACTAAAAGAATAGCCTTGTCAAATCATATCTGAAAAAATTCACTAAAATTTTATAAAAAAGCAATCTGGATAGAGAAAACGTCTAAATCATGTTATAATGAAGCAATAGAATTCTTAGAAAGAGTGGATGTCTTTTTGATAACACCTACTTATGAATGGCAGTTTGCCCCGCAGGTTGAAGATGCGGATTTTACAAAGATAGCCAAGAAGGCTGGACTGGGGCCTGAGGTGGCTCGCTTATTATTTGAAAGAGGGATTCAGGACCAAGAAAGTCTAAAGAAGTTTTTAGAACCTTCTCTGGAGGACTTGCATGATCCTTATCTACTTCATGATATGGACAAGGCAGTGGAACGAATTCGTCAGGCCATTGAAGAAGGGGAAAATATTCTCGTTTATGGGGACTACGATGCGGATGGCATGACTTCAGCTTCGATTGTGAAGGAAAGTTTGGAACAGCTTGGTGCCGAGTGCCGTGTTTACCTGCCTAATCGTTTTACCGATGGCTATGGTCCAAACGCTAGTGTCTATAAATACTTTATCGAGCAAGAGGGAATTTCCTTGATTGTGACGGTGGATAATGGGGTTGCCGGTCATGAAGCTATTGAATTGGCCCAGTCTATGGGAGTGGATGTCGTTGTGACTGACCACCATTCCATGCCTGAAACCCTGCCAGATGCTTATGCCATTGTCCATCCTGAGCATCCAGATGCAGACTATCCTTTCAAATATTTGGCTGGTTGTGGAGTGGCTTTCAAGCTGGCTTGTGCCCTTTTAGAGGAAGTCCAAGTGGAACTGCTTGACTTGGTGGCTATCGGAACCATTGCAGATATGGTAAGTCTGACGGATGAAAATCGTATCTTGGTTCAATATGGTCTAGAAATGTTGGGTCATACTCAGCGCATCGGCCTGCAAGAAATGCTAGATATGGCTGGGATTGCTGCCAATGAGGTGACAGAAGAAACGATTGGTTTTCAGATTGCTCCTCGTTTGAATGCCTTGGGCCGCTTGGATGATCCCAATCCAGCTATTGATTTGCTGACTGGATTTGACGATGAGGAAGCTCACGAGATTGCGCTTATGATTCATCAGAAAAATGAAGAGCGTAAGGAAATCGTCCAGTCTATCTATGAAGAAGCTAAGACCATGGTGGATCCTGAGAAGAAGGTCCAGGTTTTAGCCAAGGAAGGTTGGAATCCTGGGGTTCTAGGAATCGTAGCTGGTCGTTTGTTGGAAGAATTGGGGCAGACAGTCATCGTTCTTAATATAGAGGACGGTCGTGCCAAGGGCAGTGCTCGTAGTGTGGAAGCGGTCGATATTTTTGAATCCCTAGATCCCCATCGAGACCTCTTTATCGCCTTTGGTGGTCATGCTGGCGCAGCAGGAATGACGCTGGAAGTTGAGAAACTTGCAGATTTGTCTCAGGTCTTGGAAGATTATGTCCGTGAAAAGGGCGCAGATGCTGCTGGCAAGAATAAGTTAAACCTAGATGAAGAACTGGATTTGGAGACTTTGAGTCTTGAAACAGTCAAGAACTTTGAGCGTTTGGCACCTTTTGGCATGGACAATCAGAAACCTGTCTTTTATATCAAGGATTTTCAGGTTGAAAGTGCTCGTACTATGGGAGCAGGCAATGCCCATCTCAAACTGAAAATTTCCAAGGGTGAGGCTAGTTTTGAAGTAGTGGCCTTCGGACAAGGCAGATGGGCGACAGAATTTGCTCAAACCAAGAATCTAGAGTTGGCAGTCAAATTGTCTGTCAACCAATGGAATGGCCAAACCGCTCTTCAGTTGATGATGGTGGATGCGCGTGTGGAGGGGGTTCAACTCTTTAATATTCGTGGGAAGAATGCCACCTTGCCAGAAGGGGTTCCAGTCTTGGATTTTTCTGGAGAAGTGCCGGATTTAGCGACTAGTGACGCGGTTGTCGTAAAAACCATTCCTGAGGATATGACCCTGCTGAAGACCATTTTTCAGGAACAGAATTTCTCTGCTGTCTATTTCAAAAATGACATTGACAAGGCCTATTATCTGACAGGTTATGGGACTAGAGAGCAGTTTGCCAAATTGTACAAGACCATTTACCAGTTTCCAGAGTTTGATATTCGCTACAAGCTGAAAGATTTGGCTGCTTATCTCAATATTCAACAAATCTTGCTGGTCAAGATGATTCAAGTATTTGAGGAGTTAGGCTTTGTGACAATCAAAGATGGTGTTATGAAAGTGAATAAAGAAGCGCCAAAGCGGGAGATAGGAGAAAGTCAGATTTACCAAAATCTCAAACAAACCGTTAAAGACCAAGAAATGATGGCGCTGGGTACGGTGCAAGAAATTTATGACTTTTTAATGGAAAAGGAATAGTAGATAGGAAAGAGTTGGGCAACCAGCTCTTTTTTGAAAACAAATCTTCATTTTGAAAATCATCAAAAAAATGGTATAATGGTAGGAAAAGATTCGGCTAAAAGTAATAGTGCTTTTAGAATAAAAGGGTAAGCAACCCTATAATCAAGATAAATTAAGCTTTCGGAGGAAAAATGAGTAATATCAGTTTAACAACACTTGGTGGTGTACGTGAAAACGGGAAAAATATGTATATCGCTGAAATCGATGGATCTATTTTCGTTTTGGATGCAGGTCTCAAATACCCTGAAAATGAACAGCTAGGGGTGGATGTCGTTATTCCAAATATGGACTACCTTTTTGAAAATAGCGACCGTATCGCTGGGGTTTTCTTGACCCACGGCCATGCGGATGCCATTGGTGCTCTGCCTTATCTCTTGGCTGAAGCCAAGGTGCCTGTATTTGGGTCTGAGTTAACCATTGAGTTGGCAAAACTCTTTGTCAAAGGGAATGATACGGTTAAGAAATTCAATGACTTCCATGTCATTGATGAGAATACGGAGATTGATTTTGGAGGGACTGTGGTTTCCTTCTTCCGTACGACCCACTCTATCCCAGAGAGTCTGGGTGTTGTTTTGAAGACAGCTGAAGGTAGCATCGTTTATACAGGTGACTTCAAATTTGACCAGACAGCTAGCGAATCTTATGCGACAGACTTCGCTCGTTTGGCAGAAATCGGTCGTGACGGAGTTCTAGCTCTGCTCAGTGATTCAGCCAATGCGGACAGCAATATTCAAGTGGCTAGCGAAAGTGAAGTTGGGGATGAAATCACTCAAACCATTGCGGACTGGGATGGACGTATCATCGTTGCAGCAGTAGCCAGCAACCTCTCTCGTATCCAGCAGGTGTTTGATGCTGCGGATGCAACAGGTCGTCGTGTGGTTTTGACAGGATTTGATATTGAAAATATCGTCCGCACTGCTATTCGCCTCAAGAAATTGTCTCTAGCTAACGAAAGTCTTTTGATTAAGCCAAAAGATATGTCTCGTTTTGAGGACCATGAGTTGATTATTCTTGAGACAGGTCGTATGGGTGAGCCTATCAACGGTCTTCGCAAGATGTCGATTGGTCGCCACCGTTATGTGGAAATCAAGGACGGTGACTTGGTCTATATCGTAACGACTCCATCTATCGCCAAAGAAGCAGTTATGGCGCGTGTGGAAAACATGATTTACCAAGCTGGCGGGGTTGTCAAACTGATCACTCAAAGCTTGCGTGTGTCAGGACATGGAAATGCGCGTGACTTGCAGTTGATGATCAATCTCTTGCAACCTAAGTATCTCTTCCCAATTCAAGGGGAATACCGTGAGTTGGATGCCCATGCTAAGGCTGCTATGGCAGTTGGGATGCTGCCAGAACGCATTTTTATCCCTAAAAAGGGAACCAGCATGGCTTATGAGAATGGAGACTTTGTCCCAGCTGGAGCGGTTTCGGCAGGGGATGTCTTGATTGACGGAAATGCCATCGGTGATGTTGGTAATGTAGTCCTTCGTGACCGTAAGGTCTTGTCAGAGGATGGTATTTTCATCGTAGCAATCACCGTTAACCGTCGTGAGAAGAAAATTGTGGCCAAGGCTCGTGTTCACACGCGTGGATTCGTTTATCTCAAGAAGAGTCGCGATATTCTCCGTGAAAGTTCAGAATTGATTAACCAAACGGTGGAAGAGTATCTTCAAGGAGATGACTTTGACTGGGCAGATCTTAAAGGGAAGGTTCGTGATAATCTGACCAAGTACCTCTTTGATCAAACTAAGCGTCGTCCAGCTATTTTACCAGTAGTCATGGAAGCAAAATAATCGTTGAAATAAACAGAGAGAAAGTCGAATTTCGGCTTTTTCTTATCGGAAAATAAAAGGAAAAAATTATGGCAGTAATGAAAATCGAGTATTACTCACAAGTTTTGGATATGGAGTGGGGAGTGAATGTTCTTTACCCCGATGCCAATCGAGTGGAAGATCCAGATTGTAAAGATATTCCCGTCTTGTACCTCTTGCACGGGATGTCTGGTAATCATAATAGCTGGCTCAAGAGGACCAACGTAGAACGTTTGCTTCGTGGAACTAATCTTATCGTCATCATGCCCAATACCAGCAATGGTTGGTATACAGATACCCAGTATGGTTTTGACTATTACACAGCTCTATCAGAGGAATTGCCACAGGTCCTGAAACGCTTCTTCCCTAATATGACTAGCAAGCGTGAAAAGACCTTTATCGCTGGTCTCTCTATGGGAGGTTATGGCTGCTTCAAACTGGCTCTTGCAACAAATCGTTTTTCTCACGCGGCTAGTTTTTCAGGTGCCCTTAGTTTTCAAGATTTTTCTCCTGAGAGCCAAGATTTGGGGACACCAGCTTATTGGAGAGGCGTGTTTGGGGAGATTCAAGATTGGACAGCTAGCCCTTATTCTCTTGAAAGTCTGGCTAAAAAATCGGATAAAAAGACCAAACTCTGGGCTTGGTGTGGCGAGCAGGATTTCTTGTACGAAGCCAATAATCTCGCAGTGAAAAATCTCAAAAAACTGGGATTTGATGTGACCTATAGCCATAGCGCTGGAACTCACGAGTGGTACTACTGGGAAAAACAATTGGAACGGTTCTTAGCAACCCTACCGATTGATTTCAAATTAGAAGAGAGATTGACTTAGTTTGAACTTCAGCATAGGGGGAGAACTAAAATAAAATATGTTTTCACTAGACTTTTCAAACGAAAGTAGTAGAATAGTAATAAGATACTGGAGGAAAGAGAGTAGGAAATGTACCGTTATCAAATTGGCATTCCCACATTAGAATATGATCAGTTTGTCAAAGACCATGAATTAGCCAATGTATTACAAAGTAGTGCTTGGGAAGAAGTTAAGTCTGACTGGGAACATGAGAAGTTTGGTGTTTACAGGGAAGAAAAATTACTGGCGACAGCTAGTATTTTGATTAGAACTCTTCCGCTAGGCTATAAAATGTTTTACATCCCAAGAGGACCTATATTGGATTATGGGGATACAGAACTTTTGAGTTTTGTCATTCAGTCTATTAAGTCCTATGCTCGCAGTAAGAGAGCGGTTTTTGTGACTTTTGACCCAAGTATTTGCCTATCTCAAAGTTTAATCAATCAGGAAAAAACAGAATTTCCTGAAAATCTGGCTATTATTGATAGTTTGCAACAAATGGGAGTAAGGTGGTCGGGAAAAACAGAGGAAATGGGGGACACCATTCAGCCTCGTATTCAGGCGAAAATATACAAGGAAAATTTTGAAGAAGATAAACTTTCCAAGTCAACAAAACAGGCTATTCGAACAGCACGGAATAAGGGGGTAGAGATTCAATTTGGTGGAACTGAATTATTGGAGTCTTTTTCCTTTTTGATGAAAAAAACCGAGAAGCGAAAAGAGATTCATTTGAGGAATGAAGCCTATTATAAAAAGTTGTTAGATAATTTTAAGGACAAGGCCTACATCACGTTGGCAACCTTGGATGTCTCTAAACGTTCGCAAGAATTAGAAGAACAGTTAGCGAAAAACAGAGCCTTGGAAGAGACCTTTACTGAGTCGACTCGAACTTCAAAAGTAGAAGCGCAGAAGAAGGAAAAAGAACGTTTGTTAGAGGAATTGACTTTCCTGCAGGAATATATGGATGCAGGTCAAGCAAGAGTTCCCTTAGCAGCTACCTTGACTTTAGAATTCGGACAAACTTCTGTCAATCTATACGCAGGAATGGATGAAGATTTTAGACGTTATAAAGCTCCTATTTTGACTTGGTATGAGACAGCTCGATATTCCTTTGAACGTGGCATTTTATGGCAAAATTTAGGAGGCGTCGAGAATGCTTTAGATGGTGGACTCTATCGTTTTAAAGCTAATTTTAATCCAACGATTGAAGAATACTTGGGTGAATTTACAATGCCTACCCATCCTCTCTATCCTTTGTTAAGGCTGGCTCTTGATTTCCGTAAAACATTAAGAAAAAAACATAGAAAGTAAGTATATGGCACTAATTACACTCACGAGAGAAGAGTTTCAGGCTTATTCTGATCAGGTTTCTTCTCGTTCCTTTATGCAATCGGTTCAGATGGGGGACTTGTTAGAAAAAAGAGGGGCTCGAATTGTTTATCTTGCTTTGAAACAAGAAGGAGAAATTCAAGTTGCAGCTCTGGTTTATAGCTTGCCCATGCTGGGTGGCCTGCATATGGAGCTCAATTCGGGGCCAATCTATACCCAACAAGATACCCTTCCATTTTTTTATGCGGAGTTAAAAGAATATGCCAAGCAAAATGGTGTATTAGAGTTGCTTGTAAAACCTTATGAAACTTATCAAACTTTTGATGGTGAAGGTAATCCAATAGATACTGAGAAAAAAAGTATTATTCAAGATTTGACTGATTTAGGTTATCAATTTGATGGATTGACAAGAGGTTATCCTAATGGAGAAGTCAGCTGGCATTATATCAAAGATTTGAAAGATTATGATGCTGTTTCCTTATTGAAATCCTTTAATAAAAATAGTATTCGCAACATTCAGTCGGCCTTTGATTTTAATATTCTTATTCGCAATGCAGAACGGGAAGAAATTCCAACGTTCAAAAAAATTATTGAAGAAACAGGTAAAAGACAAGGTTTTGAGGATAAGAATTTAGATTATTACTTTAAATTGTATGATCTGTTTGGAGATAAGGCGGATTTCCTAATTGCTGAAGTCAATCCGCAACAGTCCATAGATGCTTTAAATGTGAAGATGGCTAGTCTTGACAAGAAGTCGAAACAATTTCATCAGCAATATCAAGCCTTGCAAAAGAAAAAAGATTTTCTAACTAGCTTGGATAGTGAGTCTGGCAATGTTGCTCTAGCTTGTGCTTTGATAATCTACACAAATACAGAGGCAACCTACTTGTTTGGTGGGTCGTACGCAGAGTATCAGAAGTTCTCAGCTCCATTTTTACTTCAATATCATGCGATGAAGCAGACAATGCAACGAAATATCCATCAATACAACTTCCTAGGGATTCAAGGAATTTTTGATGGTAGTGATGGCGTTTTGCGTTTTAAACAAAATTTTAATGGCTATATTGTACGAAAAGCAGGTACTTTCCGTTATCATCCGTCGCCTTTAAAATACAAAGCTATCCAGTTACTCAAAAAAATAGTAGGACGTTAAGATGGAAAAGCCAGTATTTAGCTTTCTTTCAGCTTGTTTTAGTAAAATAGTTTTTATTTGCTAGAAAGGTGGAGAGACATGCGCTGGCTTTTTCGTTTGATAGGGGCTTTCTTTTCTTTTGTGTGGCGTTTGTTTTGGCGCCTAGTATGGATTGTTTTGCTTTTGTGTGCTCTTGCTTTTGGATTTCTCTGGTATCTTAACGGAGATTTTCAAGGAGCGCTAAAGCAAGCAGAGCGGTCAGTAAAAATTGGTCAACAAAGTATCGACCAATGGGAAAAAACAGGGCAACTGCCTAAGTTAAACCAGACAGATAACCACCAACATTCTGAAGGAAGGTGGCCACAGGCCTCTGCTCGTATTTACCTAGATTCGCAGATGGATTCACGCTTTCAAGAGGCTTATGTAGAAGCAATCCAGAATTGGAATCAAACTGGTGCTTTTAACTTTGAACTTGTGACTGAGTTCAGCAAGGCAGATATCTTGGCTACTGAGATGAATGACGGAGGCACCCCTGTGGCAGGAGAGGCGGAAAGTCAGACCAATCTCTTAACAGGGCAATTCTTATCCGTAACGGTACGTCTGAATCACTATTATCTATCCAATCCTGACTATGGTTATTCCTATGAGCGCATTGTCCATACGGCAGAACATGAGTTGGGGCATGCGATTGGCTTGGACCATACAGATGAGAAGTCTGTGATGCAACCAGCTGGTTCCTTTTATGGTATCCAGGAAGAGGATGTTGCAAACCTTCGAAAAATATATGAGACCAATGAGTAGGGGACAATCTTTCCCTACTTTTTTGCTATAATGGAACTATGAATAACTTGATTAAATCAAAACTAGAGCTCTTGCCGACCAGCCCTGGTTGTTACATTCACAAGGATAAAAACGGCACCATTATCTATGTAGGAAAGGCAAAAAATCTGCGCAACCGCGTGAGGTCTTATTTCCGTGGGAGTCACGATACCAAGACAGAGGCCTTGGTGTCTGAGATTGTAGATTTTGAATTTATTGTTACGGAGTCTAATATTGAGGCCCTTCTCCTAGAAATCAACCTGATCAAGGAAAATAAGCCTAAATACAATATCATGCTCAAGGATGATAAGTCCTATCCATTCATCAAAATCACCAATGAGCGTTATCCTCGTTTGATTATCACCCGTCAGGTCAAAAAGGACGGTGGTCTTTATTTTGGCCCTTATCCAGATGTGGGGGCAGCCAATGAAATTAAGCGACTACTGGATCGGATTTTCCCTTTTCGTAAGTGTACGAATCCACCGTCTAAGGTCTGTTTTTACTATCATATTGGCCAATGTATGGCCCACACCATCTGTAAGAAAGATGAGGCCTATTTCAAGTCCATGGCTCAGGAGGTTTCTGATTTCCTAAAGGGACAGGATGACAAAATCATCGATGAGCTCAAGGGAAAAATGGCTGCAGCAGCTCAGACTATGGAATTTGAACGTGCGGCGGAATATCGTGACCTGATTCAGGCTATTGGAACGCTTCGGACCAAGCAACGGGTCATGGCAAAAGATTTGCAAAATCGTGACGTCTTTGGCTACTATGTGGACAAGGGTTGGATGTGTGTTCAGGTTTTCTTTGTTCGTCAAGGCAAGCTGATTGAGCGGGATGTCAATCTCTTCCCCTACTACAACGATCCGGATGAAGACTTCTTGACCTATGTGGGACAATTTTATCAAGAAAAATCCCACCTGGTGCCCAATGAGGTGCTGATTCCGCAGGATATCGATGAAGAAGCAGTCAAGGCCTTGGTGGATACCAAGATTCTCAAACCCCAACGTGGAGAGAAAAAACAGTTGGTCAATTTAGCTATAAAGAATGCTCGAGTCAGTCTGGAGCAGAAGTTCAATCTGCTAGAAAAATCTGTCGAAAAGACCCAAGGGGCTATTGAAAATCTGGGACGCTTACTCCAAATCCCAACCCCAGTTCGTATCGAATCCTTCGATAACTCTAATATCATGGGGACCAGTCCTGTTTCAGCCATGGTTGTCTTTGTCAACGGCAAACCAAGTAAGAAGGATTATCGTAAGTACAAGATAAAAACTGTTGTCGGTCCAGATGATTATGCCAGCATGAGAGAAGTCATTCGCAGACGCTATGGACGAGTTCAACGTGAGGCTTTGACTCCGCCAGATTTGATTGTCATTGATGGGGGACAAGGTCAAGTTAATATTGCCAAGCAAGTCATCCAAGAGGAGCTAGGTTTGGATATTCCAATTGCAGGTCTGCAAAAGAATGATAAGCACCAAACCCATGAATTGCTCTTTGGAGATCCGCTTGAGGTGGTGGAGTTGTCTCGCAATTCTCAGGAATTTTTCCTTCTCCAACGTATCCAAGATGAGGTCCACCGCTTTGCCATCACCTTCCACCGCCAACTGCGCTCCAAAAATTCTTTCTCATCTCAATTGGATGGGATTGAAGGTCTAGGACCTAAACGCAAGCAAAATCTCATGAAGCATTTCAAGTCTCTAACTAAAATCAAGGAAGCCAGTGTGGATGAGATTGTCGAAGTTGGAGTACCTAGAGCTGTTGCAGAAGCAGTTCAGAGGAAGTTGAATCCGCAGGAAGAAGTGGAATTAGCTCAAGTGGCGGAAGTGAGTGTAGATTACCAAACGGAAGGAAAAACATCATGAACCATAAAATCGCAATTTTATCAGACATTCATGGCAATGCGACGGCGCTAGAAGCAGTGATTGCAGATGCTAAAAATCAAGGAGTCAGTGAATACTGGCTTCTGGGAGATATTTTTCTTCCTGGTCCAGGCGCAAATGACTTGGTTGCCCTGCTAAAGGACCTTCCTATCACAGCAAGTGTTCGAGGCAATTGGGATGATTGTGTCCTTGAGGCCTTGGATGGCGAATATGGTTTGGAACATCCACAAGAAATCCAGCTCATGCGATTGACCCAATTTTTGATGGAGCGAATGGATTCTGCAACGATTGTCTGGCTACGAAGCTTGCCTTTGCTGGAAAAGAAAGAAATTGACGGACTGCGCTTTTCTCTTTCTCATAATTTACCAAATAAGAACTATGGTGGTGACTTACTGGTTGAGAATGATACAGAGAAATTTGACCAACTTCTAGATGATGAAGTTGACGTGGCAGTCTATGGTCATGTTCACAAGCAGTTGCTTCGTTATGGCAGTCAAGGGCAACAAATCATCAATCCAGGTTCGATTGGTATGCCCTATTTTAATTGGGAGGCGTTAAAAAATCACCGTGCCCAGTATGCCGTGATAGAAGTTGAAGATGGGAAATTGGTAAATATCCTATTTCGTAAAGTCGCTTATGACTATGAAGCGGAGTTAGAATTGGCCAAGTCCAAGAGGCTTCCCTTTATCGAAATGTATGAAGAACTACGTCGTGAAGATAACTATCAGGGACACAATCTGGAACTCTTAGCCAGCTTAATAGAAAAGCATGGGTATGTAGAAGATGTGAAGAATTTTTTTGATTTTTTGTAATAGTTTCCTAAAATAACCAATGCAAACTAAAAACGATTGGCTAGTCCAATCGCTTTTAGTATATCTTATACTCAATGAAAATCAAAGAGCAAACTAGGAAGCAAGCCGTAGGCAGTACTTGAGTACGGCAAGGCGAAGCTGACGTGGTTTGAATTTGATTTTCGAAGAGTATTATTGTAATTGAGATTGATCTGGAAGATAAGAACCACCTAGATAAGTGTTGCTGAGTTTTTCAAGGGTTCCATCTTGATAGAGTTCTTTGAGCGCTTTATCAAATTGCTCTTTAAACTCTTTTTGGTCGCTTGAGAAAACGATATAGTTGTTGGGGCTATCAGCAGAAGGTAAGTCAACCACAGAAAGCTCCAAACCACGGTCCTTGATAATCTTTTGAACGGATACCTTGTCAAAAACTAGGAAATCAAACTCTCCGTTAGAGAGGTCAAGGATTCGTTTACCGATATCCTCACCAGAAAAATCGATAGTAGCAGGATTGTCAGAGTGTTTCTGATTCCAGTTATTGATGAATTGAGCGTTTGAAGTTCCAGTATCCTCTTGTGTTGTTTTGCCAGCGATTTGGTCAAGTGAAGTCAGAGGATTTTTCTTGTTGCTGACAAGGACGAGGGGATTGTTCGAAATTGGAAGCGAGTAAAGGTATTTTTCAGCACGCTCTTTTGTGTAACTCAAATTATTAGCTGCTGCTTGATAGTGACCAGAATCAAGTCCTGGGAAGATGCTCTCCCAGGCAGTTCTTTGGAATTGAATCTCGTAGTCGCTGAGTTTCTCATCCACTGCTTTTAGAACTTCAATATCGAATCCTGTCAGATTGCCCTTGTCTTCGTAGTCAAATGGTGGCACATCGCCAGCTGTGGCAACGACGATTGTATTTTGAGAACTAGTCTCTTTAGGTGCGGCTTGATTTCCACAGGCAACTAAAAATGGGAGGATGGCTAGTAATAGGCTAAATTTTTTCATAATGTCTCCATTCAAATGTAAAGTACTTGCTAGTTTATCAGAAACTTTCTTGATGAACCAATATATATATTTTATGCCTGTGATAAAAAAAACTTATACTCTTCGAAAATCTCTTCAAACCACGTCAGCTTCACCTTGCCGTGCGTATGGTTACTGACTTCGTCAGTTTTATATGCCACCTCAAAGCTGTACTTTGAGCAGCCTGCGGCTAGCTTCCTAGTTTGCTCTTTGATTTTCATTGAGTATTAATCATGGAAAATATCTGCAAGCTCTTTCAAATTATGGTAGAATGGAAGCAATAGAATTAGAAAAGGAAATCGATTATGAAATTTCTTGAATTAAATAAAAAACGTCATGCGACCAAGCATTTCACTGACAAGCCTGTTGATCCCAAAGATGTGCGTACGGCTATCGAAATCGCAACCTTGGCACCAAGCGCCCACAACAGCCAGCCGTGGAAATTTGTGGTGGTACGTGAGAAAAATGCTGAATTGGCAAAATTGGCATACGGTTCAAACTTTGAACAGGTATCATCAGCGCCTGTAACCATTGCCTTGTTTACAGATACTGATCTTGCAAAACGTGCCCGCAAGATTGCCCGTGTTGGTGGTGCTAATAACTTCTCTGAAGAGCAACTTCAATACTTCATGAAAAATTTGCCAGCTGAATTTGCACGTTACAATGAACAACAGGTCAGCGACTACCTGGCTCTCAATGCAGGTTTGGTTGCTATGAACTTGGTTCTTGCATTGACAGACCAAGGAATCGGATCAAATCTGATTCTTGGTTTTGACAAATCAAAAGTCAATGAAGTTTTGGACATCGAAGACCGTTTCCGTCCAGAACTTTTGATTACAGTAGGTTACACAGACGAAAAATTGGAACCAAGCTACCGCTTGCCAGTAGATGAAATTATCGAGAAAAGATAGAAAGAAGAAAAAAATGACAGCAATTGATTTTACAGCAGAAGTAGAAAAACGCAAAGAAGACCTCTTGGCTGACTTGTTTAGCCTTTTGGAAATCAACTCAGAACGTGATGACAGCAAGGCTGATGCTGAGCATCCATTTGGACCTGGTCCAGTAAAAGCCTTGAAAAAATTCCTTGAAATCGCAGACCGTGATGGCTATCCAACTAAGAATGTTGACAATTATGCAGGACACTTCGAGTTTGGTAATGGAGAAGAAGTTCTCGGAATCTTTGCCCACATGGACGTGGTGCCAGCTGGTAGCGGTTGGGATACAGATCCTTACACACCAACTATCAAAGACGGTCGCCTTTATGCGCGTGGGGCTTCGGACGACAAGGGTCCTACAACAGCTTGTTACTATGGTTTGAAAATCATCAAAGAATTGGGCCTTCCAACTTCTAAAAAAGTTCGTTTCATCGTCGGAACAGACGAAGAATCTGGCTGGGCAGACATGGACTACTACTTCGAGCACGTAGGACTTGCAAAACCAGACTTTGGTTTCTCTCCAGACGCTGAATTCCCTATCATCAATGGTGAAAAAGGAAACATCACAGAATACCTTCACTTTGCCGGTGAAAATACAGGTGCTGCCCGTCTTCACAGCTTCACAGGTGGATTGCGTGAAAACATGGTACCTGAATCAGCAACAGCAGTCGTTTCAGGAGATTTGGCTGACTTGCAAGCTAAATTAGATGCCTTTGTTGTAGAACACAAACTCAGAGGAGAAATTCAAGAAGAAAATGGTCAATACAAGGTGACTATTATTGGTAAATCAGCCCACGGTGCTATGCCTGCTTCAGGTGTCAATGGTGCGACTTACCTAGCCCTCTTCCTCAGCCAGTTTGACTTTGCTGGACCTGCAAAAGACTATCTTGAAATTGCTGGTAAGATTCTTTTGAACGACCATGAGGGTGAAAATCTCAAGATTGCTCATGTGGATGAAAAGATGGGTGCCCTTTCTATGAATGCAGGTGTCTTCCGCTTCGATGAAACAAGTGCTGACAATACGATTGCCCTTAATATCCGCTATCCAAAAGGAACAAGTCCAGAACAAATCAAGTCAATCCTTGAAAACTTGCCAGTGACTTCTGTTAGCCTTTCTGAACACGGACACACTCCTCACTATGTGCCAATGGAAGATCCACTTGTGCAAACCTTGTTGAATGTCTATGAAAAACAAACTGGTCTTCAAGGTCATGAACAAGTCATCGGTGGTGGTACCTTTGGCCGCTTGCTCGAACGAGGTGTTGCCTATGGTGCCATGTTCCCAGACTCAATCGACACCATGCACCAAGCCAATGAATTTATCGCCTTGGACGATCTCTTCCGCGCAGCAGCAATCTATGCCGAAGCTATTTATGAATTGATCAAATAAAACGATAGAAGTCTGAGATCTTATGCTTAGACTTCTTTTTGGAGGAAAAGTAGATGTCTCAAATTGAAAGAATCAAGAAAGCCATTATGACGGATCCGCAGAATGCTAGCTATACAGAATGCGGAATTGAACCTCTCTTTGCGGCGCCAAAGACTGCTCGCATCAATATCATCGGTCAGGCACCGGGGCTTAAAACCCAAGAGGCAGGCCTTTATTGGAAGGACAAGAGTGGTGATCGCTTGCGAGAGTGGCTAGGGGTGGATGAGGATACCTTTTACAACTCAGGTTATTTCGCAGTTCTGCCTATGGATTTCTACTTTCCAGGGCATGGCAAGTCGGGCGACCTGCCACCGAGAGCTGGTTTTGCAGAAAAATGGCATCCGCAGCTCTTGCAAGAATTACCAGATATTCAGTTAACCCTCTTGATTGGCCAGTATGCCCAAGCCTACTATTTACATGAGAAAATCAGTGGTAAGGTGACAGAACGGGTAAAACATTACCAGAACTACTTGCCAACCTATTTTCCTCTAGTTCACCCCTCACCGCGAAACCAAATCTGGATGGCTAAAAATCCTTGGTTTGAGGCAGAAGTGGTGCCAGATTTGAAAAAAATAATTAAAACCATTTTAGGAGAAAAAGAATGAAAGAAATTACCTTTGACGCATTTTACCAGCTTTACCAAAACGACCAACTTTCTCTAGTTGACGTGAGAGAAGTGGATGAATTTGAAGCTCTTCATTTAGAAGGCGCCCACAACCTACCACTTAGTCAATTGGCTGATACTTATGATCAGTTGGACAAGGACCAGTTACATTATGTTATTTGTAAATCTGGAATGAGATCGGCGCGTGCTTGTCAATTTCTAGCTGAACAAGGTTATGAAGTTATCAATGTTCAGGGTGGCATATTGGCTTTTGAAGAACATTAAACAGTAGAATTTCTCCTACTTAGTATGGACTGGGTAGGAGAATTTTATTTTTAGACAATTCTCATTTTTAAGAATCTTGAAAACATTCAATATTTACTTCGTGATACTTTTTTCATACTCTTATTCATGATATACTAAGTCAGTATTTTATAAATATGAAGGAGATTTTCATGGCTAAAAAAGGTGCCCTAACAGGTTTACTCCTGTTCGGAATATTTTTTGGTGCGGGGAACTTGATTTTTCCGCCTTCTCTAGGTGCTCTATCTGGGGAACATTTTCTTCCTGCCATCGCAGGTTTTGTCTTTTCAGGCGTTGGTATCGCCGTCTTGACCCTTATTATTGGAACGCTCAATCCTAAAGGATATATTCACGAGATTTCAACAAAGGTAGCGCCTTGGTTTGCGACTCTCTACCTCTCAGTTCTTTACTTGTCAATCGGTCCATTCTTTGCTATCCCACGTACAGCTACAACAGCTTACGAAGTAGGGATTAGCCCCCTTTTGTCTGATGCAAATAAAGGTCTTGGTTTGATTGTCTTTACGGTTCTGTATTTTGCGGCAGCCTATTTGATTTCGCTTAATCCATCAAAAATCTTAGACCGTATCGGCCGTATTTTAACGCCAGTCTTTGCGATTTTGATTGTTATTTTGGTTGTTCTAGGAGCTTTCAAATACGGTGGAACAAGTCCTCAAGCTGCTTCAGCTGCTTATCAAGCTTCTGCCTTTGGTACAGGTTTCCTAGAAGGTTACAATACCTTGGATGCCCTTGCCTCAGTTGCCTTTAGCGTAATCGCAGTTCAAACCTTGAAACAACTTGGATTTTCAAGTAAGAAAGAATACATTTCAACTATTTGGGTTGTTGGTATCGTTGTTGCCCTTGCCTTCAGCGCTCTTTACATCGGTTTAGGTTTCCTTGGAAATCATTTCCCAGTACCTGCTGAAGCGATGAAGGGTGGAACACCAGGTGTTTACATCTTGTCACAAGCCACTCAAGAAATCTTTGGTTCAACAGCTCAACTATTCCTTGCAGCTATGGTTACTGTAACCTGCTTCACAACAACAGTTGGTTTGATTGTGTCGACAGCTGAGTTCTTTAATGAGCGTTTCCCACAAATCAGCTACAAGGTTTATGCGACAGCCTTTACCTTGATTGGATTTGCTATTGCCAATTTGGGTCTTGATGCGATTATCAAGTATTCAATTCCAGTATTGGTTATCTTGTACCCAATCACGATTGCCATCGTTATGATTGTCATTGTCAACAAATTTGTGGCTCTTTCAAAACCAGGTATGCAGTTGACAATTGCTGTGGTTACAGCTATTGCCATTGCAAGCGTATTAGGAAGCTCGTTTAAGGTTGAGTTTCTTGCTAATCTTGTCAACGCTCTTCCTTTTGCCAAAGCATCACTCCCATGGTTAGTACCAGCCGTTGTCGGAATCTTGCTCTCATTGGTTCTACCAAACAAGCAAGAAAGCGATGTTTTTGAAATGGAATAATCATTAAAATCACTTTTGTAGCCCAGTCTACAGGAGTGATTTTCTTTTTTTATCCGATGATAAATGTGTTATAATAGGTAGCAAAAGAGGTGAAGAAATGAATCAAACTGTAGAATATATCAAAGAACTGACGGCCATTGCGTCTCCAACAGGTTTTACTCGTGAAATTTCGAATTATTTAGTTAAAACTCTAGAAGGTTTTGGTTATCAGCCAGTTCGCACAGCCAAGGGCGGTGTCAATGTAACTATTAAAGGTCAAAATGATGAGCAACATCGCTATGTGACTGCCCATGTAGATACGCTTGGTGCTATTGTCCGTGCTGTTAAACCAGACGGCCGTCTCAAACTGGACCGTATCGGTGGTTTTCCTTGGAACATGATCGAAGGTGAAAACTGTACTGTTCATGTGGCTAGTACAGGTGAAAAAGTATTAGGAACCATCCTTATCCACCAGACTTCTTGCCATGTCTACAAGGATGCAGGAACTGCAGAACGCACGCAGGACAATATGGAAGTGCGTTTGGACGCAAAAGTAACCAATGAAAAAGAAACTCGTGCTCTTGGCATTGAGGTCGGTGATTTTATCAGCTTTGACCCACGAACTATCGTGACAGAGACAGGATTTATCAAGTCTCGTCATTTGGATGACAAGGTCAGTGCAGCGATTTTGCTTAACCTGCTTCGTCTTTATAAGGAAGAGAAGATTGAGTTGCCAGTTACAACCCATTTTGCTTTTTCAGTCTTTGAAGAAGTGGGACACGGTGCTAACTCTAATATTCCTGCTCAGGTAGTAGAATATCTGGCTGTGGATATGGGAGCTATGGGCGATGACCAGCAGACAGATGAATATACAGTGTCTATCTGCGTCAAGGATGCATCAGGTCCTTATCACTATGATTTCCGTCAACACTTGGTTGCCTTGGCGAAAGAGCAAGATATTCCATTTAAGTTGGATATCTATCCATTTTATGGTTCTGACGCTTCAGCAGCCATGTCTGCAGGGGCAGAAGTCAAACACGCCCTTCTCGGTGCTGGTATCGAGTCTAGCCATTCTTATGAGCGCACTCATATTGACTCGGTGGTCGCAACGGAACGTATGGTTGATGCTTATCTTAAGAGCGGGTTGGTAGACTAATATGTGTCTGATTTGCCAGAGAATTGACCTCATCAAGGCTGGGGAAAATCCCTATTTTGTCAAAGAGTTGGAAACAGGCTATCTTGTGATTGGAGATCACCAGTATTTTGCAGGCTATAGTCTCTTTCTAGCCAAGGAACATGTCACCGAATTGCACCACTTAAAAAAGGAAACAAGACTCCGTTTTCTGGAAGAAATGAGTCTAGTCCAAGAGGCAGTTGCCAAAGCCTTTGCTGCTGAGAAAATGAATATCGAACTGCTAGGAAATGGTGATGCCCATCTTCATTGGCATCTGTTTCCACGACGGACAGGGGATATGAATGGTCACGGTCTCAAGGGGCGTGGACCAGTCTGGTGGGTTCCCTTTGAAGAAATGGCAGCAGACCCCTACCAAGCAAAACCGGATGAGATCAAAAGATTAGTCGAATGTTTATCATCAGAAGTAGATAAACTATTAGAAATAAAGGAGTAGAAATGAAAAAAAGATACCTTGTCTTGACAGCCTTGCTAGCCTTGAGTCTAGCAGCTTGTTCACAAGAAAAAGCAAAAAATGAAGATGGCGCAGCTAAGACAGAACAAACAGCTAAAGCTGATGGAACAGCCGGCAGTAAATCTCAAGGAGCTGCCCAGAAGAAAGCAGAAGTGGCTAACAAAGGAGACTATTACAGTATCCAAGGGAAATACGATGAAATCATCGTAGCCAATAAACATTATCCATTGTCGAAAGACTATAATCCAGGAGAAAATCCAACAGCTAAGGCAGAGTTGGTCAAACTCATCAAAGCTATGCAAGAGGCAGGTTTCCCAATCAGTGACCATTACAGTGGCTTTAGAAGTTATGAAACTCAGACCAAGCTCTATCAAGATTATGTCAATCAAGATGGGAAAGAAGCTGCCGACCGATACTCTGCCCGTCCTGGCTATAGCGAGCACCAGACAGGCTTGGCCTTTGATGTGATTGGGACAAATGGTGATTTGGTGACAGAAGAGAAGGCAGCTCAATGGCTCTTGGACCATGCTGCTGATTATGGCTTTGTTGTCCGTTATCTAAAAGGTAAGGAAAAGGAAACAGGCTATATGGCTGAGGAATGGCACCTTCGTTATGTCGGAAAAGAAGCCAAAGAAATTGCTGAGACTGGTCTCAGTTTGGAAGAATACTACGGCTTTGAAGGCGGAGATTACGTCGATTAATACTCTTCGAAAATCTCTTCAAACCAGGTCAGCGTCGCCTTACCGTATGTATGGTTACTGACTTCGTCAGTTTCATCTACAACCTCAAAAACATGTTTTGAGCTGACTTCGTCAGTTCTATCTGCAACCTCAAAGCTGTACTTTGAGCAGCCTGCGGCTAGCTTCCTAGTTTGTTTTTTGATTTTCATTGAGTATAAAAAATAAACTTTTCTCTTGCAATTTCAGATAAATAGTGTATAATAGATGGGTATGTGAAAAGCATACTTGTGGGAGGTAAAAATCTCTAATTACCGCCAAAACCACAAAGGAGGATTTAAAAATGGCTAAAAAAGTCGAAAAACTTGTAAAATTGCAAATCCCTGCTGGTAAAGCTACACCAGCTCCACCAGTTGGACCTGCTCTTGGTCAAGCTGGTATCAACATCATGGGATTCACAAAAGAGTTCAACGCTCGTACAGCTGACCAAGCTGGTATGATCATTCCAGTTGTTATCTCAGTTTACGAAGATAAATCATTTACTTTCATCACTAAAACACCACCAGCTGCTGTTCTTTTGAAAAAAGCTGCAGGTGTTGAAAAAGGATCAGGTACACCTAACAAAACTAAAGTTGCTACAGTTACTCGTGCACAAGTACAAGAAATTGCAGAAACTAAGATGCCAGATTTGAACGCAGCAAACGTAGAGTCTGCAATGCGTATGATCGAAGGTACTGCTCGTTCTATGGGATTCACTGTTGTTGACTAATCAATAACACAGTAGAAAATCTCACAGCAGTCTATTAGTTGCTTTTCATACTAGGCAAGTGACTGAAGCTTGTACTTGGGTACAGCAAGGGAACTTAACGACGTAGGAAAAGAGAAATAATAGACTGAAAACCCGCAAGACTTCATCATTTCGAGGAGTGACGTGGGAGATGAAAATCGATTGAACCACTTACAAGGAGAATAGAAAATGGCTAAAAAAAGCAAACAACTTCGTGCTGCTCTTGAGAAAATCGACAGCACAAAAGCATACAGCGTAGAAGAAGCTGTAGCACTTGCAAAAGAAACTAACTTTGCAAAATTTGACGCAACTGTAGAAGTTGCTTACAACTTGAACATCGACGTTAAAAAAGCTGACCAACAAATCCGTGGAGCAATGGTATTGCCAAACGGTACTGGTAAAACTTCACGCGTTCTTGTTTTCGCACGTGGTGCAAAAGCTGAAGAAGCAAAAGCTGCTGGTGCAGACTTTGTTGGTGAAGATGACCTTGTTGCTAAAATCAACGACGGTTGGTTGGACTTCGACGTAGTTATCGCTACACCTGACATGATGGCTCTTGTTGGACGTCTTGGACGTGTCCTTGGACCACGTAACTTGATGCCAAACCCTAAAACTGGTACTGTAACAATGGATGTTGCTAAAGCAGTTGAAGAGTCTAAAGGTGGTAAAATCACTTACCGTGCTGACCGTGCAGGTAACGTTCAAGCAATCATCGGTAAAGTATCATTTGAAGCTGAAAAATTGGTTGAAAACTTTAAAGCTTTCAACGAAACAATCCAAAAAGCAAAACCAGCTACAGCTAAAGGAACTTACGTAACAAACTTGACTATCACAACTACTCAAGGTGTTGGTATCAAAGTTGACGTAAACTCACTTTAATCAGTAGTTTATAAACAAAGGCGAGTACGAAAGTGCTCGTTTTTTGATTGATAAAACTAATTATTATAGTAGACGGATTCTGGAATAGTACATTAAGTTTTTTAACAATGCTTTAGAAGTTGTATTGTACTAGTCTGACTTCAATCCACTATAGTACACTTTTTACTTGTTAAAAATATGAGATTGATTTTATACTCAATGAAAATCAAAAAGTAAACTAGGAAACTAGCCGCAAGCTGCTCAAAGTACAGTTTTGAGGTTGCAGATAAAACTGACGAAGTCAGCTCAAAACACTGTTTTGAGGTTGCAGATAGAACTGACGAAGTCAGCTCAAAACATGTTTTTGAGGTTGTAGATGAAACTGACGAAGTCAGTAACCATACATACGGCAAGGCGACGTTGTCGCAGTTTGAAGAGATTGTCGAAGAGTATTAGATGTTTTAACTGTAATTTCAGTTCACTAGTTTAAGTAGCTTGCTACTCGTTTCTTAATTTGTTATTTGACTTTCCTTGATCATCAATAAATGGTTTGTGATTATATAGATTTGGATATTGAAGTGTTTATCAAATTAAAAGATACTTTTTGAACTAACCGGCTTATACATTATATATATAATTATAAAAAACAATGAAATTTTGTAGAACTTCATATTAGAATGATTTATATCGCTAGGAAATTACATAATATCATCATCTATATAATAATTGTATAAAAATCCGAACTTTACTTTTGAACTGTTTATTGATTTACCTCAAGCCCTTATGTTTGGAATAAAATACGGAACGAATAAATCATGTTTTAAATAAAAGTTTGTAAATTGTATGATGGTGTGATTTTCTCAGGTTTAATTTTAAAAATATCAGAATGTTTTTATCTATAAAAGTAATTGTTTTGAGTCATTAAACTTGTTTTAAAAAAATTATAGTGTTATAATTTAATAGATGTTGAAAATTATTGAGCTTTTCCCACTCAAAATGTTATACCTTTAATATTACTAAAATATTTAAGGGGGGGGCTTTTTATTTGTCTAAACATTATAAATCAACATAAAAAATATACATTGAAGGAGGTTGTTAGTCTATATGAAAGGCAAGCAACAACAAGATTTTCGAACGGAGAAATACATTCGTTATGGTATTCGTAAATATAGTTTTGGAGCAGCATCAGTAGCAATTGCGGCTGGTTTGATGTTCCTAGGTAATGGTGCGGTATCAGCAACGGAAGTACAACAAGCTGGAACAGAAGTGACAACAGTTTCTCCTAGTCAAGATGATAAGGAAAAGGCTGATGCTAAATCTGAAACAGTAGAAACTGAAAAGGCTGCAGAAGCAAAACCTGAAGTTAAAGTAGAGGAAGCAAAAAAAGTAAACAAAGCAGTCCTTGAAGCAAGCATTGCAACATTAGAAAGAAATAGTAACTCAGCTCCTGATGCAGATCAAGCAGTATTAAGTGCAGCTCGTGAAGTATTAGAAAAAGCCAAAGCAGTATTAGCAAGCGCGACAGCTACTCAAGAAGAAGTAGATGCACAGGTGCAAACAGTACAAGCACTAAGCACAGTAGTTACAGAAGCTCAAGCAGCAGGAGTAACAGCTAAAGCTGAAGAGAAAAAAGTAGAAGACAAAGCAAAATCTGAAGCGGAACAAACACCAGAAGTAAAAGAAGCTAGAAAAGAATTAACTCAAGTATCATCAGAAGCTGAAGTAACCAACAAATTGGCTGAGACTGAACTTGCTAAGGCTGATGTGAAGGAAGAAAACAAGGCAGCAGTTACAGCAGCAGTCGCTAAAAACCAAGCAGTTCTTGCTGAAACTAAGGCTCTTTTGGCTGATAAGAGTGTCACAAAAGAGCAAGTAGATGCTCAACTGGAACGCCTTAACGAATCAATCCTTGCAGTCTACAATGAATTGAAAAATGCAGGAATCGGCCGTGATGGTAAGTTTTCTTATGTTTTGGCTGATATTGCAGATACGGTTGCAGAACCACCGCTTTCTGAAGAAGAACAAGCAAGACATTGGGAAAAATACAAAGATAAAAATACGGCTCGTTTAACTAAACAAATCAAATGGTTTGATGTAGGTAGTAAAACAGCGACTGTAGAAAATCTTGGCTCAGGAGATAAACTTCAAGTAGGAACGAAATTTACTCAAGAAATTTCACCAGGGTATGTTGTAACATTAACAGTTACTAAATTAGCACCATTTAATTCGACAGATGTATATAAAGAACGTGGTGGAGCAGGGTATGATGCTAATGCCAAAAACGTATATAAAGATGGAGCTCCAGCAGAACTAAAAGTAGTAACTCAAGGAGGATATTCTGTCGCGAAAACAAATGGAATGAATACTGGAGGTAAAACAGTTATTCAGTCTGTTCAAAATGGAGCGAATGTTGGGGTGGAATTCTCTGTTAAAGCTACTTTAAATGGGAAAGAAGTACCAGCAAACGTTGTATTCTTAACTGGGGAAGAAGCTGGTTCATCTGAAATTGAAATCTATAAAACAGATGGAGATGGTTTCGAACTAGTAACGGAATTATCAAACTCCACTGTAAGAAATCAAGAAACAGCCCGTTCTTACACAACTGAAACTTATGAGAAAAGATCTGTAGCGGGAGCAGGGCATGGTCAGGCAGGTAATCAATTAGGAATAAAAAATACTATAGAAGGTTCAGGAAAACCGGCTTTTGAAGTATTTAAACAAGATAAAGGTAAAGGCTTTTTCAATAAAACCATCACTTCAGATACAGTTATAGCGATGAAAGAAAGCGATGGTACTTATAATACAGATGGTTTAGGAACACAAATTTTCGGACCGGTATCAACTCACAGATCTTCTGGTTTCTCTACTCCATTAGTAATGACTCGTAACGCTAAGAATATAGGAATGTATATCTTCTCATCAGGGCAACAAGGTTCTATGCTAGGATTTATGCTCCTAGATGAAGGGGATGCACCAGCTTCATATGGTCGTGTAGCACATTCTATTTCTAAATCAAACGGTCAAAAACAACCGTACTTAGGTTCTGTAGCTCCAGACGTAGATATACGTACAACGCCAATAGATAAAACAACTGCATTCAAATATGATGATAACCATGGAGATGGGGCAGCTGATGAAGGTGCTCGCCAATTAATGGGTGATGGAGTACAAGCTAATGATAACTATACTCTTCACAAAGTTAATGAAACAACATATTCTATGACATTCGATGCTCACTTAGATGGAGAATCTTCAGCATGGGTTAACGGATGGATTGATTTCAATGGAAATGGTAAGTTTGATGAAGGCGAAGCTGCAACTCCTACAGAAGTAACTCAAGATGGGAAAGTAACACTTACTTGGAATACTAATGTTCAAAACGTAGATACAACAGCAACAAAACTTGCGACTCGTCTTCGTATTGCTCTAGATAAAGCAGATATTACAACTCCAACAGGAATTGCATATTCTGGAGAAGTGGAAGATTTCCAAATCCAACAAACAATTCCACCACGTGGTACAAAAGAAGAAACAAGTGATGTTCAAGGTGCTACACAAAATGCAACAGTGCAATTTAATGCATATGGACAAATTAACTATGATTTCAGCGAAACAAACACAATTGATACTACTGTTAAATCACAAATCGTTAAACCAGATGGTTCATTAGTAACTGATGCTGATTTAGTAGATGGATACTATGTAGTTCAAGGTCAAGGTAAATATAAAATTACTGACAATGGAAAAGATGTAAATGTAGAATTTATTCCAGAAGCTAACTTCGTAGGTACAGCAGACGGTATCACAATTCGTCGTACAGATGCAAATGGAGCGACGACTGGTTGGGGACTGAATGGGAATAGAGTTGTTAAAGGTGAAGGAGAAGATGGTGCGACACTTAATTTAATAAGTGATCAAGTTCAATTGCAAAATTCTCCATCAAAAGGTTCTATGGATGGTCGTTACATTCCAACTGTAACTCCAAAACCAATTACAGGAGAACCAAAAACTTCTAAAGATGTTCAAGGTAAAGAGCAAAAAGAAACACCAGTATTCAAAACTGATGCAGGTAAAGATAACGAAGCAGTTATTACACCAAGCGCAACACACCCAGCTAAACTGGTAGATCCAAAAACTGGTAAACCAACAGAAGAAGCTTCAGTAACGGTGGAAAATGAGGGAACTTACACAATCAACCCAACAACAGGTGAGGTAACATTCCAACCACTTCCAACATTTACAGGAAGAGCTACAGGGATTGGTGTATCACTAACAGCACCAGTCGGAGTTGATAAAACAGGAGCTGAAGCAACTTCAACAGCTACAACAACATACACTCCAGAAGTTACACCAGTAAAACCAACTGCAGATCCAGCTACTTCAACAGGAATCCAAGGTGAAACTCAAACAGGAACACCTACATTTACTGCGGGTAATGCTGAAGTGCCAATTAAGACAGGTTCTGTAAAATTATTAAATGCAGATGGAACTGAAGCTCAAGGAGCAGTACCAGCATTAGATAATGAAGGAAACAAAGTTGGGGAATACACAGTAGATGCGACAATAGGAGTTGTAACCTTCACACCAACAGATAAAGCTTATGTAGGTCCAGTTGTCCCTGCAAAAGTTCAAGCAGAAGATAACAACGGAACTAAAGTTGAAACAAAATATACTCCATCAATCGTAGGAGTGAAACCAACAGCAACTCCAGCAGATTCTTCAAACATTCAAGGTGAAGTACAATCAGGAGTCGTAGCATTTGCCCCTGGTAAAGCAACGATTGAAGGTACTGAAAAATCAGTCGCAATCAAAGCTAACTCAGCAGTTCTTCTTGATAAACAAGGTAATCCAGTAACAGCAGGCACTCCAGTAGATGCTGAAGATGCCAATGGTAACAAAGTTGGGGAATATACAATTGACCCAGCTACAAATACAGTAACCTTTACACCAACAGATAAAACTTATACAGGTAAAGTTGTACCAGCAAATGTTCAAGCAGAAGATGCAAATGGAACAATCGTTAAAACAACCTATACACCAAGTATCGTAGGGGTAACACCGAGTGCAACTCCAGCAGATACAACTGATATTCAAGGTGTAGAACAATCGAAAGAAGTGACATTCAAACCTGGTAAGACTACTATCAAGGGTGTTGAAAAAGAAGTGCCAATCGATACTACTTCATTCAAATTATTAGATGAAACTGGAAATCCAGCAGAGTCAGTACCAGCTAAAAATCCAGCTGGAGATGTGATTGGTACTTATACATTGAAAGTGGTAGACGGCAAACCAACGGCAGTCTTTACACCAACGGATAAAACATATGCAGGAGAGGTAGAAGCAGTTACTATCCAAGCGAAAGATACAAATGGAACAGCTGTAACAACAACCTACACTCCAAACATTACGCCAGTATCTCCATCAGGAACCCCAGCGACAACTGAAGGTGTACAAGGACAACCTCAAGAGGGAACGCCAACATTTACACCAGGTAATGATAAAATCCCGATGAAGATTGATGCGACTCAACCTGCTAAATTAGTAGATCCAGAAACTGGTAATACGATTGATGAACCAACAATGCCAGCAAAAGACGCTAAAGGCAACACCGTTGGTACGTATACAATTGAACCAACAACTGGTAAAGTGACATTCACGCCTAATAAAGACTTTGTAGGGACACCAGTACCAGTAAGAGTTCAAGCAAAAGATGCAAATGGTACACCAACATCAGCTACTTACACGCCAACTGTTAAACCTGTAACTCCAGAAGGAATTAATACATTTACAGAAGATATTCAAGGTTCACCTCAAAGTGGTAAACCACAATTCAAACCTGGTAAGACAACTATCAATGGTAAAGAAGTAGAAGTACCAATGGATGATAATACACCAGCTAAATTAAAAGACCCTAATACAGGTCAAGAAGTAACGAGTGTAACAATTCCAGGTGAAGGGACTTATACTGTAGATGCAGATGGGACAGTCCACTTTACTCCAGATAAACAATTCAAAGGTAAGGGGCAAACATTAACAGTTGTCCGTCAAGATGCCAATGGAACAAAAGTGACCGCAGAATATACAGCAGTTGTTAAACCAGCAACTCCAGAAGGTACAGAAGTATTGACTGCAGGTGTTCAAGGTAAAGTACAAAGTGGTAAACCAAACTTCGTTGGTGGTAAAGCGGAAGTAAACGGTGTTGAAAAAACGGTTGATATCGATGAAACGAAACCAGCGAAATTAATTGATCCTAATACAGGTCAAGAAGCAACAACTGTCACAATTGATGGTGAAGGAACTTATGAAGTTTCAGAAAATGGAACTGTGACATTTACTCCAGTCCCAGGGTTCGTAGGTAAAGGAACAGAGCTTACTGTTAAACGTGTTGACTTAAATGGTACTCCAGCAATTGGTAAATACACAGCGGTAGTAATCGGTACAAAACCAACTGCAAAACCAGCTGTAACTTCTGATATTCAAGGTCAAACTCAAAGCCATTCTGTCACATTCAAAGGTGGAACAGTTGAAGTTGAAGACCCAATGACGAAAGTTAAGACTGAAGAAACTGTAGCAATCGATCCAAGAACTTACACATTATTAGATGAAAATGGACAAGCAGCAGATTCTGTACCAGCTAAAAATCCAGATGGAAAAGAAATTGGTACGTATACTCTGGTTAAAGAAGAAGGGAAAGATCCAGTTGCAGTATTTACTCCAACAGATAAATCTTACACTGGAGAAGTAAAACCAGTAACCGTTCAAGCGAAAGATACAAATGGAACAGCTGTAACAACAACGTACACACCAAATATCACGCCGATTAAACCAACTGCAAAACCAGCAGTATCAGAAGGCGCACAAGGGAAAGAGCAAACAGGAACTCCTACATTTACTGAAGGACATACGAAAGCTCCAATTGATCCAACAGTACCAGCCAAATTAATCGATCCAGAAACTGGTCAACCAACGGATGAAAAATCAGTAACGGTACCAGGAGAAGGAACGTATACAGTAGCGGAAGATGGAACTGTGACATTCACACCAGAACCAAACTTCACAGGTAAAGCGGAAGGTGTTGAAGTACGTCGTGTAGATACAAATGGAACTCCAGCTACAGCTAAATACACACCAACGGTTAAACCAGTAACGCCGACATCTGATGATGCTATTTCTGAAGATGTTCAAGGTGCAAAACAAACAGGAACTCCTGTGTTTACACCAGGTAAAACAACTGTTAATGGGGAAGAAGTTACGATCGAAATCGATCCAGCAGTGAAACCAACATTAGTAGGTGCTGATGAAGAAGGTAAAGTAGTTGTACCGAACGAAGGAACGTATACGGTAGACGAAAATGGTGTTGTAACATTTACACCAGAACCAAACTTCACAGGTAAAGCTAGCGGAGTAACGGTGAAACGTGCGGATAAAAACGGAACAGAAGTAACTGCTAAATACACACCAACGGTTAAACCAGTAACG
Organism: bacterium; assembly: GCA_905221095.1. GTDB lineage: Bacteria > Bacillota > Bacilli > Lactobacillales > Streptococcaceae > Streptococcus. Next base: position 115,594 of record CAJNBV010000006.1, read on the forward strand.
CCAACAGGAAAAGATGTTGTAACAACAGACGCTCAAGGCGTTACTCAAACAGGAACACCAGTATTTACACCAGGTAAAGCAACTGTGAACGGTACTGAAAAAACTGTAGAATTATCTGATAAGCCAGCTAAATTAGTAGATCCGAAAACAGGAGACCCAGTTGATTCTGTAACTGTAGATGGCGAAGGAACTTATACGGTTGATCCAGATGGAACAGTAACATTTGTACCTGAAAAATCATTTACAGGACAAGCAACAGGTGTAACAGTTAAACGCGAAGATAAGAACGGAACACCTGTAACTGCTAAATACACTCCAGTCGTATTACCAGTAACACCAACTGGTAAAGATGTGATTTCTATCGGTGAAAAAGGACAAAAACAATCTGAAACGCCAGTATTCAAAGCAGGAACAACTAAAGTAAATGGTAAAACAGTGGTAGTCCCAATCGATGAAACTGTAGCCCCAACTCTTGAAGGAGCAGATCCAGAAGGTAAAGTAGTCGTAGCAGGAGAAGGAACCTACACAATTGATAAAGAAGGTAAAGTAACCTTTACACCAGAACCAAACTTCGTAGGAAAAGCAAGTGGTGTAACAGTTAAACGTGTGGACGAAAACGGAACACCAGTAACAGCGACATACACTCCAACTGTATTAGGGAAAACAACTACTGAAAACGTTGTATCTGAAGATGCTAAAGGAAAACCACAATCAAATACTCCAGTCTTTAAAGGAGATGTGGATACAATAGTACCACCAACATTTGAGGATGGAACAACAACCAAAGTAATCCCTGGAGAAGGAACTTACACAATTGATGAAACTGGTAAAGTAACCTTCACTCCAGAAGAAAACTTCGTAGGAACAGCTACACCAGTAGAAGTAGTTCGTAAAGACAAAAACGGAAGAACAATTAAAGCTTCTTATACACCAACCGTACGTCCTGACACAAAATTTGTAGTCGTAGGAAAAGATGGCAAAGAAACTGAATTAATTCCATCTAAGGATGGTAAAAAACCATCAGAAAAAATCTTAGGATACAAAGTTGTTAAGACTGAAAAAGATGAAAAAGGTAACACTAAACACATCTATGAAAAAGTAACAACAAAACACGTTGATTCTAAAGGAAATCCAATTCCAGGAACAACAACTGAAGAAGGAACAACTGATCCTAAGACATCAAAAGAAGTTCCAGGATATAAAGTAGTGAAAACAACCACCACGAAAGATGGGGATACAGTTCATACTTACGAAAAAATAACTACATCATTCATAGACAAAGAAGGAAACTTCATTACTGTTGATAAGGACAACAAGCCTGTAGAATCAACAGAAGAGGGAACAAAACCTAAGAAAGATATTCCAGGATACAGATTCGTAGAAACTAATACTCTAGAAAATGGAGATACAGAACATATCTACGAAAAAGTAACTACAACATTCAAGGATAAAGAAGGTAATCTCATTACTGTTGATAAGGACAATAACCCTGTGGAATCGACAGAAGAAGGAGAAAAACCAGCTAAATCTATCTCAGGATACAAATTTGTAGAAACTAAGAAACTTTCGAATGGAGATACAGAACACGTCTACGAAAAAGTAACAACACCAACTCCATCTGTTAAAAAATCAAGAATTATTGCACGTGATACTGAAGGAAAGATCATTCCAGGATTTGAATTTGATATGCTATCGCCTATCTTGGATATTCCTGAGTATGAGTATGTAGGTGAAGAGACTCTTCCTGACGGTACAATCAAACGTATCTACAAGAAAGTGAAGGGATCGACAACACCAGTAAACCCATACAGTCCAACACCAACACAAATTACAGAAAAAGTATTAACAACTTATGTAGATGAAAATGGTGAATTGATTATTCCGGATGAAAATGGTTCACATCCAGGTAAACCATTAGAAGGTTACGAGTTGGTTCGTACAGAAACAGATGCTAATGGAAATGTTCGCAATGTTTACCGTAAGGTGCAATCTCAAACACCAGCACAACCGGGAGAGCCAGCAACTCCAGCAATGCCTGAACAGCCAGCTAAACCAGAAGTGCCTGTAACTTCAGAGCAATCAGTACAAGAAGCACAAGCTACAGTATCTAAAGAAGCTGAAGCTAAACGTGAATTGCCAAATACTGGTACAGAAGACAATGCTAGCCTAGCAGCACTTGGACTTCTCGGAGTATTGAGCGGATTTGGTCTTGTAGCTCGCAAGAAGAAAGAAGACTAATCTTTCTAATTGACATGATTTGTTTGGAATGAACAGATTATCCTTAAAGCTGATGAATCGAATGATTCATCAGCTTTTTGGCTATTTTGACTAGGAGAGGGTGACATAGTAAACAGCGAAATCAGGCTCTTAGAGAGGAAATAATGATGGCTCTTTGTCAACTGTAGTGGGTTGAAGAAAAGCTAAAATCTAGAAAGGACAAATTTCGTCCTTTCTTTTTTTGAGTATAATTAGCCATGTCGTTCATCTGAGATGTAAGTACTCAGTGGTTACCATCTACTAGCGAACCTATATGCGTAAACTACGTGAGCAATTGATACTCTTCAAAAATCAAATTCAAACCACGTCAGCGTCGGCTTGTCGTACTCAAGTACTGCCTGCGCCTAGCTTTCTAGTTTGCTCTTTGATTTTTATTGAGTATGAATTCGAACTAGAGAGGTAATTAATAGATTTATGCTATAATCATGGCAGACTGTATGCGTTTGATTATAGTTCATCAAAAACTAGATTAGAATTATCAGATAATATCATTTTATGTTATAATGAAGAAAAAAACAGAGGTGTTCAAATGTCAGAAGCAGGTCATAAGTTTTTAGCGAAACTGGGGAAAAAACGCTTACGTCCAGGTGGAAAACGTGCCACAGATTGGTTAATTGCGGAAGGAGGATTTTCAAAAGAAAAGAGAATACTAGAGGTTGCGTGTAATAGGGGAACTACAGCAATTGAGTTGGCACAGCGTTTTGGTTGTAAGATAACTGCTGTTGATATGGATGGTCAAGCTTTAGAAGTGGCTAAAAAATCTGCTAAAACGGCAGGTGTTGGTCATTTAATCAGGTTTGAAAGAGCAAATGCAATGAAACTTCCTTATGAAGATGCTAGTTTTGATATTGTTATAAATGAAGCTATGCTGACTATGCAAGCCGATCAAGCTAAGAAAAAATGTGTAATGGAGTATCTAAGGGTTTTAAAACCTGAAGGTCTTCTTTTGACACATGATGTGCTTCTTAAGGAAACTAAAGAGTCTGTCAGACAGGAATTGTCGCAAGCAATTCATGTAAATGTAGGTCCTTTAACTCAAGATGGTTGGGAACAGGTGATGATAGAATCAGGTTATTGTGATGTGAAAATATTGACTGGTGAAATGACATTAATGAAATTATCAGGTATGATTTATGACGAAGGTTGGCTAGGAACCTTGAAAATTTGTGTAAATGCTTGTAAAAAGGAGAATAGAAAGCAGTTTTTAACTATGTATAAAATGTTTGATAAGAATAAAAAGAACTTGGGCTTTATTGCTATGGCTAGTCATAAATCGTCAAATCGTTAGATAATCATTGAAGTTAACTTTTCCTTTTTTCTTTCTTAAAAAATATGGTATAATAGAGAGTAAAAACTTTGAAAGAAAGAAAAAGATGAATTTAAAAGATTATATTGCAACAATTGAAAATTATCCTAAGGAAGGCATCACCTTCCGTGATATTAGTCCTTTGATGGCTGATGGAAATGCTTATAGCTACGCTGTTCGTGAAATTGTTCAGTATGCTACTGACAAGAAAATCGACATGATCGTAGGTCCTGAGGCTCGTGGATTTATCGTGGGTTGTCCAGTTGCCTTTGAGTTGGGAATTGGTTTTGCCCCTGTTCGTAAGCCAGGTAAATTGCCACGCGAAGTCATTTCTGCTGACTATGAAAAAGAGTACGGTGTTGATACCTTGACTATGCACGCGGATGCCATCAAGCCAGGTCAACGTGTTCTTATCGTAGACGACCTCTTGGCGACAGGTGGAACTGTTAAGGCAACCATCGAGATGATTGAAAAACTTGGTGGTATTGTAGCAGGTTGTGCCTTCCTTGTCGAATTGGATGAATTGAACGGCCGTGAAAAAATCGGTGACTACGACTACAAAGTTTTGATGCATTATTAATGAAAAACAGTCCTTAGGGCTGTTTTCTCTACATTAGGATATAAAAATAGACTATAGCTAGTTAGAGAAAAACTATAATTGAAAACTATATCTTCTTGCAGTATAATAAAAGGACTAAGTGTTTGAGTTTTGACTTCAAACACATGCAATGATTCCTGAAAGAGTACAGTTAGGAGAGGGTTATGCCGATTCGAATTGATAAAAAATTACCAGCTGTTGAGATTTTACGGACAGAGAACATCTTTGTTATGGATGATCAACGTGCTGCCCACCAAGATATCCGTCCCTTGAAGATTTTGATTTTAAATCTTATGCCACAAAAAATGGTCACAGAGACTCAGTTATTACGCCATTTGGCCAATACACCCCTACAACTGGATATTGATTTTCTCTATATGGAAAGCCATCGTTCTAAAACAACTCGTTCAGAACATATGGAGACCTTTTATAAAACTTTTCCTGAAGTTAAGGACGAGTATTTTGATGGGATGATTATCACGGGTGCTCCAGTTGAGCATTTACCATTTGAGGAAGTGGACTATTGGGAGGAATTCAGTCAGGTAATCGAGTGGTCCAAGACCCATGTCTATTCGACTCTTCATATCTGTTGGGGGGCTCAGGCGGGTCTTTATCTTCGTTATGGGGTTGAAAAATACCAGATGGACAGTAAGTTATCAGGTATTTATCCTCAGGATACTTTAAAAGAAGGACACCTTCTCTTTAGAGGTTTTGACGATAGCTATGTATCCCCTCATTCACGGCACACAGAGATTTCTAAGGAAGAAATCTTAAACAAAACCAATCTTGAGATTTTATCAGAAGGGCCACAGGTTGGGGTTTCGATTTTGGCCAGTCGTGATTTACGAGAAATTTATAGTTTTGGGCATTTGGAGTATGACCGTGATACCTTGGCAAAAGAGTATTTCCGAGATCGTGATGCAGGTTTGGATCCTCATATTCCAGAAAATTACTTTAAGGATGATGATGTCAACCAGACACCTTGTCTTTGTTGGTCTTCATCAGCAGCCCTCTTTTTCAGTAACTGGGTAAACTATGCGGTCTATCAGGAAACACCTTTTGAATGGAGAAAGATAGAAGATGATGCATCTGCATATGGGTATTTATAAGAGGAATTATGACATATTTAGACGCTTTTAAATCAGGGAACTTGGTTTTACCGAGTGCCCTGCTCTTGCATTTTAAGGAACTCTTTCCTTCCAGCGATGATTTTCTGGTCTGGCAATTTTTCTATTTGCAAAATACGACAGGTTTGGAAGAAATGTCGCCAAGTCAGATTGCTGAAAGGATTGGCAAGGAAATTTCGGATGTCAACCAGTCCATTTCCAATCTGACGGAGAGGGGACTTCTCCAATATCGTACTATCGAATTAAATGGCGAAATTGAATTGCTCTTTGATGCTAGTCTAGCCTTGGAACGTTTGGATGACTTGCTTGGAGTTAGTGCATCGAGTTCAGATCAGTTGACACCTCAAAACCTGCTCAAGGATTTGGTAGAAACCTTCCAGCAGGAGTTGGGACGCTTGTTGACGCCTTTTGAGATTGAGGATTTGACCAAGACTCTAAAAGAAGATGGAACCAGTGCTGACTTGATTAAGGAAGCTCTTCGAGAAGCTGTTTTGAATGGAAAAGCAAACTGGAAGTACATTCAGGCGATTTTGAGAAACTGGCGCCATGAAGGTATCAAGAGTGTGGCTCAAATTGAGGCTAAGCGGGCAGAAAGAGAAGCAAGCAATCCTCAGTTGACACAGGTATCTGCAGATTTTCGAAGTGCCATGGATCTCTGGAAGGATTAATCAATGCAAGCAGTCTTGAAATCCGAGTAAGATTTGCAAGCTGTGTATAATTGTGATAGAATAAATAGAAAATAAATTGAAAAAAGAGGTATGTGAAATGTCACGTAAACCATTTATCGCTGGTAACTGGAAAATGAACAAAAATCCAGAAGAAGCTAAAGCATTTGTTGAAGCCGTTGCATCAAAACTTCCTTCATCAGATCTTGTTGAAGCAGGTATCGCTGCTCCAGCTCTTGATTTGACAACTGTTCTTGCTGCTGCTAAAGGTTCAAACCTTAAAGTTGCTGCTCAAAACTGCTACTTTGAAAATGCAGGTGCTTTCACTGGTGAAACTAGCCCACAAGTTTTGAAAGAAATCGGTACTGACTACGTTGTTATCGGTCACTCAGAACGCCGTGACTACTTCCATGAAACTGACGAAGATATCAACAAAAAAGCAAAAGCAATCTTTGCAAACGGTATGCTTCCAATCATCTGTTGTGGTGAGTCACTTGAAACTTACGAAGCTGGTAAAGCTGCTGAATTCGTAGGTGCTCAAGTATCTGCTGCATTGGCTGGATTGACTGCTGAACAAGTTGCTGCATCAGTTATCGCTTACGAGCCAATCTGGGCTATCGGTACTGGTAAATCAGCTTCACAAGACGACGCACAAAAAATGTGTAAAGTTGTTCGTGACGTTGTAGCTGCTGACTTTGGTCAAGAAGTTGCGGACAAAGTTCGTGTTCAATACGGTGGTTCTGTTAAACCTGAAAACGTTGCTTCATACATGGCTTGCCCAGACGTTGACGGCGCCCTTGTAGGTGGTGCGTCACTTGAAGCAGAAAGCTTCTTGGCTTTGCTTGACTTTGTAAAATAATCAGTAGCAAAAGCTAGGTGGAACAGCATTCAGATGTCTGTTCCATTTTTTATAGGAGAGGAAAGATTGAAAACAAAGATTGGAAAAATTGGATTAGCAAGTATCTGCTTACTAGGCTTGGCAACTAGCCATGTCGCTGCAAATGAAACTGAAGTGGCAAAAACTTCGCAGGATACAAGGACAGTTTCAAGTAGTTCAGAGCAAGATCAGTCTTCTAATAAAACTCAAACGAGTGCAGGTGTAAAGACCACTGCTTCTGCCCACTGGGAGGGGGATTATTATGTAAAGGCTGATGGTTCCAAAGCAAAGAGTGAGTGGATTTTTGATAACTACTATAAGGCTTGGTTTTATATTAAGTCAGACGGTCGTTATGCTCAAAATGAGTGGCAGGGCAATTACTACCTAAAATCAGGTGGCTATATGGCCAAGAATGAATGGGTTTATGATAACGCCTATAAGAATTGGTTTTACCTGAAGTCTGATGGTTCTTATGCTAACCAGGAATGGCATTCTGTTGGAGGTAAATGGTACTATTTTAAGAAATGGGGCTATTTAGCTAAAAGTCAATGGCAGGGAAGTTATTTCCTAAATGGTCAAGGTGCCATGATGCAAAATGAATGGCTCTATGATCCAGCCTATTCGTCTTACTTCTATCTCAAGTCCGATGGTTCTTATGCAAATCAAGAGTGGCAAAAGGTAGATGGCAAGTGGTACTATTTCAAGAAGTGGGGTTACATGGCTAAAGATGAGTGGCAGGGTAACTACTATTTGACAGGAAGTGGTGCTATGGCGACTGGTGAATTAGTCATGGATGATGCTCGCTATATTTTTTCTGACTCAGGTGAGTTAAAAGAAAAGAAAGACTTGAATGTTGGCTGGGTTCACCGAAATGGCAGACGTTATTTCTTTAACCATCGTGAAGAACAAGTTGGGACTGATCAAGTTAAAAAGGTCATCGATGTCAGTGAGCACAATGGTCGCATCAGTGACTGGAAAAAAGTCATCGACGATAATGGAGTAGATGGAGTTATTGTTCGTTTGGGTTATAGTGGAACTGAGGACAAGGAATTGGCTCATAATATCAAGGAGTTAAACCGTCTTGGAATTCCTTATGGCGTTTACCTTTATACTTATGCTGAAAATGAGACTGATGCTGAGAATGATGCTAATCAGACCATTGAACTCTTGAAAAAATACAAGATGAACTTGTCTTACCCTATCTATTATGATGTTGAGAACTGGGAATATGTCAATAAGAGCAAGAGAGCTCCAAGTGATACTGGAACTTGGGTCAAGATTATCAACAAATATATGGCAACAATGAAACAGGCTGGTTATCAAAATGTGAATGTTTATAGCTACCGTCAACTTTTGCAAACTCGTTTGAATCATCCTGATATTTTGCAACACGTTAACTGGGTAGCAGCCTATACGGATGCGCTTGATTGGAATAATCCTCACTATTCAGGTGAAAAAGGATGGCAATATACTTCATCTGAATACTTAAAAGGAATTCGTGGTCGTGTTGACGTCAGTGTCTGGTATTAAGATATAGGTTTGAGAAAGGAGTGTGCAAGAAAATTGCATCCTCTTTTTCTTTAGTTTTGTCGCAGTTACGAGAGGTGGAAGGGGACTGTGTTTTATTCTAAAAAATTCTTATACTCTTTGAAAACTTCTTCAAACCACATCAGTTCTATCTGCAATCTCAAAACAGTGTTTTGAGCAACTTGCGGCTAGCTTCCTAGTTTGCTCTTTGATTTTCATTGAGTATTAAATTATCAGTCTATTGCAACTTTTCTCATGTGAGTCATTTGGCTTGCTATTAGTTTTCCTTAGTAGTATACTAAGGTAGTAATCATTAAGAAGTGGTTACAAATAATAATGAACGAGGTAAAGAAAATGGTAGAATTGAAAAAAGAAGCAGTAAAAGACGTAACATCATTGACAAAATCAGTGCCAGTAGCATTGGCAAAAACAAAGGAAGTCTTGAACCAAGCTGTTGCTGATTTGTATGTAGCTCACGTTGCTTTGCACCAAGTGCACTGGTACATGCGTGGTCGTGGTTTCCTTGTATGGCATCCAAAAATGGATGAGTATATGGAAGCTCTTGATGGTCAATTGGATGAAATCAGCGAACGCTTGATCACACTTGGGGGAAGCCCATTCTCTACTTTGACAGAATTCCTTCAAAACAGCGAAATCGAGGAAGAAGCTGGTGAATACCGTAATGTTGAAGAAAGCTTGGAACGTGTCCTTGCTATCTACCGTTACTTGTCAGAACTTTTCCAAAAAGGTTTGGATGTTACTGATGAAGAAGGTGACGATGTGACAAACGGTATCTTCTCAGATGCTAAGACTGAAACTGATAAAACAATCTGGATGCTTGCAGCAGAACTTGGACAAGCACCTGGTTTGTAAGAAATAGGGCAACATAGATAAATCTGTAAGAAATTTCTTACAGATTTTTTCTATTCTGTAAGCTATTCCAAACCAGTCTTTTTTTGAGTTTTTTGATAAAATAGTACTATCAGTGAAAAGGATGGAAGCATGACTAAGAAAATCGTAGCTATTTGGGCCCAGGATGAAGAGGGTGTGATTGGTAAGGACAATCGTCTGCCTTGGTATTTACCAGCAGAATTGCAACATTTCAAAGAAACAACTCTGAATCATGCTATCTTGATGGGGCGTGTGACCTTTGATGGAATGGGACGTCGCTTGCTTCCAAAACGGGAGACCTTGATTTTGACACGTAACTCAGAAGAAAAGCTAGACGGAGTTGCTACTTTTCATGATGTCCAGTCTGTCTTAGATTGGTATCAGGGTCAAGACAAGAATCTCTATATTCTCGGTGGCAAGCAGATTTTTCAGGCTTTTGAGCCCTACCTTGACGAAGTGATTGTGACTCAAATTCATGCTCGGGTGGAGGGAGATACCTATTTCCCTGAGGAGTTTGACTTGTCTCTTTTTGAGACAGTTTCAAGCAAATCCTATACCAAAGATGAGAAGAATCCTTATGATTTTACCATCCAATACCGCAAGAGAAAGGAAGTCTAATGGAACGTAGTATATTTGGTTTTTTCACAGCCATGCTGTGTTTGGTCTGCTTGCTTGCAGGAGCACAGGCTTTTCGTAAAAAGCGTTATGGACTTTCTGTCCTGCTCTGGTTAAATGCCTTTACCAATTTGGTCAATAGTATCCATGCTTTTTACATGACCTTATTTTAGATAGAATGACAGTATAGAATAGAACGGAAGGAAATCATGCCTACAAATAGGAAAAATGATATGATGGTTTATTGCTCATTTTGTGGCAAAAGCCAAGAAGAAGTACAAAAAATAATCGCAGGCAACAACGCCTTTATCTGTAATGAATGTGTGGAGTTAGCCCAGGAAATCATTCGTGAGGAGTTGGCGGAAGAAGTCTTGGCAGACTTGTCTGAAGTTCCAAAACCAATCGAACTCCTCCATATCTTGAACCACTATGTTATCGGTCAAGATCGTGCCAAACGTGCCTTGGCAGTGGCAGTTTACAACCACTACAAACGCATCAATTTCCACGATACGCGTGAAGAGTCAGAAGATGTGGATTTGCAGAAGTCAAACATCTTGATGATTGGCCCAACTGGTTCAGGGAAAACTTTCCTTGCTCAGACCTTGGCTAAGAGCTTGAATGTGCCTTTTGCCATTGCAGATGCGACAGCTCTTACGGAGGCTGGTTATGTGGGTGAGGACGTGGAAAATATCCTCCTCAAACTCTTGCAGGCTGCTGACTTTAACATCGAGCGTGCAGAGCGTGGCATTATCTATGTGGATGAAATTGACAAGATTGCCAAGAAGAGCGAGAACGTGTCTATCACACGTGATGTTTCTGGTGAAGGGGTGCAACAAGCCCTTCTCAAGATTATCGAGGGAACTGTTGCTAGCGTGCCGCCTCAAGGTGGACGCAAACATCCGCAACAAGAGATGATTCAAGTGGATACTAAAAATATCCTCTTCATCGTGGGTGGTGCCTTTGATGGCATTGAAGAAATCGTCAAACAACGTCTTGGAGAAAAAGTCATCGGATTTGGTCAAAATAACAAGGCGATTGATGAAAACAGCTCTTACATGCAAGAAATTATCGCAGAAGATATTCAAAAATTCGGTATTATTCCAGAGTTGATTGGACGCTTGCCAGTCTTTGCTGCTCTTGAACAATTGACCGTTGATGACTTGGTTCGTATCTTGAAAGAGCCAAGAAATGCTTTGGTGAAACAGTACCAAACTTTGCTTTCTTATGATGATGTTGAATTGGAATTTGATGACGAAGCACTTCAAGAGATTGCTAATAAAGCCATTGAACGAAAGACAGGGGCGCGTGGTCTTCGCTCGATTATCGAAGAAACTATGCTAGATGTTATGTTTGAAGTACCGAGTCAGGAAAATGTGAAATTGGTTCGCATCACAAAAGAAGCTGTCGATGGAACGGATAAACCAATCCTAGAAACAGCCTAGAGGTGACTATGGAACTGAATACACATAATGCTGAAATCTTGCTCAGTGCAGCTAATAAGTCCCACTATCCGCAGGATGAACTGCCAGAGATTGCCCTAGCAGGGCGTTCTAATGTTGGTAAATCTAGCTTTATCAATACCATGCTGAACCGTAAGAACCTAGCCCGAACATCAGGGAAACCTGGAAAAACTCAGCTTCTCAACTTCTTTAATATTGATGACAAAATGCGTTTTGTGGATGTTCCTGGTTATGGCTATGCCCGCGTTTCCAAGAAGGAACGTGAAAAGTGGGGGCGCATGATTGAGGAGTACCTAACGACTCGGGAAAATCTCCGTGCGGTTGTCAGTTTAGTTGACCTTCGTCATGACCCGTCAGCAGATGATGTGCAGATGTACGAATTTCTCAAGTATTATGAGATTCCAGTCATCATTGTGGCGACCAAGGCAGACAAGATTCCACGTGGTAAATGGAACAAGCATGAATCAGCAATCAAAAAGAAATTAAACTTTGACCCAAGTGACGACTTTATCCTCTTTTCATCTGTCAGCAAGGCAGGGATGGATGAGGCTTGGGATGCAATCTTAGAAAAATTGTGAGGAAAAGAAAATGGCAAAAACAATTCATACAGACAAAGCTCCAAAAGCTATCGGACCCTATGTTCAAGGAAAAATCGTTGGCAACCTTTTGTTTGCTAGTGGTCAAGTTCCTCTCTCTCCTGAAACTGGGGAAATCGTTGGAGAAACGATCCAAGAACAGACAGAACAGGTCTTGAAAAACATCGGTGCTATTTTGGCAGAAGCGGGAACAGATTTTGACCATGTTGTCAAAACAACTTGCTTCTTAAGCGATATGAACGACTTTGTTCCTTTTAATGAGGTTTACCAAACGGCCTTTAAAGAGGAATTTCCAGCTCGTTCAGCTGTGGAGGTAGCTCGTCTTCCTCGTGATGTAAAAGTCGAAATCGAAGTCATCGCAGAGATTGGATAAGCTAGTTGAAGTTTGGTTTGGCCAAACTTCTTTTGATATAAGGAGAAAAAGATGACAAAGAAACAACTTCACTTGGTGATTGTGACAGGGATGAGTGGTGCAGGGAAAACGGTGGCCATCCAGTCTTTTGAGGATCTAGGTTATTTTACTATTGATAATATGCCACCAGCCCTCTTGCCTAAGTTTTTACAGTTGGTTGAAACTAAAGATGATGACCATAAGTTGGCCTTGGTGGTGGATATGCGTAGCCGTTCTTTCTTCTCAGAGATTCAAACTGTTTTGGATGAGTTGGAAAACAAGGAAGAACTGGACTTTAAAATTCTCTTTTTGGATGCAGCTGATAAGGAATTAGTCGCTCGTTATAAGGAAACCAGACGAAGCCACCCTCTAGCAGCTGACGGACGGATTTTGGATGGAATTAAGCTGGAACGTGAACTCTTGGCACCGCTGAAAAATATGAGTCAAAATGTGGTGGATACGACAGAACTCACACCTCGTGAGCTGCGTAAGACCATTGCAGAGCAGTTTGCGGATCAGGAACAAGTCCAGTCTTTCCGTATCGAAGTCATGTCTTTTGGCTTTAAATATGGAATCCCGATTGATGCGGACCTAGTATTTGATGTCCGATTCTTGCCAAATCCATATTACCTTCCAGAACTGAGAAACCAAACGGGTGTGGATGAACCTGTTTATGACTATGTCATGAACCATCCTGAGTCAGAAGACTTTTATCAACATTTGTTGGCCTTGATTGAGCCGATTTTGCCAAGTTACCAAAAGGAAGGGAAGTCTGTTTTGACCATTGCCATGGGTTGTACGGGCGGACAACACCGTAGTGTGGCCTTTGCTAAACGCTTGGCGCAGGATTTATCCAAGAATTGGCCTGTCAATGAAGGGCATCGCGATAAAGACCGAAGAAAGGAAACGGTAAACCGTTCATGAGAAAACCAAAGATAACGGTGATTGGTGGAGGGACTGGGATCCCCGTCATTCTAAAAAGTCTGCGGGAAAAAGATGTGGAAATCGCTGCTATCGTAACGGTGGCGGATGATGGTGGTTCGTCAGGTGAACTACGAAAAAATATGCAACAGTTGACACCGCCAGGCGATCTTCGCAATGTCCTTGTGGCCATGTCGGATATGCCTAAATTTTATGAGAAGGTATTTCAGTACCGCTTTTCTGAGGATGCCGGAGCCTTTGCTGGCCATCCATTGGGCAATCTCATCATTGCTGGCCTGTCAGAAATGCAGGGTTCGACCTATAATGCCATGCAGTTGCTGAGCAAATTTTTCCATACGACTGGGAAGATTTATCCTTCCAGTGACCATCCCTTGACCCTGCATGCAGTCTTTCAGGATGGGACAGAAGTGGCTGGAGAGAGCCATATTGCAGACCATCCAGGCATGATTGACCATGTCTATGTGACCAATACCCTCAACGATGATACGCCTCTGGCTAGTCGTCGAGTAGTACAGACCATTCTTGAAAGTGACATGATTGTCCTAGGGCCAGGTTCCCTATTTACCTCGATTTTGCCCAATATCGTGATTAAGGAAATCGGGCAGGCGCTTTTGGAAACCAAGGCAGAAATCGCCTATGTCTGCAATATCATGACCCAACGTGGGGAGACGGAACACTTTACAGATAGCGACCATGTGGAAGTCTTGCATCGCCACCTTGGCCGACCTTTTATCGATACGGTCTTGGTGAATATCGAAAAAGTACCGCAGGAATATATGAATTCCAACCGTTTTGATGAATACTTGGTCCAGGTGGAACATGACTTTGCTGGTCTTTGTAAGCAAGTTCCGCGCGTGATTTCATCCAACTTCCTTCGTCTGGAAAATGGGGGTGCCTTCCACGATGGGGATTTGATTGTGGATGAGTTGATGCGGATTATACAGGTGAGAAAATGAGTTTCACAGTAGCAGTAAAAGAAGAAATCCTAGGTCAACACCATCTGAGCCGGCATGAATTGTCTGCCATTATTAAGATGTCTGGTAGCATCGGTCTCTCAACTTCAGGCTTGACCTTGTCAGTCGTGACAGAAAATGCCAAATTGGCTCGTCACCTCTACGAGTCCTTTCTCCATTTCTATGAAATCAAATCAGAAATTCGCCATCACCAAAGAAGTAATCTTCGCAAGAATCGAGTCTATACTGTTTTTACAGATGAAAAGGTGCAGGAATTGCTGAGTGATTTGCACTTGGCCGACTCCTTCTTTGGCCTGGAAACAGGTATTGATGAGGCGATTTTATCAGACGAGGAAGCAGGCCGTGCCTATCTCTGTGGAGCTTTCTTGGCAAATGGAAGCATTCGTGACCCGGAGTCAGGCAAGTACCAGTTGGAAATCAGTTCTGTTTATTTGGACCACGCGCAAGGGATTGCCTCACTTCTCCAGCAATTTTTACTGGATGCTAAGGTGCTTGAGCGTAAGAAGGGGGCAGTGACCTATCTCCAGCGAGCTGAAGATATCATGGACTTCTTGATTGTCATTGGAGCTATGCGAGCGCGTGATGATTTTGAGCGAGTTAAGATTTTACGAGAAACCCGTAATGACCTCAATCGGGCCAATAATGCCGAGACAGCTAATATCGCTCGGACAGTTTCTGCCAGCATGAAGACCATCAACAATATCAGTAAAATCAAAGATATCATGGGATTAGAGAATTTGCCAGTGGATTTGCAGGAGGTAGCGCAGCTGCGGATTCAGCACCCAGACTACTCTATCCAGCAGTTAGCAGATAGCCTCAGCACCCCTCTGACCAAAAGTGGTGTCAACCACAGACTGAGAAAGATAAATAAATTAGCCGATGAACTATAAAGACATAAAACACCTCTTTCTTGACAATTGAACAGAACATGTGAGATAATAAATAAGAATTGAGAAGTTCTAGCATTTTAGTGCTAAAACAGAAATCCCCTCGGTACTGCAATACCAAGGGGATTTTTTCTGGGTTAGATAGCACTAACCAGGAAAGTTACTTGTCGAAGTGATCGTCTAACCAACGAGTCACCAGCCATGAGATGATACTCTCGACGACTGCGATAAGTACTATTTTGAGAAGTTCTAGCATCTGTAATACCTCCTTTTCCAAGGCGTATCGTTAGTGCCATCGTTATTATATCACATGCTCTATCAATTTGATAGGACATTTTTGCTTTTTGAAAAAGAAGGGGAAAGGTATGAGCTAACCAGATTGTATATGAACTATAAAACCACGAATCCTATGTGACTCGTGGTTCTTTTTTATAAACTGGTTGAGTGTTTTGGTTGTACTTTTTGCTCAGGATCAATGTAATTGATAGCATTGTTGACAGCGGTTGGTGCTTCACCCAGTCCTGTCGCAATCAAATCAATTTTTCCGTCATAGTAGCAGCAGTCACCGATAGCATAGATACCCGCTTGGCTGGATTCTTGCTTGCTGTTGACGATAATCTTGTGGCGGTTGAGGTCCAGACTCCAGTTTTTGAGGTTACCGACAGAAGATTTGAAACCATAGTTGACAAAAAGGTGGTCTAGGTCAATCGTTTCGGTTTCATCAGATTTGACTTTTGTGATTTCAAGTTTATCAAGCGTTTTTCCATCTCCAAGGAGTTGGCTAGGGACGAATGGTGTCTTGATCGTTACAGATGATTCTTGCAAGGCTTGGACACTGTGCTCCAAGGCACGGAAATTATCTCTGCGGTGGACAAGGGTAGTTGGCGCAATTTTTTCAAAAGCCAAAGCCCAATCCACAGCTGAGTCTCCCCCACCAAGAATCGTCACTTTTTTACCAGCATATTGCTGAATATTGGAAACGTGGTAGTGGATGTTTTCATAGTCCTCAACGCCTTCTAGTTCCAGCGGACGTGGTTTGAAGGCACCGCCGCCCATAGCGATGATAACAGTTTTAGACAGGTGGCTTCCTTTAGAAGTTGTAATGGCAAATCCTTCTTCTTGTTTTTCAATCTCAAGAACCGTTTCATTGAGATGAATAGGGGTATCAAAGCCATTTAATTGCTCGATTAGACGGTTAGTCAACTCTTCTCCAGTCAGGTTTGGGAACCCTGGGACGTCTAGGATTTCCTTTTCAGGATAGAGGATAGCGGGTTGTCCACCTAGTTGGGGAAGAGAGTCGATAATTTGGACCTTGGCTTGGCGTAGGTGGGCATAAAAGGCTGCAAAAAGTCCGACTGGACCACCACCTACAATGGTAATATCATATAGTTGAGACATGGTTTCTCCTTTGTTTTTTCTAGTCAGTTTATTTTATCATATTTTTTCTTTAATTTAAAATGAAGTAGGATAGGGAAAAAAATGTCAGAAAAATGGTATAATAGAAAGGAACGTGTTTGGACAGAGAGGAGACAGCAGATGAACTTTCAACAATTATCCAACCTGCAATATTGGACTAGCTTGTTTTCTAGTCCTTGGAGTATTGCCATCAATTTGTTTGATATTTTGATTGTGACCTATATTTTATATCGTTTTACAAAAGCGATAGCTGGTACCAAGATTATGATTTTGGTACGGGGGGTCTTGATCTTTGTATTAGCCCAGGTTGTCGCCAATATCCTTGGTTTAACAACGATTTCTTGGTTGATTAACCAGATTATCACTTATGGGGTTATTGCTGCGGTTGTTATCTTCTCTCCAGAGATTCGGACTGGTTTGGAACGCTTGGGAAGGGCGACAGATTTCTTTTCTACTACCCAAATTAGTGCAGAAGAGAAAATGATTCGTGCCTTTGTCAAATCAGTTGAATACATGAGCCCTCGTAAGATTGGTGCTCTGGTTGCTATTCAACGAGTTCGGACCTTACAAGAATATATTGCGACAGGAATTCCCTTGGATGCCAAAATTTCAGCAGAACTCCTCATCAATATTTTTATTCCCAACACTCCTCTACATGATGGTGCTGTGATTATCAGAGAAAATCGGATTGCAGTCACCTCTGCCTATCTGCCCTTGACAGAAAGTACAGGAATTTCTAAGGAATTTGGGACCAGACACCGGGCGGCTATCGGTTTATCAGAAGTATCCGATGCCTTGACCTTCATCGTCTCAGAGGAAACAGGTGGCATTTCTATTACCTATAATGGGGTCTTCAAGCATGATTTGACTCTTGAAGAATTTGAAGCAGAACTACGAGCAATTCTTTTACCAGTCGTTGAGGAAAAAGTCAGTTTCAAGGACCGTTTGCTAGGAGGTTGGAAATATGAGAAAAAATAGTCTATATATCATTTCATCTCTCTTTTTTGCTTGTGTCTTATTTATCTATGCAACGTCAACCAACTTTCAAAACAACAATACTGTAAGGCAGGTCAAATCAGAAACCTACACTAACACGATAGCAAATGTTCCTATCGATATTCATTATGATGACGACCAGTATTTCATTAGCGGATTTGCATCAGAGGTTTCCGTTGTGCTGACAGGTGCCAATCGGGTGACTTTGGCCAGCGAAATGCAGGAAAGCACTCGTAAGTTTAAGGTGACAGCGGATTTGACAGATGCTAGTGTTGGAACAATTGAAGTTCCCTTGAACATTGAAAATCTTCCTAGTGGATTAACCGCTGTAGCTACACCTCAAAAGATCACAGTGAAAGTTGGGAAGAAGGTTAAGCGAGATGGGATGATTGTTGTGCCGCAAGTTGACCAAAGCCAGATTGATCCCAAGCTACAACTTGATAGTGTAACCGTATCAAACGAACGAGTTTCAGTTACAACTGACCAGGAAACATTAGCTAAGATTGACAAAATTATTGCACTTTTACCAACCAGCGAACGCATAACAGGTAATTATAGTGGCTCAGTACCCTTGCAGGCAATCGACCGCAATGGGGTTGTCTTACCAGTAGTGATCACTCCGTTTGATACGACAATGAAGGTGACTACAAAACCAGTAGCACCAAGTTCAAGCACAAGCAGTTCGTCGGAGACATCTTCGTCAACGAAAGCAACTAGTTCAAAAACGAATTAAAAATAGAAAAAGGATTTTATAAAAATGGGTAAATATTTTGGGACTGATGGAGTCCGTGGAGAAGCTAACGTAGAACTAACGCCAGAATTGGCTTTTAAATTAGGACGTTTTGGAGGCTATGTTCTTAGTCAACATGAAACGGAAGCACCGAAAGTCTTTGTAGGACGTGACACACGAATTTCAGGAGAAATGCTAGAATCTGCCTTGGTAGCTGGTCTCCTTTCAGTTGGTATTCACGTATACAAACTAGGCGTTCTGGCAACACCAGCAGTAGCTTACTTGGTTAAAACTGAAGGAGCAAGTGCCGGTGTCATGATTTCTGCTAGCCACAACCCAGCCCTTGATAATGGGATTAAGTTCTTTGGTGGTGATGGTTTCAAACTAGACGACGAAAAAGAAGCAGAAATTGAAGCCTTGCTAGATGCTGCGGAAGATACTCTTCCTCGTCCAAGTGCAGAAGGTTTAGGCACTTTGGTAGATTATCCAGAAGGCTTGCGTAAGTATGAAGGCTACCTTGTTTCAACTGGAACTCCACTTGAAGGAATGAAAGTTGCCTTGGATACAGCCAATGGAGCAGCTTCTACAAGTGCCCGTCAAATCTTTGCAGACCTTGGTGCTCAATTGACGGTTATCGGGGAAACACCAGATGGCCTTAATATCAACCTTAATGTCGGTTCTACGCACCCAGAAGCCCTTCAAGAAGTGGTCAAAGAAAGCGGGTCAGCTATCGGTTTGGCCTTTGACGGAGACAGTGACCGTTTGATTGCGGTTGATGAAAATGGTGATATCGTTGATGGTGACAAGATTATGTACATCATCGGAAAATACCTTTCTGAAAAAGGACAATTGGCCCAAAATACAATTGTAACAACTGTGATGTCTAACCTTGGTTTCCACAAGGCCTTGGACCGTGAAGGCATTAACAAGGTAGTCACTGCAGTCGGCGACCGCTACGTTGTTGAAGAAATGAGAAAATCAGGCTATAACCTCGGTGGTGAACAGTCTGGTCACGTGATTTTGATGGATTACAATACCACAGGTGACGGTCAATTATCTGCTGTTCAATTGACTAAAATCATGAAGGAAACTGGTAAGAGCTTGTCAGAGTTGGCCGCAGAAGTTACCATCTATCCACAAAAATTAGTCAATATCCGAGTGGAAAATGCCATGAAGGAAAAGGCTATGGAAGTACCAGCTATCAAGGTCATTATCGAGAAGATGGAAGCTGAAATGGCAGGGAATGGCCGTATCCTTGTTCGTCCAAGTGGAACAGAGCCTCTTTTGCGTGTTATGGCAGAAGCGCCTACAACAGAAGAAGTGGACTACTATGTTGATACCATCGCTGATGTAGTTCGAGCTGAAATCGGGATTGACTAAATCCTAGAAAACTAGATGAAAATAAAAATTTATGGTACAATAGCTTATAATATTGTAGCCGAGGGAGAAAGATATGAATCTTAAACGTGAACAAGAATTTGTTAGTCAGTATCATTTTGATGCGCGTAATTTTGAATGGGAAAATGAAAATGGAGCTCCTGAAACCAAGGTGGATGTGAACTTCCAATTGCTCCAACATGATCAAGAAAATCAAGTGACTTCCTTGATTGTCATCTTGACCTTTATGATTGTATTTGATAAGTTTGTCATTAGTGGAACAATCTCACAAGTAAACCATATCGATGGCCGTATTGTCAATGAACCAAGTGAATTGAGCCAAGAAGAAGTGGAAACTTTGGCTCGTCCATGTTTGAACATGCTTAACCGTTTGACTTACGAAGTAACTGAAATTGCATTAGACTTACCAGGAATCAATTTGGAGTTCTAATATGAAACTAGCTGTTATTACAGATTCCTCTGCCTATCTCAGTGCAGAGACCTTACAGAGAGAAGATTTATTTGTCTTGGATATTCCTGTCAATATTGATGGTGAGGAGTATGTCGAAGGCATCAATCTGACTGCTGAGGAATTTTACCAAAAAATGGCTCAGGCTTCTGAATTGCCTAAGACCAGTCAACCAAGCATTGCCAAGTTAGATGAAATTTTAACCTCGCTCAAAGAACAAGGCTATACCCATGCCTTGGGGCTTTTCCTATCTTCTGGAATTTCAGGTTTTTATCAAAATATTCAGTATATGGTGGATGATTATGAGGGCTTGACCATTGCTTTTCCAGACACTTTGATTACAAGTGCTCCGCTGGGTATCATGGTTGAAAGTGTCTTTAATTGGCGAAACCAGGGCGATGATTTTGCCATTATTCAAGATAAGCTAGCTATTCAGATTAGTCACACATCTGCTTTTATCATGGTAGATGATTTGGATCATTTGGTAAAAGGTGGGCGCCTTTCAAATGGGGCTGCTATTTTGGGCAATCTGCTAAGCATTAAGCCAATCCTTTATTTCAATGACCAAGGTGTGATTGAAGTTTACGAAAAAGTTCGTACTGAAAAGAAAGCAACCAAGCGCTTGATTGAAATCATTAAGGAAACAACGGCTTCAGGTCAATACCGGGTCATTGTCATTCACGGAAATGCTCCTGAAAAGGCTGAAGAATTGCGTCAGCACTTACTTGAATCTGGAGTAGGTACGGATATTTCACTTGCTACATTTGGCAGTGTCATTGGGACACACCTAGGATCAGGAAGTATTGCTCTGGGTTATATTCCAGTGATTTAGTTAGCACTTCAAGACTAGTTAAGAAGGCTTTGTATCTTAGAAATTGAACACGGACACGGACTACCTGCCTCTTGAAAAAAGATGCCTGTCTTGCCTTTTATGGAAAGTCAGCGCCATTCCCTATTTTTCATGGGCAGCTAATGTCCTTAGTATCTTAGACAGGAGTAGAGATGAGTATTCGAGTAATTATTGCCGGTTTTAAGGGAAAGATGGGCCAAGCTGCTTGTCAGATGGTCTTGGCTGATCCAGATTTGGACTTGGTAGCAGTTTTGGATCCTTTTGAGTCTGAGTCAGAATGGCAGGGAGTTCCTGTTTTCAAGGATAAGGCTGATTTAGCAGGATTTGAAGCGGATGTCTGGGTAGATTTTACTACTCCAGCTGTTGCCTATGAAAATACACGCTTTGCTCTTGAAAATGGCTTTGCTCCAGTAGTTGGAACGACTGGCTTTACTAGTGAACAAATTGCAGAGTTAAAAGATTTTTCACGTGCCCAAGATTTGGGTGGCTTGATTGCCCCTAACTTTGCCCTGGGTGCTGTCTTGCTTATGCAATTTGCGACGCAGGCTGCCAAATATTTCCCAAATGTGGAGATTATCGAGCTCCATCATGACAAGAAAAAGGATGCTCCGAGTGGAACAGCTATTAAAACAGCTGAGTTGATGGCGGAAGTTCGAGAGTCTATCCAGCAAGGTGCGCCTGATGAGGAAGAATTGATTGCAGGTGCCCGTGGTGCTAACTTTGATGGCATGCGGATTCACTCAGTTCGTTTACCAGGCTTGGTAGCCCATCAGGAAGTCATCTTTGGTAATCAGGGAGAAGGATTGACCCTCCGTCATGACTCCTATGATCGCAGCTCCTTCATGACAGGGGTCAATTTGGGAATTAAAGAAGTTGTCAAGCGTCATGAGCTTGTCTATGGATTAGAACACTTATTATGAGATTAACGCAAATGCCTTCTGAATTTCAGAAGGCTTTACCAGTATTAGAAAAAATTAAAGAAGCAGGCTTTGAAGCCTATTTTGTTGGAGGATCTGTTCGAGATGCCCTTCTCAATCGTCCCATCCACGATGTGGACATTGCGACGTCTTCCTATCCAGAAGAGACCAAGCAGATTTTTCCTCGAACAGCTGATATCGGAATCGAGCATGGAACTGTCTTGGTTTTAGATGGTGACGAGGAGTATGAGGTGACGACCTTTCGAACTGAAGATGTCTATGTGGACTATCGCAGACCGAGTTCAGTTTCCTTTGTGCGTTCGCTAGAAGAGGACCTTAAGCGTCGTGATTTCACAGTTAATGCCTTTGCCTTAGATGAGACAGGGGAAATCGTTGACTTGTTCCATGGTTTAGAAGATTTGGAAAATCAAGTCTTGCGAGCGGTTGGAGTGGCTAGTGAACGTTTCAACGAAGATGCTCTGCGAATTATGCGTGGTTTCCGTTTTCAGGCCAGTCTTGGTTTTGAACTTGAGCCAGAAACATTTAAGGCTATGAAGACCTTGACGCCGCTTTTGGAGAAAATTTCTGTAGAGCGTACCTTCGTCGAGTTTGATAAACTCTTGCTGGCTCCCTTTTGGAGAAGGGGCTTGGCTTCCATGATTGAGAGTCAGGCTTATGATTATCTCCCTGATATGGCAGCTAGCCAGGACAAGCTCAACAGACTGTTTGATTTGGAGACTGATTTTACCTTTGAATCCTCTGAACAAGCCTGGGCGGCTCTACTGTGGGCTTTGGAGATTGAAAATGTGCAGCTATTTTTGAAAGCTTGGAAGACCTCACGACAGTTTGCCAAGCAAGTTCAGGATTTGCTGACTATTTTGGCTCTACGTGAAAAGGGAGAATTGAGCAAGCGCGATTGTTATCGCTTTGACTTGGATTTGCTTTTACAGGCTGAAAATCTTCGTCAGGCTCAAGGAAAAGAAGTTAATCCACAAGCCATCACAGAAACCTACCAGAGTTTGACCATTCATGATAAGAAAGAGATTCAGATCAATGGTGGCATTTTGATCAAGGAATATGGTTATCAGCCAGGACCAGACTTGGGAGATATTTTAACAGAGATTGAGTTTGCCATTGTCGATGGAGAATTGGAAAATGACCGTCAAGCCATCCATGCTTACCTGAGGGAGAAAAAATGAGTGATTTTATCGTTGAAAAACTAAGTAAATCCGTCGGTGACAAGACCGTTTTTAAGGATATTTCCTTTATCATCCATGACCTAGACAGAATTGGTTTGATTGGTGTCAATGGGACTGGCAAGACCACCCTTTTAGATGTTCTTTCTGGTGTGTATGGCTTTGATGGGGATGTCAGTCCCTTTTCAGCTAAGAATGATTACCAGATTGGTTACTTGACCCAGGATCCTGATTTTGATGATAGCAAGACGGTCTTGGATACGGTTCTATCAAGCGACCTTAAGGAAATCCAGCTCATTCGTGAGTATGAGTTGATCATGCTCAACTACAGTGAGGACAAGCAGGCTCGTTTGGAACGGGTCATGGCGGAGATGGACTCTCTCCAAGCTTGGGAAATTGAGAGTCAGGTCAAGACCGTTCTTAGCAAATTGGGTATTCAGGACTTATCAACTCCTGTTGGGGAATTGTCAGGTGGTCTGAGAAGACGGGTCCAGTTGGCGCAAGTTCTTCTTGGCAACCACGACCTCTTGCTTCTGGACGAGCCGACCAACCATCTGGACATTGCGACCATCGAGTGGCTGACCCTCTTTTTGAAAAATTCCAAGAAGACCGTCCTTTTTATCACCCACGATCGCTATTTCCTAGACGCTTTATCAACACGGATTTTCGAGTTGGATCGCGCAGGATTGACGGAATACCAAGGAAATTACCAGGACTATGTTCGCCTTAAGGCGGAACAGGATGAGCGTGACGCAGCTCTTCTTCACAAAATGGAACAACTCTACAAGCAAGAATTGGCCTGGATGCGCAGGCAACCGCAGGCGCGTGCGACCAAGCAACAAGCTCGTATCAATCGTTTCCATGACTTGAAGAAAGAAGTTTCAGGTGGCGTTGCTGAGACAGACTTGACCATGAACTTTGAAACCAGTCGGATTGGTAAAAAAGTCATCGAGTTTAAGGATGTATCCTTTGCCTATGATAACAAGCCCATTTTGCAAGACTTTAATCTCTTGGTGCAGGCCAAAGATCGTATCGGAATCGTTGGGGACAACGGTGTTGGAAAATCAACCCTGCTCAACTTGATTGCAGGCAGTCTTGAGCCGACAGCAGGACAAGTTGTGATAGGGGAAACTGTTCGCATCGCCTATTTCTCTCAACAAATTGAGGGATTGGATGAAAGCAAGCGAGTGATTAATTACCTGCAGGAAGTGGCAGAGGAGGTCAAGACCAGCGGTGGTTCTACGACTTCCATTGCGGAATTGCTGGAGCAGTTCCTTTTCCCACGTTCGACGCATGGAACCTTGATTGAGAAGTTGTCTGGTGGAGAGAAAAAACGTCTTTACCTTCTAAAACTGCTTTTGGAAAAACCAAATGTTCTTCTCTTGGACGAGCCGACCAATGACTTGGACATTGCAACTTTGACAGTTTTGGAGAATTTCTTGCAAGGCTTTGCAGGACCTGTCTTGACAGTTAGCCACGACCGCTATTTCTTGGATAAGGTAGCGACCAAAATTCTCGCTTTTGAGGATGGCAAGATTCGTCCTTTCTTTGGTCATTACACGGACTATCTTGATGAAAAAGCATTTGAAACAGAGATGGCTAATCAAGTACAAAAGGCCGAAAAGGAAAAAGTAGTCAAGGTTCGAGAAGACAAGAAACGCATGACCTATCAAGAAAAGCAGGAGTGGGCAAGTATCGAAGACGATATTGAAGCCTTGGAAAATCGTATCGCTGCTATTGAAGAGGAAATGCAGGCCAATGGTTCTGACTTTGGTAAGCTAGCTACTCTCCAAAAAGAACTGGATGAGAAAAACGAAGCACTCCTTGAAAAATACGAACGCTATGAGTATCTAAGTGATTTTGATAGCTAGAAGAATAGAAAAATCCCGTCTCATGACAGGATTTCTCTATTCTTTTTTGGTTTCTTGATGAAAGATATTTTGCCAAGTTTCGTGACGGCGCCAGATACTGGTATGGACGATACCATCTAACTCATAGCAGATGAGTTTGGTCTTTTGACTGATGGAAGTGATTTGAATATCCTTTATAGCAGAATTCAAGTCTTTTTCGGCTTTATAGGCCTCTTTATCCATCTGTTCTCCATCTTGACGAATATAGACAAAATCGTCAGCCAAGAGTTCTTCTAGTTGATTTCCTTGGTCAATCAATTGTTCGCGCATCAGCAATTTTTTGTAGACATTGTCTAAAATTTCATCCTCAGGGATAGGTGCTGGTTCGATATGGACATCGGTATCAAAGACCCCAAAACGCTCTTCCAGCATAGACTCGACTTGATCCGCAATCTCGTGACTTTCATAAACCGACAAGTCAGGATTCATCTCCAGCGTGATATCTAGGTAAATGTTGCTACCGTAGGTGCGACCTCTTTGGGACTTGACCTTGCTGATTTTGGGAATTTCCATGATAGCCTTTTGATAATCCTCAAGCAGACGGTCGTCGAAACCATCTGAAAGGCTAAAGGAAGACTCGATGAAGATATCATAGGCAGTTTTCAAGATAAAGAAAGTGATGATGATGGCAACCAGTTTATCCACAATCGGATAATTGAAGCTGCTAGCCAGGATGGCGATGGTAGTTCCAAGTGAGGTAACAGCATCAGAAAGATTGTCCTTAGCAGCTGCCTTCAGTGCCTTGGAGTTGGATTTCTTACTGAGGCGAGTATTGTAGAGATAGACCACAAACATAACCGCTGCAGAAATGATTCCTAGAGTTGCGCCCAGAGGATCAATAACCGTTTCTTCCCGACTGAGAATCTTTTGAATGGTGTCCCTCAGCACATCAAAGCCAACATAAAACATAATGATGGAAGTGATTAAGCTAGCCAAATCTTCAATCTTCCAGTGACCAAAACGATGGTCACGGTCTGCAGGCTGGCGCGCCATCCGAATCCCGATTAAGAGGGCCACATTTCCAATGATGTCCGACACATTGTTAAAACCATCAGCCACCAAACTGGATGAATGAAGAAGATGGCCAGTAGCCAATTTTGCTGCAGACAAGAGCAGGTAGGTCGAAATACTGATAATAGCCCCACGCTCAGCTAACTTGAGATTTGAAATAGATTGCTTCATTCAACTTCCTTTCTAGTCACATAGCATTCTACCATTATACTGGTTTTCAAGGGAAAATTCAAATCACTTGAGCTAATTTAATTAAAAGTTATTAACTAGATCGAATAGAATATTTTATACCAATTAAATACATAAAAATAAATTATTTGAGTTTGATAATAAGCTGAAATAAGCTTAAAACTTTTTTTTTTTTTTTGCGAAAATTCAAAGTCAAATAACTTGCATATATATTAAAAATAAAGTAGAATAGTTAATGTAGAAACTTACATTGAATATCAGTATTAGCCGTTGCTTTCGTAGACGGCTAGTTTCATGTAAGAAAACAAAAAACTTTTAAAAGGAGATCCTAAATTAATGGAAAACAAGTCATCAAATAGTCTACGTCGCGAAAAGGTAACGCGCTATTCAATTCGTAAGTATAGCTTTGGTGCGGCCAGTGTAGCCGTAGCTGCCCTTTTCATGTTCCTAGGAAATGGTGCTGTATCAGCTAGCGAACTTAACAAGACAGGAGTACAAGGGCATGAAAAGTCTCTTGAAAATAATGAATCACAAGTCGCAAATGAATCGTCTAAACCAGCCTACCTTGCTCCAGCAGCTCCAGTAGCTCCAGTAGTAGAGAATACTGTTAAACCAGCAGAAGGTGCTCCTGTAGAAAAACCAGCTGCAGAAGAACCTACTGCTAAACCAGCAGAAGCAACAACTCCAGCTTTGGACAAAACACAGCTTAAAAACTACATTTCAGAAATTGAATCAAAAATTTCTGCAGGCAAGTATGCGACTAAAACAGAAGAGAGTGTAGCTCTTTTGACATCTGAATTAGCTTCTGCTAAATCAGTTCTTGAATCTGCAACTAGTCAAGAAGAATTGAACTTAGCTTACAGAAACCTTGTCACTACAGTAAGCTCAAAATTAAAAAACAAACCCAAAAAAGAAGCTCCAAAAGTAGACACTACTAACGGACAACCAACTCTAGGCAAAAAAGCAGAAAACACTGATAAAAAACCAGACTCTAACTCAATCGAGAACACAGGTTCTAACGATCCACGTAACGGGAAAGAGATGGATAAAGAGAATGCGTTCCGTGCAGATACAGATACAGAAGCACCAACAGTAGAAATACCATATTCTAATGATAAAAATGTATATGTATATGGTGCTGAAGAAGATGGATTTGATATTAAAATTAAAGATAATTCAGGTGTAATCAAAAGTGCAACTGTTTTACGTGGAGGAAATAACTCATTCGCTCCTGTAACAGGTGAAGCAGATATGCTTAATGTACAATATGGTTATAAAGCAAATATATTCACGACTGAGACAACAGCATCTGAACAAAGCCCTGCTGTAATTCATTATAGAGGTCTTCCTGGTGGAGAACTTAGTGCAGCTCAATTAAAACAAGCTAAGACTACAGGTTTAACTCTAGGTTGGAGATATGTTAGAGCACTAGACAAGGCTGGAAATCTTTTAGACAATGTGGCTCAAGGTGACAAGTCAAAGGATAGAGATCCAGGTGGATTTAATGTTATCCTGAAACCTCAAACATTTAAATATGACATTAAAGACTTAACTGAATCAACTCGTATAACTGTAAATGATATTAATAATGTTACAGATGAAGAGTTAACAACTATTAAATCAAGATTACAGTTAGAACATTCTAAAACAAGTGATGATGCACGATTTGTAGGAGGGACAGATGTTTCAAATCCTACTTCACTAATTGATACAGTTACAGTATCAACAACTGATCCAACTAAACTTGTTGTCACATATAAAGATGGTTCTACAGATACAATTGAAAAGAACAAAGTATTAAACGTAAGACCAAAAGGAAATATTCCATTCTCTGACCCTGCTAATAAACTTATTTATGTTTATAAAGGTGAAGAAACAAATATTGAATTATCAGCAACTGATGATTCTGGAAAAATTAAAGATATTCGTATTGCTGAAGGTGGTAGAGGAAATAATGCTCCAGGTGCTGCTGGTGGTAGAATAAGAAATCAGTATGGATTAACAACAGGTTATCAAAGAAACGAAACAGGAATTGAGGCAACTGAAACTAATCCAGCAAAAGTAACGATTACAGGAACAGTATCAGTATCAGGTCAACCAAACTTTACAGGTAACTTAATGACAAGATACTTAGTTGCAGAAGATTTAGAAGGAGCTACATTCTCTGACCCTAATAGTAATAGTGATTCAGGTAAGACAGTAGACCAAGTTCCAGAAGGATGGTTCAAATTAGTAGTTCGTGAACAAACTCAAAAATATGATATTCAAGGACAAACAGAAGAAGGTAACAAAGTAGCAGTTTCTGATGTTAATAATTTATCAGATGCTGATTTTGAAAAAATTAAAAATAATATCAAAATTCAATACAAAACTAGTGATGACGAAAGACTAAAAGATAAAGATGGAACATTAGTAGAAAATGCTTCACAATATATCAAATCTGTAACTAAAGAAGGCGATAAGATTGTAGTTACTTATAAGGATGGTTCTACTGATAAACTAACTCTTACAGATGTAGTAACACTAGACAAACAACCTGCTATTGATGCAGTAAATACAGCAGCAACTGAGAAAATTGCGGCAATTAATGCTACTCCAAACGCTACTGATGAAGAAAAACAAGCGGCAATCGATAAAGTGACTGCAGATCAAACTAAAGCATTAGCAGCAATTAATGATGCTAACGTAACAACAAAAGATGCATTGAATCAAGCGCAAAATAATGGGACTACAGCAATCGCAGGTCATAATCCTGTAGTTTCGAAAAAAGCAGATGCTAAAGTAGCAATCGAAACAGCTCGTAAAGCAAAAGAAGATGCTATTAAAGCAAATACAAACTTAACAGAAGACGAAAAAACAGTGGCGATTGCCAAAGTTAACGATGCCGCAACAGCAGCAACAACTAAAATTGATTCTGCAACGGCTAACAAAGCAGTAGAAGATGCACAAAACGAAGCAACAACAGCAATTGGGAAAGTAAATCCAGTAGCAAAAGCTGCAGCGAAAAAAGAAATTGCAGATGAATTAAGTGCTAAAAATACTGAAATTGATGGTCGTAAAGATTTAAGTCAAAAAGAAAAAGATGCAGCTAAAGCAGAAGCTAAGAAATTAGCAGATGCACAATTAGCCGAAATTGCTAAACAACCTGACGCAACGGAAACACCAGATGCAGCAACAGCAGCACAAACAGCGGTAAATAATGCCGGAACTAAAGGTGTAGCAGATGTTAGAGCAGTAAATCCGTTAGCTAAAGACGCAGCTAAGGCAGATATCGAAACAGCTCGTCAAAACAAAGTAAACGATATTACTAACAACAATAACTTATCTCAAGCAGAAAAAGATGCAGCAATTGCTAAAGTTAACAAAGCAGCAGAAGATGCAACAAATGCAGTTGATACAGCAACAACAGCAGATGCTCTTACAACAGCTAAAGGTGATGGAACTACAGCAATCAACAACGTTACACCAGTAGCAAAAGAAGCAGCTAAACAAGCAATTGCGAAAGCATTAGAAGATAAGAATGGTGAAATTGATAATCGTCAAGATTTAAGTCAAGCAGAAAAAACTGCAGCTAAAGCAGAAGCTAAAAAATTGGCAGATGCACAGTTAACCGAAATTGCTAAACAACCTGATGTGGCTGATACACCAGACGCAGCAACAACAGCTCAACAAGCAGTAGATGCAGCGAAAACTAAGGGTGTAGCAGATGTTAAAGCTGTAAATCCATTAGCTAAAGATGCAGCTAAGGCAGATATCGAAACAGCTCGTCAAAACAAAGTAAACGATATCACTAACAACAATAAGTTGTCTCAAGCAGAAAAAGATGCAGCAATTGCTAAAGTTAACAAGGCAGCAGAAGATGCAACAAAAGCAGTAGATGCAGCAACAACAGCAGATGCTCTTACAACAGCTAAAGGCAACGGAACTACAGCAATCGACAACGTAACTCCAGTAGCGAAAACAGCAGCAAAACAAGCGATCGCAGATGCTTTAAATGGAAAAGATGGTCAAAAAGGAAAACTTCAAGAAATTGAAGAACGTACAGACCTAACTGCTGAAGAAAAAGCAGCAGCTAAGAAAGAAGCACAAGATAAAGCAGATGCTGAGTTAGCGAAAATTAACGCCCAACCTGACGCGGCTGATACACCAGATGCAGCAACAACAGCTCAAGAAGCAGTAGATGCAGCAGGAACAAAAGGTGCAGCAGATGTTAAATCTGTAAATCCAGCGGCAAAAGCTAAAACAGATGCGAAAGCAGCAGTTGAAACAGCTCGTCAAAACAAAGTAAATGATATTAATAACAATAGTAATTTAACTCAAGCAGAAAAAGATGCAGCAATCGCTAAAGCTAATAAAGCTGCAGATGATGCTACGAAAGCTATTGATGCAGCAACAACAAATGCAGATGTAGAAACAGCAAAAGGTACTGGAACAACAGAACTTGGCAAAGTAAATCCTGTAGCAAAAGCGACTGCAAAAGAAGCAATCGCGGGAGCATTAACAACTAAAAATAACGAAATCGACGGTCGCCAAGACTTAACACAAGCAGAAAAAGATGCTGCTAAAGCAGAAGCTAAGAAATTAGCAGACGCTGAGTTAGCTAAAATTGATGCACAACCTGATAATGCAGAAACTGCGGATGCAGCAACAGCAGCTCAAACAGCAGTAAATGACGCAGAAGATAAAGGTGTTGGTGATGTAACGGCAGTACATCCAGTAGCAAAAGAAAAAGCTAAACAAGCAATTGCAGATGAATTAACTAAGAAAGAATCAGCGATTGATGATCGTGATGATTTAACAACTGAAGAAAAAGCTGCAGCTAAGAAAGATGCACAAGACAAAGCTAAAGCGGCAACAGATGCAATTAATGATCAACCAGCTATTGTAGATACTGAGGAAAAAGCCACAGCAGCGCAAGGAGCGGTAGATACAGCTAAGAATACTGGAGTATCAGAAGTTAAAGCTGTAAATCCAACAGCTGTGAAGAAACCAGAAGCTAAACAAGCAGTTGCAGATGCATTAAAAGCAAAAGAAGAAGCAATTGATGCACGTACAGATTTAACAGATGCTGAGAAAAAAGCAGCTAAAGACGCAGCGAAAGCTAAGGCTGATGCAGCAACTAAAGCAATCGATGCAGCAACAACAGATGCAGATGTAACAAATGCTCAAACGGCAGGAACAAATGATATTGCAACAGTAAATCCAGTAGCCAAAGAAGCCGCTAAAAAAGCAGTTGAGAAAGCGTTAGAAGATAAGAATAGTGAAATTGACAAACGTACGGACTTAACTGATGAAGAAAAAACAGCAGCTAAGAAAGACGCAAAAGATAAGGCTGATGCCCAATTAGCAGAAATCACTAAACAACCAGATAACGCAGCTACACCAGCAGCAGCTAAAACAGCACAAGATGCTGTAGATGCGGCTAAGCAGACAGGTGTAGATGAAGTTACAGCGGTAAATCCAACAGCGGTAACTAAACCAGAAGCTAAGAAAGCAATCGAAGATAAATTAGCAAAACAATTAGAAACAATTGCTAACACTCCAGATGCAACTGACGAAGAAAAAGCAGTAGCAACTGAAGCAGCAAAAGCAGCAGCTGAAGCAGCAAAAGCAGAAGTTGATAAAGCAACGACAGATGCTGCAGTGAAAGCTGAAAAAGATAAGGCTGTTGGCGAAGGAGATACTAAAGGTACAATCGATCAAGCAGTCCCTGTTGTAGAAGACAAACCAAATGCCCGTAAAGCAATTGAAGAAGAAGCTAAAGCTAAGAAAGCAGCAATCGATGCACGTAATGATTTAACACCTAAAGCTAAAGAAGTATTAAAAGCTAAAGTAGATAAAGTTGCAGAAAAAGCTAAAAAAGCAATTGATGCAGTAACTAGTGTAGAAGATGTTAATACAATTGAAGAATCAGATAAAGCAGCTATTAAATCAATTGGAGATATCAATAGACCAATTGATAAAGTTCT
The DNA here is from genome assembly GCA_905221095.1 of bacterium. GTDB lineage: Bacteria > Bacillota > Bacilli > Lactobacillales > Streptococcaceae > Streptococcus. The sequence continues at coordinate 147,757 of CAJNBV010000006.1, forward strand.
AGTAAAAGATTCTAGTGCGTTAACAAATGAAGAAAAAGCTAAAATCTTAGAAGAAGTTAAGAAAGTTAACCCTACAGCTAAAGAAGTTAAATATAACGAAAATGGTGATATCGAAGTAACTACAGAAAATGGTAATAAAGGAACAATTAAGCCATCTAAGTTAGTGAAAACTGAAGGAGATTTAGATAATGGTAAAGGTGGAAATGATATTCATAAACCACTTGATAAAGTTATCGTTGAAAATCCAGTTAACTTAACAGACGAAGAAAAAGCTAAGATTGTTGCTAAAGTTGAAGAAGTAAATCCAGATGCTATCGTAACGATTGATGAAAACGGAACTGTTTCTGTTTCTACTCCATATGGTAAAACTGCTGCAATTCCAGCATCAGATTTAGTAAGAACTAAAGAAGATACAGCAAAAGCTGGAGCAGGTAACTCTAATATTGTTAAACCAGCAGATAAAGTAGTTGGTGAAGCAAATGATCCAGATGATCAAGCTAAAGTAGAAGCAAAATTAAGAACATTAAACCCAGAAACTAAATCTGTTAAATTCGATGAAAATGGTAATGCGACAGTTACACTAAAAGATGGAACTACAGCAACAATCCCATCAGAAGATTTATTCAGATCAGAAGCAGATGCAACTACACCAAATGCAGGAAATGACATTGTAAACCCAGCAGATAAGACTGTAGTAGCAAATCCAGATAAACTGACTGACGCTGAGAAAAAAGCAATCGAAGATAAAGTGAAAGCAGTCAACCCAGATGCAACTGTAGTAGTAGACGATAAAGGAAACGCAACAGTCACAACACCAGAAGGTAAGACAGCGGGAATTCCAGCAACAGATTTAGTTAAATCAGCAGAAGATGCAACTAAACCGAACGCAGGCAACGACATCGTTAAACCAGCCGATAAGACTGTAGTAGCAAATCCAGACTCATTAACACAAGATGAGAAAGATGCAATCGTAGCTAAAGTTAAAGCCGTAAATCCAGGTGCAACTGTAGCAGTAGATGATAAAGGCAATGCCACAGTAACAGTAAATGGTAAAACAGCGGTAATTCCAGCGGCAGACTTAACTAAGTCAGCGGAAGATGCAGCTAAACCAAACGCAGGCAACGACATTGTTAAACCAGCAGACAAGACTGTAGTAGCAAATCCAGACTCATTAACACAAGATGAGAAAGATGCAATTGTAGCTAAAGTTAAAGCAGTCAACCCAGGCGCTGAAGTTGTAGTAGACGACAAAGGCAACGCCACAGTCACAGTAAATGGTAAAACAGCAGTAATTCCAGCGACAGACTTAACGAAGTCAGCGGAAGATGCAGCTAAGCCAAACGCAGGCAACGACATCGTTAAACCAGCAGACAAGACTGTAGTAGCAAATCCGAATGCCCTAACTCCAGAAGAGAAGAAAGCAATCGAAGCTAAAGTTAAAGCCGTAAACCCTGGTGCAACTGTAGCAGTAGACGATAAAGGCAACGCCACAGTCACAACACCAGAAGGTAAGACAGCAGTCATTCCAGCAGCAGACTTAACGAAATCAAAAGAAGATGCAGCTAAGCCAAAAGCAGGAAACGACGTAGTTAAACCAGCAGATAAGACTGTAGTAGCAAATCCGAATGCCCTAACTCCAGAAGAGAAAGATGCAATCGTAGCTAAAGTTAAAGCCGTAAATCCAGGAGCTGAAGTTGTAGTAGACGATAAAGGCAACGCCACAGTTACTAAAGGTGGTAAGACAGCAGTCATTCCAGCAACTGATTTAGTGAAAACAGCGGAAGACGCAGCTAAACCAAATGCAGGAAACGATGTAAATACACCAGCAGATAAGACAGTCTTAGATCCAACTAACTTAGAAAAATCTAAGAAAGAAATCGCGGATAAAGTGAAAGCAGTCAACCCAGGTGCTGAAGTTGTAGTGGACGACGAAGGAAACGCAACAGTCACAACACCAGAAGGTAAGACAGCAGTCATTCCAGCAGCTGATTTAGTGAAATCAGCGGAAGATGCAGCTAAACCAAATGCAGGTAACAACGTAGTTAAACCAGCAGATAAGACTTTAGTGAAAGATCCAGCTAAACTTACTGATGATGAGAAACAAGCAATCACTGACAAGCTTACAGCCTTAAATCCAGATGCTAAAGTTGTAGTTGACGATAAAGGAAATGCAACAGTAACACCTAAAGATGGTAAACCAGTTGTAATTCCAGCATCAGACTTAACTAAGACAGAAGCACAAACTAAAGAACCGAAGGCAGGTAACGACATCGTTACACCAGCAGATAAGACTGTAGTAGCAAATCCAGAAAAACTTACAGATGCTGAGAAAGATGCAATCGTAGCTAAAGTTCAAGCAGTCAACCCAGGTGCTAAAGTTGTAGTAGACGACAAAGGCAACGCCACAGTAACATTTGAAAACGGTAAGACAGCAGTCATTCCAGCGGCAGACTTAACTAAGTCATCAGATGCAGAAAAAGCACCAAAAGCAGGAAATGACATCGTTAAACCAGCTTCTAAGACAAAAGTTGCAAATCAAGATGCTCTAACTCCAGAAGAGAAAGATGCTATCGCAGCTAAAGTTCAAGCAGTCAACCCAGGTTCAACTGTAGCAGTAGACGACAAAGGAAACGCAACAGTAACGCTTCCAAACGGTAAGACAGCCGTTATCCCAGCATCAGATTTAACAAAATCTGAAAAAGATGTGAACGATGGAAAAGCTAAAGACAACGCAGTTACACCAGCAGCGAAAACAAAAATAGCAAATCCAAATGCCTTAACTGATGCTGAGAAGAAAGCAATCGAAGACAAAGTTAAAGCAGCAAATCCAGGCGCTGAAGTTGTAGTTGACGATAAAGGAAATGCAACTGTAGTGAAAGATGGTAATGTTTCAGTTATCCCATCAACAGACTTAGTTAAAGTCGAAGGCGATGCTACAAAACCTAATGGTGGTAACGATGCAAACACACCAGCAGCGAAAACAGTAGTAGCAAATAAAGAAAGCCTAACTCTAGAAGAGAAGAAAGCAATCGAAGATAAAGTTAAAGCAGTCAACCCAGGTTCAACTGTAGTAGTAGACGACAAAGGAAACACAACAGTAACGAAAGGTGACGGCACAGTTCTTAACATCCCAGCATCAGACTTAGTCATCCCAGCAGAAAAATTAGCTGATGAAGCAACAAATGCTAAAGTGAAAACACCAGCTATCCGTACATTAGTTGGAGATAAAGAAAACTTAACAGACGCTGAAAAAGCAGCTGTTAAGAAAGCAATTGAAGCAGTCAACCCAGGCGCAACTGTAGTAGTAGACGACAAAGGAAACGCAACAGTAACAATGCCAGATGGTTCTACAGCAACAATTTCTAAAGAACAACTAGTGAAAGATAAAGAAGCTGTTTCTAAATCTAAACATGGTGGAGATAATCTTGATATCGACTTGAGTAAAGTAACAGTAGGAAATCTTGAGAATATTACTAAAGATGAAAAAGAAAAATTCCAATTCATGATTTTGGGAGCTATCACAGATGTAGAAGAATTTGATCTTGATGCATTCTTAAAAGAAACAGATGCACAAGGGAATACAATTTACAAATCTAAAGATTCTAGCATGACTATTACAATCGACAAAGATGGTAATATGAAAGTTACGAAAGATGGTAAAACAGATCTAGCTGTTAACATTGATAAAGCTGGAAATGTAACAATCGTTACAAAAGAAGGTCAAGTATTAGCAATTCCAAGAGATGACGCATTCAAACAATATGTACCATACAATGCTGGAGGCAATAACAGTGGTAACGGTAACGGAACTTCTGGCAATAACGCAGCTAATAACACTGATGCAAAAGTGGATAAATCTAAGTTAGAAGGCGCTATTCATCAATTAGATGAATTGATCATTAAAGAATCAGCTAAGCTTAATGCAGAAACTGCAAAAGAAGCGAATGACTTATTAGCAGACGCTAAGAAAGTATTTGCTAATGCAGACGCAACTCAA
>CAJNBV010000007.1 GCA_905221095.1 bacterium
ATCATCATAAGTTAATTTCATAATAAAAACACCCCAAAAGTTAGATTTTTTCTGTCTAACTTTTGGGGTGCAGTTCAATATTATGCGTTTTATTCTTTATAATTTAGCTATTTCAAAATTACAAGTTCTCCATTCTTAATTTCCCAAACTTGGTCAAACTTACTTAATAATTCGTTTTGGCGATGTAAAGTAACAATGACGGCACTTGGTAGTTCCAGAACTCTTTCCAATTCCATTTTAAACTGATTAGTATCCAAGGCAGAGAAAGGTTCGTCTAGGATAAGCAATGGATTTTTACGATTTTTCTCACGATTTAAATACATTCGTTGTTGCTGACCACCTGACAGGGATTGTGGTGGAATTTTTTCAAAATCTTCTTCTCTGAATTTTTCATTGAAACTATTGAATAGCGTTACATTATTTTCATAACTCGAAATAAATGTATGTTCTTGTTGCAGAATCATACCGAATCTTCCCCAAAGATGGTCCAAAACAAGCCCATCTAGCACAATTTGTCCTTCAAAATCTTCATCTGTTCCATTTAAAATGTTGAGAAGACTACTTTTTCCAGAGCCATTCTTACCAATAAGCGCAATTTTATCCCCTTTTTGAATCGTAGCGGAAGTAATTATCAATTTTGATTCTCCCAGTTGTTTGGAAATGTTTTTCAAAGTAATCGTATCAAAAGAATGTTGAGGTGCTTGAACTGAAACGGGTCTCCCAACAATGTTTTGAAAACTCTTGATTACAGGCTTTACGGACTCTAACATTTGTAAATCATAAAGGATTTCCTGTATTGGTTCAGAAAAAGCATTAATATATCCGAAACTCGCCACCACCTCAGGAATACCGAGTTGCTGGTGAGATAGAGAGTAGGCTAAATAAATAAACAGAACAAGACTAATGAATTCAAAAGAAACACCTGTCAATAAGATGCCTGTAATTTTTGTCAAACCATACTTAAAATACTTATCCTGCAAATTCTTTAGAGAACTCTTTTGTTGATTCAAAAAATGCGACATAGTTAGTTTATTTACCAAATGATGTCCCATGAATAAATCCTCCAAAGTTCGATAGTAATCTCCTTGTTTTTTCAAGTAAACCTGTCTACGATTAGCGGTCAACTTCCCAACGATTTTAGGAATTTGAATACTAATTCCAGTAGAAAAGATTAAAATCAGTGATACAATAGGATTAATTGTTCTGCTAATAATGAAAGCGTAAATGATGATACGTAAAATTTGTTTGATAAAACTCATCAATGGAGGAAGGTAGTCCTTTTCCAACGAATCTAGGTCATTCGATTGATAGGAAATATACTCTGCTACTGTTTTCTGCTTGAAATCGTGGTGACTGAGTCCCAGAAGTGAACGAAACCACTCATTTTTCAAAGTAGTCGAAAAGATAATCCCCTGCTTCCAATCAAGTATCATTTGGATATAGTTACAACTCAAATAGCCTGCCACTGACATAGAGTAACCATATAGAGCTACTTGATAATCCCCTTTGATTAATGCCTGCGTGAAATACGGTAACAAAGCTGTGCAGATATTCGATACTACACCAAAAAGAAAATTAAAGAAGAGATACCATCTAATAGTTTTAAGATATGGTAGCATATACGATACTCCTTGCTAATGCGTTTTTTTACATATCGCAGAACAATCTCTACTATTCCCTGTTTCAGATAGTGCGATACTCGGACATTGAGTGCAATAATTGTGAATCACACAAGTACTGCAGTTTTTACTATCATTCAAAATATAATTTGCTATTTTGTAAAATATAGGTCTATCCCATGTTTCTTTGATAGATGTAAAATGAATATTTCCAATACTTCTATTATAAAGAGAACAAGGCTGAACTGCACCTAGATATGTTGTAAAAAGAGATAACTGTACTGAACTACAAGTTAGAAAACTTCCTGATTTATCAATAAAATTAACACCATTAATTCAATATCTTTTTGTAAAGACAGTATATCACTTTATAAATTCAATTATTTTTCGTCCCACATCTGCACTATATACCATTATTTAAATATGACTCTAATATTTTTCTTAAATGCTCATCGTATCGGTTAGCAAGTTTTTCACATTCTGCTACACGCATAAAACCAATTATTTTTCTCATTTTTAATATTGACTGTGTTGTCTGATTTTTCTTAAATTCGTAAAAAGCACATGCATATTTAAAAATTAACCGTTCATAAATCTCAGATTCATCAAAATAAAACTGAGAAATTTTTTTCTCAAAGTATTTTGCATCCACAAGATGATCTCTTTCAATACAAATAATAAGTGCATTTAGAACCATACTAGCAATCACTCTTCTATAGCTTGGTATATCGTGATAAAACTCTGTTCTATGCAACATCTCTTTTGATAATAGTAGAAAAGTAGCATGATTAAAAATATACATGATATTTCCAAATAACAAAATTTCAAACACACCCCAATAATCCACACCGAACAAATAATCAGTTATTCTTTTTATATCCGTGTCATTGAAATAGTCTTCTTTTGATAATTCTTGAAGTTTGATTTTTAAAAAAATTATTTCCATCTCAGAAAAAAGAGATGAATTATTATTTTCCATGCGTTTAATCAATAATTTATGTAATTTTGCCACATTTCGATTAAGGAAACATTGTTTAACTTCATCTATTGTTTGGTAGAAACGATCTCTTTTAAAATCATTAGTTGCATACATGAATTCTTCAATAGGGACATTTATTTGTTCAAGTGCTATCAGAAATTTTGTAATAGTCAGATCTGTCTCGCCTTTTTCAAATCGAGATAACTGTGAACGTGATATCCCTTTGTTTGCTATATCTCTAAGAGAAATTTTCCTTGATTCCCTAAATACCTTATATGTCTCTCCGAATTTCTTTAACATAGTACACCTCCGTTAGCAAATATGGGACAACTTCAAAAGAAACTTTCCTATGTGATAAAATGTAATTAAATTATACCATATAATTAAATTAAGCGATGTTTATTCAAGGAGTTTTTACATGAATATTCCAGTAAAAAATTCATGGTGGCTTTACTGGAAATCATTATAATTATTACCTTATATTTACCGCTTTGCTGTATCCAACTAAAAAAGTAACTGAAAATCTTGGACAGTTACTTTTTTAGTTTATGAGTACTTTATATATAAGAGCTAACTTTATCATCCCTTTCCCCACAATATCGACATAGAATACATTGAATTTCTGACAAATGGTATCTATCAATTCCGTTAAAATTGGATTCCTAGCAACTAAGGTTATTGTGTGAAATACCTACAATACGTACAAATTCTTGGAAGCAGTTCTATATCAGTTACACAAATATATATGCACCTATCTCATTCAAAACAAAAAGAAAACCGCAGTTCTTTCAATCCTGTATCAGCGATTCATTCTGAAATCGAACAGGAGATATTTCCCAAGTCTACAATTCACTTCATCTCAAATTAATTTTTGTAATTCAACCTTAGTTTATAGATTTTATACTCAACAAAAGTATAAAATCTATAAAAATTCACTTTGAAGCAGTATTTATACTATATCCGTATTAAAAATACTATTATTCGTTTTGTAAAAAACAGTCTTCAAATATCCTGAAATATAGCAAAAAGAGATTGGGTAAAAACTCAATTCCTGGAAAAAATGAGTTTTAACTCAACCTCATTGTCTATTCTCACTCAAGGACTAAGTTCACTTGAGCAAATCTAATCCTTACTGTCGTTCCTTTTCCAACCTCAGACTCGATCCGAATCTGATGACCCAGTTCTTCAGAAATTTTCTTAGATAGGTAAAGTCCAAGTCCAGATGACTGCTGGGTTAGGCGACCATTGTAGCCTGAAAAGCCACGTTCAAAGACTCGGAGAACATCACTGTTTTTTATTCCGATTCCCGTATCCTTGATACAAAGCTCTTGCCCGTCCATATAAATCTCCAGACCACCTTCCTTGGTGTACTTGAGACTGTTTGAAATGATTTGCTCAATGACTACTAGTAGCCACTTTTTATCTGTCACAATTTCTTTATCAAGGTCATGTAGATTGACACTTAAGCCTTTTTGAATAAAGAATAGAGCGTATTTACGCAGTATTTCCTTGACCAAGTCCTCAATTTGAACCTGCTTTAATACCAAATCATCATGGAAACTTTCTAAACGCAGGTACTGCAAGACTAGATTAGTATAGGAGTCTATCTTGAAGATTTCCTGTTCTAACTGCTGCTTCAGTTGGCGGTCACCTACTTCTGTAACTAAGAGTTGACTAGCTGCAATGGGGGTCTTAATCTGATGAACCCACAAGGTATAGTAATCCAGCAAATCCGTCAGTTTTCTTTCTGATTCTGACCGCTGCTGGTAGAGTTCCATCTCACGCGCTTCTAGTTTTTCTGCTAAAGCTCTTTCCAAAGGAGACTTGGCTTCCCTCTCCCCGTAGAGAATTTCCTGACGATAGACCTGCATTTCCACCAATATGTCCCAAGTGAAAAATAAGATGGTTACAAAGCAACACAAGAGGAAAAAGTAGAGAAAGTAAATTCCTAAACTAGCAAATAAAAACTGAAAGAGCAAAACTAGAAATGCCAAAGCCAGCAGATAGACAAACAGACGACTACGGGAGCGCAAATAGGCTAGAAAAAATTGTTTCCAATCAAGCATGCTTCAGTCCGTACCCTATCCCTTTCTTGGTCTCGATAAATCCTACCAAGCCCTGCTCTTCCAATTTTTTACGCAAACGAGCCACATTGACAGAGAGGGTATTGTCATCAATGAAAAAGTCACTGTTCCAAAGTTCCCGCATCAGATCGTCACGCGCTACAATATTACCCGCATGCTCAAACAAAACTCGTAAAATCTGGAATTCGTTCTTGGTCAAATTCAACACTTGCCCTTGATAATGTAAATCCATGGATTTGGTATTGAGGATAACACCGGCATATTCCAGTAAACTCTCGTCACGACCAAACTCATAGGAACGACGTAACAAGCCCTGAACCTTGGCTAGAAGAACCTGCTGGTCAAAAGGCTTGGTCACAAAGTCATCTGCTCCCATATTGATTGCCATGACAATATCCATAGCCTGGTCTCTCGAAGACAAAAACATAATCGGCACCTTGGAAATCTTTCGAATCTCCTGACACCAGTGATAGCCGTTAAACAAGGGCAAGCCAATATCCATAAGGACCAAATGAGGTTCCGATTTGACAAAAAGACTCAAAACTTCCATAAAGTCTTCTACCAAGACCACTTCAAATCCCCATTCAGAGAGCATTTTCCCGACCTGTTGACGAATGACCTGATCATCTTCTACTAGTAAAATCTTGTGCATCTGATTCTCCTTTGCTAATTTTAGGAGTCTTAAATCCTTTAGTATAAATAGAGGGCTTAGTATCTAATACTTTTTTGACATTTCCTTGTCACAACAGCTCAAAAACAGATAGTGAATAACCCCATTGATATCATACCTTATTTTCAGACATAGTGCCAGCCCTACCCTTTTATTTTTAATTTTTTCAACCTTCATTTCAGTTCTTTTATCCGTCCCCTTAACCAAAATTTATATCTATTCTTCCAAACCTTGAGTGTAGTTAAAACGACACTCTATACTCTTCTAACATTGAAAAGCTCCTTATCGAGTTGTATCCGTAAAAAGTTCTAGCTTTCAGATTGACAATCTGAAAAAGATTTGTTAAGATATGAATGAACGAGTTTTAACATTCATTCAGAAAAGAGGTGAATCAAATTGGACAAAAAACAGGCTTTGAAATCCGCAGCTTATGAAGTTTTTTCAAAAAAAGGATACAAGGCGACAGGAATTTCAGAAATTGCTAGACAAGCTCATATGGCAGTCGGATCTTTTTATAACTATTACGAAAGTAAAGAAGCTATTTTTTTAGATATCTATATTGATGAAAACAACCGTGTTCGCCAAACTATGATCGAAGAACTGGATTGGGAAATTGATATGATTGATCTTATTAGTCAACTCTTTGCTCAATCCAGAGCACTCGTTTCTTCCAATAAAATCCTTGCAGAATGGTACAATCCTGCCATAGCAGATGAGTTGCATAGCTACTATTCCTCAGAAGAAGGGAAAGTCACGAATCCATTTCATCAATTTCTCGTGAAAACCTTTACTCATCGTTTGCAGGCTGAAGGCCATTCTCCAGAAAAAATTCAAGATATTTTACAAGTTTACAACCTATTTTACTACATGGATATGCATATCACAGAAAACGATTTTCCAGATATTAGCAAAACTGTAGAAATACTAGCAACCAACTTCATTAAAGGAATACTTAAATAAAGAAATCTTTTCTTTATTTTTTGGAAATTATTGAATGAAAAAAAATATTATTCATTCATGAAAAATTACTACACTATAGGAGTTAAAAATGAAACGAGGGAAAAAAATGTTCATAATTATTCTAACTACACTTGGAGTGCTCGGCTTTATATCTTGGGGAATCATTACCTATCTTGGACGAAGTCAAACTTTATCGATAAAATCCATTGAAAATCCCAGCGGAGATTTGTATTTAGTTCACATCACAAAACCAAAAAATCAAATATGGAAAGCTGGCTCCTTTGCTCAGTTTAAGCTTCCTGACAGCGCGTTTGGTCCAGACAAAAGTCCAGTAAAGGAGAATCAGGCTAGCCGATGGCTAACCCTTGCTTCCACTCCTGATGAGGATGAAATTCTTATTGTAACCCATAATAGTGGTAGCGTGTTTAAGGAAACCTTAACACATTTACCAGCTGGTAGTAAAATTGAAATGAGGTGGCTGGAGTCATCTTTATCTGTTAAAGACAATGACCAAGCACTGGTTTGTTTTGCCTCTGATGTCGGTATTTCTACTCTACGTCCAATTGTTAAAGAGTGGGCTGGTAAGCGCTCCATCATTCTTAATCATTTAGACAAAGGAGTAAACATTTTTGATAATGAGTTAAGAGAGCTTAGTAAGAATAATCCGAATCTAACTTATAAAACTAGCGAAAACTCTTCTCAAAGCCAAGCATTTTTAAAAAATGCGGTTGTGAAATACGGTAACCAAGCTATTTATCTCTTGACCGGCCAACCTGATGATGTAAATGAGATGAAGAATTTTTTAAAGGAAAACGGGATTGATAGCAAAAACATTCAAGCAAGTTCGTTTAGAGGTTTGAAATAAAAGCAAACTGTCTTCTATGTGTCTGAATCATACCATTATAGGTCGGTATGTAGAGAGCTCGTACAAACCAACTAGTAAATTCTATGTGATTGTGATAAGATAAATAAAAAGAAAGGAGCTCTTATGGCCAATATTTTTGATTATCTGAAAGATGTCGCTTACGATTCCTTTTACGACCTTCCTTTAAATGAATTAGATATTTTAGCCTTAACAGAAACCACCTACCTCCCCTTTGATAATCTAGTCTCCTCAACTCCTCAGCGACTTTTAGACCTGGCACCTCAGGTTCCAAGAGAGCCCACCATGCTTACTAGTAAAAATCGCCTCCAGTTATTAGATGAACTAGCTCAACACAAGCGCTTCAAAAATTGCAAACTCTCCTATTTTATCAACGAAATCGACCCTGAACTGCAAAAGCAGTTTGCGGCTATGACCTACCGCCTCACTCTCGATACTTATCTGATTGTCTTTCGTGGGACTGATGACAGTATCATTGGCTGGAAGGAAGATTTCCACATGACCTATATGAAGGAAATTCCTGCTCAAAAGCACGCCCTATGCTATTTAGAGAACTTTTTTGTCCACCACCCTAGGAAAAAAGTCATTCTAGCTGGGCATTCCAAGGGAGGAAATCTAGCTATCTATGCGGCTAGTCAAATTGAGCAAAACTTGCAAAATCAAATCGCGGCAGTTTATACATTTGATGCGCCTGGTCTCCATCAAGAATTGACACAGACCGAAGGTTATCAAAGGATAATGGATAGAACCAAGGTCTTCATTCCACAAGGTTCCATTATCGGTAGGATGCTGGAAATTCCTGCCCACCAAATCATCGTTCAAAGCACTGCCTTAGGTGGCATCGCCCAGCACGATACCTTTAGCTGGCAAATTGATGACAAGCAATTCGTTCAACTGGATAAGACCAACAGTGATAGCCAACAAGTAGACACAACCTTCAAAGAATGGGTGGCCACAGTCCCTGACGAGGAACTCCAGCTCTATTTCGACCTCTTCTTTGGCACCATTCTAGATGCTGGGATTAGCTCCATTAATGACCTATCTTCCTTCAAGGCTATCGAACATATTCATCATCTCTTTGTCCAAGCTCAATCCCTCACTCCAGCAGAAAGGGAAACCATGGGACGCCTTACCCAATTATTGATTGACACCCGTTACCAAGCATGGAAAAATAGATAATACCTTTCAAAAATCAAATATATATAAAACAAAAGACCTAGAATACAGACTTTCATGTGCATTCTAAGTCTTTTTAAATAGAATCTGACTACCAAAGAATCCCTTTGTAGGCTATCAAAATGAGGGCTAATAGCAGGACATAAAAGGCAAGGAAAAGCCATTTCATTTTGACACAGAGAGCCACGTACTCCCGAATAAAAGCAGATGGTATGTAGTAGCCTGCCGTCCTACAGCCGAGCCCATCTCCCTTCATATTTAGCTTACGGGCATAGGTACTAGTACGAAAGACATGATAGTCATTAGTAACAAAGAGGAAACAAGGATTTTCAACCAATTGTTCTCCCACTTCTTTTGAAAACAATAAATTCTCATAGGTCGTTCTGGACTTGTCTTCAAGAAGAATGGATTCCATACTGACATCTGTCTCTTCTAAGATATAATTACAAATGGCCTGCGCTTCAGAAATCTTCTCATCTTCTCCTTGACCTCCGCTTGCAATCAGTTTAACATTTGGATTAGGAGAAGCCCTGAAGGCCTCGATTGCCTTATCAATCCGACGCTTGAGTAAGGGTGTCACTCTTTCTCCGTCTAACAAGCCAGCTCCATGAATAATGATAAAGTCATAGCTTTTCTTTTTAGGAATAAACAGGTACAGGATAGAATAAAGCATAAATCCTGCAAAAGCAAAACCGAAAAGAAAATAAGAATAAGTTGTAAATAGAAATAGGAGATTCAGAAAGTGATTTGTAGAAAATAGCTCATTCCTATCCCACAATCTAAATGACATGATCCCAAAAAATATCAAGATAAGAAAACCAAGTAACATAGAAAGATAATTAGCTTTGGAATATCCTTCTCGTTTCAGTAAGATGACTCCATTATAGATTAAAAAGAGCCCACTTAGAAAAATCAAAAAAGGAAGGAAGACAAAGGTAAATACCAAAAAGAATATGTGAACCTTTTCATATCCATTCTGATAAAAAAAATGGGCCACCGATAAATAGATTGAGATGAGAGACAATAAAAATAAGGCTGGATTCCAAAGACTTCTGTTATCTTTCCAAAATGAAAAGACAAATGCGGCTACAATAATTCCTGTAAAAAGATACATCATTTCCTCCTTTTATAAGTAGATTTTATCATAATTATCCAAAGAGAAAAAGAGGGCATCTATCCCTCTCACTCCTTCATCTGACTCTCTGCATCGGCCACGACTTGTTCTAGACTGGTCTGACCAAGTTCAGCCTCCATAGCTCGCTGGATTCTCTCCAATTTTTGATCCAAAACCTCATGAATATGAGCTCCGACTGGGCAATTTGGATTTGGATTGTCATGGAAACTAAAAAGTTGGCCTGTCTTACCAAGACACTCAACCGCCTGATAAACATCTAAAAGACTAATGTCCTTGAGATCTTTGACAATCTCTGTTCCTCCTGTTCCACGCGCTACTGAAATCAGCTCTGCCTTCTTCAATTGGGACAAGGTTTTTCTGATAATGACAGGATTGACCCCAACACTAGCAGCCAGAAAATCACTGGTCACCTTGCTTTCCTTCCCCTTGAGGGCAATGATTATCAGCATATGAGTCGCAATGGTAAATCTACTTGGAATTTGCATACTCTTCTCCTTTTTACGAGGCTCCCCTGCCTCTACTCTTCTTTTTCTTTTATTATACCCTTTTTAGTTGTAATGTCAATCATTACCACTTTTCAACCAAGCATCTAATTCCCTATCATAGCCCTCTTTCTGGGCTAATTCTCTCAGAAATTCCTGATTATGAGTATGATGGATACCATTGACCAGACTTTCATAGTAAACCTCAAAATAAGGGAGTTTCAGGTCTTTAGCTAGCTGCAATTCAGCTGCCACATCGTACTCCACCCGTCGGAAGTCCATATCTACCAAGCCCTGGTCATCAAACTCCAAAATCATATACTGGGCCCGCAAGTCCTTCCTCAACTGGGAATCTAGAAAGAAAGGTTGCCCAATCGAACCCGGATTGACAATCAATTGCCCACCAGTCCCATAACGAAGCAACTGCTGGTGAATATGGCCATAAACGGCTATATCGCAGGACGGATTGGTCACCAAGCGGTCAAAATCCTCTTGCGCCCCAGTATGAATCAACTCACGCCCCCAGTTCTTATCAGGCAGATGATGGCTAATTCCAACTGTCAAATCCCCAAACTGACGATGAATCTGGAGAGGTTGATTGTGGAGCAGTTCAATTTCTTCTAGGGAAATTTCCTCTAAAACATACTGGCACTGGCGCAAGAGATAACGTTGGCTGGGACGAGTACTATCCAGTTCCTTGCGGACACCATGCCACAGACTGTCTTCCCAGTTTCCTAAAACTCTAGCCGTAATCGGTAGTTGAGCCAACAAGTCCAAAATCCTTCTACGCCCTGTCCCTGGCATGAGAATATCTCCTAAAAGCCAGTATTCATCCACTCCTAGCTGCCGTGCATCTGCCAAAACAGCCTCCAAGGCGGTGGTATTTCCATGAATATCTGAAAGAAGAGCTATTTTTGTCATATTCGTCTCCTCGTTTTTTCTCTTGCAATAAGTATAACATAAAAAGTCACAGCTAGAGAAATCTAGCTTTTTTTGATATACTAGATAAAGATATTAGACAAGAGGAAGCGAATGACCCCGAATAAAGAAGATTATCTAAAATGTATTTATGAAATCGGCATAGACCTGCATAAAATTACCAACAAGGAAATTGCGGCTCGCATGCAAGTCTCTCCCCCTGCCGTAACTGAAATGATTAAACGGATGAAGAGCGAAAATCTCATCCTCAAAGACAAGGAATGTGGCTATCTACTGACAGACCTCGGGCTCAAACTGGTCTCTGAGCTCTATCGTAAACACCGCTTGATTGAAGTTTTTCTAGTCCATCATTTAGACTATACAAGTGATCAGATTCACGAGGAAGCTGAAGTCTTGGAACATACTGTATCGGACCTCTTCGTGGAAAGACTGGATAAACTACTAGGATTCCCCAAAACCTGCCCCCACGGAGGAACCATTCCGGCCAAGGGAGAACTTCTGGTTGAAATCAATAACCTACCACTAGCTGATATCAAGGAAGCTGGCTCCTACCGTCTGACTCGAGTGCACGATAGCTTTGACATTCTCCATTATCTGGACAAGCACTCACTTCACATCGGAGATCCGCTCCAAGTCAAGCAGTTTGATGGCTTCAGCAATACCTTCACTATCCTCAGTAAAAACGAGGACTTACAAGTGAATATGGACATCGCCAAACAACTCTATGTCGAGAAAATCAACTAATTTCTCAAGTCCCCTACTAACCCTGAAAATCAAATTTTCAGGGTTTTATTTCTATCATTTGATTTTACTTTCATTTAGTTGTAGAATGTTTGTAAAAAACAAGAAAGATACCTTAAACTATGAAAAAATCACTAAAAATTTTTGCTACATCTAAATGGTTTGACCTCTTCGGAGTTGCTTTGGTCGTTGGGATTGCGATTGCATCTGGCTACCTCAACTCCCGTCTCGACAAATTCGTAGACTGGGGACCATGGACAGCTCTTGTTCCCTTTGGATTCATTTCCGTAACCAACGTTGGGATTTCCATGTTGTCCACTCGTTTCACGGGAAAATTAAGCAAATGGGGAAATTACTTTGGTATTATTAATACCATTTTGTCTGGTACCATTGATTATATCCTTGGAAATAAGGCGGCTATTATCACCTATCCTGTCACCTTCCTCATCTATACCTTTGCTATTAAGAAATGGGAAGCTTCGCAAGAAGGCAGACCCAACCAAATGAGCCAAAAACAGCTAAAATTGGCGGCCATCATCATTTCCATCATCGCCTTCCTCTTTGCCTTTGTGACCAACTATATCGGCTATGGGGGCAAGATGAATCTCCTCGCCTACGTAACAACTATCGCCTTTGCACTTTCCCTCATTGCCAATGCTTTGAATGCATTGAAACTGACAACTCAGTGGGGATTTTGGTTGATTTACAATTTCGTTCAGCTGACAAAGGCTGGCATTCAAGGAAACTTTGCCAATATCGGTAAATACATCTTTTATATCCTCAATGCAATCGGAGCTTTATTTGTCTGGAATGATGAAGAAGTGGAACAATAAGAGAAAACTCAAATAAAGAAATCTAATAGAATCTCCTTACTAAAATTTTTTAGCATTCTAGTTGAAATTCCCATTCTTTTGGAGTAGAATGAAGTTAGATAAAAGAGGGAGGTCATCTTATGAAAAAACTCTTTAGAATCCATTTTACAGCATTGCAGTTATCGATTTGCTACTATTTGCATTTTTCAGCACTAGACCCGAGACAGCTTTGGACTGGCTCTTGCTCTCTGACTTTATTTTCATCCTTGCTCAAGGACTCCTGCTATTTCGCTTGCTTATCCGACTCAAACATCAATTCGCTGAGATTTATCCTCAAATCAGTAAAAAGATTCGCTTCTACTATTTAGGGGTTCTCACCATTGATTTTCTATTATTTATCCTCTTCGCCTTCATTAGTTCTCAGCGATTTTCCACTCTTATGCCAATTGTCACTGCTTGCCATTCTACTTTATATTATAGGACAACTGACTACCTAAGAGAAAACTATCTAGACTTTTACGACAAACACATCACTTTATGGGAGTGTTTCTAAGGAAAAGGAGGTTTTATCATGAAAAACATCATCTCCATCAAAACCATTCAACTCCTTGTCATTGATGGAATTATGCTGGCATTTTTGACATTTAAAGAGGGGCTTACTTGGGATTGGATTTTGATTTATAGCGGTTGGCTCATTTTCTTTCATCCTGTGCTATTGACCTATCTTTCTAATCAACTTTGTGACCACTTCAGTCAACTCTATTCCCAGATTAGACCAAGATTCTGGCGATTTGCCTTACAAATCCTCTTATGGGATAGCCTGATCATTCTCTCTTTGCTATTTTTAAGCGGTATCCCACTTTTCTTTCAGGGAAGTCTCCTCATCCTAGGACATCTCATCCCTTCCTATCGCACCTGCCAAATCCTGAAAAGAGACTTCCCAAAAGCTTATCAAGAACCGATTTCTTTTTGGAGTATTTTATGATAGATGAGAAAAACCAAGCTGACTGGGCTTGGTCTTTCTTATCTATTTTTCGTATCAAGGATAATGGTAACCGGTCCATCATTGACCAGCTCAACCTGCATATCTGCTCCAAAGATGCCTGTCTGAACGGGCACTTCTTGCGCTAATTTTTGATTGAAAGCATCATAGAAATCTGATGCCATATCAGGCTTGGCTGCGCCTGTAAAGGCTGGACGATTGCCTTTCTTAGTATCCGCAAAAAGGGTAAACTGAGAAATAGAAAGGATTTGTCCTTCAATATCTTTGACAGACAGGTTCATCTTGCCTTCTGCGTCTGAAAAAATCCGCATATTGACAAGCTTTCTCACGGCATAGTCCAAATCTTCCTCTTGGTCCTCTGGTCCAACACCAACCAGCAATAAGAGCCCCTGATTGATTTTTCCATGAACCTGACCTTCGATACTCACTTGGGCTTTTGTAACCCGTTGGATAATGATTTTCATAATAGCCTTTCTAGTAAGAGCTCGGGCAATTAGCCGTTGGTCCGTTTGACAGAGTAAACTTCTGGCACACTCTTAATTTTGTCCACAACCGTAGTCAGTGTAGAGAGGTTGGCAATGCCGAAAGACACATGGATATTAGCAAATTTCATATCCTTGGTTGGTTGGGCGTTGACTGTTGAGATATTCTTGGTTGTGTTTGAGAGAACTTGCAGTACATCGTTCAATAGTCCTGTACGGTTGAGGCCGTATATATCGATATGGGCCATATACTCCTTATTTGAGCTAGAGTACTGGTCTTCCCATTCCACATCAAGGAGACGTTGCTCGTAGTTTTCTTGGGCACGCAGGTTCATACAGTCCACACGGTGAATAGCTACACCACGACCCTTGGTAATGTAGCCAACGATATCGTCACCAGGAACAGGATTACAGCACTTGGCAATTCGCACTAGGAGACCTGAGGCACCTTCAATGACCACTCCACCCTCATGCTTGACCTTGAGGGTTTCTTTATTTTCAACCTTAATCTCGCCACCTTTGACAAGCTCTTCTGCTTCCGCCTTGGCCTTGGCACGTTCTTCCTCACGGCGTTCCTTTTCAGTCAGACGATTAAAGACGGTAATCGCACCGATTTCTCCAAAACCAATAGCCGCAAAGAGGGATTCTTCTGTCTTGTAGCTTGTCTTTTGCAGAACTTGGTCCATGTGGCGCTTGTCCATGAATTTATTGGCCACATAGCCATTTTCTTGGAACTGGGCCATCAACATCTCACGACCCTTGTTGACAGACAATTCCTTGTCTTGGTTTTTAAAGAACTGACGAATCTTGTTACGAGCCTTGCTGGTCTTGACCATGTTGAGCCAGTCACGACTCGGTCCAAAGGAGTTGGGGTTGGTGACAATTTCAACCTGATCCCCTGTCTTGAGCTTGGTTGTCAGTGGAACCATACGACCATTGACCTTGGCACCAGTTGCTTTTTCCCCAACTTTTGTATGGATTTCATAGGCAAAGTCAATCGGTCCTGAATCTTTTGGAAGGGAACGGACAGCACCATCTGGGGTAAAGACGTAAATCTCCTCAGCCAGATAGTTTTCCTTAACAGAGTCCACAAATTCCTTGGCATCATCAGCCTGATCTTGGAGCTCCATCATCTCCTTGATCCAGTTCATACCAATAGCTGATTCCTTGCTGTTGACCTGCCCCTTAATGCCTTTCTTATAAGCCCAGTGAGCCGCAACCCCATACTCAGCGACCTCGTGCATTTCTTTAGTACGAATCTGGAATTCAATCGGCCCTTTTGGCCCATAAACAGTCGTATGGATAGACTGATAACCGTTGGCCTTGCGGTTAGCGATGTAGTCTTTAAAGCGCCCAGGCATGGGTTTCCAAAGCTCATGCACGTAACCAAGCATGGCATAGACATCACTCTGGGTATCCAAAATACAACGAATGGCAATCAGGTCATAGATTTCCTCAAAACGTTTTCTCTTATCCTGCATTTTGCGGAAAATCGAGTAAATATGCTTGGGACGACCGTAAATCTTCCCTTTTAGGTGACGATCCGTCGTATATTCCTCTAATTTTGTGACTACCTCATCCACCAAGGCTTCACGCTCCCTGCGCTTTTCCTTCATCATATGGGTAATCTTGTAAAACTCTGTAGGATTGAGATAACGGAAAGACAGGTCTTCCAATTCCCATTTAACGCTAGAAATCCCCAAACGGTGGGCAAGCGGTGCATAGATTTCCATAGTTTCTTTGGAAATACGCTCCTGCTTGTCTTTGCGAAGGTGTTTCAGAGTTCGCATATTGTGCAAGCGGTCAGACAGTTTGACCAAGATAACTCGGATGTCCTCAGACATAGCCATGAGCATCTTACGATGGTTTTCAGCTAACTGCTCCTCGTGAGACTTGTACTTGACCTTACCGAGCTTGGTAACTCCATCGACAATCACGCGCACATCAGGACCAAACTCTCTTTCCAAATCATCCAAGGTCGCATCTGTATCTTCCACCACATCATGCAAGAAACCACAAGCTACCGTTACAGCATCTAGCTTGAGCTTAGCTAAAATACCTGCCACTTGGATAGGGTGAATGATATAAGGCTCGCCTGATTTGCGGTATTGACCACTGTGGCAATCCACCGCATAGACCAAGGCCTTATGGACAAAATGGACATCCTCTTCCGTTAAATATTCTTTGGTTAAAGCGACAACTTCTTCGCCTGTTAAATTCACTTCTTTTGGCATCTATACTCTCCAATTCTTCCTACCATTTTATCACTTTTTTAAGAATATGAAAACTAGATTGGAACAGAATAGGAAAAAAATAATTCAGAATTGATTGATAATTCAGAATTATTAGTATATAATATATTACGAAGTTAGATTTTAAACTTAGGTGATAGAAGGAGAGATAGACCAACGGAAACCATATTGTAACCCAAAGACTTTCTGACTTCCCCCAATTTCCCTGAAGATACGAAAGCTAAACAGTGGAACTCGTGTCACATACACTGGTGTCTTGACTGGATTTTGGAATTAAAAATCCTCAAGATACTTTCTTTTATCCTTTAGTTTATAAGGAGAACACCTATGAAAAAAACTGCTATTTCTATCTTTGCTCTCCTGGTGTTAGGAGTTAGCGGCCTGTTCCTATTCAGCCAGCAAGGCTATAAAAAAACAGTCGTTCAATACTATGCTAACGACCAGAACCTGCCCAATAGGATAAGTTATAGTGAATATAGCGACAAACGAGAAGCCAACTACGGCGGCACTCTAAACATCACGTCTATCAAACAAGCTAATGACGGAGTTTATGCAACCTATGAAGGGCAATTGACACCTCTCCAATATTGATAAATTGATAACCAGCCTGTCTTCATCTAGTCATGCTGGTTTTTTAATTCATTCTAAATCCTTACCTATTCTCCCTAACTGTGCTATACTGATAATAGTACATTCTTTGAGATTGGAGCTAATATGAAAATCCATAAAACTGTGAATCCTGTTGCCTATGAAAATACCTATTACCTAGAAGGTGAAAAGCACCTCATCGTTGTCGATCCCGGTAGCCATTGGGAAGCCATTCGTCAGACCATAGAGAAGATCAACAAACCAATCTGCGCCATTCTATTGACCCACGCCCATTATGACCATATCATGAGTCTGGACTTGGTGCGCGAGACTTTTGGTAATCCTCCTGTCTATATCGCAGAGAGCGAAGCCAGCTGGCTCTACACTCCTGTCGATAATCTCTCTGGTCTTCCCCGCCACGATGATATGGCAGATGTGGTCGCAAAACCTGCAGAACACACCTTTGTCTTTCATGAGGAATATCAATTGGAGGAATTTCGTTTCACAATCCTACCTACCCCAGGTCACTCTATCGGTGGTGTTTCTATCGTCTTTCCTGATGCTCACCTAGTCTTGACAGGTGATGCTCTTTTCCGAGAAACCATCGGACGGACCGACCTTCCAACTGGTAGTATGGAGCAACTCCTTCATAGTATCCAGACTCAACTCTTCACCCTACCAAACTACGATGTCTATCCAGGACATGGACCTGCTACTACTATCGCTCATGAAAAAACCTTCAATCCTTTTTTCTAGTAAAATGATATCAATGACTATCACAATTTAATACTCAATGAAAATCAAAGAGCAAACTAGGAAACTAGCCGCAGGCTGTACTTGAGTACGGCAAGACGACGTTGACGTGGTTTGAATTTGATTTTCGAAGAGTATAAGTAAACTATACAGCAAGTCTTTCCACTATAAAAGGCATCCTATCAAGGTTTTCACACCTGATTGGATGCCTTTTTCTGATGACTAGATTTTTTTCATTACCAAATAATCACGCGGTCTTCCGGTGAACGCCACATACCGTCGCCTTCTT
This sequence comes from bacterium, assembly GCA_905221095.1. GTDB lineage: Bacteria > Bacillota > Bacilli > Lactobacillales > Streptococcaceae > Streptococcus. Next base: position 17,848 of record CAJNBV010000007.1, read on the forward strand.
TGACATCATAGGTTGTAAAGAAATCATCGAAGTTTGGCACTTGCACATTGACACGAAGTTTGGCTGGTGCGTGCACATCTACGCTAGCCAAGAGTTTCATAAATTCTGGGCGACCTTTCATACGCCAGATGCGACCGAAGTTGTGGAAGAACTCTTCTGCGGAGAAGTCTGGTTCTCTCTTAGCTGCTTCAAGCGCTGCAGCGATTCCTCCCAAGTCCGCCACGTTTTCTGATACAGTCAATTTACCGTTGATGGTTGCACCATAAGAATCCTGTCCATCAAACTGGTCGATAACTTTTTGTGTTTTCTCCTTGAAGGCAGCATAGTCGCTCTCTGTCCACCAGTCCTTGAGACTACCATTTTCATCAAAGGAAGCTCCGTTGGTATCAAAGGCGTGGGAAATTTCATGGGCAATAACCGCCCCAATACCACCGTAGTTAGCAGAAGATGACTGATGCAAGTCATAGAAAGGTGCCTGTAAAATAGCCGCTGGGAAGACAATCAGGTTCTTCTGTGGATTGTAGTAGGCGTTGACCATATGAGCAGGCATGCCCCACTCCTTGTAGTCTACAGGCTGGTTCCACTTACTCCAACTGTGCTTAATTTCCACACGCGCAAAGGCTAAAGCATTGTCAAAAAGACTAGCATTTTCATCGACCACCTTGTCCTTGTAGCGTTCTGGCAATTCTTCTGGGTAACCAATATAAGGCTTGATGACATTTAGTTTGACAATGGCCTTGTCACGAGTTTCAGGAGTTAACCAGTCATTTTTAGCCAAGCGCTCCTTATAGACATCAATCATGGTTGCTACTTTTTTCTCCACGTCCGCCTTAGCTTCTGGGGAGAATTTTTCATGGGCATACCAAAGACCCAAGGCTTGCTTGAATGGACCTTGTGCTAGCTGGTAGGCTGCCTTAACCTTGTCTTTGGCTTCTGGAACTCCTGAAAGCGCACGACTGTAGGCACCTGACAAGACACGGAGTTCTTCTGTTAAATAGCTGGTTGAAAGATTAACAACACTCAAAATCAAGGTTGCCTTGAGGAGAGGCCAAGCTTCTTCACTGTAGAATTGCTCTGCTGCTTGCCAGAAACGTTCCTCGTCTACGATAACCTTGTCTGGCACTTGTCCAAGAACGGCTTGGAAGAAGTCATCCAAAGGTAGGGCAGGCGCGAATTTCTTGAAATCTTCATAAGAATAGGGATGGTAGAGTTTAGCATATTCTGAACTTTCTTCATTAGAAAGCACCACTGCCGCAACTCGACGGTCCAATTCTAATCTTTTCTCTAGCAAGTCTTCAATTTCCTCATCAGAGAAATCATAAGCCTTGAGAAGATTTGAGCTAGATTCTTTCCACAAAGTCAAGAGTTCCTCACGCTGAGGATGGTCTTCAGCATAGTAGGTCGTATCTGGCAAGATTGTGCTTGGAGCGCTAGCCCACAAAACGTTGATTCTGGCATCCATAAAGTCTGGCGATACACCAAAAGGAAGGAAATTAGGTTTGCCAGCAAGCTCAAACTCTGCTAGTTTAGCTGTAAAATCTGCAAAAGTCTCCAATTCTTGGAATTCTTTAAGGAGAGGCAAAACAGGTGCGATACCGTCAGCTTCTCTCTTGTCAAAATCACGAACGAGACGGTGGTATTTGACAAAGTTTGCCAAAATAGCATCCTCAGGCACCTCTTCTCCTGCCAACCACTTGTCTGTTGTCGCCAACATCAGATCTTCAATTTCCTGGTCTAAATCAACAAAACCTCCCGTTTGAGACTTATCTGCTGGGATTTCAGCAGTCTTCTGCCATTCTCCATTGATTGCATCATAAAAATCGTCTTGATAACGTGTCATCTTGTTCTCGCTTTCATTTATACTTGCTTTTAGCTTAACAAAAATTACCTGGGAATGCAATTAAAAATGAACTGATACTTTCTATTGTTTTTCAGTTATTATTTTAATTTTTTGAAAAATTAACTTGACTTAATTTTTTTTTTAATGTATATTAAGAGACAGGAGGAATACAAGTTTATGATACGTATCGAAAACCTCAGTGTCTCCTACAAAGAAACGTTGGCACTTAAGGATATTTCACTAGCGCTCCAGGGACCAACAATTACCGGTATCATTGGTCCAAACGGTGCTGGGAAATCAACATTATTAAAAGGGATGCTGGGAATTATCCCACATCAAGGTCAGGCATTTCTCGATGACAAGGAAGTGAAAAAATCCTTACATCGAATCGCCTATGTCGAACAAAAAATCAATATCGACTACAACTTTCCCATCAAGGTCAAGGAATGTGTCTCGTTAGGACTCTTTCCCTCTATCCCTCTCTTTCGAAGTTTAAATGCTAAACATTGGAAGAAAGTGCAAGAGGCCCTTGAAATTGTCGGTCTAGCTGACTACGCTGAACGTCAAATCAGTCAACTGTCTGGAGGTCAGTTCCAGCGGGTCTTGATTGCCAGATGTTTGGTGCAGGAAGCTGACTATATCCTCTTGGATGAACCCTTTGTTGGGATTGACTCTGTCAGTGAGGAAATCATCATGAATACGCTGAGAGATTTGAAAAAAGCTGGGAAGACGGTTCTCATCGTCCACCACGACCTCAGCAAGGTTCCCCACTACTTCGATCAAGTCTTGCTTGTCAATCGAGAAGTGATTGCCTTTGGTCCAACCAAAGAAACCTTTACCGAAGCCAATCTTAAAGAAGCTTACGGTAATCGACTCTTTTTCAGTGGAGGTGACCTATGATTGCAGAATTTATCGATGGATTGCAAAAATTCCATTTCTTACAAAATGCCTTGATAACAGCCATTGTCATCGGGGTCGTAGCTGGAGCTGTGGGATGTTTCATCATCCTACGCGGGATGTCACTCATGGGAGATGCCATTTCACATGCTGTCTTGCCAGGTGTAGCCCTCTCCTTTATCTTGGGCCTTGACTTCTTCATCGGAGCCATTGTCTTTGGACTACTAGCTGCCATCATCATTACCTACATCAAGGGAAACTCGATTATCAAAAGCGATACCGCCATCGGCATTACCTTTTCTTCTTTCTTAGCCCTCGGTATCATCTTGATTAGTGTCGCTAAAAGTTCAACTGACCTTTTCCATATCCTTTTCGGAAATATCCTGGCCGTTCAAGATACGGATATGTTTATTACTATGGGTGTAGGAGCAGCCATTCTCTTGTTAATCTGGATTTTCTTCAAGCAACTCTTGATAACTTCCTTTGATGAACTCTTGGCTAAAGCCATGGGAATGCCTGTCAATTTCTATCACTACTTACTCATGGTACTCCTGACTCTGGTGTCTGTGACAGCTATGCAAAGTGTCGGAACTATCCTGATTGTAGCCATGCTGATTACCCCAGCTGCAACTGCTTATCTGTATGCTAATAGCCTGAAAAGCATGATTTTCCTTTCCTCAACCTTTGGAGCGACAGCTTCAGTTTTGGGGCTCTTTATCGGCTATAGCTTTAACGTTGCGGCAGGTTCTAGTATCGTGCTTACAGCCGCTAGTTTCTTTCTCATTAGCTTCTTTATCGCTCCAAAACAACGATATTTGAAACTGAAAAATAAACATTTGTTAAAATAAGGGGCAAAACCCCAATAAATTGGAGGATCTAATGAAAAAATTAGGTACATTACTCGTTCTCTTTCTTTCCGTCATTGCTCTTGTAGCATGTGCTAGCGGAAAAAAAGATGCAGCTTCTGGTCAAAAACTAAAAGTTGTTGCTACAAACTCAATCATCGCTGATATTACTAAAAATATTGCTGGTGACAAGATTGATCTTCACAGTATCGTTCCTGTTGGTCAAGACCCACACGAATACGAACCACTTCCTGAAGACGTTAAGAAAACATCTCAAGCTGATTTGATTTTCTATAACGGTATCAACCTTGAAACAGGTGGCAATGCTTGGTTTACAAAATTGGTAGAAAATGCCAAGAAAACTGAAAACAAAGACTACTTTGCAGTCAGCGAAGGCGTTGATGTCATCTACCTTGAAGGCCAAAACGAAAAAGGCAAAGAAGACCCACACGCTTGGCTCAACCTTGAAAACGGTATGATTTTTGCTAAAAATATCGCAAAACAATTGAGCGCTAAAGACCCTAGCAATAAGGAATTCTACGAAAAAAATCTCAAAGAATATACTGAAAAACTAGACAAGCTTGACAAGGAAGCTAAAGAGAAATTTAACAACATCCCTGCTGAGAAAAAACTCATCGTAACCAGCGAAGGATGCTTCAAATACTTCTCTAAAGCCTACGGTGTCCCAAGTGCCTACATCTGGGAAATCAACACTGAAGAAGAAGGAACACCTGACCAAATCAAGACCTTGGTTGAAAAACTTCGTCAAACAAAAACTCCTTCACTCTTTGTAGAATCAAGTGTGGATGACCGTCCAATGAAGACTGTTTCACAAGACACAAACATCCCAATCTACGCACAAATCTTTACTGACTCTATCGCAGAACAAGGTAAAGAAGGCGACAGCTACTACAACATGATGAAATACAACCTTGATAAGATTGCTGAAGGATTGGCAAAATAATACTCTTCGAAAATCAAATTCAAACCACGTCAGCGTCGCCTTGCCGTACTCAAGTACAGCCTGTGGCTAGCTTCCTAGTTTGCTCTTTGATTTTCATTGAGTATAAGCCTCTGAAAAACGTCATTCTCACGTGAGCTGACGTTTTTTTCTGCCCATATTTCCGGTCAAATCATTGGAAAATTCAGACTGTTTTAGCTAAAATGGAAGAAAAAAGATTGGAGTATATTATGGTAACTTTTCTCGGAAATCCTGTGAGCTTTACAGGTAAACAACTACAAGTCGGTGACAAGGCACTTGATTTTTCACTCACTACAACAGACCTTTCTAAAAAATCTCTATCTGATTTTGATGGCAAGAAAAAAGTTTTGAGTGTCGTTCCTTCTATCGATACAGGCATCTGCTCAACTCAAACGCGTCGTTTTAATGAAGAACTGGCTGGACTGGATAATACGGTTGTCTTGACTGTTTCAATGGACCTCCCTTTTGCCCAAAAACGTTGGTGTGGTGCTGAAGGTATTGAAAATGCCATCATGCTCTCAGACTATTTCGATCATTCCTTTGGACGTGACTATGCCCTCTTAATCAACGAATGGCACCTATTGGCACGCGCAGTCTTTGTCCTCGATACTGACAATACGATTCGCTACGTTGAATACGTGGACAATATCAACTCAGAACCCAACTTCGAAGCCGCAATTGAAGCAGCTAAAGCCCTATAAAAAAAATCCTCTGTCACAAAGAGTTTCCTGCTCTTTGAAACGGAGGATTTTTGTTTACGAGTAAATATAAGTTTAAGCTGCTAAAAACAACTAGCTTACTCTACGGATTTCAAGGCTTCAAGCATATCAACCTTTCTCAGATGATGATTGACAAAGAAACCAAGCAGGGTCAAAATGATGCTTACTGCTGCCACTGGGATTACATAGACCTCCCAGCCTACCTGCGGATAAAAGAGAATAGTCGCAGGCGAAATCATTTGAATCAAAAACTGGTGTAAATAGAAACCTGAGAGCAGACCAAGTACGATTCCCACAAGAGATAGTACAATCGTCTCACGGTAAATGTAGAGGGTGACTTCATTATTATGAAAACCGAGAACCTTGATAGTAGAGAGTTCCCTGATTCTCTCAGCAACATTGATATTGGTCAGATTGTAGAGGATAACGATAGCCAATAGAACAGACACGATGACCAAGATGGTCATGGTCTGATTGAGTGAGCTAGCAACAGAGTCAAAGAGTCGAATGGCTGAAGCATTTTGAACGACACTGGACACAGCAGCTTGATTCATAAGTAAGCCTGCCTGTCTTTCGATACTAGTAGCACTGGTATCCCTTAGCCTAACCAGATAAGTATTAGCTTGTGGCACCTGTTCGTAAAGCTGTACATAGCTAGCTTGGCTCATATAAATAAAGTGGCCAACGTAGTTCTCAGTAATAGCAGCTACCTTTAGCTCCTTACCTTCAATTTCTAGAGTCTGCCCAACTTTGACACCTGCCAGCTGAGCTAGTTTAGCTGTGATGACAACTCCATCTTTTAATGACAGCTCCTGCTGATGATTTTGCAGATGGATAAAGGATGTCAAATCTTCCTTCTCTGTCATCATAAGGGTAACGGTCTGAAGACCATCCTTACCCTTGAAATCTTTGTCTAGCGTCTTAGAATAAATTTTCTGGTAGTCTTGAATATCCTGCCCTTTCAACACTTCTTCCAACTCTGCCTTGTCTTTATTGGTCGCACTAGGATTTTCAGAGACAATCATTTGATACTGTTGGATTTGTTGAAACTGTCTAGACGGAACTCCTGCTACAGAGGATTGGATTCCCAAACCTGCAAAGAGCAGAGCGACTGAACCTGCCACACCAAAGATTGTCATCAACATTCGTTGCTTATAACGAAAGATATTGCGAGCTGTTACCTTATGGGTAAAACTGAGACGGCGCCAAATAAAACCGATGCGCTCCAGTAAGATTTTAGCTCCTTTAACAGGTGGTTTAGGCAGTAAAAGTTGGGCTGCTTCGTCGTGAAGTTCCCTCCGAGCCACCAGATAGGCTGGTAACACACTCGCTAACCAACTCAAACCAAGAGCCAGTAAACTATAGCTCCAATAGAACTGAATCTGGGTTTCTCCCACCACCATACCTTTTGTAATGACACTTGAAATCACACTGGCTAGCAAATAATGACCAAGTATACTACCTAGAGCTGTTCCTACAGTACCAGCTACTAGACCGTAAAGGAGAAATTTGGCGATAATATCTTTACTGCGATAGCCCAAGGCCTTAAAAATCCCTGCATGAGTTCGCTCTTCGTCCACAAAACGAGTCATGGTTGTAAAGGTCACCATAGCTGCTACGGCATAAAGCACCACAGGAAAGATATTGCCCACTGCCCGAATACTGGCTGTAGCATTGCTGTACATGAGGTAGCCCTGACCACCTGGCATGGTCTGACGATTATAGACTTGATACTTGGGTTCAGACAAATCATCCAAGACTTGCTGATGTTTGTCTAATTTTTCCTTTTCTTGGGCTAAATTTTGTTCAGCTTGCTTTAGTTTATCTTCTTCCTTGTCCAATTCCTGCTTGGCTTGGGTAAGTTGAGCACTGGCCCGCTCTCTCTGAGCTTGAGGGAGCAAGGCTAGTTGACTTTCCTGAGCCTGTAAACGAGCTTGAGCAGCTGCTAAACGACGCTTGCCTTCCTGCAAATTAACCTGTGCTTGGTCAAGGGTATCTTGCCCCTTATCGATAGATTCTTGACCTTCTTTTTTCAAGACTTGCAGACGTGCCTTGCCATTATCTGATAAAGCTTGTTCAAGGTCTTCCTGATGTTGCTTGGATTTTTCTTCATAAGCTGATGAAAAGGCATTTAAGCCTGCTAAATCTTGATATTTCAAACGAGCTATATTGTAGACTTTCTGATCAAACTGACTAGGTAAAATCACCCCGTAGGCTGTCAGAGTCCCACTTCCACTTCCTGCATAGCCCATATCTCGCTGGGAGAGGATTTCAGCCGAATCCACAAAACCAGTAATGGTAAAAGTATGGTCTTTTAAAGAGGAATGACTACCTTCTTTTTCTTTAAAACTAATCTCCTGTCCCACACTATATTGACTCTGCAAATGACTGGCCAAAGCTATTTCCTTGTCGGACTGAGGAAGTCGTCCCTCTCTTAGCTGAAAGGTTGAAATTCGCTCTGGTTTGGAATATAGCCGAATGGCATCCTGCCCATTATCCATAGCCACATCTGTCAAATAGCCAAACTCGACCTCTGCGCCCTCTATATGTTCTAGTTCTTCTTGATCTGCTTGATCCAAGCCATAGTTAGACATGACTGCCAAATCCAAGGTTTGAGCAGTTCTTAAATAAGCATTGGCGGTCGCCTCCATATTGGGGCTGGTTACTTTGAGACCTACTAAGGCTAGAGATCCCAACATCATCAGGGTCAAGATGGATAAAAAACGCCCCTTGGAGCCTGTGAAGGACTGAATTAAGTCCTTCCAATAAGTTTTTCGCTTGATCATGCTAGTACTCCAAACTGTCTATATCCTGAGGATGCTGGTTCATCACCACATCCTTGACACTGGCATCGTGCATATGAATCACGCGATCCGCAATAGGAGCTAGCGCGCTATTATGGGTCACGATAATCACCGTCGCTCCCTTTTGACGAGACATGTCTTGGAGAATCTTCAAGACTTGCTTACCCGTCTGATAATCCAAGGCTCCAGTCGGTTCATCGCAAAGAAGGATTTTAGGATTTTTGGCTACCGCGCGTGCAATGGAGACTCGCTGTTGCTCCCCTCCAGAAAGCTGGGCTGGAAAATTATTAAGACGATGAGCCAGACCTACATCTGTCAAAACCTGCTCAGGATCCAAGGCATCTGTCACGATTTCAGAAGCCAGTTCCACATTTTCCTTAGCTGTCAGATTGGACACTAGATTGTAAAACTGAAAAACAAAACCGACATCATTTCTACGGTAATTGGTTCGCTGGTAGGAACTATAGTCTGCAATATTGACACCATCAATCCAGATTTGCCCCTCGTCATTGGTATCCATTCCCCCAAGAAGGTTAAGAACTGTTGACTTGCCTGCACCTGATGCACCTAGAATAATAACCAATTCTCCCTTTTCAATCTCAAAATTCACATCACGATTGGCCACAATCTCCGTGTCCCCAACCTGATAACGCTTGTAACAGTGTTTCATCTCAATATAAGCCATCAGACCCACCCTCTCTCAAACAAATTACTTCATATTACCATTATAACGCTTTTTCAAATAGTTGGAAACTGCTTACATTCTCAAATCCTTATTAAAAGGCAGTTTCAAATTACTGCCTTCTAATACTCAATGAAAATCAAAGAGCAAACTAGGAAGCTAGCCGCAGGTTGCTCAAAGCACCGCTTTGAGGTTGCAGATAAAGCTGACGTGGTTTGAATTTGCTTTTCGAAGAGTATTACATTCTCAAATCCTTCAAAAAAGTCAGTCTCAAATCACTGCCTTCCATTATCTTCTTAAAAATAAAATTGAACAAAATCACCTTCTGCTGTTGCTACCCAAATACAATCTTTCCCCATGCATTTCACTTCTGCTTTTTCTTGATTCACTTCAACCACACTATTTTCAATACCTGGATAAGAGACTCGCAAATCTCCTCCACTTCTTGATAAAATGGTCATCTGTAAAAGTTTTTTATTCTCCCACTGCATACTAACTTCAAAATGTCCACGTGCCATTAAACCTGAAACAGAACCTGATGACCATGCATCAGGTAGGGCAGCTAGAGGGACTAGATAGGCTGCATGAGACTGGAGTAACATTTCCGCCATACCACTAGTAGCACCAAAATTACCATCTATCTGAAAAGGGGGATGGCTACACCAAAGATTCGGCAAGGTGGATGTCTTTAACTGCTCTGCTAATAATTTATGGGCTCGATTGCCATCTCCCAAACGGGCCCAGAGATTGATCTTATTAGCCTTGGACCAACCTGTGCCCCCATCTCCACGATCATTGAGGCTATCACGCGCCGCATCAAGATAGTCTTGTCCCTTTTGACTAAAGAGAGTTCCAGGATAGAGTCCCACCAGATGGGAAGCGTGCCGATGTTGGGCCTCCACTTTCTCATTTTGAAAATGCTGTTCTTCCTCCTCATACCACTCCCTGATTCGACCAGATTGAGTGATTTGCAGAGGATTTAGTAAATCATGCTTTTCTTTGACTTCAGTCAACAAGTCCTCATCCAATTTCAATTCTTGAGCAGCTTGAATAAAATCATGGAATAATTGCCAAATAAGAGATTGGTCATAGGTATTGCCAATCGAAATTGGCCCATGTTCTGGTGAGTAAGATGGAGAAGATACCCAACGCTGCGCCTCCTTATCCTCATGTAAAAAAGCATTCCAAAAACGAACCGTTTCCCTCAGCATGGGATAAATTTTCTCCCTGAGATAGTCTTGGTCCCTATAAAATGTAAAGGCTTCATAAACCGTTTGCATCATCCACGCATTGGCAGCTGGCGACCAGCCCCAGTAGTAGTCCCAACCAGGTGCCGTCCAGCCAAAGGGAGTCGCTTGCGTATGAACCAACCAACCGTTCTCCTCCCCTTTCTGAGAAACGATTCCTGCATACCTTGCAGCTGCTATGCGACCATAGACACGCAAATCATCGATATAGTTGATAACCGGAAAGGCCGTTTCTAAGAGGTTAGTCACATAGGCTGGCCAATAATTCATCTGCAGGTTGATATTCAGGTGATAGTCCGAATTCCAAGGAGGATTGTCGACCGCATTCCAGACTCCTTGCAGGTTAGCTGGTAGCGAATCTGGGCAATCTCTGGAAGAACTAATCAATAAATACCGTCCATACTGGAAGAACAGTTCCTCCAAAGCCTGCCCTTCTTGTGGCTTATAATTTCTTAGCAACACATCTGTAGTAGAGGCGTCAACCTCAGCCCCCAAATCCAATTGAACACGCTGGAATAAAGCTTGGTAGTCCTGAATATGCCTGGATTTCAATTGGTCATAACCCTTTTCTTTAGCTGTCTCCACCAAGTCCTTTACTTGCTGCTCTACATCTATTTTCTTGCGATAATTGCTAGCAGGATTTTGGGCAAAATCCGTCTTAGCAGCTAAGAAAAGGTTGGCATAACTGGCTCCTGATATCTGAACCTTATCCGACCAGACTCTAATGTCTCCATCCGTTTGCCAAGCGAGACAGCCAGCAAACTGCAGGTCATTATCCTTAACCCGTCCCTTCATCAAGATATGAGAATCAGTGATATCCAGCTGGCACTCCTTGTAATCAGACTTTTTCTGCTCATACTTTCCATCAGAAGCCAAATCACGCGTCAAGGTCAGTTCTATAGTAAAATCTAGAGTTTCCGATCCTTCCTTAGTAAAGCTCTGAACCAAGAGATCATCTGGAAAACTGGCAAAGGCTTCACGTTCAAATCTCGTTCCCTTATAGGCATAAGAAGTCGTCGCAAGCGCCTTACTGATATTCAGCTGTCTCTGGTAATCCGTCACCTGAGAAAGAGAATTACCTTGCTGGCTGAACTCTATGAAAATATCTCCAAAAGACAGATAGGTTCCATATTGACTCGTTTTTGGTCCGACTAGGTGCTGCTCAGCCAATTCCTTAGCAGTATTGTAATCCCTCTTTTCCAAAGCCTGCCGAATCTCAGCTAAAAAACTATACTGATCTTGAAGATTTCCACCCTGATAATCTGAACTATTAGAAAGTGGACCTCCAGACCAGAGACTTTTTTCATTGAATTGAATCCGCTCAGCCCCTATAAGTCCAAAGACTTTAGCCCCTAAAGAACCATTGCCTATCGGTAAGGCCTCTTCTTCCCAGCCCTTGTAAGTGGTTGAAGATGGTTGCTTGTAGATCAATACATAATCTTGTTTTTTATTCCTTATCATACTACCATACTAACATAAAAAGCCTAGAAATCAATTCTAGACTTACAATTTTTTATTTTCCAAGGTAGTATTCAGAAACTACGTTCAATTTTTCGTCGAATTCGAATACCAATGGTGGGAAGTTAGGGATTTCCACGTCCATGATTTCGTCATCTGACAAACCTTTGATGTGTTTTACAAGGGCACGGATTGAGTTACCGTGAGCTCCTACGAATACGTTTTTACCATCTTTAAGAGCTGGAGCGATTTTATCTTCCCAGAAAGGAAGGGCACGTTCCAAAGTCACTTTCAAGTTTTCAGCATCTGGAATAACTGAGTCGTCAAGTGAAGCGTAACGACGGTCTGTGTGAGCTGAGTGCTCATCATCACGATCCATGTTTGGAGGCAATACATCGTATGAACGACGCCAGATGTGAACTTGCTCATCACCAAATTGTTCAGCAGCTTCAGCTTTGTTTTTACCAGTCAAACCACCGTAGTGACGTTCGTTCAAGCGCCATGATTTTTCAACTGGAACCCACAATTGGTCAGAAGCTTCAAGAGCCAAGTTCGTTGTTTTGATAGCACGTTTCAATACTGAAGTGTAAGCTTGGTCAAATTCAATACCAGCTTCTTTGATCAATTTACCAGCGTCAATCGCTTGTTGTGTACCTTTTTCAGACAAATCAACATCAGCCCAACCAGTGAAAAGGTTAGCTTTGTTCCATTCAGACTCACCGTGGCGAGCAAAAACCAATTTTACCATTAGATGGATTCTCCTTTAAATTTTCCGAGGTTTCCCCTCGTTTATCTATTCTATTTTACACAATTTTTCACAAAAAAGCTAGTCAAAACCAAAAAGGAAAGGACTGTTTGGCAATCCTTTTCCTTATTTTTTATCCTTCAACTTTGAATTTTTTGATACTTCCTAAAAATAGTGAACCACCAATAATTGCTAGGATTCCTCCTGCCCAACCAAGAGCTGGAATCAAGCCAACTGCTCCACCTACGATTAATAGAACAGAAGGAGCCGAACCAACACGACTTTCTCCCTTATAGTATACAATCGCAACAATTCCTAAAACTAAAATTGCAATTTTTAAAACGGTTGGAAGTAAAACTCCTGCAATTCCTGCAACTGTTGTAGATGCAGTTAATTCAGGACTCTGTGTAGCTGTTGCTGTAGCAGCTGTACTCACAACTGCTGCTAGTAAAAGAAATGGGGCAATAAGCAAGTAGATTCCACCTACTAAACCAACAATACCACTATAAAGTGCTAAAGCTTTTGACTTCATAATAAATCTCCTTTAATGTTTTATGCCAAATATTATACCATAACTAGTTAAAATACTCAATTCATGAATATTCTCCAGACTACTCAAAACTATTTCTCTTCAAATCCTTCTGCGACTGCGTCCGCAAAGTTTTCTTCTACGATGCTTGCACAGTGGTCACAGATGACTGCTTGGTAGCCGCGTTCTGCTGTTGTTGGGTCGATACGACGGCAACGGTCACATACTTCACCTGCAGCGCGTTCAACAGTGAAGGCTACATCTTCGAAGCTAACAGCAGATTCTGGAGCAGGTCCCTCTGCGATGGTCAAGTCTGACACAATCAAAAGTTGAGCTACATTGCTGTTTACTGCTTCGAGTAGAGTTTTCACAACTTCGTTTGGATAAACTGTCAAGTGTGCTTCAAGTGATTTACCGATTACTTTGGCATTACGAGCTTCTTCCAAGGCTTTTTGAGCTTGTCCACGGAAATCCATGAAGGCAGCCCATGTATCCAAGATTTCTTCTTGGTTAGCAAAAGTTTCTGCTTCTGGCAATTCTGACAATTGAACGAAGTCTTCAGCTTCAAACTCAAGATATGACCAGATTTCTTCCGCAGTGTGAGGAAGGATTGGTGTCAAGAGTTTGGTGATTTTCACAAGAATGTCATAGAAAACAGTCTGCATTTGACGACGTTCCAATGATTTGGCACCTTCGATGTAAACAACGTCTTTGGCAAAATCAAGGTAGAAGGCTGACAAATCAACGTTGATAAAGTTCACCAAGGCCTTGTAGATTGTCAAGAATTCAAAGTTGGCGTAAGCATCACGAATGGTCTTAACAAGCTGATTAAAGCGAATCGTCATGTACTTATCAACTGAACGAAGCTCATCGTAAGCTACTGCATCCTCAGCTGGGTTAAAGTCAGATGTATTGGCAATCAAGAAACGAAGGGTGTTACGAATCTTACGGTAAGTTTCAGAGACTTGGCTCAAGATATCCATAGAGATACGTACGTCATTGCTTGAGTCAACACTTGTTACCCAGAGACGCAAGATTTCTGCACCAAATTGTTTTTCAACATCACTTGGAGCAATGGTATTTCCAAGAGATTTAGACATCTTCTCACCTTTACCGTCAAGGGCAAATCCTTGTGATAAGATTTGTTTGTAAGGTGCTACGCCATGGTTGGCAACAGATGTGATAAGTGAAGAGTTGAACCAACCACGATATTGGTCAGAGCCTTCAAGATAAAGGTCTGCTGGGTAAGTCAACTCAGGACGGTTTACTACCACTCCATTCCATGATGAACCTGAGTCAAACCAAACGTCCATGATATCAGTTTCTTTTTTGAACTCGCCGTTTGGTGAACCTGGATGCGTAAATCCTTCTGGTAATAGGTCTTTGGCATCACGTTCCCACCAGATAATAGATCCGTGTTCCTCAAAGAGTTGAGCTACGTGTTCAATCGTTTCAGCTGTCATGATAGCTGTACCATCTTCAGCGTAGAAGATTGGAAGCGGAACACCCCAAGCACGTTGACGAGAGATAACCCAGTCGCCACGGTCACGAATCATGTTGTAAAGACGGACTTTACCCCATTCTGAGTGGAATTTCACTTTTTCAATTTCATCCAAGATTTCTTGGCGGAATTTAGAAACTGAAGCAAACCATTGTGGAACTGCACGCCAGATGATTGGTTTTTTCGTACGCCAGTCAAATGGGTATGAGTGAGAGATTTCTTCTTGGGCAAGAAGGAGGCTACCAAGTTTTTCAATAACAGTTGGTACAACCTTTTCGTAGAATTGGCCTTCAAACTCAGCACCAGCATTAGCCATCATGATACCGCGTTCATCAACAGTGACTGCGACTTCAAGACCATTAGCAATACCGACATTGTAGTCGTCCTCACCAAAACCAGGGGCTGTATGGACAATACCTGTACCAGAGTCAGTTGTAACGTGGTCACCAAGGATAACGAGTTCATCTACAGCTGTATCCCATGGGTGTTCTGTTACGATGTGGTTCAATTCTTGACCACGGTAAGTTGCCAACACTTGAATGTCAGCCCAACCAAATTTCTCAGACAAACTAGTCAACAATTCTGCAGCAACCACAAACTTACGAGCTTCACCAGCAGGTTGAACCAAGACGTAATCAATATCCGCTCCAACAGTCAAACCACGAGAAGCTGTGATGGTAAATGGAGTAGTTGTCCAAACAACAATGTAAGTATCTGTATCTAGAACACCTTTGCCATCTTTTACCTTGTTGGCATAGTAAAGAGAAGTTGAAACTAAGTCATGGTATTCAATCTCTGCTTCCGCAAGAGCAGACTCAGATGACCAAGACCAGTAAACTGGCTTGGCACCACGGTAGATATAACCCTTGTTAGCCATTTCACCGAAGACACGGATTTGGGCTGCTTCATAGTCCGGAGTCAAGGTCACATATGGATTTTCCCAGTCACCAGAAACACCCAAACGTTTAAAGTCTTCGCGTTGTTTATCTACTTGTGAAAGAGCGTATTCACGGCAAAGTTTCAAGTACTCAACCAAGTCCATTTCTTTACGTTTGACACCTTGTTTTGCCAAAACTTGCTCGATTGGCAGACCATGTGTATCCCAACCTGGAATATATGGTGCATAAAAACCTGACATAGATTTTGAACGAACAATGATATCTTTTGAAATCTTGTTCATAGCGTGTCCAACGTGGATATTTCCGTTTGCGTATGGAGGGCCATCATGCAAGGTGAAATGAGGTTTTCCTTGGTTCAATTCTTGACGACGTTGATAAAGTTTTGCATCTTCCCATTCCTTTTGCCAAACTGGCTCTTTGGTAGGAAGGCCTGCACGCATTGGGAAAGCTGTTTTCCCAAGATTAAGGGTATCTTTGAGTTTCATGGTATCTCCTTTATAAATAATAACAAATTAAAAACCACGACTTCCAAAAAGGACGAAAATCGTGGTACCACCTTTATTCGGAAAAAGACCTAGTCTTTCTCCCTCTTATCCCGTAACGTGGGGAACGTCAAATCTTACTCCATTCAGACTTGATAGTTTGAGAGGATAATCTTATCATTAGGGAATGCAGGACTCACACCATCTCCTGCTCGCTGGAAATATAAAGGTAAGATTTTGTTCTCACATCGTTTCTTATAAAATTGTAACGGATTCTTGCGGTGCTTCAAATCCTGGTGCTGAATCAACAGTTTCTGTAGCTGGTGTTGGACCTGTCGGATGCACTGGAGCTACTTCTGGTTCTTCATACATTGGACCAACTGGATGAGCAGGCTCTTCTTCAATTTGAGGACTCACTACAGGAATTGGATCTTCCACTTCCTGTTTAGCCTGAGCTTCAAATTCAGCCAATTCTTTATTGGCTGCCTCAATACGAGCTTGTAACTCTGCCATTTCTGCTTGAGAGAACTGACGTGTCATATCAATTGGTTCTTCCTCAATTGGAGCTGGAATCGGTTCTCCAAGTACTTCGCTAACCACTTCTTTAAAGGCTTCATCACTGGTTTGAAGATAAGTAGCTGTTGGACGGAGAATATCTTCCCAATCTGAAGATTCAACAATAGCCAACTGACTCTCAATTGTAGATTTGAGACGTTGGTGGAATACACGGCTCTTGTTCTTCAATTCTTCTGTTTCAACAGCAACTTTCTTAGCATTGTCTGTTGCTTGACGAAGAATCTCGTTTGCTTTATATTTAGCTTCTTCCAACAAGCGTTGCGCATCTTGCTCTGCTTGGTGAATGATATTGTTTGAACGTTCATGTGCCGCTTGTTTCACTCGCTCAGCCGTATCTTGGGCAATCAATACAGACTGGCTCAATGAATCTTTCATCTCATCAAAGTAAGACAAACGTTCTTCCAAGCTCTTAATATGTAATTCCTTGTCATGATTTGAGCGAACCAAATCTTCGTAATCACGAACTACAATATCTAAAAATTCATCGACTTCTTCTGGATCAAAACCTCTGAATCGAGTTCCAAAGGTCTTGTCCTTTATTTCTAATGATGTAATTGGCATTCTATTCCTCACTTACTTAATAATAACTGGACGGTTATTTTTTTCTTCTCTTTTTTTGTTTGTCCCTTATCTTGAAGTAATCTCAAGCGCCCAAATTTTCTCACACTAATCAAGTCTCCGACTTGAACAGTATAATCTGATTTGTCTACCACATGGTAATTTACTTGGACAAGTTTCTTTTCAATCAATTGGTTTGCTTGATTCCTAGATAGTTTCAAAACATTTGATAAAAGAACATCTAATCTAAAACTAGACACACATAAATCCAGCTCTCGATACTGTTCTAGCTTATCTATTTTCTCGGTGAAAGGACGTTCCTCCAGCGAAACGGGTATACGGCCAATTTTCTTTAATCCATCTTGAAAGAGAAGAAGAAACTGCTGATTAATCATAATCTGCGCCCGTTCTTCATCTACTAGGATATCTCCAAAAAGTTTCCGTTCAATCCCTAATTGATTGATGACTGTCCCTAAAATCTTAGCATGCGTTAAGTGTTCAAATTTATTGGAATACACAATTTCTTGGAGAGATATTTCAAAATCTGAAAACTCTGGTTGGAAATAATCTGGATATAATAAAACTCGAACATACTCACTCGAGACGAATTCCCCACTACTGCTACAAGCAAGACCATAGGTTTTGGCTAAAATTTTTAATAGCTTCTCCTGATGAGGATTGATAAAAGGAGTTAAAAAAGGAGCATAGCTATCTTCTACCTTCTTTATCCATTCCATTCCCTTGTCAAGAAATGGACGATCTTCTATGGAGAAATGCTGGTAAATCCCTTTATTCATCCTATCATCGCCAGAAAACGGACTAGGTTTTCTCCTAAAAATCGAATCAAAACAATCGCAACCCAAACAGATAAATCAAGACCCGCTATCTGTAAAGGCAGGCGTTGCAAGGGAGCAAGCACTGGTTTTACCAATGCTACAATCCAACGACCTAAACTGGATTCGTAGGCGCCTGGAAACCAAGACATGACAGCAAAGGCTACCAAAATCAGGGAGTAAATATCCACTGCATTATAAATCATACGAATTAAAAAAATCATTATCGTACTCTATTTCGCTTCATATCAAAGCCAAACTCACCATTTTGTTCTTCATCTGGTAAACGAATATCTTCTACATTCACAATAACATTCACTGGTGTTAACAGATACATAGTAGATGCTACCTTTTTCAGATTACCAGCTAAAACATGACAAGCTCCATCCAAATAGTCCAAACAACGGCGAGCCTGCACCTCTGTCATATACTGAAAATCAATTAAAATACTTTCGTTTCCTGCCAATAAATCAACAATTTCTGTTGCATCTTCATATTTTCTAGGATAACGAACATCTATAATTACCTTATCAGTTGAACGCTGACTCTGATTTGCCAATTCCTGTTGTCTTGCATGCAGTCTGGTAATATTGCTATCTTTTGCACCAGCAGACTGTGAAGGTTGATTCATTGGGAGAGCCGGTTCCTGTGAAGAATTTACTGGAGTAAACACGGGTTCATTTCCTTTTTCATAAGGAATCGTTGAATCCTCATCCTCCGTAAAATAATCTATAAATCTATCGAATCTATCTTTTAAAGACATGGTTCTCTCCTACTTAAAAAATGCTGTACCTATACGAACAAAGGTGGAACCGAATTGAATCGCTTCTTTATAATCACGACTCATTCCCATACTTAACTCGGTCATAGGCATATTTGGAATTTGTTTTTCTTGGATTTCTCTTTGTAAATCTTGGGTCGCCTTGAAAATTTCTTTCAACTGCTCACTGCTAGCTTCAAAAGGTGCCATCGTCATTAAACCAACATATTCAATCTTATCTAGTCTGGCTAACTCTGGCAAGATTTCCAGCAGTTCCTCTCTAGAAAAACCGTGTTTGCTTTCTTCTTTAGAAATATTTACCTGAATGAAACACTTGATGACTCGGTCACTTCTTTTTTGAATTTCCTCTGCTAGCTTAACTGAGTCCAAAGCATGGAAATAATCAACGTATTGAATGACATCTTTCACCTTACGTCTTTGCAAGGTACCAATCAAATGCCAAGTCACATCTCGATCTTTTAAAGCTTCATATTTCTCCAGAAACTTATCGACACGATTTTCACCGATATGATGAACACCTAGCGGAAGCAAGGCTTCCGCTGTCGGTACATCTACATACTTGGTAACTGCAATGACAGAGACTGAACCACTCTCTCGATGAGCATTCAGACTCGCCTCTGCGACTTCTCGAAAAACAAGTTCTGTATTTTCTTTTACATTCATTTACTTAACGATTTTTGAAAAATGGAGGTGTATCCAATTCATCTTCATCTTGTGATGTTGGGACTTCAAAGCGTTCAACCGGAGAAACGACTGAATCTGTTGTACGAACAATCGATTCACGGCGAAGATCCCAATCACCAAAAGCAGATGCTTGAGTTGGTTCCAAACGACGTGGATTTTGTTTTGGCAATTCAGCTGTTTCTGCCATATCAAAATGACGATCAAAGCCATGTGAATGAGCTGGTTTCACTGTCTCACGGTAGTTAGTAGTAGGTCTAGCTTGTGGAGCCACAACCTTTTCAACACGATCTTGACGAACACCAGTTGCAACAACTGTTACGCGAATTTCATCACGCATACTTTCATCAATTGAAGTACCGAGCCAGATGTTCACTCCTTGACCTGCTGCCTGGTTCACAATTTGTGAAGCCTCTTCAGCTTCAATCAAGGTTAAATCAAGACCACCAGTAACGTTGACGATAACATCCTCAGCACCGTCAATAGTTGTTTCAAGAAGTGGTGAGTAAATTGCCTTACGAGCTGCTTCTACCACACGTTCTTCTCCACTACCGATACCAATACCCATAAGAGCGTTCCCTTTATTTGCCATAACTGTTTTCACATCGGCAAAGTCAAGGTTAATCAAACCAGGATTTGTAATCAAATCAGTAATTCCTTGAACACCTTGACGAAGAACGTTATCTGCCTCGCTAAGAGCTTCAAGAAGTGGAGTTTTCTTATCAACAATTTCAAGCAAGTTGTTGTTTGAGATGATCAATAGAGTATCCACATGCTCACGAAGTTGATTGATTCCTTCTACAGCAAATTGACCACGTTTGCTTCCTTCAAAACCGAAAGGACGTGTTACAACACCAACTGTAAGGGCGCCCAAATCTTTAGCGATACGAGCAATAACAGGAGCAGCTCCAGTGCCAGATCCTCCTCCCATACCAGCAGTGATGAAGACCATATCTGCACCACTGATAGCTTCAGTCAGTGTCTCTTCACTTTCTTCAGCAGCTTTACGACCAACCTCAGGTTGACCTCCTGCACCCAAACCGCGAGTCAATTTAGGTCCCAACTGAATAACAGTCTCAGCTTTTGTACTGCTCAATGCTTGTACATCTGTGTTTGCTGCGATAAATTCTACGCCTGTAACACCTTCGTCGACCATACGGTTGATGGCATTGCCACCGCCTCCACCGACACCAATTACTTTAATCACTGCACCTTGAGCAGCAGCTGTATCAAATGAAAATGTCATAATTTATTTTTCCTCTTTATTCGTCAAACATGCTTCCGATCAAGCCACGGAAACGATCTGCTAATTTCGGTTTGTTTTGTGAAGCTTGTTGGAAATCCGCCATTTGTTCTGCAGGCGCCACAGGCTCTACTTCTGGAGCAGGGGCTGGTTGAACAGGCGTTGATTGTACAAACTGAGCTGTTTTCTGAATCATTCCTCCAAAACTAATTGGTTGATGAGTCAGAGCAACCTCACCCTTGACTGCTCTTTGAGCCAAAAGATTAACTTCTGTCAATTGTCCAGCGAATTCTGATAGACTGATCACATGCGCAAAGGCTGGATTGCGAATACCAACTTGGTTTGGAACACAGAGTTTCACACGGACACCAAAGACTTCTTGAGCCAATTCTACCATACCTGGTAAAATAGCATTTCCACCGATCAAAACAATTCCACCAGGAAGATCCAATAAATGTCTTCTTTCTAGGTCTTGTTTGATTTGTTCAAAGATATGCTTGATACGTGCGGAAATAATCTCTGACAAGTAATCTTCTGTCACTTCAACAGGTTCTACTTCCCCAATAACCTCTACTTGGAAGGTTTCTTTACTTGCAAGAGGAGGATAAGCCTCTCCATAGTTTAATTTCAAACCTTCAGCCAACTTCTGAGAAGTTTTCAAGACTTTAGAGATATCCTTAGTTACATAATCTCCACCTTCTTGGAGAATATTGGTAAACTGGAGTTCTTGGTTACGGATTGTAGCGACAGTCGTTTGCCCTGCCCCCATATCAATCACTGTAGCACCAAATTCACGTTCACCTTCGTTCAAAACTGATTGAACCATTGCTAGTGGCGAAATGATAACATTTTCAACCTGAACACCTGCACGTTCAACCGTCTTACGCAAATTATGTAAGATAGTACGAGGTCCTGTATAAAGCAAGCCACGCATTTCAAGGCGAACCCCCATCATGCCACGTGGGTCACGAATCCCTTGGAAACCATCCACAATAAATTCTTCAGGAATAAAGGTAATGACTTCACGGTCAGGTGTCATACTCTTTGTCAAAGCTGATTTGACAACATTTTCAACATCTTGATCCGTAATTTCCTTTGTATCAGATGTTACTGGAATCATCCCTTGAGTTGGTTCTACCTGCAAAAGATTACCAGGCAAGCCGACATTCACTGATTTAATCGAAATGCCTGCCTTTTCTTCCGCTTGGGAAATGGCTGATTTGATAGCAGTTGCTGCTGCATCAATATCAACAATAATTCCATCCTTTACACCTTTACTTTTGGCATTACTCACGCCAATTACATTTAATTCACCATTTCTCTGCTCGGCTACAAGCACCTTGACAGAGCTTGTTCCAATATCTAGACCTGTAAAAAAGCCTTCTCTAGCCATTACATCGCATCCTCTCTATCTTCCAAGTTTCTCACTTCGTAATATTCCATAGCTAAACATGGGCATAGCTATTCACAGAATATTATAACACAAAAAATCTGATTGTGCTCAGTTTTTTCCTAAATTTACTAGCCAATTTTTCACTTTTCCTTCACAAGAAATTTTCTGTTCTATGTAGCCAACAACAATCTGTCTATTGCCAAAAAAGAAAGCTCATTTCTAAGCTTTCTTTGCAATCATTTTTTCTGCTTCTTGTTCTAAAAATAGTTCCAAGATTTTCTTTGTCAAAGTAATGGCTGCTGACAAGGCCAGAGAAACGATTAAATAATTAGCTACTAATCCGTGATCTCCAACCACTGGCGGTTTTGTCAAGAATCCGTAATCTCCACCTGTTACCAAATTGACCACAAAAATCAAGGCATTTAATGCAAAAGTCATGAGAAAAATTCTTTTCACATCAAGCATTTTTGCGTCGTACTGTTTCAAGAGATAAACCAGTGAATTTCCCAAGAGTGCTAAGTGTCCAAAGATAAAGGATAAAATCGCAATATGCGGGAATGGATAAGGATCTGGCACTGGATAAACAAAGGCTGCTAATGTCCCAAATGTTCCTAGTAATGCAAAATACTGCCGATATTTGGATTGACCAGGAAGCAAAAGCACCACAAACATAGCCATACGGCAATGGTAAAAGGGTAAGCTTTCTGACAATGGCATATGATTAACCCCGTACCATCCATAAAGAAGGATTAACTGAACTGCCTGCAAGATTTGGAAAAATCGTTGGTAAACCTTCTTTTCACGATATCGATAGGCTGTATAAAAGGTCAAGGCCAAGAGTGTAAATATACTAACATACCAAAAAAGATCAAACTTAGGTGGTTCTGTTGCTTGGGTCGTAAAGAAAATATCCCATAAATTCATCTAGTCTTCCTCATGATTCAAAATTTTCCTGCATTTTATTATACCATGCTATTTGTCAAAAATGAATTTAGAAATACGATAATCATCTTCTTAGTCAAGATATTGCTCCCTCTGACCTTGATAAACCTGCCAAAGAATCTCTATTTGCTCCTTGGTAATGCGTTTTTCAGACAAGTTCGGCAGCTGGTCAATGTCAAAAAATTGAAGGTCAGCGATTTCTTGATTTTCTTGAAATTGTCCATCGAGAAACTTACATTCAAAAACAAACTTTGCATATTGTTTGCTCTGTAGTTGGAAACGATTGGTATCAAAAACAGCTAGTAGTCTTTCAACTTTGGCTTTAAAGCCGGTTTCTTCTTCAATTTCCTTGAGAATATTTTCGGTTGGAGAATAGCCGACTTCACCAAAACCACCTGGTAAAGCCCAATCATCCTCTCCTTGTCCCCTAACCAGACAAATTTTTTCGTCCTCAACAATCCAAGCACGGACGTCCATTAACGGAGTCGCATAAGCAGAAGTTGGCTTCAAGACTTCTGCCAATTCTTCGGCATCAAGGTCTGATGCTTGATTCAACATTTCAGATAAAAGACCTCGCAAGTCTTCATAGCGCTCACGGTCAAACGGATCCTTTGTAAAGGTTAATCCAGTATCTGTAATGGCAATCATTCTTTGCAAATACTTGACAAAATCACTTGTCTTCATGTTCTAAACTTTCTACCAACTTGGCTAGGTTCATAGAGTTAGAGCCTTTGAGCAAGATTTGATCATGAGCCCCAAGGCTTTCCTTGACCTGCTTAACTAGGTCTTCAAATTGGTCCTGGTCTTCTGTTTTCTTGAAGTAATAAACGTGTCCGATTGGGAACATTTGACTAGCCAGTTGGGCCAATTCTGCGATATCTTCTCCATAAAAAATAACGGTATCCAGTACATCTGGCGAGAGGCTCAAAATCATCTGATTATGGAGTTGAACAGACTGGTCACCAAGTTCCTTCATGTCTGCTAGAACAGCAATTTT
Organism: bacterium; assembly: GCA_905221095.1. Classification (GTDB taxonomy): domain Bacteria; phylum Bacillota; class Bacilli; order Lactobacillales; family Streptococcaceae; genus Streptococcus. Next base: position 41,482 of record CAJNBV010000007.1, read on the forward strand.
CTTGCCTCCTTCGTTGGCTGGAATGGCCGAAAAAGTCTCTAAAATCAGCTTCATAGCAGTTGGATTGGCATTGTATACGTCAGACAAAATATCTGCTCCATTGGCTGCTTTCTTCCACTCAGTACGGTTACGCGTCAATTCAAGATTTTGGAAGGCCTGACGAATTTGCTCTTCTGAAACTCCTTCTTGTAGGGCAACATAGGACGCAATCATAGCATTAGTAGCATTGTACTTACCAGTCACTGGCAAATCAAGGGCTTGTTCCAAGAAATTAGCCTTAAAGGTCAGACTATCCTTACGCTCTATCAAGTCTGTAATTTCCAGCTCTGCTTCTACCCCAAAACGGACCACCTTTTTATCTGTTGGCAAGTAGTCCTCTACAATCGGGTCGGCTGGTGCCAAAAGCAAAGAACCCGATGCCATACCATCTGCAATTTGCAATTTCCCTTTGGCAATTTCCGAACGGTCTTTGAAAAATGCTAAATGAGCCTCTCCAACCAAGGTCACGATGGCTGTTTTTGGATGAGCCAATTCTGACAAGAGATGAATATCTCCCAAGTGATCCTGCCCCATCTCCAAAACCAACTTTTCTGTCCCTTCAGGCATATGGAGAACCGTGTAGGGAAGCCCAATCTCGTTATTGTAATTGCCTTGAGTTTTGTAGGTCTTGTAGGTTGTTGATAGCAAGTGCGCCAACATATCCTTGGTCGTCGTCTTACCATTCGAACCTGTAACAGCAAAGACATCAACAGCCGTTTTCTCAAGATAGTAGGCAGCTAGTTGTTGAAAGGCAGTCAACACATCGTCTACTAGAATGTAAGGATGATTTGCGACCTCTTTCTCAGACAAGGTTACTGCTGCACCATTTTCAAAAGCTGTTTCGATAAAGTCGTGACCGTCACGCGCACCTTTAAGTGGCACAAATAAATCTCCAGTCCCAATCAAACGACTATCAAACTCAGCCTTTTCTAACTGAGCATCCGCAAAAAGACTAACATCATTTTTAGCTCCAACAGCTTGGGCAACTTCATGGATCGTTAATTTCATTTCTACTCCTTTAAAAAGGGTTGAAGTCCTAGAACTCTGATCACCTTGCAGTGACGGTTCTGGCTTCTACCCTCTCTTTCATTTTTATAGCAAATGCGCTTCGCGCTTGTCAAAACTTTGCTTAGCAAGGTCAACCAAATGCTCGATTAGGTCAGGGTAGCTGATTCCCATATTGTCCCAAAGTAGTGGATACATAGACCACTGGGTAAAACCTGGCATGGTATTGAGCTCATTTAGGAAAATCTCGCCCTTATCTGTATAGAAGAAATCGCAACGAGAGAGACCGAGGCCACCAATCGCACGGAAGGCTGTTTCTGCATTTTGACGCATGACAGCTACCACATCATCACTAATTTTAGCTGGGATATCCATAGTAATCTTGTTATCAATATACTTGGCATCGTAGTCATAAAAGGCAACATCTTTGACAACTTCCCCTGGTAGCGTGCTTTTGACATCGTAGTTCCCCAAGAGGCCAACCTCGATTTCACGGGCATTCACTCCTTGCTCAACCAAGACACGGCTGTCATATTGGAAGGCAAGTTTCAAAGCTTGACGGAGTGCTTCTTGATTTTCAGACTTAGAAATACCGACACTTGAACCCATGTTTGATGGTTTGGTGAAGACTGGATAAGTCAATTTTTCTTCCACTTCAACAATTTTAGCAGTCACATCATCACCTTCAACGATAGCCACGTAAGGAACTTGGGCAATACCGGCAGATTCTAGAACACGCTTGGTCGTGATTTTATCCATGGCAAGACTGGATGACAAGATGTTGCAACCAACGTAAGGCATTTTCAAAACTTCCAAGAATCCTTGAACAGAGCCATCTTCTCCCATCGGACCATGAAGGACTGGAAAGACCACTGCACCTTCTTCGTAGATAGCACTTGGTGCAACCCGCTTATCCCAATCAATAGTTTCATTGGTCATGAGACGGTCTTCTTGCCCCGGAGTCTGACTAAATTCTTGCGTTTTGATAAAGTCACCTGACTGGCTGATGAAGAAAGTCTTGACTGTGAAACGGTCATAATTGACCGCACGCATGACACTTTCAGCTGAAAGGACAGAGACTTCGCGTTCCGCACTCCGTCCACCATATAAAAGAATAATCGTTTGTTTCATATTATTTGTCCTAATTCTACTAGAATACTCGCTCTTTAGTATATCATATTTGATTGTTTTTTTAAAACTTGAACCTGACACTACTCATCATACTATACAAAAAGAGGCCGATATGAACGATTTTCAGCCTCCTTGATTTTTTATAAATGAATTGAGTGCGTTAATTTGTCTAAACTTACAACTCTGTCCGATTTTCAATGGCTCGTAAGAGTGTGACTTCGTCCGCATACTCGATATCTGCTCCCACAGCGAGGCCTCGTGCCAGACGAGTAACTTTGATTCCAGCTGGCTTGAGCAAACGAGAAAGATACATCGATGTCGCTTCCCCATCTGCTGTGGCATTAGTCGCCACAATTACTTCTGAAACCTCACTATCCATAAGACGAGTCATGAGGCTCTTGAGATTGATATCATCTGGACTGATACCATTCATGGGAGAAATGAGTCCATGCAAGACATGATAGAGTCCATGGTATTCTTGGATATTCTCCATAGCCGCCACATCACGACTATCCTCTAGCACCAAAATCGTTGTCTGGTCACGAGTTGGATCGGTACAGATAGAGCAAGGATCATCATCAGTCAATCGACCACAAATTGAACAGTAGGTCAATTCTCTCTTAGCAGAAAGGAGATTTTTCGCAAATTCATTGACATCATCATCAGACATCCCAATCGTATAAAAGGCCAAACGCGTAGCCGTCTTAATCCCGATACCTGGTAACTTAGAATAACTGTCAATCAGCTTGGCAATGGGTGTTGGATAAAGCATAATTTCCTTTCTAGTTCATTGGATGGTATTTTTGATACAGATTGATAATGTCACGCGCAATGGAAGGTCCTACACCATTTGTTAGATTGGTATTATGAGGAAAGACCACTGCAACAGCGATTTGGGGATTATCAGATGGGGCATAGGCAACCGCATTGGTATTGGTTGCTTGCTGACCATCTGCCACATAGCTTTCGGCTGTACCCGTTTTTCCGCTAATGGATACCAAGGCACCATTTGAAAAGGCACGGCCAGTTGTCAATCCACTAGTCCCATGAGCAACCTGATAAAAACCTTGGTGCAAGATGCTCATATCAGAGTCGGATATATTGACCTTATTCATCTCTGTCGGTTGCAGTTGCTGAATCAAGTCACCTAATCCTCCCTTATCATTATTGCCATAAATACCTTCAACAATACGAGGAGCCACACGAACACCATCATTTGCAATCGTTGCCACATACTGAGCCAACTGCATCGGCGTATAGTTATCAAACTGCCCAAAGGCATTGGTGATGTAATTGGCAAAATCATAGTCTTTAGGAATAAATCCAGTAGATTCATCTGGTAGGTCAATCCCGGTCGCAGACCCCAAGCCATATTCGCCAAAGGTTGAACGCAGTTTCCCCATAGCAGACTCTAGATTGCTGGTGCCGACAAACATATTAGGTTGATAGGTCTGCCCCATAAGACCTAAGGCTGTTTGGACCATATAACTATTGGATGAATACTCTAGAGCCTGAACTGCCGTAATCGGCATTGGCACAGAAAAGGCAGTATACCAAGAATTAATTGGGGCTGAACCTTGAAAGACAATGGACTGGTCTGTCAAGGTCTGGTTTCCTGACAAGACTCCATTTTCCCAACCAGAGCTGATGGTCGCTGCTTTGACAACCGAACCTGGGACAAAGACATTGGTTACCGTTCCCAAGGAATCAGGCGTCAACTCTCCCGTTGTCAGGTCATGTTTGATCCCTGACATGGATAACACAGCACCTGTTTTTGGGTTCAGGGCAACTGCATACACACCTTCAGAATACTTGGCCCCACCATTTCCCAACTCTGAATTAAAATAACTTTTCAGCAGAGCATCCACGCTATCTTGGAAGGCCAAATCAATGGTCAGTTTAATATTATTCCCTTTGGTACCATCTTCGATATTTTCGACACTTTCCATATTACCGTACTTATCTAGATGAATTTCCTTCACTGAGCGTTTACCTTGCAAGGTTTCCTCGTATTGCTTTTCTAGATAAGAGGTCCCCACACGATCATTTAGAGAATAACCTTTTTTAAGATAAGCATCTGCTTCTTCCGCTGGGAGACCAGCTTTTTCACTGGATACACTACCTACTATAGAAGAAAGGGAAGTTTCTAGAACTTTTCGATCCCATGAAGTTGAGATGCTGACGCCGGGTAATTGTTTCGAAGCAGAGGCAATCAGAGCAATCTGGGTATCTGTCAAGGCATCTGTCACAATGGTTCCTGTCGCGAAGTTTCCAACGGCATTTAACTGACTAAAAAGATAGATTTCTTTCTTTTCATCCTCTGTATAGTTTAGTTGACTCGCTTGAACGCTATCGACCGCATTGTTATACAGTTCTGATTCGGATAGGCGATTGCCATCTGAATCCAAGCGTTTCTCACTTGGGAGAGCCTCTACTGTTTTTTTATAGATTTCAGGATCAGCCAAATAGTAATCTGCCAGCTGGCGTTCTGTCAAATTTGGCGAAGTGATGCTCACATATCCCAGTAACTGACTAGCGATTTCTTTCAGATCTTTAGCCGTCATTTTATTACTACGCGTAAAGGAAACAACCTGCTTTAAAGTATTTTCTACCAAAGGTTTTCCACTAGCATCATAGATTTCCCCACGGGCAGAACTGGTTGTGACCTTGGTCTGACTAGCTGAGGCTAGCTTTTTTTCGTAAAAATCCTTGTTCAAAACCTGCATATACAACAAACGACCAATAATGGTCATAAAAAGTAAAATGACGATTGAAAACAATAAATTAAGCCGAATCGGAATCGAATGGCTGTTAAATTTTCTCATACAAATCAGTCTCATTTCTAATACTCAATGAAAATCAAAGAGCAAACTAGGAAGCTAGCCGCAGGTTGCTCAAAGTACAGCTTTGAGGTTGCCGATAAAGCTGACGCAGTTTGAATTGGATTTTCGAAGAGTATAATTAAAATCTTACTCTTAATTGTACCACAATTTGAGCAGAAAATTATGGAAAAGAAAGAAGCTTTTTTCGTTTTTACGGTAAGATACGTTTTTATTTATTCATCCCTATATTATATGTTATAATGAATGTAAAAGTTCAATAATCTAGTCTTTTTCCAATACGACTCATTTAAAGGAGCCTTCCCTATGGACAAACCAGATATCGCAACTGTCATTGATTCACATTTTGAAGAAATGACAGACCTTGAGCAAGAAATCGCTCGCTATTTTTTGCAAGCTGAAACGATTACAGATGATTTATCTTCTCAACAAGTCACCCAAAAATTACATATCTCCCAAGCTGCTTTGACCCGCTTTGCTAAAAAGTGTGGCTTTACTGGCTACCGAGAATTCATTTTCCAATACCAACATCAGGCAGAAAATCAAGCCAACCAAGTCTCCAAGCACAGTCCACTGACCAAACGAGTCCTCAGAAGTTATAGCAATATGAGGGAACAAACACAGGACTTGATTGACGAAGAACAACTAGAGCGAATTGCCCAGCTAATCGAAGATGCTGAGCGTGTCTACTTCTTCGGAACAGGGAGTTCTGGCCTTGTTGCTCGTGAAATGAAATTGCGCTTCATGCGTCTGGGTGTGGTCTGCGAAGCTTTGACCGATCGAGACGGCTTTGCCTGGACAACCAGTATTATGGACGAAAATTGTCTCGTACTTGGTTTCTCACTCTCTGGCACAACTCCCTCTATTTTAGATAGTCTATTAGACGCTAAGGAGATGGGGGCAAAGACTGTACTCTTTTCAAGTGTTCCCAATAAAGATAGCCAGACCTATACAGAGACTGTTCTTGTTGCTAGCCACAGCCAATCTTCCTACATTCAACGAATATCCGCTCAACTCCCTATGCTCTTCTTTATAGATTTGATTTATGCCTACTTTTTAGAAATCAATCGTGAGAGCAAGGAAAAAATCTTTAATAGCTATTGGGAAAATAAGAAACTCAACGGCTATCGTAGACAAAAACGTATCAGAAAATCCTAGTTTGGCTGAACCAAACTAGGATTTTTATTCATCACCAAACATACCTCTTCTAGATTATGAATTAGTCGTATCTTGACTTAGTCTTAAATAATTTCATGTAATCACTTTTTGAAGGGAGTAAATAAGCAAGCCTTACGGTATCCTCAACAATTGTATATAATACGATGTAATCCTTACTCAAGGTCAATCCTCGCGTTTGGTAGTGAGGATCTAATTTCTTACCAAATTTTTCATCGGCATCAAATCCAGCTTGGGGGAAAATTTCTAGCCGATTAATATCTTTTCTAATATTGGCTACTTTTCGTCTCGCAGCCTCTACTGAACCAATTTCCTCCGCTATATACTGATATATTTTATCCAGACTATCAATCACTCTAGGAGAATACAAAATCCTATATCTTTTATAATTCATAGCGTGTCACGACATCCTCATCTGTCAAGTAATTTCCAGCCTCGATCTTGGCATAACTTTCTTGAACTTCTGCTTGTAATTGTCTAAACAAATACTCCTTCTCTAATTCCTCTTCACTCAGTAAATCTACTTCATTTGTTACGGCAACATTCTTTAAAAATAATCTGAGTGCCGATGAAAGAGAGAGATTTTTTTCTTTTAACACTTCCATTGCATCATTTACTAATTCTCTATTAGCTTGGAAGGTCACAACTTTACTTGAATTTGCTATAGCCATTTTATATAATTCCTTTATATATTTTCTTTATTATCTCACAATTATAAAGAAAGTCAAGGGAACTTTATTAGAAAATCCTAGTTTGGCTAAGCCAAACTAGGATTGTTTTGTCTTGAAATGATAGTAGGCACCTAACATACCTGCTGTGTTTTGGTGATGGGCAAATTCTAATCGTGTTTTTTCTGCTAGGCTTGGCACTAAGGCATCTTTTAAAGCTGTGCGAATCTTCGGTTTGAGGATCGCCTCTTGTCCCATGATACCGCCACCGAGAATGACTACTTCTGGATTGGCAACGTAGCAAATATTTGCCAGACCTTTTCCAAGGTAGTCTACCATGCGGTCAATACCAGCCATACAGATCTTGTTTCCTTCAGTAGCTTCCTTGAAAATGCGTCGGCCATTCCACTGTTCAACTGGATCGCCATGGCCTGCTGCTACATACTCCACCAAGGCTGTCGTAGAGGCGAGGTCTTGGAAAGCACCATCCTGCATGTGCATATAACCGACTTCACAAGCTGAATTGCTAAATCCATGGAAGACTTTCCCATCCATAATCAAGCAACCACCAATACCTGTTCCAATAGTCAAGCAAAGTGTCACACTCGCTCCCTTGCCTGAACCAGATACCGCTTCAGCCAAACCTGCACAGTTGACATCATTTTCAATCTCGCAAGGAATATTAAAGCTAGTCTCGATTTCCTTCTTAAACTGAGTTCCTGCATAGTTGGGAATCTGAGGCCCAGCATAGAAAATCTCACCCTTAGCTGGATCCACCATCCCCGCAGAAGAAATAGCAACACCTGCTACTGGGCCTTGTTCTAAATAGCTGGCTACGATATCTTTGGTCTTTTGTAAGATATGAGGTCCACCTTTATGCGCCTCAGTTGGCATTTCATGCGATTCAACAAGTTGGCCTTCTTGGTCGATCAAACCATATTTGATATTTGTTCCACCGATATCAATTGCAACGTAGTGTGTCATAAATACCTCCTTATGGATTAGAGGAAGCGCTCCTTGGTTTCACGAATCAATTGAGCAGCTGCTTCTACAACTGGGCGATCTTCTTCAGTCACTGGTGTCAATGGTGAACGAACAGAACCAATGTTCAAACCTTCATTGATTTTCAAGACTTCTTTAATCACACCGTACATATTTCCATGTGCAGCAGTGAGTTTGCCAATGATTGCGTTGATAGCATACTGCAATTCACGCGCTGTTTCTAGGTCTTTGTCCGCAATCAACTGATTGAGTTTCAAGAAGAGTTCTGGCATAGCACCATAAGTACCACCGATACCAGCTTTAGCTCCCATTAGACGACCACCTAAGAACTGCTCATCTGGACCGTTAAAGACGATATGATCTTCTCCACCAAGACTCACAAATGTTTGGATATCTTGAACAGGCATAGAAGAGTTCTTAACACCGATGACACGTGGATTCTTCAACATTTCAGTGTAGAGACTTGGAGTCAAAGCTACTCCTGCCAATTGAGGAATGTTGTAGATAACGTAGTCTGTGTTTGGAGCTGCAGAACTGATATCATTCCAGTATTTAGCAACTGAGTATTCTGGCAAGCGGAAGTAAATCGGTGGAATCGTTGCAATGGCATCTACACCCAAGCTTTCTGCGTGGCGAGCAAGTTCCATACTATCTTTGGTATTGTTGCAAGCTACGTGAGCGATGATGGTCAATTTCCCTTTGGCAACTGCCATGACTTCTTCCAAAATCAATTTGCGGTCTTCAACGCTTTGGTAGATACATTCACCAGAAGAACCATTGACATAAAGACCTTGAACACCTTTATCAATGAAGTATTGAACCAAGGCACGTGTACGTTCTGGGCTTACTTCTCCTTGATCATCATAACATGCGTAGAAGGCTGGAATGACACCTTCGTATTTTTTTAAATCTGACATAGATTTTCTCCTAAGATTTCTTTTTTTCTGCCAGAAGCAGAATTTATTCTTTACGTGTTTAGTATACACCTTGTGAAAAACGCTTTCAACATCTGGTGTACACTTAGATTTTAGTTTCGATATGAATTTTGAAATGTTTATGGCTTGAAAGTAGTTTCAGAAACAAGCCATCCTATTGATATTTTGCAAAAATTTTCTCCATCAATCCAGTCTGGATAAAGACCAATAGTCCAAATCCAAAAAGCAGGAAGGCTGAACCACCTAAAAGTAGACTGAAGGCTGACAGATAAAGAACCATCACAATGAGGATAAGAATGGCTAACATGAGGAAGAACCAAGGAAAGTTAAAACTTGCCAAGATCAGCCCTTTTTGTAACACTTCTTTCCAAGTTAAATCATAGCGCGCAGCGATTGGATAGCTAGCCAGCATCACGATAGTGAGGAAGATAAGAATCCCTAGACAAATAGCTTTCACCATTTGGAAAGGCATAGCTGTCTGCCCCCAAAAGATATAGAGGTCTAGAAGACTCAACAAAACAATGCCCAACTCAAGCAGACCTAGCTGAAGACCTAGTTTCAGATTTTGCTTGAAAGCTCTTAGATAGATTTTAAAGACAGGCACACGTCTACTCTTCTTAATCTCAAACATGGTCTCGTAGAGGCTGATTTTAGCCACTCCAATCGTTACGATGGGCAAGCAAGAGACAACAAAAAGAAGATTGGCTGTGACGATATCCAAGACCTTTTCACTAAAACGCATGAGAAAGTTGTCTGTATCAAATGCTGCCTTGATAAGGCTTACTCCTTTTTGTGCCATGTTTGCTCCTCCTGATTTTTTAATCAATCAAAATTTTAAAAAGATATTTGCGAACCTTCTCTTCCATACCTGCATAGCCATTTGGCTGGTGTGGTTCTCCTGGGAAGAAAATCGCAAAATTGTGATAACCCAACAAGAGTGGGTATTTTTCATGACAATGAACAAAGCCAATGTCACTCGCTTCGTCGAATGCTACTGCTTCATCTTTGATACGTGAACCGTAGCTCGAATATTCATGTCCTTCTACCAGCAAATGCAAATCTGCATAGTTCTTATGATGCTCAAATTGATCATTTTCAGCTTGATTAAGGACATTTTCCTGCACAACCAGAAAGACCTTGTCTCCGTCAATTTCATACTTACCTAGTTCGAAAGAATCTTTACGATGTTGATAGAGATAGTCGATAGCCTTGTCTAGATTGGGATGAATCCCTTTGTAAAAGGTAATGTTTTTCAAATCGTCAAAAATCATACTCTTTCCTTCGTTTCTGATAGTTAACTAAAATCATTCTTAAGTTGATAAGTGTCTAACAAAACTTCATAAAGTAACTCCATACCCTCCATTTTGTAGACACTTATAACTCTATATTTCCATAGTATGCCAAGACCACTTCCGTCATCTTGACACACCAGTTTACTTTTCTTAACCTTTGACCGCTCCCATAGTAATACCCTGAGTGAAGGATTTTTGGAAGACTAGGAAGACTGTTACGATTGGCACGGCTGCAAGAGCAGCCCCTGCCATGATCAAACCATAGTTGGTTGCCATTTCGGCTTGCATAGTCGCAACCCCGAGTGAGATAGTCAAGTTTTGACGTGAAGTCAACATAACCAACTGCATGAAGTAGTCGTTCCAAGTATTGATGAAGGTAAAGATTGCAAGGGCTGCAAATCCTGGTTTCACAATTGGGAAGGCGACGCTCCAGAAGGTACGAATCTCACCACAACCGTCGATTTTAGCTGATTCAAGCAATTCTGTAGGGATGTTTTCGCTGAATTGTTTCATGAGGAAGACCCCAAATGGCCATCCAATCAAAGGCAAGATAACTGCCCAAAGTGTATCATGGATTCCCATGAAGTTGACGATACGTACCAATGGTACAAGGACAACTTGTTTTGGAAGAGCCATAGCAGCGATGAAGATGGCAAATAGGATACGTTGACCATAGAAACGTTTTTTAGCCAATACATAACCTGCTAGAGATGAAGTCGCACAGACTAAGAACATGGTTACCAATGAGATAAATACTGAGTTCCACATCCATTGCATAGCAGGGTTTTGCACCATGAGTTGTTGGAAGTTTTCCATGGTTGGCATTTTAGGGAACCACTGAGGAGGAATAACGATTGTATCAGGTTGTGATTTGAATGCCCCTGTCAAAATCCAGTAGAATGGAAAGATGAACAGCACAGTCAACAAGAGCAAAATGATTGTTGAAATAACAGTAAAGGCTGTTAATGGTTTTTTTTCTGTAGATTGCATAGCTGTCTCCTTTCTTTAGTATTCTACGTCGTTTCCAAGTACTTTAAATTGAACAAAACTTACGATTGCAATCATGACTGCCAAGAAGACACCAATTGTGTTTGCATAGCCATACTCTGTCAATTGGAAGGCTTTTTCGTATAGGTAGTACATAAGGGTACTTGTAGAGTAGTTTGGACCACCTGATGTCAACAACTGAATCAAGGCAAAACATTGGAATGAGTTAATTGTTGTGATGATTGCGATATAGAGAGTTGTTGGAAGAAGGCTTGGCCATTTAATCTTCCAGAAAACTTGAAATTCAGTTGCACCGTCGACACGTGCCGCTTCAACCAATGAATTGTCGATATTTCCCATAGCAGCGATATAAAGGATAATCGGCTGACCAACTGAAGTTGTCAAAAGGATAATCATAATCGCCATCAAAGCCCAGTGTTTGTCTCCCAGCCAAGAAATGTTCTGGCTGATGATATGACTTGACTTGAGGACAAAGTTTAGAATCCCTGATAGTGGGTCATAGATCCATTTCCAAACAACTGTTACGGCAACGCTACCTGTTACAACAGGAAGGAAGAAGACGAAACGGTAGAAGGATCTGGCAATGGCATTTTGATGATAAGTTTGCGATGCTACAAAGAGTGAAAATAGAACAACAACTGGTACAGATCCAATAACCAGGATAACCGTGTTAATCAAAGACTTCATAAAGACAGGGTCTTTAAACATACGGATATAGTTATTTAAGCCTACAAACTCAAAGTTTGTCATAGAGTAATTAAAGAAACTTGTAATGAATCCCATCACCATAGGAGCCAATACAAAGATGACAAAGAAGAACAACACTGGTGCTAGGAAAGCGTAGGAAATCACTGTTTCCCGCATACGAATTTTATTGACTTTCACAGTCGGCACCTCTCTTTCAAATAGAATAATTTTTTGACTTTCTTGAACTGTTTTAAAATCAAAATGAAATTTTTTAAGATTCGCTTATGTAAGAACTTCATTTTAATTTCGTGACAGTTCCTTACATTTCAAACAAAATCCTCCCTTTTCTTACATAGACTATGCACAGGGAAAAGGGAGGGATCAATCTGATTTAGTGCTTATTGTTTTGTAGCTTTTTTAATTGTTTCGTTAGCTTTTTCAGTGAAGGCTTTCAAAGCATCCGCTGGTTTTTCGTCACCATTTGATACAGATTGCAACATTGGGAACCAAAGTGTTCTCATTTCAGCAAAACCATTGATAGTGTTGTAGTATGGTGAGTAGTATTTAGTCCAACCACTGATTGTTTCCATACGTTTGTCATCATAAAGTTTGCCAAATGAAGTACGAACTGGGAAGGCACCTGTACGAACAACGTCTTTTGGACCCCATTCTTTATCATCCGCGATAAATTGGATGAATTTCTTAGATGCTGCAACTTTCTTGTCGTCTTTGTTGTTGAATACTGCAAATCCGTTTACAAGGTATTCAAGAGCTGGTTTGCCTGAATCTGATGGGAATGGTACTTCTACCACTTCTACTTTACTTGCTTCCAAGAGTTTAGCTTGGATACCGTTTTGAGCTGGTGCCCAAAGGATTGTGTAAGATGTTTGACCGTTCGCAAAGTTTTGGATATCTGCTCCACCGTCAAATTGTGAACCGTTGTTCAACAAACCGTCTTTGATCCAGCCAGCTGCTTTCTCAAGACCTTTGACGAATTTAGGATCATCAGTTGTATATTTGGTCACATCTTTATCTGTTACAGAACCTCCATAAAGGTTAGAGATGAAGGCACGTGTTCCTTGGTCTCCCCCTTGACCAGAACTGAACAATGAACCTGGTGTATATCCTTTATCTTTAAGCGCTTTCAAAACTTTTTCAAAATCATCAGTTGTCCAACCTTCTTTTACAAGGTTTGCAACTCCAGCTTCTTCCAACATTTTCTTGTTCATAGCCATGTAGAATGGAGCTGAACTGATTGGATACATGTAAGCTTTGTCTCCAGCTTTACTTGCTTGTACGATATTTTCGTTATTAACATCTTTGACAAATTCATCTGTGAAAATATCATTCAACTCAGCCAATTTACCATTTTTACCGTATTGGATGATACGTCCTGGTGCGTCAAAGAGTACGTCTGGTGCAGTTCCAGCTTCGATAGCTGTTGTGATTTTTTCAGGCCCTGACTTGAAGTCGATGGTTTCCAATTTCACTTTTACATCTGGATTTGCTTTTTCAAACGCTTCGATGATTGATTTTTCATATGTTCCAACACCGTCACCAGTTTTTTCTTGAGTGAAGACTGGGAATGCCCACCAAGTGATTTCTGTTTTTCCGCTATCGCCACCAGATTTTCCAGCATCTTTACTTCCACCAGAATTTCCACATGCAGCAAGGCCAAGAATCGCAGCACCCGCAAGTACTGTACAAGCTAGTTTTCTAAATTTCATTTGTATTCTCCTATTTATAAGCGTATCCATATTGGATAATGAGCAAGTTTGCATCTGTATACGTTTTCATTTTGTTCGACGCATCCACCACTCTCCTCTGTTTTAAGATTGTGTTATTTAAGACCAGCAACGAAACGTTCTGTAATCTCTTTTGGTCTAGTAATAGCGCCACCAACAACGATGCCTCTCACTCCATATCCAAGGATTTGTTTGGCTTGTTCTGGTGTATGAATTTTTCCTTCTGCAATGACATCCACACCTGCATCACAGAGTTTTTTGATTAATTCAAAATCAGGGCCATCCACTTTTGGACTGTAAGATGTGTATCCTGATAAGGTTGTTCCGACAAAGTCAATTCCTGCTTCAACAGCTACTAGTCCTTCTTCAAAAGTACTTGTATCAGCCATCAAGAGCTGGTTAGGATATTTCTCCTTAACCTGACGAATGAACTCTTGGATCTCCAAACCATCATAGCGTTCACGCTTGGTACAATCCAGAGCAATCACCTCGATGTCGAGTTCTGCCAATTCATCAACTTCTTTCATCGTAGCCGTGATGAAGGGCTCTTGCGGTGGATAATCTCGTTTAATTATCCCAATGATTGGAAGGTTTGTAACCTCCTTGATTTCCTTGATATCGCGAACACTGTTTGCTCGGATACCGACTGCTCCACCTTGCTCAGCCGCTTTGACCAACAAGGGAATGACTCCTCCCGCTTCTGTATAAAGCGGTTCGTGAGGAAGGGCCTGACAAGAAACGATGATTCCATCTTTGATTTGGGCAATCAAGGCTTCTTTAGTAATCTGTGGCATCCTCTTTCCTCCTTTTCTTTGTTCTTATGAGTTTATTATATATCATTTGTGAAGCGCTTTCAATACTTTGTAGTAGGATAGATTCCAGTTTCAAAAGTATTTTATAGAACAGCTGTTTCTGAAAGTAGTTTCAGATAACATAAATATCCGTATCTATTACTCACAATTACAAATCTTATTATAAAACCAGTCTAGAATTCTCATCTTTTTACAGGACTCTAGACTGGTTTACTTTATATGAACATAAAAGTTCAAAGAACAACTGAAGACAAATTAACTGTCTTTTCGCTTATAAGAAATCATTGCTCCAAGAAACACTCCTACAAAACCAAATAAGATTGTTAGTAATGAATCAGACTCACCTGTATTTGGTAATATAGCTTGTTCATTGTTACTTATTTTATTCTCTGATTGGTTAAATCCTGAGTTCTCATTTGTAGATAAAAATTTAGGTGATGGTACAATCTCCTCTTCTTTTTTATCTTTTGTAGGATTATCAAGTGCTAGATTATTGACAGAGAGTCGGAAAGTCATAGCATAGATACTAAAATGATTTGTCTCGAAATTGATCTTTCCATCTTTTTGTACGAACTCGAGAGAATGTAAATTTCCTTCTGAATCAACATAATAAACATTTTCAACAGACTGATCCGTAGCAAAAGTAACAAGGACTTTCCCTTTAGGTTGAACATATCGGCCATTTGCATCCTTCAATTTGATATCAAACGCTTTATAGTTTAATGAATCGAAACCGCTAACTTTTACTTCCTCTATTTGTACAGTTTTAACATTTTTCAAAACTTCATCTGAAGCTTGGATTTGAACGCTGCCTGCTTCATTTTTGAAAATACGTTGCGAACGAGCAAGACCTTGGATAACTTGATTAGAGTTTGCTTCATTTTCACTTTCTCTATTATCTACTTGTTTATCAGTAGATTTTACTACTGAATCTCCTGCTGTAGCTAATGGTCCTATATAATCTTCTATATCATGAACAGCACTAGCTACTGCATTTACTCCACCACGATAGTCCTCTTTTTCCTCAAAAAGAGCAAGTGCAGAATTGACTCCACCTGTGAACTCAGAGTGCTCTACTTTTGGCGCTGCATCTTCACCTACTGTTGATACAAGACCTTGGTATTCTGGAACTTCTGCAACAAGAGATTCGCCATTTACTCCGCCTCTAAATTCAGGGTGCTCCACTATTGGTGCTGCATCCTCACCTACTGTTGATACAAAACCTTGGTATTCTGGAACTGCTGCAACAAGAGATTCGCCATTTACTCCACCTCTAAACTCAGGGCGCTCCACTATTGGGGCTGCATCCTCACCTACTGTTGATAGAATACCTTGATATTCTGGAACTTCTGTAACAAGAGACTCGCCATTTACTCCGCCTGTGAATTCAGGGTGCTCCATTATTGGTGCTGCATCCTCACCAGATGTCCCCAAGTCACCTGTATAATCTTTGATATCATAAGTTGCACTATCCACAGCATTTATTCCGCCAGGAATTCCAGCTCCAGCAAGGTTGACTGTCAAATTGTGTATACTTTCAATACTACCGTCAGCTATACCAGTAATTTCCTGACCGACATCTTTCTTATTTGCCGCAAACAAAAGAGTTTTTGAATCATACTGAGTCATAAAGACGGCTGTACTTCCATTCGCTAATCGCAAAGTAGGGGCTTGGTTTACCAAAACTTCTGAATCAAACTCAAGACCAATAACGCCTTTCCCCATTTCAAGCACTTGATTTACTCTAACTTCTGTTGGGGAAAGAAAATCTTTGCTCACAAAATCCCAATTGAATTTTTTATACGATAAGGTATAGTAGTTTTGACCATTTTCCCTGTGTTCGTATAACAAACCATACTCACCGTTCCCCAATTCTTGCAGTGAATTATAAGCAAATTCCCCACCTTGAATCAGATTATGTTTCAACCAAGTTAACTCGCCATTCTTTTCAACATGTGCCAAATGAACTAGACCATCTTTTCGTTCACGTCCTGGTCCAGCAGCATTGCTAAGAAGAACATATTCTTTCCCATCATGCATCGTATGAATAGCTGACATTTGCACATAGGCATCTTTCACTTCTGGATAACGTTTGATTGTTTTCTCCCAAGTAACGCCACCATCTTTACTAGTAGCAACCTGAAGATCTCCAGTTAAACCACGCATGAAAAGTTTGACATCGCCATTATTTAATTGGAGAACAGTTGATTCTGTATTTTGTGCACCGCCATTATTCATCGTAGATGAATGAATAACTCCATTTCCTACAGGTCGGTTATCATTTGGTGCTTCTCCAGCATGCCAAGTTACTCCATGATCATCTGAGTAAATCAAACGCGAAGACTGTGAACCACCTAAATGCGAAATATTGTTTGTGGTGTAAGCAGGTACCAATATCCGCCCCTTATGCTCACCTGTACGTAATACAATACCTGTACCAGGGCCTGTTCCAAGGAATTTCATCCAATCTTGACGAATACCCGGTGTAATATCTCTTGGTGCAGACCAAGTCTGCCCATCATCATCACTATAAGACATCCACAAATAGCTTGTATTGGCTACTCTAAATGGATTTTTAGCACTTGATTTAAAGTAGATATTTCCAACCAGTTCTTTATCTTTATAAAGATTTCCCTTATCTTTATATCCAGCCTCTGTCGGATTTACCACAACTCGGTAGTTTGTTTTTTGGTTTTGTGAATTGAAAATGTCCCCATTCTCTCTTAGAGTATAATGTTCTGTCTCACCTTGCTTGTAGAGGATCTGATAGGTTTTATCTCCTATCTGTTCATAAGCCTTTTCTGGGTTATCTGGCATACCAAAAACTGCTCGCCCTTCTGGGAACATATCATAAACTGAAAAAATTCGTTTGGTTGTTGGATCTTGAACCAAAACCATATCAATATTAAGGGGCGATGGTGCAGCTGCATCCTTAGCTTCTGGATTGTCACGAAGGTTAGAAATCGTAATTTTATCTCCCCAAGTCTGTCCGTTATCTTGACTACGGCGGACTACCATACCAATATCACCATAATCAAGATGATGTAAACGACGTTCGTCTCCAGCAGCAAGCAAGGTTCCCTTATCCGTTTTCAGCAAAGCCGGAATTCGATAACTCTTGATTCCCTCTTTATTGAGCTTTCCATTGACTCCACTTTCAAAAATATCTTTTTTGTCAGTAACTTGAGCACCTTCAGGTAATGTTTTGACTAAATCTGCTCGCTCAAATAACTGACTACGTGTTTTAACTTCTTCAGGCGTCAAGGCACGATTATATACAGTCAGATTACGAACCTGAAGATTTGATCCCCACATTGTTTGGTTCGCTCTTTTAGTAGCTCCAATCTGAACCTTATTGACATCTGGCATATCTTTAATAAAACGACCAGATTTCGTATTCGTTCTAGATAATACACCATTTACATATAGACGAACTTGTCCATTTGGTTGGTCTGCTTTTGGTCTTTCCACTGTGAAAGTAACCGAATTCCATTGACCAGGTTTTACTTTAAGCGGTGCATCTGAGTAACTTCCGTAAAAATGACTTCCATCCGTTCCGCGAGCTTCTACCATTGCAGTACCTTTATTAACAGACATACTAAAATATTCATCCCTTTTCTTATCACTTGATACAGAGAAAAGATTATAGAATTGTGGAGCATTAGCATCTGGTTTAAACTCCATATGAATAGTCGCATTTTGAAGATGTTTCAGCTTATCTAACGCTTCTGCCAAGTCAACCCTTTGCCCATTTCCAGCATTCGTAGCAAGGTCTTCTTTTTCAAATACTGTTTTAACATTCTTCAAATCTCTAGCAAAATAATCACGTGGAGGGAGGACCGTCTCATCTGTACTTTCAGTTTCTTCTGGTGGATTTTCAGAATTTCCTCCTTGGTCAGTTGGTGTCTCTTCTTTTAAGCTTTCTTTGTTAATTTCAACTCCATTGTCAGTTGCCGAAGCTAATTTTTCAGCTAGTTCCTTATCCAAATCCTGTTTATGTGATGCTACTTCTTTATCTTTCACATAAACTGGCTCTTTAGGTTGACCTTCAATATAGGAACGAACCCAATCTAATTGTTCTTTTGATAAAACTAGACCACCACTACGATTATCAATAACCCCATTTTGATGAACGCCGATTAAGACACCTTTATCATTGTATAGTCCACCACCTGATGCTCCAGGTTTCGTACCTCCATAGCTAATCCCCTCTATACCAGAACCAAAATCAGTAGTTCCTACTACTTTACTATCTAAAACTGGACTTAGCTTGTTATCTGGGAAACCATAGACCGAAACTGTATTTCCTTCTGCAACTTTTGCAGATTGCTTCACGACTTCTACAGGAGTTACTCCTTTTACTGCTTCTTTTAATCGAACAAGAGCTAAATCATTTTTAAAGCCAAAAACAGACTCTGCTTTGTTCCAATAAGCAATCTCTTCATCAGAAAAATTGATAGAAGTGCCATTTGGTAACGTAGCCTTATAAACTGTATTCTCTTTCCCTGATTTTGTAACAACCTTAGAGCCATTAACAGTTAAAAAGTTATGTGCCACAGTTAATAACAAATTAGGAGCAATTAGGGTTGCTGAACCTGTTCCATCAGGTGTTAAGATATGCGTAGTTGCTTGGAAATTTTGTTCACCATTTGGTGCATTTTTTACTATTTCACTTGGTTTTGGTAAGTTTGCAGTTCCACTTAAATCAACTTTCCCAACCTCCGTACGAGCAAAATCGGTTTTTGGAGATACTGAGTCTAACACAGCTTTAATAACTGTATTTCCTAGAGCCACTTTGCTTACATAATCACCAGACCAACTAGTATCCGTAACTAACTTGTTGATAGGAAGATTATTATAAGACACTATCTTAGCATTCGGAGAATCACCTACTAATCGATTAAAGTCTGAATCTTGTCGTAAATTGAATACGATTGGTGAGTCAACTTCTCCTGTTTGCACCACCTTGTCTGCAATCAAGCGATTGCCCTTCACATCTTCCAGACGAAGAAGAACTCGACCTTTTTCAACTCCACTTAATAAAGTTGCTTGACCTCTATCATTGAAACGGTAGCGCGCTCCATCAATTTCTTTTTCAACACTTTTTAGAGCTTTATGATTTTCATCATAATAGTAACGAGTCGTTCCATCTAGATACCATCCCGTGATTACATATCTATCCACCATCGAACGAATCCACTCTTTATGTTTTTCCGTAAAGATAGTACCACCACCGATACGATTGGCTTCTACTTCACTAGCAGTATTTGTTCCGTGTTGATGGATACCAACCACTTCTCCTTTATCATTAAATAAAGGAGCACCTGAAAAACCACCTAAAGCAGACGTATGGTAAGTAACAGCACCATTTTCTTTATTAAAAGTACTTACTTTCCCTTCAACTTCATAAGGTTTTCCATCTTTTAGTCGATTTCTATTTTCTTCACTTAGATTAGAGGTTGTGAAGTCATTAGGATAACCAACCATTCGAATCGAATCACCTGTAGCTACCTCAGTCTTACTTAGCTCTCTTGGTGAATCCTCTCCATTTGTCATAGCTTCAACAGTTTTATTAGTTACAACAACTGCCAAGTCATTACCGTAAGACTTTCCAAAAGCCTTTTCATCATATGCATGAATAGACTCTTTAGCTACAGCTTCAGTACTACCTGACGTAGGAACTTTATTTATTTTCTCCGTATCTGAATTCATCACGACATAACTTTTAGCAGAATCCCCGCCACGTAAAACCGCAGAGCTATCTTCAGATTTTTTCTCGTAGTAGTTATGAGCAGCAGTCACCATCACATTTGGTGCAACAAAAACTCCGCTACCTGATGCCGTTTGTTGACCACTATTTCCACTATCATAGGTGGTATAGGTCATTGCTACACCATTAGCAGCATCACTATGAACTTCCACATCTTTTATATCGTTACCGCCCTGAATAACATCAGCATAAGCAACTCCAGCACCAATAACTGGTAACTCTGGTGCAGCTAAGCCAAACACTGCGGATAATATCAAACAACCAACCAAACCATAAGCTTTGGATTTACGGAATTTTCCTAAACCTTTTAAACATACAAACATATATTACCTCACTTTAACTTTCAAAGTTAATTTGTGCATTTGAATTCAAAATAACTTAATGAGTCCTGCAGCTTCATCCTCCTTCCTACTACACGACTTTCAATATATAATCTATTTTTAATATATATTATTCCTTTAAGTTTTAGACTTACTCTTACAATATAACACAAGCTGGAATTGCTTGCAATTATAGGATATAATCTTCATTCATCAAATTATTTTAAAACATAAAAAGAATGGCATTTTGAAATATAGATATATATAATTTGATATATGTTCTGACTTATGTAGAAATTTGAATTGAAGAACTATTTGGAACTTCCCATACAATTCTAGCCATATAATAAACAATAATTTGTAAATAGGTGAAAACTCCTCCTATAGTTTCTAGTGAATTTTTATTTTTCACTATCTTCTAGAAGGGGAATATATCAGAAAGCTACTGGACTCTCTCATTCATCATTTCATATATTTAAAATGAATCTCACTACCACAAAGCCAGTTGTAGACTTGGTCATTGACAAATACATTCATGGCTTCGTGAGCATACTCGGGCATGATACGATAGGCCTTATCGCAGGTCAAACGGTTGTAAATCGCAAACTGGGTAATAGGGTAGCAAACATCGTCGTCCAAGCCCGTAATCATCTTGACCTCACCCTTGATACGATGGGCAAGATTTTTCACATCAATATAGGCAAGGGTCGCCATGATTTCCTCCTCTGTTTCATGGAAGGGATCGTGAAACTTGAAATATCGAAAAAGTTCGTCGTAAGCCTCGCTAGTATTACCAATCTCAAGCACTCGTCTAAAGTCTGATAAAAAGGGATAGATGGCAACTGTTTTCTGAATCCGTGGATTGAGGGCTGCCGCTACCAAGGCTAGAGCACCACCTTGAGAGGCACCATAGCTAGAAAGTCGCTTCTCATCTACCTGAGGCAGACTAGCAATAATTTCGATCAACTGGTAAATATCCAGATAGACATCCTTATAAAAGAGATGGTCCCGACCTTCCACAGCACCACGGATGATATGTCCTTTAACTGTATTTCCTAGAGGAGAACGCAAACCGTCTTGCGAGTAGCCCGACTGTCCTCGAACGTCCATGGAAACAACACCGTAACCAGCCACAGTATAGGCCAGCATGTCGACCCAGTCCCAGCCACGTCCCATATAACCATGAAAATGAAAGATTAGAGGAACTTTCTCCTCACTCTTTGGAAGAACGACGCGTGCATAGACCTTACCTGCATTGGTTCCTTCAAAGGTTAACTCATAGCACTTGACTTGAGGAATGTGGAAATCTCTTTCCTCCAAGTGGTAGGCTGGAAGCGTGGAAACTTTTTTCACTTCCTCATCCCAGAAAATATCAAAGTCTTCTGGAACCCCATCCCTGCCTTTATAGGTCTTGACTTCTTCTAACAAAGCTGGATTTTTCATAATATACTCCTTTTGTTTTGTAATCGCTATCACAACTGTAGCATATCTGAGACAGCAACGCAAGAAAGAAGGATAAATAGAAAATGAATTTAGATTTTCTTACTTTTAGGATTGTGGACTGAAAGTAGTTTTAGAAACGAAAAAAGAGCATCTTCGCTCTTTTTATCCTATTCAATCTTAGTTTTTTGCTTCTTTCTTTTGGAAAGTGGTTTGGTAATTTACTTTAATCGTTACTGTCATATGAGAGTCCTCGTTTCTTTTTGATGACTCTAGTATAAGGGTCAAACCTGAAAGCTAGCTTAAGTTTTTCCTAAAGAAAGCTTAAGCTAAATGTTCTTTCTTTTCCAAATGAAGGGCAATCATGCGCCATTCTGGATCCTCTTGCCAAGCTTCAGTCTACATAGTATTGCTAAACAAAAAAGAGCATCCCTGCTCTTTCTTCTTCTATTCAATCTTATTTTGTTGCTTCTTTCTTTTGGAAAGTGGTTTGGTAATTTACTTTAATCGTTACTGTCATGTGAGAGTCCTCGTTTCTTTTTGATGACTCTAGTATAAGGGCCAAATCTGAAAGCTAGCTTAAGATTTCCTTAGAGAAAGCTTAATCTAAATGTTCTTTCTTTTCCAGATGAAGAGCAATCATGCGCCACTCTGGATCCTCTTGCCAGCCTTCTATAGAACTAATGTAGCTAGCAACCTTTCTGGCTTCTTCTAAAATCGGAAAATCTTCGATAATATCAGCTACTTGGAACTCTGGAAGACCTGACTGTCTGGTTCCAAAAATCTCACCTGAACCACGCATTTTCAAATCTTCTTCCGCAAGAACAAATCCATTAGTTGTTTCCGTCATGATGCGCATGCGGTCCTTCCCAGAATCCGTCTTGGGATTGGCAACGAGAACAGCATAGGACTGCTTGTCCCCCCGACCGACACGACCTCTGAGCTGGTGAAGCTGGCTAAGGCCAAAGCGATCAGCATCCATAATAATCATAACCGTCGCATTGGGAACATTAACCCCGACCTCGATAACCGTCGTTGAAACTAGAATATCCGTCTTTCTCTCTTTGAACTCCTGCATAATCTGGTCTTTTTCGTCACTCTTCATCTTACCATGTAGAAGAGCCACTTCTGCCTTACCTGCAAAATGAGCCGTCAACTCCTCAGATAAGGCAATGGCATTTTTCAAATCCAGAGCTTCAGATTCTTCAATCAAGGGAGAGATGACATAGGCTTGGGAACCTTTTTGGATTTCTCCCTCTAACCAAGTCAAAACCTGAGGCAGTTGCTCATGTTTGATCCAGCGCGTCACAATAGGCTTCCGCCCTGCTGGCATCTGGTCGATAATGGAAACATCCATATCCCCAAAGGCTGTAATGGCCAGCGTCCGTGGAATAGGAGTCGCCGTCATCATGAGAACATCAGGATTGTCACCTTTTTCCCGTAAAATCCGCCTTTGCCCCACACCAAAACGGTGCTGCTCATCGATGATAATCAAACCAAGACGAGCATAATCCACCCCATCTTGTATCAAAGCGTGGGTTCCAATAATCAAATCAGCCTCACCCTTGGCAATGGTCTCCAAGACTTCTCTTTTTTCTGCAGCTTTCAAGGAACCTGTCAAGAGAGCCAGTTTCAAGTCCGGAAAAAGACCCTTCAAACTCTCAAAGTGTTGCTCTGCTAGGATTTCTGTTGGTACCATGAGAGCTGCCTGGTAGCCAGCCGTCACCGCCGCAAACATGGCCAAGCCAGCAACCACAGTTTTTCCGCTCCCCACATCACCTTGTAAGAGACGATTCATGTGGTGGTCGGACTTCATGTCTGTCAAAATTTCCTGCAAACTCTTTTCCTGAGCTGAAGTCAGGGCAAAAGGCAGACTTTCCTTGACTGCTGTCACTTTTTCCTGAGACCAGTTCAGAACCAGACCACTTCCTTGAACTCTGTTTTCAGACTTGAGCGTCTGCAACTGCATTTGGAAATAAAAGAGTTCCTCAAACTTGATACGGCGAAGGGCCTGCTTGTATTCTGCCAAATCCTTGGGAAAATGCATGGCACGAACAGCCTGACAACGGGACATGAGTTTGTACTTATCCAACAAAGACTGGGGAAGATTTTCCTCAATCAAGAGGTCCAGTCCCTGATCAAAGGCCGTCTTGATGACCTTGACCAGACTGGCCTGACTGATTCCTTGAGCCAGACGATAGACAGGCTGGAGATCATCCTCTACCTGAGCCAGGACCTTCATCCCTGTCAGACTAGCCTTGGCGCGGTCCCATTTTCCAAATACGGCAAGGGTTGCTCCCAGCTCTATCTTGTCAGCCAGATAAGGTTGGTTAAAGAAATTCACCGCAAAAACAACTTCTCCCTGCTTAAGGCTAAAACGCAAGCGATTACGCTTGAAACCATAATACTGGACACTAGCAGGAGTCACGACTTGACCAGACAGAACCGCCTTTTCACCGTCCTCCAGCTCTAGCACCTGCTTGGTCTTGAAGTCTTCATAACGAAAAGGAAAGTAGAGCAAGAGGTCTTGCAAGTTTTCAATTCCTAGTTTGGTGTATTTCTCTGCTGACTTTGGTCCCACACCAGGTAAGACATGCAAGGGTTGATGTAGATTCATGCTCCACTCCTTTCTTTTCTAATAATATTCTCTCGGAATGCGGTCACTGAGGAGACAAACCACCTCATAATTAATGGTCCCACGGTAGGTCGCTACCTGAGTTGCTGTGATTTCCTTGTCCCCGTTTGAGCCAATCAGGGTTACTTTTGTTCCGAGCGGATAAAGCTTAGGCAGACGAATGGTAATTTGATCCATAGAAACCCGCCCAACGATGGGGCAAGCTTGGCCATCTACTAAGACAGAGAAATTCTGCATATCGCGTGTCCAACCATCCGCATAGCCGATTGGTACGGTCGCGATGACTTGCTCGCTATCTGCCTGATAGGTGGCTCCATAGCCCATGCAAGCTCCAGCTGGAACTGTCTTGACATGAACCAAGGCAGATTCCAAGGTCAAGGCTGGTTTCAAGTCATAAGGCAAATTCAAAACCTCTCCACTTGGATTGAGACCATACATGGCATCTCCCATACGGACGGCATTGAAAATAGTCTCTGCATGCCAAAGAGTCGTTGCTGAATTACTTGCGTGAACCAGGTCTGGAAGACCTTTCATACTGGCCAAAATAGCTTTAAACCGTTCTAACTGGGTATTAAAGTAGGCTTCTGATTCTTCATCTGCAGTAGCAAAGTGGGTGAAAATCCCTTCAACATGCGCACCGTGTTGTTGGAGCAAGTCTTGAGCCTGCTCAGCCTCACTGGCCTCTCTAAAACCAATCCGTCCCATCCCTGAGTCAATCTTGAGGTGGACTGTCAATCCAGCTAGTTCTTCTTCTCTAGCTAACAGTGCTTGAATCCACTCTAGCCCAGCCACTGTCAAGGTAATGTCGTATTCTTTAGCAAGAGCAACAGTTTCGATGTCAGAAACTCCTAGAATAAGGATTTTCTTGCTGAGTCCAGCCTGTCTGAGCTCAATGGCTTCATCGATATTCGAAACGCAAAAGCCATCGACATCATCTTGAATAGCCGTCGCAACGGCAACAGCCCCATGCCCATAGGCATTGGCCTTGACCACTGCAAATTTGAGCGTTCCTTCAGGGATATGAGCCCCTATTTGCTGAATATTTTGTCGAATAGCTCCCAGATGAATCAGAGCCTTGGTTGGTCTATGTGGACTAGCTTTCATGATTTTCCTCCAAAATGACACTGGCTGTCACAAACTGATCGGTATGGCTGATAGACAGCCAAATCTTTCCTGAAAATGGTGACTGACTAAAATAAGGCGCCCCGCGTTCATTGTTCAAGACTTCCAAATCCTGAAAACCGAGCTTGCCAATACCCGTTCCCATAGCCTTGGAAAAGGCTTCTTTAGCCGACCAGCGACCAGCCAAATATTCGATTTGTCTGCGCCCTTTAAGACTGTTAAACCGCTCCATTTCCTTAGCGGTCAGCACGCGCTTAGCAAATCCTTCATGTCGTGTAACTGCGCTTTCTATCGAAGCTAATTCTTCGATGTCAATTCCGTGTCCAACTATCATTCTCATCAAAAGGAGTTGAGATTCCCCAACTCCATCCTTTTCACTTATTTTGTCAAGGTAGCGTAAATCTCTTCTACCAAAGCCTCTGTATTTTCCCAACCTAGGCAAGGGTCGGTAATAGAGCAACCAAAGACCTCTGGTTGGTTTTGGCGACCATCTGCTAGGTAAGATTCAATCATAAAGCCTCGAACTGTCTTTTTGATTTTCTCATTCCAATCACGATTTTGCAAGGTCTTACGAACCACTCGAATCTGCTCCATATATTGCTTACCTGAATTATCATGGTTGGTGTCAATGAGAATAAAAGGATTTTCAAGTCCCATTGTCTCATAACGTTCAATGGCATTTAGCAGGGTTTCATAGTAAAAGTTAGGCTCATTTTTCCCATATTCATTGACTGCGCCACGAAGTATAACGTGGGCTAAAGGATTTCCTGAAGTCTCAACTTCTTGGCCATGAAAGAGGAAGGTTTGTTTGTTTTGGGCGGCATAGATACCGTTAAACATGACTCCAAGATTTCCTGAGGTTGGATTTTTCATCCCCACTGGTGCATCAATTCCTGAAGCCACAAAACGGTGCTCTTGGTCTTCCACAGAACGAGCCCCTACAGCATGGTAGCTGACCAAATCATCTACCAAGACCAGATTTGACGGATAAAGCATCTCATCAGCTGTCGTCAAACCAGTCTCTGTAATCACTCGATAGTGCAACTGGCGTACAGCCTGCAAGCCGTTAATTAGACTTGGAGCCTTAGAGGTATCTGGTTGGTGAACCAAACCTTTATAGCCGTCTCCGTTGGTACGAGGTTTGGCAGTATAAACACGCATAACCATGAAAATCTTGTCCGCCACCTTCTTTTGCAAGGCGGATAAACGGCGGGCATATTCCAAGACAGCCTCTTCATTATCAGAAGAGCAAGGACCAATCACCAAAAGGATACGGTCGTCTTCTCCTGAAATGATGTCTGCCAGTTCTCTATCGCGACGCTCCTTTAGGCGCAAGGTTTCCGCAGACAATTGGGTTTCTGCCTTGATTGCTTCAATATCGATTTCTTGACCTTTTTCAATAAATGCCATACTATTCTCCTAGCGTTTGGTAGATTTCTCTGACAAGGGCTTCCGTATTTTCCCAGCCAAGGCAAGGGTCTGTGATAGACTTGCCAAATACTTCCGGTTCGTTTTGACGGCCGTCTTCTAGATAAGACTCAATCATAAAGCCACGAACGTACTGCTTGATTTTTTCATTCCAATCACGGTTAATCAATGTCTGGCGGACAATTCGAATCTGATCCATGTATTGCTTACCAGAGTTGTCATGATTGGTATCCACAATGATAAATGGATTTTCCAAGCCCATTTTCTCATACTGGGCAATAGTATCCATCAAATTATCATAGTAGTAGTTAGGAATATTCTTACCATACTCATTGATTGCTCCACGAAGAATGGCATGCGAAAGCGGGTTCCCAGTTGTTTCCACTTCTTTTCCTAGGAAAAGGAAACTTTGTTTGTTTTGAGCAGCATAAATCCCATTAAACATGACATTGAGATTTCCAGAAGTCGGATTTTTAAAACCAGTCGCGAAATCTGCCCCACTTGCCACAAAGCGGTGTTGCTGGTCTTCAACTGAACGGGCACCAACCGCCATGTAAGAAATCAAATCATCTACAAGCGGAAGATTTTCAGGATAAAGCATTTCATCAGCTGTTGTCATGCCTGTTTCTGTGATAACACGATAGTGAAGATGGCGAACAGCTTTGATTCCGTTGATGAGGCTTGGAGCTTCTGTCGCATTAGGTTGGTGAATCAAGCCCTTGTATCCATCTCCGTTGGTACGGGGTTTGGCAGTGTAAACACGCATAACCATAAAGATACGGTCTGCTACTTCTTCTTGCAAAGTTGCCAAACGCTTAGCGTACTCAAGAACAGCTTCTTCATTATCAGATGAGCATGGTCCGATTACCAAGAGAATCCGCTGGTCTTCTCCACGTATAATGGCTTCTAGCTCTTGATCGCGCTGTGATTTTCTCTCCAAAGCTTGGCCTTCTAGTTTTGATAAGGCACGAACTTCTTCAATATTAATTTTAGGACTTTTTGCTGTAAATACCATAACTCATCTCCTTATAAATCAAACGGATACCAAGTAAAAATTTACTTTTCACAAGGTATCCGCCTCTAAACTATCTCATTTTATTGTCTTTTACCGTGACAGTTTTTAAACTTCTTACCAGAACCACATGGGCAAAGTTCATTCCGTCCAATCTGGCTCAAATCCAAATCTTCTGGCATATTTGCTTGGTGGGCAGCGATATTGCGAGTCGCTGTTGTACTGATATGGTGTTCTGCTTGTGGTCTTTCTTGTTCATGAATTTGTGCTTTCATCATCAAACGTGTCACATCAAACTCAATCGAACCAATCATATCATTAAACATACGGAAACCTTCTGCCTGATACTCAACAACAGGGTTGTTCTGAGCATAGCCACGAAGTCCAACCGCATTACGCAATTGATCAAGGGCATCGATATGATCTGTCCACTTGTTATCTACCACTCGTAGAATCAAAACTTTTTGGAATTCTTTAACTGCTTCTTCATCACGTAGTTTTGAAACCTGACTATCGTAAACTTGCAAGGCACGTTGGAAGAGTTCTTCCTTGATAGCCTTATCAGACAAACCTGACAAGTCTTCGATTGAAATCGAATCTTCTGGAAGCAAGTTGTACTTAGCAAAGTTCAAAATTGCTTCTAGTTTTTCATCTTGTTTGGCACGCGCATGACCATCAACGACACGACCAATCGTACGTTTGATCATAGCCTGAATTTCAGGTGCCAAGTCACGGTCTGCAGTGATAACATCGTAACGTTGAGCGTAGATAATCTCACGTTGTTCACGCATGACATCATCGTATTGAAGGACTTGTTTACGGGTATCGTAGTTATTTCCTTCGACACGTTTTTGTGCTGCTTCAACCTGACGCGTCAACATACGAGACTCAATCGCCTCTTCAGACATGTTCAAGCGTTCAAAGATTCCCTTCAAGCGTTCAGAACCAAAACGTTTCATCAAATCATCTTCAAGAGATAGGTAAAATTGTGACTCACCTGGGTCTCCTTGACGACCTGAACGTCCACGAAGCTGGTTATCGATACGACGGCTTTCATGGCGTTCTGTACCAATCACACAAAGTCCACCCAATTCGCGAACCCCTTCACCAAGCTTGATGTCAGTACCACGACCGGCCATGTTAGTCGCAATGGTAACAGCACCACGTTGACCAGCATTCATGATGATTTGAGCTTCTTTATAGTGGTTTTTGGCATTCAAGACTTCGTGAGGAACACCAGCAGCGACCAATTTCTTAGAAATGTAATCACTAGTTTCAACCGCTACTGTACCAACCAAGACAGGTTGACCCTTTTGGTAACGAGCCTTAACGTCTTCGACAACCGCTTTAAACTTAGCTTCAATGCTAGCAAAAAGCAAGTCTGGATGGTCAATACGTTGAACAGGACGGTTTGTTGGGATTGGAATAACACGAATGTTGTAAATTTCACGGAATTCTTCTTCCTCAGTCTTACCTGTACCCGTCATACCAGACAATTTCTTGTACATACGGAAGAGGTTTTGGTAAGTGATTGAGGCAGATGTCTTGGTCTCATCCTGAATTGGCACACCTTCTTTGGCTTCAATAGCTTGGTGCAAGCCATCAGAATAACGACGACCTTCCATAGTACGACCTGTAAATTGGTCGACAATCAAGATTTCTTGCTCTTCGCTCACCACATAGTCAATATCGAGAAGCATGATGTAGTTGGCACGAAGGGCATTATCGATAAAGTGAGTCAAAGCCACGTTTTCGATGTCATAGAGATTTTCAAGCTTGAAGTAGCTTTCAGCCTTGTCAATCCCTGAATCAGACAAACCGATAGTCTTAGACTGCACATCGATGATGTAGTCGTCTTTGTCCAAGGATTTTACATAGTGGTCTGCCATGTGGTAGAGCTGACTGGTTTCAACTGCATTAGCACCTGATACGATCAAAGGTGTACGGGCTTCGTCAATCAAGATAGAGTCAACCTCATCGACCAAGGCATAGTTGAGCGGACGTTGTACCATGTTTTCAGCACGGACGACCATGTTGTCACGAAGGTAGTCAAATCCGATTTCTGAGTTGGTTGAGTAAGTGATATCACACTCATAGGCTTCTTTTTTCTCCATTGGAGATTTGGCAGCCAAGTTAATCCCTACTGACAAACCAAGCCATGAGTACAATTCACCCATCTCAGTCGCGTCACGCTCTGATAGGTATTCATTGACCGTAACTACGTGGACCCCTTTACCTGAAAGGGCATTGAGGTATACCGGCATGGTCGCAGTCAAGGTTTTCCCTTCCCCTGTACGCATTTCTGGCACGTCACCATGATGAAGAACGATTCCCCCCATGACCTGAACCTTATATGGGAAGAGTCCTAGGACACGTTTGGCACCTTCACGGACAACCGCAAATGCTTCATAAAGCAATGAATCCAGTGATTCTCCATTTTGATAACGTTCTTTAAATTCAACTGTTTTTGCTTTCAGTTGGTCGTCAGTCAAAGCAGCCATTTGGTCTTCGTATTTGAAAACCTTGTCAGCCATCTTTTCCAGACGACGGATTTCTCCTTTATCATTTTCGATAATTGTTTTTAAAATATTAGCCATGTTTTTCCTTACTTTAAATTCCGAATATTTTAGAATGTTCTTTTAATTTTAGCACAATTACTGATTATTTTCAAGGAAGAATCCCTATTTTGAAAAGGAAAAAGAGGCTAGTTTCCAAGCTAACCTCTCTGACTTTTATGATACTTTAATTGCCAAAAATCGGCAAAATCGCAAATAGGATAAATAGATTAATCCAAAGAGAAAAACAGCAGATCAATCCAAAAACAAAAAGACTGACTTTCTTGGACAGCAAGGCCATCAAAATAGACAGAATACCAAAAACTAGCAAGACTTTCTGTATGCTTAAGAGGTCAATCTTTCCCCCCAGAATCGGACTGCCCCAAGGAAGAAAGAAGAAAGCAATCCAGATCAACAGAACCAAACCAATATAGACCTTAGAATAGCGTGTAATAAATGATTTTAGATGTGCCAAAAGCTACCTCCTATCAATAAAAACCATATAAATCAATGTCTTCCGCCCTTAGACTTTCCTAACTCCTTTCTTAGTCTAAGCATTTTTTTGAAACAGAAATAAGTTAACCTATTCAGACCAATAGCTAGCAGAATAAAAAGAAACCAAATGCCCCATAACTTGATATCTGTCAAATTTCTCAAGACGATATTGAAAAACAGAACTGAAATAACTGTCCAAGCAAGGCTAAAAAGAGCATAGAGGGGGATGTAAAACCAGTAAAAATAGTAAAAAATTGGGAAAAATTTACTATCTCTATTGTCCTTTTCAATCCAGCTGAAAAAGTAAAACCAGGGAAATAAGATTATCAATTTAAACAAATGTTTCATCACCATCCCCCTCTACTTGATAGCGTTTTCTATTATTTTATTATATCAAAAAAATCTGGAAATGTCATTCCAGATTCTGCTTTGTTATTTGCGTTTTCTTGCGATGAGATGGATTGGAGTTCCCTCAAAGACAAAGGCCTTGCGGATTTGATTTTCCAAGAAACGCAGGTAAGAAAAGTGCATGAGTTCTTCTTCGTTGACAAAGATAACAAAGGTTGGTGGTTTGGTTGCCACTTGGCTCGCATAGAAAATCTTGAGACGTTTTCCTTTGTCTGTCGGTGTTGGATTGATGGCAATGGCATCCATAATCACATCGTTCAAGACAGCTGATGGAATACGTGTATTTTGACTTTCACTGATTTGCTTGATCATCTCAGGAAGTTTGTGAAGACGTTGCTTGGTCAAGGCTGATACAAAGATAATCGGTGCGTAAGGCAAGTATTGGAACTGCTCACGGATATCTTCTTCCCAGTTTTTCATAGTGTGGTTGTCTTTTTCAAGCGTATCCCACTTGTTGACCACGATAATCATCCCTTTACCAGCTTCATGGGCAAATCCTGCGATACGCTTATCGTATTCACGAATGCCTTCTTCCGCATTGATGACCATCAAGACCACATCTGAGCGGTCAATAGCACGCATGGCGCGCATAACGGAGTATTTCTCAGTATTTTCATAGACCTTACCAGACTTACGCATACCAGCTGTATCAATCATGGTAAACTCTTGACCATCTGTATCTGTAAAGTGGGTATCAATGGCGTCACGCGTTGTTCCAGCAACTGGACTGGCAATGACACGGTCTTCTCCCAAGATAGCATTGATCAAGCTTGATTTTCCAACGTTTGGACGACCAATCAAGCTAAACTTGATCACATCTGGATTTTCTTCTTCATATTCATTTGGAAGATTTTCTACGATTGCGTCTAGCACATCCCCTGTACCGATACCATGGACAGATGAGATTGGCAGTGGTTCACCCAAACCGAGAGCATAGAAATCATAGATATCATTTCGCATCTCAGGGTTGTCCACCTTGTTAACTGCGAGGATAACTGGTTTGTGGGTCTTATAAAGCTTACGGGCTACGTATTCGTCCGCATCGGTAATTCCTTCCTTACCAGACACGACAAAAACGATAACATCAGCTTCTTCCATAGCAATTTCTGCCTGGTGCTTGATTTGTTCCATGAAAGGAGCATCGACATCATCGATTCCTCCTGTATCAATCATGCTAAACGAACGATTGAGCCACTCACCCGTCGCATAGATACGGTCACGTGTCACTCCTTCGACATCTTCTACAATGGAGATTCGCTCACCAGCGATCCGATTAAATAGGGTTGATTTCCCAACATTGGGACGTCCTACAATGGCAATAGTTGGTAGGGCCATAATTTCTCACTTTCTACAATAACTTCTTCTGTTCAAGATTTTTTCTAGTTGAGCTTGGTTCTGCTTGACCAAACTGTTCTGCTAGACGCTGACTCCAGCTTGTGGTCGCACGCGCCCCAGCATAGTCAGCCTGTACACGGTCATAAGACTCAATCGCATCAACTGTCTGTTCCTGATATTCTTCCTCAAATACCACCTGATTCAATGGCAAGCGAGGTTTGACTTCATGTTCTTCATTTGGAAGACCTAGTGCCATCCCAAAAACTGGATAAGTGTAGTCAGGCAGGTTAAAGAGTTCTGCCACTTCTTCTGACTTGTAACGCACCAAGCCAATGATGACACCGCCATAGCCCAAACTTTCAGCCGCCAGCAGGGCATTTTGACCAGCAAGAGCCGCATCGACCGAACTAATCAAGAGACTTTCTACACCTTGAGGTTGGAAGGTGTCGGTATGAAGCTGAGCTCCCTTTTCTGCTCGGTTCAAATCTCCAACAAAGAGAAGGAAAACAGCAGACTGGCGAATGGCTTCTTGAGGCACCAACTCATACAAGGCATCTTTCTTTTCTTGACTTCGTACCACAATCACAGAGTAGGATTGAAAATTCTTCCAAGACGAGGCCATTTGGGCTGCTGTCAAGATTTCCGTCAAATCTTCCTGAGGAAGGGCTTGCTCCTTAAATCTTCGAACAGACTTATGAGCTTTCATCAGTTTAATCGTTTCTGTCATCGACGGTTTACTCCTTCTAAACGAGTCTCCTCAGCCAAATAACGAATGCGTTCCATGACCCGTCTGGCTTCCCAGGTTTCGTCATTTCCATGCTTCCCTTTAGCGAAATGCAGCTCCAAGTCTTCAAAGTTGAAGTTGGAAGTGAAAAAGGTCGGTAAATTTTCCTGCATCCGATATTGGAGAATGACTTGTAGGATTTCATCCCGCACCCAAGCTGTTGATTGCTCGGCACCAATATCATCTAAAATCAGGACTTCAGAAATCTTAATCTCATCCACCAAGGTCTTAACATTGCCATCACCGATAGCATTTTTGACATCAATGACAAAGCTAGGATAGTGGAGGAGAGTGGATGAAACACCACGTTTTTCTGATAAATCATGGGCTAAAGCAGCCACCATGAAACTTTTACCCACACCAAAGTCTCCATACAAGTAAAGACCTTTTCGAATAGCTGGATATTGCTCCACGAAGGCTAATAGTTTTTCAAAAACTGGCAAGCGCCCCAAATCATCCAAATCAACTTGCGCCAAACTAGCTTTCTTGAGACTAGCTGGCAGATTGATTAACTTGAGACGATTCTTAATAGCCGCTTCTTTTTCCGCTGCGATTAGTTCAGGAGTTTCTTCATAAGAAACATCCGCATAGCCGTGGTTCATGACCAAAATAGGCTTGTAGCCTTTAGCAATATAATCCATATCCCCACGGAGAAACTTGTCTCGCTCGGTGATGTACTGATTAAACTTGGAGATACTGCGATTTAATTCCTCTGGAGTCAAGGATTCTTGCTGGATAAAGGCCGCAACATCAGGATCCTTCATGATTTTCTGGACCAAATCTTGATAATGAAAACGGCTAGGTTGACGTTTGAGTACGTCTCCGACACTTTCCATCTAATCTCCTCCTTTTTCTAATCGAGCTAATAGTTCTTGTTTCTTACGTTCTAGTTCCAGACGAGTTTCCTCGCTGGTTTCATTTTTATAATCTGGATTGCTCCATTTGGGTACATTGGACTTAGCAGGACCGGGTTTACTAGTCTTTTGAGTCTGACTCTTCTGCCCACGCTCACGGATGCGTAAGACCGCCTCTTCTGCCGAATGAATCTTTTGATAGGCATAGTCATTAGCCACTTTCATAGCATATTTCTCATTGATATTTGCCGAATCCACTTTATTAAAGGTCAACAAGAGAATAATATTGATGACTTCGTCCAGCAAGCCCAAGCCAGCCATCTGTTTCAAGAGTTCTCTTTCTGTTTGGGTAATGGTTCCCTTGCGTGTTTGCTTGATTTCTACCAAGAACTGCAGGGCAGTTTTACTTTTGGCTTCTTTGATAATGGTTGCTTCCTTAGGACTAAAGTCAGAGGAAACCGGTTTTTGAGCAATTTTTTCCCGCATGCGTTTGGTTGAAATAACCTGGGAAACAGCTGTTGACTTAGCCAATTGATAGGTCTCAAACCAAGTCCATTTCTTTTCCTCCGCAATGGCAAAGAGGTTTAAGACATCGGACTGCTCATCCGCAAAGCGAAGCCCATCTCGAGCCATAAGATGACGAAAATGGTCCAAGTCAAAATCGTTGGCCACTTTTTTCTTAAGACTAAGGTCTTCTTGACTTCCTAGTTCTGCCAAATCTGGAAAGACTTGATTGAGTGAGACAGGTATTTCTTCTCCCTCAGCACTTTCAACTTTCAAATCCTCCACAGCTGCATCGCCAATCTTTTTCTCCAAAAGTCTGCGATAAACAGGATGCTCCAAGAAGTCCTGACTCGAAAGTGGAGTATGGAGGGCTAGCTGGTAAACATCCCCTTTTTGATAGAGGGTCAAGAGATTGAAAGCAGATAGGATTTTAAAGGATTTTAAAAGTCTGTCCATCCCAAAGTTGAGATGATTAAGAATGCTTGAAAAAAGATATTCCTTTCTACCATTATCCCAAAAACTAATGGTATAAAGATAAAGGCTCAGCGCCTCCTGACCGATAATCGGGAGGTAGCACTGTACCAGAGATGAGGTATCTTGCGACACCCGATTATTCTTTAGATAAGAAAAACGGTCAATTGGCTTCATTTATCTTTCCTTTTTCTTTTTAGAGGACTGGGTGATTTGTTGGAGCAGGCTCTCTAACTCACTCACATCCTTAAAACTACGATAGACACTGGCAAAACGCACATAGGTAATCTCGTCCAGTTCAGCCAACTCCTCCATGACGAGTGAACCAATGTCCTCACTTTGAATTTCATTTTCATTTCGACCACGGAGTTTCTGTTCGATACGATTGACTACCATGTTGATTTCATCACTTGACACAGGACGTTTCTGGGCTGAGCGGATAATCCCATTAAAGATTTTATCTCTGGAGAATTGTTCCCGTGTGCCATCTTTTTTAACAACCACTAAGGTTCTTTCTTCTACTCGTTCGTAGGTTGTAAAACGGTGCTGGCATTCGTCGCACTCACGTCTTCTACGAATAGTGTTCCCTTCTTCTGCTTGGCGACTATCGATAACACTTGACTTGGTAGCCCCACATTTTGGACAACGCATCCTTTCCCTCCTTATCGTTTTCTTTTCATTATACCATTTTTTAAGCGATTCCCAAAACAATTCTTCTTTTTGCTTGACAAGTTTTTTGTTTTGTTGTATTATTTAATTAAGACAAAGAGATAAAAGAAAGGAGACCAAGATGTCCTGGACATTTGACAACAAAAAACCCATCTATTTACAGATTATGGAGAAAATCAAGCTTCAGATTGTTTCCCATACGCTGGAACCCAATCAACAACTTCCAACCGTGAGGGAGCTTGCGAGCGAGGCTGGTGTCAATCCCAACACCATCCAAAGAGCCTTGTCAGACCTCGAACGAGAAGGATTTGTTTACAGCAAGCGAACAACTGGACGATTTGTGACTGAAGATAAGGAACTGATCGCCCAATCTCGCAAACAACTATCAGAAGAACAATTGGAACACTTCGTTTCCTCCATGACCCATTTTGGCTATGAAAAAGAAGAACTACCAGGCGTAGTCGGCGATTATATTAAAGGAGTTTAAGCCTATGTCATTACTAGCATTTGAAAATGTATCCAAATCTTATGGAGCAACCCCAGCCCTTGAAAATGTTTCTCTTGACATCCCAGCTGGAAAAATTGTTGGTCTCCTTGGACCAAACGGCTCAGGGAAAACAACCCTGATTAAACTAATCAATGGCCTCTTGCAACCAGACCAAGGACGTGTTCTCATCAACGACATGGACCCAAGCCCAGCAACCAAGGCTATCGTAGCTTATTTGCCGGATACAACCTATCTCAATGAACAAATGAAGGTCAAAGAAGCCCTAACCTACTTCAAAACTTTCTATAAAGATTTCAATCTGGAACGCGCCCACCATCTACTTGCAGACCTTGGCATTGATGAAAATAGTCGTCTCAAGAAACTATCAAAAGGGAACAAGGAAAAGGTCCAACTGATTTTGGTTATGAGCCGCGATGCCCGCCTCTACGTTCTGGACGAACCCATTGGTGGGGTGGATCCAGCAGCTCGTGATTATATCCTCAATACCATTATCAACAACTACTCCCCAACTTCTACCGTTTTGATTTCTACCCACTTGATTTCTGATATCGAGCCAATCTTGGATGAAATTGTCTTCCTCAAAGACGGAAAAGTCGTTCGTCAAGGAAACGTAGATGATATTCGCTATGAGTCTGGTGAATCCATCGACCAGCTCTTCCGTCAGGAATTTAAGGCCTAAGCAAAGGAGATTATTATGTTTTGGAATTTAGTTCGCTACGAATTTAAAAATGTTAACAAGTGGTATTTAGCCCTCTACGCTGCTGTGCTAGTCCTTTCTGCCCTTATCGGGATACAAGCACAGACCTCTAACAATCTGCCTGTCAAAGAAAGCCAACCTGTCCTACTCATTTTTCTAGCTACTGTCTTTGGGGGAATGATGATTACACTGGGGATTTCAACCATTTTCTTAATCATTAAACGTTTCAAAGGAAGTGTCTATGACCGCCAAGGCTATCTAACTTTGACCTTGCCAGTGTCTGAGCACTATATCATCACAGCTAAACTAGTCGGTGCCTTTATCTGGTCTATTGTCAGTACTGCTGTACTCGTAATCAGTGCTTTTATTGTTCTGACTCTAACAGCTCCTGATTGGTTTGCAACTTCTGACTTGATTCCATTTATAGAAACACACCTCCCTCAACTCTCTCTTATGGGGATATCCTTCCTACTAAATACCATTTCTGGAATCCTCTGCATCTACTTGGCAATTTCCATTGGACAGCTGTTCAATGAATACCGTACTGCACTGTCAATTGTAGCCTACATTGGTATCCAAATCGTCGTTGGCTTTATTGAACTCTTCTATCGTTCTAACCCTGGTTTCTACTTCCCATCAACCACTGGAGGAGCTGATCAGTTCCAGATGGGCATTATCATGACTATTCTGGAAGAAGTTATTCTTATAGCCATCTACTATCTAGGAACTTATCACATCTTGAAAAACAAGGTTAATTTGCAATAAAAAATGCCCAGCTAAAAAGCTGGGTTTTGATTTAACTCAATATCAAACTGGCTACAATAGGGCTGACAAAGACATAGAGAATACCGGTGACACCGATAGCCAAGCCACCCATGGCTCCTGCTACAGAGCCGTATCGAAAGGCCGTTCCTGTTCCGACTGCATGCCCTGTTCCTCCGAGGGAAAGCCCGACTGCTACTGGATCGTCAATTTTCATCCACTTCAAAAGGGTTGGGCCGATAACACTAGTCAAAATTCCAGTTGCCACTACGACAACCAAGGTCACGGTGGTCAAGCCTTGCAATTTTTCTGTAATTCCCACTGCCATAGCGGTTGTCACTGACTTAGGAAAGAGAGAAATGGCTAGGAAAAAGTCCATGCCAAAGATTTTAGCCACAAGGGCTGTGAAAGAGGTATTGACCACTACCGCTAACAAACTACCAAAGAGAATACTCCGAGCATGATGCTTCATCAAGTGAAAACTCTTATAAAGCGGAATCCCTAGAGCCACTGTCGATGGGACAATCAAGTTATTCAGATAAACTCCACCTTGATAGTAATCTTGGTAAGAAATCCCCGTCACCTTTAGAAAGATGATAATGAAAACAGCTGACAAAAGCAGAGGAGTTGTCAATGGATGGGGAAAACGTCTATAAATCAGCATTCCCACTAGATAAGCTAAGATAGACAGGGCAAGCCCAAACAGGGGATTGGAAACAAATTCACTCATTTGGCATCTCCTTTCTCATAATCTCCCTCAAACCGTCGTTTGATAAACTGAACAACCAAGGCAATGAGGATAATGTTGATAACAGCCGCAAAAAAGACAATCAAAACAATGGGCAAGAGATAGGGAGCAATCACATCAAACTTTTCCATGATTCCCACTGCTGGCGGCAAAAAGAGAATGGTCATATTGGCCAGCAAGAAATTCCCAACCATGTTGACATGCCTGGTTCTCAGCCACTTGAATTGTAGGGCTAGAAAGAGAATAATCAAACCGATAATACTGCCTGGGATGGGCAAATGAAAGAAACTGGAAATCCCCTCTCCGATTAGAGAAATCACAAAGAGAATCATTAATTGAACATATAATTTCATCCTAAACTCCACGAAATAGACTTCTTGCATACCAGTTTACTCTTTTTTCAGAAAATTTCAAGGAAATACACAAGAGTTGATGAAAGTTTGAGAAGAAAGGGGATACAGGCAATTACAGACTAGTGAAAACAGGCCTAATTTAGGATAAAAGATTTCAGCGTCCTTCTTGCCAGCTCTTTTGAAAAGTAGTATAATTATTGCATGCGCAATCATCTTGTGATACAGTGATTGTCCGTTAATGGACTTTCTTCTATTTATGACTCTCAAAAGAAAGGAGATACTATGACCTATTTGGAAAAATGGTTTGATTTCAATCGTCGTCAGAAAGAAATTGAAGGTCTCTTGGAAGAGACCATTGCCCAGCAGAGTGACCAAAGTCTGACCTTGAAAGAGTTTTACCTGCTCTACTATCTGGACTTGGCCCAAGAAAAATCTCTACGCCAGATTGACCTGCCAGATAAACTTCATCTGAGCCCGAGCGCTGTTTCTCGGATGGTGGCTCGCTTGGAAGCCAAAAATTGCGGTCTACTTAGTCGCATGTGTTGTGATCAAGATAGACGTTCTAGCTTTATCTGCCTGACAAGTGATGGGCAAAAGACACTGGCCTCTCTACAAAAGGCTGTCGAAGAAAGCTTGGAAACAGATTTGGATTTCTTGATTTAAGATGATTTTAGAAAAAAGTTGCGTGCGCAATCATTTTTCTTGACATTCTCTTTTACAAGGAGTAAAATAAAGTCATCATTAAACAAAGGAGTTTTTAAAATGATTGAAATTACCTATCTAGATGCCAGCAAGAACGAAAGAACTATAACGTTCGAATCTTATGACGACTTTGATCGTTCACAACAAGCTTGCCTTATCGGCGTCGCAGACTACTACCCAGTCCAAAAATTAACTTACAACGGTCATGATTTGGACTATCATGGGACTTATGGAGATGTCTTCTTCTATCTCATGAAACAAGATTTAAGCCAATATAACTAAAAAAGGAGAAATACAATGGCAAAAGCAATTACAGATGCAACATTCGAACAAGAAACAAAAGACGGTTTGGTCTTAGTAGACTTCTGGGCAACTTGGTGTGGTCCATGTCGTATGCAAGGTCCAATCTTGGATAAATTGTCTGAAGAACTTTCAGAAGATGTCTTGAAAATCGTCAAAATGGACGTTGATGAAAATCCAAACACAGCTCGTGCTTTTGGAATCATGTCTATCCCAACTCTTCTCTTCAAAAAAGACGGCCAAGTGGTGAAACAAGTTGCTGGTGTTCACACAGCAGAACAAATCAAGGCCATCGTTGCTGAATTGAGCTAATCAAACGAGAGACCAAGTACTTTATTTGGTCTCTTTTTTCTTGCCCTTTGCCATTTTTCAAAAAATATGCTAGACTGTAGGTAGAATATTACGATGTTTGGGACATGCCATCGCTAAAAAAAACCTCTACTTGGTATTTTTTAGCTCCCTCATGGGAGCTTTTTGCGTGCTCTGAACATTTCCCATTTTGGAAGGAGTACTATGAAACGTCAATCAGCCTTGGTCGTCTTTAGTGGCGGTCAAGATTCCACAACCTGCCTCTTCTGGGCTAAAGAACACTATGAAACAGTCGAAGCTGTCACCTTTGCCTACGGTCAACGTCATCATCTCGAAATTCAAGTTGCCCAAGAAATCGCTAAGGAACAAGGCATTCGTCATCACATCCTAGATATGTCTCTGCTGGGACAAATCACTGAAAATGCCTTGACTTCAGATTTAGAAATTGAGCAAAAAGAAGGAGAAATCCCTAACACCTTCGTTGATGGTCGTAACCATCTCTTTCTATCCTTTGCGGCAGTTCTTGCTAAGCAACGTGGCATTAAAGACATCG
Organism: bacterium; assembly: GCA_905221095.1. GTDB lineage: Bacteria > Bacillota > Bacilli > Lactobacillales > Streptococcaceae > Streptococcus. The sequence continues at coordinate 82,556 of CAJNBV010000007.1, forward strand.
TGACTGGTGTCTGCGAGACAGACTTCTCAGGCTATCCTGACTGCCGAGATGTCTTTGTCAAATCCCTTAATGTCACCCTCAACCTTGCCATGGATTACGACTTTGTTATCCAAACTCCTCTCATGTGGCTAGACAAGGCTGAAACTTGGGAATTAGCTGACCAACTCGATGCCTTTGACTATGTTCGTGAAAAGACCTTGACCTGCTACAATGGGATTATCGGCAGTGGCTGTGGGGATTGCCCAGCCTGCCACCTACGTCAACATGGACTAGATGTCTATCTCTCACAGAAAGGAGAGGACTAATGTTTTTTGCACCCAAAGAAATCAAACAGGAAACCGGGGAGTCTCTTGTCTATAATCCTCACAGAACCTTGGTATCAAAAGAATTTACCTTTGATGCTGCCCACCACCTCTTTCACTATGAGGGGAAATGCAAATCCCTACACGGCCACACTTATCATCTGCAGATTGCTGTCAGTGGATTTTTAGATGAGCGTGGTATGACCTACGATTTTGGAGATATCAAAGCGATCTACAAAGACTATTTAGAGCCCCATCTGGATCATCGCTATCTCAATGAAACCCTACCTTATATGAACACGACTGCCGAAAATATGGTTTACTGGATTTTCCAAACCATGAGTCAAGAGTTGCCCGACGAACGCGGTCTCCGTTTGGAATACGTTCGCCTCTATGAAACTCCGACTTCCTTTACAGAGTTTAGACGGGAGTGGTTAGATGACTAGGGAACGTGTCCTCAAACTACCAGTTCTGGAAATTTTTGGCCCAACCTTTCAAGGCGAAGGTCGTGCTATTGGGCAGAAAACCATGTTTGTCCGCACTGCCGGTTGCGACTACCACTGCGACTGGTGCGATTCTGCCTTTACTTGGGATGGTTCTGAAAAACCAACTCGTATGACAGCTGACGAGGTCATTGCTGAGTTAGATAAATTGGGGAGCTACGACTACGTTACCCTGTCTGGGGGAAACCCTGCTATCCTAGCAGCCAATATGGCTGAACTGGTCACTAAGCTCAAGGAACGGGGTGTCACTCTAGCTGTTGAGACCCAAGGCTCCCGCTGGCAAAATTGGTTAAAAGATATCGACCAGGTCACTCTGAGTCCCAAACCTCCTTCATCCAAGATGGAAGTCAACTTTGAGACCTTAGACTTTATCGTTTCCCAACTGGACCCAGACAAGGTCACCTTTAAAATCCCTGTCTTTGACGATACAGATTTGGCCTTTGCTAAAGGGATTCAAGAACGCTACCAACCAGATGTTCTCTTCTTATCAGCAGGAAATCCTGAGCCCAAGGCTACAGGAAATATTGTCCAAGACCAACTGGACCGCCTCAAAGAACTCTGGGAACGCGTTGCTGCTGACGATAGCTGGGGCAATGTCCGCGTCCTTCCTCAACTCCATACCCTCCTCTACGATAACCAACGTGGTGTTTAAATTAGAAAGAAAAAATCATGTCACAACAAGAAGAAATGAAAAACCTAAGCCTCCTCGGCAATAAAGAAACCAACTACATTTTCGACTATCAACCAGAAGTTCTCGAATCCTTTGACAACCGTCATGTGGAAAATGACTATTTCATCAAATTCAACTGCCCTGAATTTACCTCCCTGTGCCCAATCACTGCTCAGCCAGACTTTGCGACCATTTATATTTCCTACATTCCTGACAAGCTCTGCGTCGAGTCAAAATCTCTCAAACTCTACCTCTTTAGCTACCGAAATCATGGGGATTTCCACGAAAACTGTATTAACACTATCGGGAAAGACTTGGTCAACTTGCTAGACCCTCGCTATTTAGAGGTCTGGGGAAAATTCACTCCGCGCGGTGGCATCTCAATTGACCCCTACTACAACTACGGTAAGCCTGGAACTAAGTATGAAGAATTGGCAGAACAACGCCTCTTCCAACATGACCTTTATCCAGAGAAAATTGACAACCGCTAAACAGATACGAAAAAGCCCTGTTCCTCAAAACGAGGAACAAGGCTTTTTGAGTTTCAATTATTCTTCTGTTCCAAGGAAGTTTTTCGCAACAAGTGCTGCAAGAACTCCACCAACGATTGGGGCAAGGATGAAAATCCATACTTGTTGAAGGGCTGCGCCACCTACCAAGATAGCTGGTGCCAAGCTACGAGCTGGGTTAACTGAAAGTCCAGTGATGTTCAAGCCCACAAGGATCATGGCCATCAATGACAAACCAATTACCAAACCAGCAATCGCGCCATTACCCTTGCTTTCTGAAGTCACAGTCATGATAACCAAGACAAACAAGAAGGTTGCGATCACTTCAAACAAGAATCCACCAAAGACAGTAACCCCGTTTGCCAAGGCATTTTCACCAAGGCTAGCAGTTGACATACCTGAGTTCGCCAAGAGGAAGAAGACAGCGCCAGAAGCGATGAAAGCTCCAACAACTTGCCCAAGGATGTAATTGACAAGGTCTTTTGATGACAAACGTTTGTTTACAAACATAGCAATCGAAACCGCTGGGTTCAAGTGAGCACCTGAAACAGTTCCGATTGAGTAAGCAGCGACTACGATTGCCAGACCAAAGGCAAAAGCGATTCCAAGGTGACCTAGGCCATTAAGACCATTTCCAAAAACAACAGCTCCTGTCCCAATGAACACAAGCATGAAAGTACCGATTAATTCAGCAACAAATTTTTTCATTTTCTTTCTCCTTTTTTCAAAAACTAGATACTAGTCTATCAAAAGAAGGAAAGGGTTTCAAGAAAATTGATTGGAAATTTCAGGTTAAAATTTTGTAAAAACGGTAGTGATTATTTGAAACATTTTTTTCAAAGGTATATAATGTTAATATAATTCAAATAGGTTATTTCATTCCTAATTTGAACTAATTTTTACAACTTTGCTGTTCTTTTATGAACGTTTGAATGGTATCGTGAATACCAAGGAGGAATCATATGTCTAAAGTTGCTATTGTCACAGGTGCAGGTCAAGGAATCGGTTTTGCAATTGCGAAACGATTGGTTCAAGATGGCTTTAAGGTAGGAGTCTTAGACTACAATCCCGAAACAGCTGAAAAGGCTGTTGCCGAATTATCAGCTGAAAATGCCTTTGCTGTCGTAGCTGATGTTTCGAAACAGGCAGAAGTTGCCCAAGCATTTCAACAGGTTGTTGACCATTTTGGTGATTTGAATGTTGTCGTAAATAACGCTGGTGTTGCTCCAACTACTCCTCTTGATACAATTACTGAGGAACAATTTACACGTACTTTCGGTATCAACGTTGGTGGTGTCATTTGGGGGTCACAAGCTGCACAAGCACAATTTAAAGCACTTGGCCACGGAGGTAAAATTATCAACGCAACTTCTCAAGCTGGTGTAGTCGGCAATCCAAATCTAACTGTTTATGGTGGAACCAAATTTGCTGTTCGAGGAATTACGCAAACATTAGCACGTGATTTAGCAGATTCAGGCATCACTGTTAACGCCTACGCACCAGGTATTGTTAAAACACCAATGATGTACGATATCGCTCATGAAGTTGGTAAAAATGCAGGAAAAGATGACGAGTGGGGTATGCAGACATTCGCAAAAGATATTACCCTAAAACGCCTATCTGAACCAGAAGATGTAGCTGCAGCCGTCAGCTTCCTCGCAGGACCAGATTCAAACTACATTACAGGACAAACCATTATCGTCGATGGTGGTATGCAATTCCATTAAGATACAGGAAAAGAGGTTGGAAAATGATTCAACCTCTTTTATTAGTTTTCATTATCAGTTAGGAGGACACAATAGAAACTCTTTCAATAAGTAATATTAGTTAATCCCTAATATTGAAAAGACAGGATAGCTTCTTTCAAGTCATCTTTTAAACTGTTTCTCTGGTCAAGTTGGACATAGACTTCCAACAAACAGGATCTAAAGTTGGAAAATTTGTAAAAATCTTCCTTTTCTTCTATCGGAAAATCAACAGTTTTTATCCAAGAAGCTACTTGTTCTTGTGCTAACTTCCCTTGTAAAATCGGTTCATAAAGTACTCTGGCTAAACGCCAATCTTCATCATCTGTAAAACGAATGGTAATTCTTTTAAATAATGTACCAAGTATGTCAAATACTTCATGAATTTTGTTTTTAGGAAAGTCTGGATGACAAACTACCTCTGTCAGCAAATCAGCTCCATGTGCAAAAGCGTGAACCCAACCATATTGACTTGAAAAACCTGTCGGATCCTTTTCTTTCGAAAGATAGTACAAACCTTGATTTAAAAGGACATTGCGAATTTCTGCTTTTAATCCCTGATAAAAAATCGATTGCTGATTGACATCCGCAGACAAGAGATTTGCATAAACAAGTGCCCTAAAAGAACGTTCAAGTGTTGACAGACCTTCCTTATCAATCTCTTTTTCTAGTCCTCCATCAGATGAGACTATTTTAGCAATAAAATGAAATTGTTCCTGTGTAAATAGCTCTTCCTGAATTCCTCTAGCAAAGCTTGTAAAAACAAGGTCATCGCGAATTTCTGGAGAAGGATCTCCCAAATGTTCAATCAACCACTGGATTTCTTCCTCATGATAACTTGGTTTTTCTTCTGCTATTTTTCTAAGTAACTCTTGATACATGGTCAATACCTCTATATTTCTAGCAGATGTTCAAAAAACTGTCCTTAAATGACTTAATATTAAATTCTCAATTAAATACAATCTGATAAAAAATGAAGTAAATAAGGATCAATATCAACTCTACAACAAGTTCAATTTTAACATCATGACCTTCAACGGCGTGTTTGAAAATAGCTACAGCCAAGCCAATTATAATGACGCTTAACAAACCCATAAACATCATTCTAGAACAATCTTTCTATCCCCCTACTCTCCCAACTGGGCACTGTAGGCGATAATCTGGTCAACTGTGTCTGACAAGAATTGTATAGTATCACGGAGTGGTTTGTCTGTTGAAATATCTGCTCCGATAATCATGGCTGACTCAAGCGGTGTCTTACTACCACCTGATTTAAGAAGATTGAGCCAGTCTTCAGCTCCAGTTTCTGAATGTTTCAAATGAAGGTAACCCGCAGTAGAGATAACAAGACCAGCTGAGTAAGTGTAGCTATACAAGCCCATGTAGTAGTGAGCTTGGCGCATCCAAGTCAGAGCCGCATCGTCGTCAATCTCAATGGCATCACCCCAGAATTCTGTCAAGACTTCCTTCATAATACTGTTAAGTTTGCTTGCTCCAAAGGTTTCTCCTTCTTCAATCAATGTATAAACCTTACGCTGGAAGGCTGCTTCCAAGAGGTGGGTAATGAAGTTATGGAAGTAGGTATCTGTCAAACGATGGGCAAGGGCAAAGCGTTTTTGACGTGGGTCGTCAGATTGGTGCTCCAAGTAGTCACTTAAAAGCAATTCATTGAAGGTTGATGGTGCCTCAACATAGTAGGTTGACATATGGGCGTTGAAGTAACTTTGGTGATTATCTGAAAAGATAAACTGACCAGAATGGCCGATTTCATGAATCAAGGTATAGACATCGCTCAAACGACCTGTCCAGCTCATGAGGACATAAGGGTGCACGCGATATGGATCCGCCGCATAACCGCCAGAATCCTTGCCACTATTAGCAGCAAAGTCCACCCAGCGCTCTTCCTGATAGCGAGCAACTTCCTGACAATATTCTTGTCCCAAAGGTTCTACCGACTTCATGACCAAATCATAGGCATCGTCAATGGTCACTTCAGGATTGAGGGCACTGTCCAAGTCCAATTTCCAGTCTGCAAAGGTCATCTTTTCAAGACCATTGACCTTGGCAACATGCTTGAGGTATCTCTGGGCAACTGGCGCAAAATCCTTCATGATAAGGTCAATCTGACGGTCAAACATGGCACGGTCCACTTCTTGTTCGGCTAGAAGATAATCAAAAACGGAATCATATCCCTTCATATCTGCCAATAGTTTTTCAGACTTGACTTGGGCTAAATAGGCTGCCGCAGCTGTATTTTGGTGCTTACGAAGTCCCTCTGAGAAGGAACGGAAGGATTTCTCACGAACCTCAGCGTCCTCATGGTTTTGGTAAAAATTCTCATAGGTGACAAAGCTGTTTTTGTAGTTTTTTCCATTGGCTTCAAAATCAGCCATTTCAAAGTCCCCAGCTCGCATCTTAGTGTAGATATCCTGTGGACTGTAGAAAACTTCACCAAGATTGGTCAAGGCTTTTTCCACATCAGCCCCTAGATAGTGGGCTTTTTTGATTTTTGCCTGACGAATGGCTGCCGTCAAATGTGGCAAGTCCCCCAAACGATTTAAGACTTCCTCGTCTGCTGCCACCAGAGCATCGTCAAAGAAGGTCAAGGCTACGCTGGCATCTGTTTCAAATTCCATCCCAGCTTGGGCAATATTAGCAAATTCTTCATTGCTATAGTCTGTCGTCTGAGGCATAAAACCATAGTTACCAATATGGCTCATCTGGATATAGATTTGTTCCAATTCTGCGAAGGCCTTCTCAAAATCCTCAAAAGTATGAAGATTACCCTTGTAGTCACGGCTAAACTGGTTGATGTCTTCGCGAGTTTTCTCGATTGCACGCAAGAAATCCTCACGGTCTTGGTATAGGGCTGTTAAATCCCAAAGTTCCTTCTCTGGAAATTCTGAACGGTGTTTTTGTTCCATTTTCTTCCTCTTATTTCTCTAATTCTAATAAAACACTAAGGGCTGATAAGGCATAAAGCGGTGCTGTTTCTGCTCGCAAAATACGAGGACCAAGTCCTGCTAAGACCGCTCCTTTAGCTTCAAAACTTTCAATTTCTGCAGGTGAGAGGCCACCTTCTGGGCCAAAGATAAAGAGCAATTTGGCTCCTGTTTCAAGACAAGTGACTGCTTGCAGAAGCGCAGAGGCTTCTCCCTCTTTTGCTGATTCTTCATAGGCCACTATGATAGATTCAAACTGATCTAGCTGGGCTATAAAATCTGCTTTTTTCTCAAAAAGCTTGATACTTGGGACTATATTACGCTTGCTTTGCTCGGCTGCTCCAAGGGCAATTTTTTCTAGTTTTTCGGCTTTCTTGCCCAATTTCTTACCATCCCACTTGGAAACTGACCAATCTGCTGGAAATGCCCAAATCTGACTAGCACCCAGTTCGGTTACTTTTTGGGTGATGAACTCCAGCTTGTCTCCCTTGGGAAATCCAGACGCAATGGTCACTTGAATTGGTAGTTCTACATTGTCAGTTAATTCTTGGACCAACTCAAACTGACGATTTTCCACATCTAGCACGCGCGCCAAGCGCTTAATGCCATCATCAAAGACCAAAGTAACCTCATCCTCTTCTTTCAAGCGCATAACCTGAAACATATGCTTACTGGTTTCCTTGTCCTCGATGGTGACAGGAGAGATAGCACTGCCTTTTACAAAATACTGCTGCATGCTAGCCTCCAATCACACCTGAAATATCCTTGGTTTTCTTAAAGACACAGGCATTCCATTCCCCTTGAATCATGTGAGTTTCAAGGAAAAATCCAGCTGACTCAGCCGATTCGCGCACCATGTCCCACTTGTCCTTGATAATGCCACTCATGATCAGGTAGCCTTCATCCTTGACCAAACGATAAGCATCGTCTGTCAGATTAATGAGGATATCCGCCAAGATATTAGCCACAATCACATCTGCCTCAATCTCCACGCCTTTAAGCAAATCTCCAGCAGCAACATGAATATTTTCCATGCCAGGGTTGAGCTCAATATTTTCCTGAGCCACACGAACCGCTACATCATCCAGGTCGTAGGCGAAGATTTCCTTAGCACCAAGAAGAGAGCTGGCGATAGAAAGGACACCTGAACCAGTCCCCACATCCAGCACCGTTTCGCCACCACGAAGAACCTGCTCCAAAGCAAAGAGACTCATCTTAGTTGTCGGATGTGTTCCAGTCCCAAAAGCCATACCTGGATCCAGCTTGATAATCTTTTCTCCCGCAGTCGCCTCATAGTCTGTCCAAGAGGGAACGATGGTCAAATCATGAGTGATACGAGCTGGCTCATAGTATTTCTTCCAGTTGTCTGCCCAGTCTTCCTCAGCCAAGGCAGTCGTCCCCATTTTGACCTCTCCCAAATCCATAAAATCAGTTAGTTCCGCGAGGCGAGCCTGCAAGTCTGCCTCAACCACTGCTACATCAACCGTTTCAGGATAGTAGGCGGTCACTACAATTTCTTCTTGTTGCTCTACCTCAGGGAAAATCTCTCCAAATCGATCCACATTCCCCACATAGTCCATGCTGTCTTCGATCGCAACACCTTGCGCTCCTAGCTCAATCAAGAGATTGGAAACCAATTCCTCTCCCTCACGCTTAACCGTAACTTTTAACTCTTGCCATGTTTCCATTTTGAATCTTCCTTATTTTTCTTAAATTCTTCAATCACATCTGCGTAATGTTCTTTCATTGCACTATGAATCTGCTGTTTAAAAATACCAAACATAAGAAAATAAACTAGTAGAACAATACTTTCCAACAGTATAAAAAGTAAAAAATACACCGATAAGGGCAGTACGAGACCTCTACCACTTAGTAAGGGTACAACAACCATTAGCACACACATCACAGTCATAGAAATTCCTGCTACTTTTGTACCTCTTTCTCTCATCTTCTTTAACTTTAAATATTCTATATAGATGATTGTAGCTTCTTCCTTAGAGTATTGCCCAATTTCTAATTTTTTCTCCACTTCTTTATTGAGTGTCGTTGTTGCAATCGCAAAAATCATTTTACTTCCTCCAAATAATCCCTCAATCTCCTCTGCAACTGGGGTACAACCTTTTCTGAGTCAAGAAACTCATCAATGCTCATCAGTTTATAGCTCTGTCCTTCGTCACCAAAGACAATCTGGTCAAACTGTTCCTGAGCCAACTTTCCAACTAGAAAGACCGACTCCTTCCCCTCAAAAAGCATGCTTGGATAAACCTTACCCCAGAGCAGGCAATCTTTAGACAAATGAATCCCCAGTTCCTCAAAAACTTCACGCGCCACGCACTCGAAAGGACTTTCGTCCCCTTCACGGCCACCACCTGGCAGTTCTCACATATTGGGCCACGGGATATTGTCCTTGTCATCACGCAAGATAGTTAAAATCCTATCATCACAAAAGAGGGCAATTTTGCAACCTGTGAAATAGAAAAGATTATGAAAGAATTCAAAAACTACCACTATCATATATCCTTTGAGTAAAAAAATATATTTATTTAAGAAACACATTTGAGAAGTACGGCTCATATCTTATTACATGAAAAATTTAAGGAGGCTCACTAAAAAGCAAGCCCCTATTGTACACAGTTCCTTTCAACTTAGCAAATCTTCAAGCTCGTGCTTCTTAAAGTAATGATCTATATCATGAATCGTATCATGTTTAATAGAGTCCATTTTATCACATAAAAGTTTTAAAAAATTATCTCCCGAACTTAATTTTTCGAAATCATTAATATTGAAATCCAATATTAAGATATCATCCTTTAAAAAAATCTTCTTTACTAAGCCCGTTGCATCTTTCCAATCACTTCCAGTAAATCCTTCATAAGAAAAAATAACTCCAAACTTACATCCCTGATTTCTCAACAAAGAGTGAAACTTTCCTATCCAAGTAACGGATACTTTCTTGTTATAATTCTTACATTCAAATAAAATATCTGTATCAATACTTAAAAATTGACGGAATAATTCTTTAGCCCCTATCTTGGTTCTCAGCAATAGATCAATTTCATTTGTATGTGTCCTTAAATTTGGAAACACTTCAAAAAAATTAGTACTTTCTGCTAAAAATACGACTAGTTCCTCCAGCGCTCCACCTTTTATGGATGATTTACTATTACTTCCATTTTCATCTTTAAATTTATTAAGTTTCTTTATATACTCTTCCAATTTTTTACCACGCAAAGTTAATTCTTTGAAAATATCCTCAAGGTCTAGAGAAAGTAAAAATGCTAATACTTCTTTAACTTCCATAATCTTTTTTAACCTCGTATATCACATACAGATTATCTTTAAGTGGAAATACCTCGCCACATTCTTTACATGCCATCTCGTTAGGAAGATTAATATAACTTATACCTTTAAACACCTTTCTATAATTGTCATTATCCGGACACCTGAATTCAAATAATCTATCAAGAATTCCTTCTTTTTCAAGTATATTTAATAAAATAAAAACTTGATCAATACTTATATCTAATTTTCTAGCTACTGCACCAGGATACATATAAATCTTATTTTTATCTCGAAAATAAGGTTCCAATAATTCAACTATCTGTAATTTATTATATGTACCAGATTCAGCTACCACTCTCTCTATATTTTTTAATAATATATTTGGTAACATAGTTCATCCCCTCACTGCCTCTTCCATTCGTATAATACTCCATTAGAGTAAAATCATTAGAATTATCACTTAACAAATTAACAAAATTAAATTTTACTTGAATGATTCTACGTTTAATCTCATTAGGCCATCTAAGAGATCGCCAAGGTAGCTCAGAAGTTTCTTCTGTATCTTTTATGAAATCCTCAAGCAATTGTTTAATTTGTTGGCATTCCTCATTCGCTTCAAACAAATCCGAATTGTCTTTAATAATTGCATCTAACTCTCCAAGTATTGGCAAAACCGTTTCATCCGAACTTTGAGAACTATTAAGAGTTGCATCTCCACCATTTGCTAGTTGCATTTTTTGAGAGCTAACTTTTACATTGCTATCATTTTCAGCGATGAAATTAACTGTTTGATCTAAAGGCATAGCATCAAGATTCACAGCAAACTTAGATTCAATATCCCTTCTAATCTCAGAAATTCTTTCATTATAAAAATCGCTTTCATCGTTTCGTAAAAACCTTGAAATCGTATGCACTCTTGTTTCAATAACATTATATTCTGGATAATAGACTGCTAACATAGGATATCTCACAGAGTATGTTCTAGGGACACCTTCAATTAGTTTTACACCCACACAGCGTTTTAAAAATTTTATAATATACAATGTTCCAGTTTTAATAACCGTAGGAACATCCTCATTTGTAATCTTTCCTTCATTATGAATCAAGGAATCTAACTTCTCTTTTAAGTCATCAGTTGGACTAGATACTTCAAAAATTGAGCTGTATTTATAAAGCTTTTCAAATTCAAATTTTTCAATAATCTTTTCAACTTTTTCACATTCAGTTTCTAGCATTTTAGAAATAATTTCACGAGAATCTGGTGACAACTTATTGTCCTCCTCATGTACAATTACTTCTGCATTTTTTAACATACGTTCAATAATCTTTAAATCACTTTTTGAATATAGCTCAATTGAATCTTTTAGTAAATCTGACATATATCTCCTCCACTCACCAACAAAAACTAATAATTTCTTACATATATTCTCTTTGCATACATACAAACAGGTAATACTACATTTCGCTTCAATTGTAGCATAAATCAAGGATAAATTCTAGTATATCAATTGACACAGTTTTTTAAACACGATAAAACATAGTATTTACTTCTAAAACATACAGTTTAATATAAAAAAAGCAATCTTACAGCCTGTGAAATCAGAAATCTCTATTTCCATATCAAACTCCTTTGTCTAATTCTTGTTCCAGCTCTGCTAACCAGTTCTCATAATAGCTTTTCTCGTCCCTCAACATGCGACTAGCATTCATTTTCTGTCTAGCAATCTTCATAGCCTTGCGAGTTTTAGCTACATCATTCTTAACTTTAAATTGATACCAGGCTTGAATCATTTGCACATCTGCCATTTTTAGAGATAAAAAGGATTTAACGCTTCGAACACTTGCATATTCCTCCGCTTTCTCATTATCACCTTCTAGCAAGGCGATTTGAAGAAGGTTTAGTTGGCAAAGAGTTTCAGACATCGAGTGTTCTGTTCTCTCTAGTAAAGATTGAAATATCTTTTTAGCTACCTCTAAATGACCATCCAATATGAAAACCACTCCCTGAAGAGTTTCAATACTTTCTGCGAAACTCCCTCGTGCATCCTCAGAAACTGGTTGAACAAAGTCTTTCAAATCATATTCTTGAGGAGCCAGCAAAGTTTGAGCAGAATGTCTCAATACCAAGTAGGCGTATTTCGTATTTTCAGGGTGCTGTAGTAATTCCCAAATTTTTGCTCCATCGGTGATGCCGACTGGCAAAGCGTTGTTTAGGAAGAACGATAAATTCAGAAAGATCCAAGTACCAGCAAAATACCAGCTTTTTGTCACAAATCCAAACAATATCGCCAATAATATCAAGCTAAGATGAACCAGCAAACCTCCTGAAAGCATCAAGATGATTCTTTGATCGCTTTCATCTTCTTTCAATCCAATGTACTGAGCACCAACATTTTTCAGAATGGCTGTTCTACTAAGATGAAACCTGCCTGACTTTTTGGTCAAAAGAAAATGTCCTAATCCAAAAGCCACCAGCCGATAGCCTGTCAAGTAGCCACAAAAAGCATGACCCAGCTCATGAAGAATAAAGATTAAATACATGCTTAAAAGAGCGAAGGCATAACCAAAAGTGAATGCTAAAACTGCTGAATACCTCAACTCTGCAAATGCGATAGTGCCACAAGCAAAAGCTAGCATAATAAAGACAAAAGCTAGCACATAAACCAAATACGTCCCAAATTTTTTCATACTACCTTCTCCAAACTCCTAGTATCTCGGATAAGGATAAAACTCTCCCTCTTCCAAGCCTACTTTTCCTTCTTCAAAGACTTCTTGGTTCCATTCCATGACAAATTCTTCTGCCTCTGGGTCTTCCAAAAAGTCCATGAGAGCATCCAGCCCAACCTCAGCAGTATCTTTGAGGAAAAGAGCAAAATAAGCTAAAAATTCACGAGAAAATCCTTTTTTAGGCAGGTAAGGAATAACAGTCAAATAGTCTTCTGCATTGACGGTTGACTTAGCAGGATTATAAAAAAGGACTGCTTCCTCAAAAAGGATATCATCTGACGAAACCTCTCCGTCCTCGTCCACCATCTCCACACCTGCAGCGTTTTGCGCTTCCAATAGAAAACTCACTTCTACCGCGTGATTGCGCTTGTCCCAACTAATCTCAAAGTCAAATGGAAAATTCTTCTCCAACTCTTCCTCTAAAACATCTAAAAATCCGTATGTTGCCATTTTGTCCTCTTTCTATGCGACTCTTTAATCGCCCCGATTGCTCGGAAATGTGCTAAAATAGATACTACCATCTTACCACATATGTATCAGAAAATCCACGTTAGAAAGGACTGCTATGCCAGACAATCTCGCGCTTCGCATGCGCCCTAGAACCATCGACCAGGTCATCGGTCAGGAGCATCTGGTCGGACAAGGAAAAATTATCCGCCGCATGGTGGAGGCCAACCGCCTGTCCTCCATAATTCTCTACGGACCTCCAGGAATCGGCAAGACCAGTATTGCCTCTGCCATCGCAGGGACGACCAAGTATGCCTTTCGAACTTTCAATGCGACAGTTGATAGTAAAAAGCGACTCCAAGAAATCGCTGAAGAAGCTAAATTTTCAGGTGGACTGGTTCTCCTGCTGGACGAGATTCATCGTCTTGACAAGACCAAGCAAGACTTCCTCCTACCACTCTTGGAAAGTGGTCTGGTCATCATGATTGGGGCTACGACTGAAAATCCTTTCTTTTCTGTCACTCCAGCCATTCGCAGTCGCGTTCAGATTTTTGAGTTGGAACCTCTGTCTAACCAAGACGTCAAAGAGGCTCTTCAGATAGCTCTAAGTAATCCTGAGCGTGGTTTTGATTTTCCAGTAGAACTAGATGAGGATGCGCTGGATTTCATCGCGACCTCTACAAATGGAGATCTGCGTTCTGCCTTCAACTCACTGGACTTGGCTGTTCTCTCTACCCCTGAGAATGACAAGGGCATCCGCCACATCACTCTGGACATCATGGAAAATAGTCTTCAGAGAAGCTACATCACTATGGACAAGGATGGGGATGGACATTACGACGTACTCTCAGCCCTGCAAAAGTCCATCCGTGGCTCGGATGTCGATGCCAGTCTTCACTATGCTGCCCGCTTGATTGAGGCTGGGGATTTGCCTAGTCTCGCTCGTCGCTTGACTGTTATCGCCTATGAAGATATCGGCTTAGCCAATCCTGAAGCCCAGATTCACACCGTGACTGCTCTGGATGCTGCCCAAAAGATTGGTTTTCCTGAAGCTCGAATTCTCATTGCCAATGTCGTGATTGACTTGGCCCTTTCTCCAAAATCCAACTCAGCCTATGTAGCTATGGATAAGGCACTTGCCGACCTCAAAACATCAGGGCACTTGCCCATTCCGCGACACCTGCGTGATGGCCACTACAGCGGAAGCAAGGAACTGGGGAATGCCCAAGACTATCTCTATCCACACAACTATCCTGGAAATTGGGTTAAGCAAGACTATCTACCAGAAAAAATTCGCAATCATCACTATTTCCAAGCAGAAGACACTGGTAAATATGAACGGGCTTTGGCTCAAAGAAAGGAAGCCATCGACCGTTTGCGAAAAATCTGAAATCCTTTTCAAAAAATTGCATTTTCCTCTTGATTTTTTTTGAAAAAGTGGTATCATATAAACATAGAAACGCTGTGGTGTACGACTTCACACTTAAGTGTTGACCGACTATTTTTTGTATTATTAGGGAAACAAAAGTCTTCTAACAGCATGTAGGCCGTCTCACACGGAAACAGCTTCAGTTAGAGCGAGTTGCCCACCTGCTTAATTGCGCGGGTTCAATACAAACCGTGAAGTTTCGGCACCAATACAGCTTTTTTCTTCGCCTCCTTAGCTCAGCTGGCAGAGCAGCGGACTCTTAATCCGTGGGTCACAGGTTCGATCCCTGTAGGGGGCATCTAAATACAACAGGAAAAGCCTTGGTTTCAAGGCTTTTTTGTGTGTCTGTTCTACTTTTGTTCTACCAACGGATACTCACTTAAAAGGTTTCGAATAATCAGATGTTCTTTTTCTTCTCTTTCAAAAGATACCCATACCTTTCTGTTGCTATTCTATAGTTTTGTGGCCCATTACATGAGCAAGCAACCTACAGAGCAAATTGGTCATCTAGGATTTATTTTCTCAAAAAACTTTGAAATTAATCTTGACATGGAACGCGTTCCATGGTTTATACTGTTTTCAAAAGAAAGAGAGGTAAATATTATGAACATCAAACGTATTTTTTGTGACATGGATGGTACATTATTAAATAGTAAAGGACAGGTCAGTGATAGTAACGCAGCCTTGATCCGTGAAGCAGGAATTCCTATAACTTTAGTATCTGCTAGAGCACCAATGGAAATGAAGGATGCCATCGATGCTCTTCAACTGAAAGGTGTTCAAGTAGCTTTTAACGGAGGATTAATTTATACAATAGGAAAGCATCATCAAGTTCAACCTATTCATGTACAAACTATTAAAAATAAAACAGTTGTTAAAAGGAATACGTCAGCATTTTCCAAAAGTTAGTTTATCTTATTACGATATGAATAACTGGTATTGTGATAAAATAGATGTAGGAATCCTATACGAACAGAGTTTAACTCGTCAAGATCCGACTCTTATTGAGACTGAAGAACAGTTTTTAGAAGGCCGAGCAAATACTTTTAAAATTATGATGATTTCTTTTGATGAGGAAATGATTCGAGAATTAGAGAAGTATCTTCAAAGTTTATACTTACCCCAAATTACGATTCAACGTTCAGGTAAAGCCTATCTTGAAATTACACATCTCTTAGCCAAAAAATCTAAGGGAATTGCTCATGTCCTTCGAAAAGAGCAGTTAGCTAAAGAAGAAACGGCTGCATTTGGTGACGGACATAATGATTTGCCTATGCTTGAAATGGTTGGTTACCCTATTGTGATGTATAATGCCTTTGATGATATCAAAGAGATAGCTTATAAAATAACGAAATCTAATGATGAAGATGGGGTAGGATATGGGATTCATGAATTTTTAAAGTAGGAGCCCAATAATGACAAGTATTAGTGATATAGCTAAAAAAGCAGGTGTGGCTAAATCAACAGTTTCTCGTGTTATCAATCACCATCCTTATGTTTCTGATGAAACACAACAAAAAGTTATGGATCTTATCGCTGAATTGGATTATATGCCTAATCAGCTGGCTCGGGATTTAAGTCGAGGAAAAACACAAAAAATAGGTGTCGTCATCCCACATACACGCCACCCTTATTTTACACAATTAATAAATGGCCTCCTAGATGCTGCTAAAGCTAGCGACTATCAACTTGTCATGATGCCTTCAGATTACAATCAAGAATTAGAACTTTCCTACCTGAAGCAACTCAAAATGGAAGCTATTGATGCTCTAATCTTCACTTCAAGAGCAATTAGCCTTGAGATTATTGAAACTTATGCAAAATATGGACGAATAGTCGTTTGTGAAAAATTGCAGGAATCTTATCACTTGTCCTCTGCTTACCTTGACCGCTACTCTTCATTTGTGGATGCTTTTTCTGCCATGAAAGCACGAGGGCTGAAACAGTTAGTATTGTTATTTTCCAGAAACAATGAATCATCTGCCACATATCAATCAGCACTATTAGCTTATCACCATGTTTATGGGCAACAATCGACTCCACATGCAGTATTTGGAAATATTCATGATTTTAATGATGGCCTGAACCTGTCTTATCAGTTGATAAACGATGCTCGTATTGACGGTATTTTAGCTACAAGTGATGAAGTGGCAGCCGGGCTCATAAAAGGATATGAAGAAAGTGGGAAAAAATGTCCCTATATCATTGGTCAGGAACATCTATTAGTTGGGCAACTGTTGAAACTCCCAATCATAGACCATAAATCCTATTCTGTAGGAAAATTAGCTTTTAAACAAGCTTTAGCTGAAACAATTAGTCAAGAAGTTTTGATTTCAGAGTTTTTAGCGCAAGATAATTATACTCAATGAAAATCAAAGAGCAAACTAGGAAACTAGCCGCAGGTTGCTCAAAGCACTGCTTTGAGGTTGTAGATAGAACTGACGAAGTCAGTAACCATACATACGGCAAGGCGACGTTGACGCGGTTTGAAGAGATTTTCGAAGAGTATTAGTTGCTAAAAGTAGTAAAAGTTTCCAATTCATATAGTTGGAAACTTTTTATCTACTCTTCTTCATAATGTATTTTCGTATAGGTACTTCAACCATTTGAACGATTTCAAATCCTTCTTTTTGATAGAGGTGCTTGGCTGCTTGATTTGCCTCGAAGACATTTAGAGAAATAGTATCTATGTCTTCATTTTCAAAGGCCAAACTAAGAAATTTCCTTAAAGCCTGGCTACCTAAGCCCTGCCCCTGTTTCTGGGGATTGATTAAAAAGCGTCCGATATGTAGATTTCTGTTTTCCAATCTGATTTTTTGGATAAGCCCGACAAACTCTTGTTCATCAAAGATTGAAAAGATTCCTTCCAAATCTTGCAAGATTTGAAGGGTCAGTGGAAAAGGAATCTTTGGTCCCATCCATTGTTCTTGAAAGGATTTGCCAAAGGAGTTGGACCATTGACATACGAGCTGGGCATTTTCTGTGCTCACATTTTCTTCAAAACGAATTGTCATCTTGACCTCACTATCTTGTTTATGTTTCTCCATTATACTACTTCTCCAATTTTTTACGAATAGATAAGTATGATTGATATTTATTTTTTTCTTGTCGGGAGCATTCTCGCTTCCTTTCTTGGTTTGGTCATTGACCGTTTTCCTGAGCAATCCATTATCCGACCGCCGAGTCACTGCGATTCCTGTCAGACTCGCTTACGGCTATTAGATTTGATTCCTATTCTCTCGCAGGTTTTCAATCGTTTTCGCTGTCGCTACTGCAAAGTTCGCTATCCATTCTGGTATGCCCTTTTTGAGTTGGGCTTGGGACTCCTCTTTCTGGCTTGGTCATGGGGCTGGTTCTCTTTAGGGCAGGTCATCCTAATCACTGCTGGTTTGACCTTGGGCATCTACGACTTTCGCCATCAAGAATATCCCTTACTAGTCTGGATGACTTTCCACCTAATCCTCATGGCTTTCTGTGGCTGGAATCTAGTCATGGTCTTCTTCCTTATCCTTGGAATCATGGCTCATTTTATCGATATCCGCATGGGTGCAGGGGATTTTCTCTTTCTTGCTTCTTGCGCTCTCGTCTTTAGCGCAACCGAATTACTGATCTTGATTCAGTTTGCTTCTGCGACGGGCATCCTGGCCTTTCTCCTGCAAAAGAAAAAGGAAAGACTTCCTTTCGTGCCTTTCCTCTTACTTGCTGCTTGTGTGATTATTTTTGGTAAGCTACTGCTTGTTTGATAAAGTCCTCAATTGGCTCTCCTTGGTGGAGAGCTTTTACGATTTTCGAACCGACAATAACGCCATCTGACACCGCATTAAAGCGTTCTACATCTTCTTGACTAGACACACCAAAACCTGTCAAGACTGGGATGTCAGCTACTTGATGCAATTGTGCTAAGTGTTTGTCCAAATCTGCACGGTAATTGCCTGACTTCCCTGTCACCCCATTGATGGCAACGGCATAGACAAAACCTTCTGCTCCCTTGATCAACTCTTTTTGACGCTCAATTCCTGTTGTCAAGCTAACTAGGGGAATTAAGGCAATGTCTGTGTCTGCCAAAAATGGTTCTACAAAGTTGGCATGCTCATGAGGCAGGTCTGGGATAATCAAACCCTTAACCGCTGTATCTGCCAGATCTTTGACAAATTTCTCCACACCATACTGAAAGAGAGGGTTGAAGTAGGTCATGATAACCAGTGGAACTTCTGTTTCAATGGTTTTCAAGGTTTCCACCAAAGCCTGGGTAGAAGTCCCGTGAGCTAGACTGCGCAAGCCTGCTTCTTCGATAACAGGTCCATCTGCAACAGGGTCTGAAAATGGAATACCCACTTCAATAGCTGAGATACCCAAATCTTCTAAAAAGTGGATTGTTTCAGCGAGACCATCCAAACCTTTCTCGTGGTCTCCAGCCATGATATAGGGAACAAAAATTCCTTTTCCAGCTGCTTTGATAGCATTCAATTTTTCTGTTAGTGTCTTAGGCATGAGCTTCTCCCTTCTTTGCTGCATCTGCTTCCAAGCGGTCTTTGACTTGGACCACATCCTTGTCCCCACGACCTGATAGGCAGACAATCATTGACTTTTCTGGTCCAAGTTCCTTAGCCAATTTCACCGCAAAGGCAATAGCATGGCTAGATTCCAAGGCTGGGATAATCCCTTCCACGCGAGACAAGAGTTGGAATCCTTCCAAAGCTTCTTCGTCTGTCACAGGAACATAGCTGGCACGTTTGATATCGTGGTAGTGAGAATGTTCTGGACCGATACCTGGATAGTCCAAACCTGCTGAGATAGAGAAGGCTTCAAGAATTTGACCATGAGCATCTTGGAGCACATCCATGAGAGAACCGTGGAGGACACCTGGACGTCCCTTGGTCAAGGTAGCTGCGTGGTGCTCTGTATCCACACCAAGTCCAGCTGCTTCAGCCCCATACATGGCTACTGACTCATCTTCTACAAATGGATGGAAGAGACCGATGGCATTAGAACCACCACCGACACAGGCTACTAGGGCATCTGGTAGATCTTGACCTGTCAAGTCACGGTACTGTTGTTTGGCTTCCCGACCAATGACACTTTGGAAATCACGGACGATTTCTGGGAAAGGATGAGGGCCCAAGGCAGAACCAAGGATATAGTGGGTGTCGTCGATATTAGCCACCCATGAACGAAGGGCTGCATTGACAGCGTCCTTAAGCACGCGCGAACCATCTGTCACGGACTCTACCTTGGCTCCCAAAAGCTCCATACGGAAGACATTTAGGGCTTGGCGTTTAACATCTTCCTCACCCATGTAGATGGTACATTCCATGTTAAATAGGGCCGCAGCTGTTGCAGTTGCCACACCGTGCTGACCAGCACCTGTTTCTGCGATAATTTTCTTTTTGCCCATGCGTTTAGCCAGAAGAACTTGTCCCAAGGCATTGTTAATCTTGTGGGCCCCTGTATGGTTAAGGTCTTCCCGTTTGAGATAAATCTTGGCCCCGCCGATATGCTGGGTCAAGTTTTTTGCGTAGTAAAGGGGAGTTTCACGTCCTACGTACTGTCGCAAAAGTTGATTTAATTCCTCTTGGAAACTTGGGTCTGCCTGACTTTCACGGTAAGCCTTCTCCAACTCCAAAACTGCTGTCATCAATGTTTCTGGGACGAAACGTCCGCCGAATTTTCCGTAAAATCCATCTTTATTTGGTTCTTGATATGCCATTCTTTGCCCTCTCTATAAATCTTCTAATCTTTTCCTGATCTTTTTGTCCATCTGTCTCCACTCCGCTTGATACATCTACTGCATAGGGAATAAAGTGTTGAATTGCTTTTGCTACATTGTCTTCATTAAGCCCACCTGCGATAAAAAATGGCTGAGCTAGTCCTGTCGTATCCAGTTGGCCCCAGTCAAAGGTCTGACCACTCCCTGCCACAGGGGCATCAAAGAGTAGATAATCTGCCTGAGAATTGGGCACATGCCCATTTCCATCCACCTGCACAGCCTGAATACTGGCACAAGGCAAATTCTCAAACAAATCATCTGCCACCTGACCGTGAACTTGAACCAAGTCCAAGCCAACTTTGTCAATCGCTTCTAGCAGTTCTACCCGACTTGGTGAAACAAATACGCCAACCTTTTTGACATCTGCAGGAATGAGCTTTGCTAGCTCAGCAGCCTCTTCCAAAGTCACCTGTCTTTTACTAGGTGCGAAGACAAAACCGATGTAGTCTGCCCCTGCTGAAATGGCTGTCTCTACTGCTTCTTTGGTAGATAGTCCACAAATCTTAACCTTTGTCAATTTGCAACTCCTTGATTCTCTGGGCTACATCCTCTGCCTGCATGAGAGCTGTTCCCACCAAAATTCCGTTAAAGGATGGTGCTACTCGTTCCGCATCCTGCCCTGTAAAAATGGCAGATTCAGAAATGTAATAGCGACCTTCTTCAAAGTGCTGGGCCAAGTCTACACTGGTCTGTAAGTCTACCTCAAAGGTGGTCAAATTACGGTTATTAACCCCAATAATCTCAGCACCAAGTCTGTGGGCTACTTCTAGTTCAGCTAGATTGTGAGTCTCCACCAAGACTTCCAGACCAAGCTCTGTCGCATAGTCGTAAAGTTCCTTGAGGCGCTCTTCTGACAAGGCAGCGACAATAAGCAAGATGACTGTTGCACCTGCATTGCGGGCGCGGATGATTTGCTTTTCATCGATAATAAAGTCCTTGTTGAGAGTCGGAATCTCTACCTGACTGGAAATCTCCCGCAGATAATCTAAATGTCCTTTAAAGAAAACTTCATCTGTCAGAACCGAAATCATCACTGCTCCATTTGCTTCATAAGTCTGGGCCTGTTGCACAATATCCACATCGAGATTGATATCTCCCAGACTAGGACTAGCTTTCTTGACCTCAGCGATTACCTGTAAACGGTCCTGATGTTTTTTTAGATACTCAGCCAAGAGATAGGTCTGACGCAAGGGCTGGATCTCCTCCAGCTCCATCTGCTCAACCTCACGCGCCTTCTGCTCTAAGATTCGTGCTAAAAATTCCTGACTCATTTTTGGTACTCCTGTAACAGTCTGAGTTTTTCAAGGGCCTTGCCACTAGCAATCACTTGACGAGCCAAGGCAACTCCTTCCTTGATACTAGCTACCTTACCATTAGCATAGAAACCAAGACCAGCATTTAAGACTGTCGTTTCCAAGAATGGACTTGGTTCATTTTTAAGAACGCTGAGTAAAATTTCTGCATTTTCCTGAGCATTGCCCCCACGGATATCTTCGATAGCGTAGCGCTCCATTCCCAAATCCTCTGGAGTAAAGCTTGACAAGGTGATTTCGCCATTTTCAAGAAGAGCAATCTTGGTTGTTCCATTCAAACCAGCTTCATCCAACCCTTCTGGTCCAGCAACTACGATGGCACGTTTGCGACCCATATTTTTCAAAACCTGAGCTGTACTTTCTAGCAGTTCTGGACGACTAATACCAAGCAACTGTGTTTCCAAGGCCATTGGGTGAATCAGGGGACCAGTCAAGTTCATGATTGTTGGAATTCCCAATTCCAAACGAGCTGGCATGATGTATTTCATTGCTGGGTGCATATTTTTAGCAAAGAGAAAGACGATGCCAGTTTTATCAAAGACCTTACCTAGTTCAGCTGGTTTGAGGTCAAGGTTGATGCCCAAGGCTTCTAGAACGTCTGCAGAGCCAGATTTAGAAGAAATCGAGCGGTTACCGTGCTTGGCCATGTGAACACCGCCACCAGCCAAGACAAAGGCTGCAGTTGTGGAAATGTTAAAGCTAAAAGACTTGTCCCCACCTGTACCACAGTTGTCCATGGCGTCATGAATTTCAGTTGGAATGTGTTGGGCATGTCCTCTCATGACTTGGGCAATGGCTGTGCGTTCTTCAGGTGTTTCCCCCTTCATCTTAAGGGCCAAGAGGAGAGAAGCAATCTGTGCCTCTGTTACACGTCCAGTTACGATACGCTCAATGACATCCGTCATTTCCACACCTGATAAATTTTCAAATTTTGCTAGTTTTTCAATAATCTCTTTCATCCTAGTTTCCTCACTTTACAACATTCTCGATAAAATTTCGAATAGAAGACAAGCCGTCAGGCGTTCCGATACTCTCTGGATGGTACTGGAATCCATAAATTGGAAGGTTTTTGTGTTGAATTCCCATAATAGCTTGGTCATCAGTCGAACGAGCTGTCACTTCAAACTCTTCTGGCATTTTTTCAATCAAAATACTATGGTAACGCATGACCGCACGGCCATCCTCGATTCCTTGATACAAAACAGATGGTGCTTCAAAGCTGATATTGCTCTGTTTCCCATGCATGACTTTCGGAGCCAAACCTAGCTTACCACCGAAGACTTCTGCGATGGCTTGGTGACCCAAACAAATCCCTAGAATCGGCTTCTTGCCTGCAAAGTCACGAATCATATCTTCCATCTTTCCAGCATCAACTGGCCAACCAGGACCCGGAGAAAAGACTAGACCATCTGCTTTTTCAGCTTCTTCATACAGCTTGGGATCATCATTTCTCAAGACCTGCACTTCTGCAAAATTCCCAATATATTGGGCCAAGTTATAGGTAAAAGAATCATAGTTGTCAATCAATAAAATCATGGTCTTAGTTCTCCAATTCTAGTCATAGATTTTGCTTTGTTAATGGTTTCTTGGTATTCGTTTTGGGCGATAGAGTCGTAGACAATCCCTGCCCCAGCCTGCACATAAGCTGTTTGATTTTTGAGAATCATAGTTCGGATGGCGATGGCGAAATCCATATCACCCGTCGCTGACAAGTAGCCGATTGCTCCTGCGTATACGCCTCGTTTTTCCGTTTCCAGTTCATAGATTCGTCTCATGGCCCGAATCTTTGGTGCTCCTGAAACTGTTCCAGCTGGAAGTGTTGATTTCAAGGCATCCATAGCAGTGAGTTCTGGAAGCAAACGCCCTTTCACCACGCTGGTCAAATGCATGACATAGCGGAAGAGCTCCACTTCCATATACTTGGTGACTTGGACACTGGCTGTTTCAGAGATGCGACCAATATCGTTACGCCCCAAATCTACTAGCATCCGATGTTCTGCTGTTTCCTTCTCATCAGAAAGTAAATCTGTCGCCAAGGCCTTGTCCTCTTCTTCCGTAGCCCCTCTTGGTCGCGTACCGGCAATCGGATTAGTTGTCACGATGCCATTTTTGACTGAAACCAAACTTTCAGGACTAGCACCGATGATTTGATAATCCCCAAAATCATAGAAATAGAGGTAATTTGATGGATTGGTCACGCGAAGATTTCTGTAGAAGTCAAATGGATTTCCAGTAACCTCTGCTGAGAAACGCTGGCTGAGTACACATTGGAACATATCCCCGTTACGAATCAAGTCGCGAGCTGTTTCCACCATTTCCTCAAACTTCTGAGGAGCGATATGGGGTTTGAAGTCCAACGGAGATAAATCCAAGTCTTCAAATTCATTTGGAGCAGGAATGCGTAATTCCTCAAGCACTTGGTTCAAGGATTTTTCCAAGTCTTCTTGACTACGCTCACTATAGAGAGCATCCTCGATGACATGAATTTTTTCCTTCTTGTGGTCAAAGACCATGTAGCTCTCATAAACAAAGAAATGCATGTCTGGCGTCCCAATGGTATCTTGAGGGATTTGACCAATTTCTTCATAGAGCGAAATCATATCGTAACCAACAAAACCAATTGCCCCCCCACCAAAAGGTAGATCTGAATGGTGCTGGCTCTTATGAGTCACTTCATAAAGGAAATCCAAAGGATTCCGATCAATCACTTGACCATTTTGATAAAGGACTCCATTTTCAAACTCAATCTCAAAAACAGGATTATAGGCTAGGATAGAAAAACGAGCGGTTTCCTTGTCTCTCGGAATACTTTCTAAGATAACCTTGTGTTGCCCCTTTAGGCGCATATAAGCCAAGATTGGTGATAAGACATCTCCATGAATGATTCGTTCCATTGTAATTTCCCTTTCAGTTTCTTATTTTTAATTTTTTGTCTTTTTTCTATTTTCCTTAAATAGTGCGGACGGGAGCAACTTTCTCCGAAATTTCATCCCTAATTTTTGAGCCTTAGGTCTCAAAAATTCCGTTCTAGAGAAGCATCTTTGCTTCTCTAGAATACCACTATGGCGGGAAATAGCGGTTTAATGCTCACTTCGTTCGCAAATATTTTATAGAAATTTATCTAGTGATAAAGCATAATTTAAAACTGATAGCCATATCTACGATAAATATATAAAAATCCCCACGCAAAATAACTTGCGTGAGGACGAAATTCGCGGTGCCACCTCAATTATAGGATTTCTCCTATCTCTCATTCCTGTCTTAGAAAGATTCTGTAACAGGCTGTGCGATAAAGGGCACTCCCTTGAGAATTATGTTTTCTTCTCTTGTTTCAGATGGACCCAACCTTACAGATTTCTCTGCTTGTTTCCAGCAACCACAAGCTCTCTGGGAAAGAAATAACTGTAATTTTTCCATCTATTATTTTTTAGCTTCTAGGTAGTCTGCAATCGCAGCTACGTCCTTGTCTCCACGACCAGAGACATTGATGATGATAATGTCGTCTTTACTTAGTTTCGGTGCACGTTTAACTGCTTCTGCGATAGCGTGCGAACTTTCAATCGCTGGGATAATTCCTTCAGTCTTGCTGAGAAGGAGCAAGGCTTGAACAGCTTCTTCGTCTGTCGCTGCCACATATTCCACGCGACCTGAATCTTTGAAGTAGGCGTGTTCTGGGCCAACCCCTGGATAGTCCAAGCCAGCTGAGATAGAGTAAACTGGAGCCAACTCTCCGTCTTCCTTAAAGACTGCATAGGTCTTCATGCCGTCGACAATTCCGATACTACCTTTTGTCATAGTAGCTGCGTGCTTGTCTGTATCAAGTCCGTGCCCAGCAGCTTCGACCCCAACCAATTTGACTTCTTCATCAGCCACATACTGTGAAAAAGCACCTATAGCATTGGAACCACCACCGACACAGGCAATGACGTAATCTGGCAATCGTCCTTCTTTTTCTAAGATTTGACGACGAGATTCTTCACTGATGATCTTTTGGAATTCATGAACAATTGTAGGATAAGGATGAGGGCCTACAGCAGATCCCAAAACGTAGAAGGCTTCAAGGTCATTCATCCATGCTCCAAAGGCTGCATCAACCGCATCCTTAAGGGTACGAGTTCCAGTTTCAACTGCGTGAACAGTTGCTCCCATCATCTCCATGCGGAAAACATTGAGACGTTGACGCTCCACATCTTCTGCACCCATGTAGACATCACATGCCATACCAAACTTGGCTGCAGCCGCTGCTGTCGCAACACCGTGTTGACCAGCTCCTGTTTCTGCGATCACTCGTTTTTTGCCCATACGTTTGGCAAGAAGGATTTGCCCTAAAACGTTGTTGAGCTTGTGAGAACCCAGATGATTAAGATCTTCTCGCTTGAGATAAATCTTAGCTCCACCTAAGTGATCTGTCAAACTTTCCGCAAAATAAAGCGGTGTTTCACGACCTGAATAGTCTTTTAAGTAATGGTGAAACTCTGCCAAAAACTCTGGATCGTCCTTGTACTTGTCAAATGTCACTTCCAACTCATCCAACAAAGCCTGAATCGGCTCCGGTACAAAACTACCACCAAATTGTCCAAAATAACCTTTAGTTGTCATAAAAATTTCCTCTTTCAGTATTTATTTCAAGATATGAAAAAGCCCACACACAGAAAATAATCTGTGTGAGGGCGTTGGTAACGCGGTGCCACCTCAATTATAAAGGGACTATTCCCCTTTACATCTCTACCTTGTCTAACAACAAGTTGCACTGTAAGGTGTGCGCACCGAATTTTCATTGTTTCAAATTCATTTTTAAAATCAGCCCACTTTCACTACTTCCAACCACCTGTTCACAATCACCACAGGCTCCCTGAAGATCAAAAATAGTTACTTTTCTGATTTGTTGAACTTATTTTAATACTTTGTTTTTTCTTTGTCAAGACTTTTTTACGATTATTTTGATAAAGTTAGCACTTTTTCAGAAACTGTTTTGAAAGTCTCAATGATATAGTCCACTTCTTCATCGCTTAATTTAGTATGAAGAGGGAGGGTAATTTCATTTTCAAAGAAGGCATAGGCCTTGGGATAATTCGCCATATCAAAGCCAAGATTCTTATAGGCTGTTAAGAGTGGAAGCGGTTTGTAGTGTACGTTACTTGCGATTCCTGCTTTGGCCAATTCTTGGATGATGAGGTTACGTTCTTCTAAACTTGCTCCGTCTACATGGGTGATGTAGAGGTGACGTGAAGATTCGACAGTATCAGTCTTATGTGCCAATGGATGGATGCGAGAACCTGCAAAACCACGATCATAGCGGTCCACGATGTCCTTACGACGTTGTAGCAAACCAGCGTAACGGTCCAATTGTACCAAACCAAGGGAAGCCATGATATCAGTCATATTGCACTTGTAGGCTGGTGTGACGATATCGTACTCCCATGAACCCAATTGCATCTTAGCAAGGGCATCCTTAGTTTGACCATGAAGGGAAAGGATTTGAAATTCCTTGTACATCTCTTCGTCGTCAATCGCTGGATTGGCCTTCCAAGTCGCACTTCCACCCTCTGCAGTTGTAAAGTTCTTAACAGCATGGAATGAGAAGGAAGTAAAGTCAGCGATAGAACCAGCTGGTTGCCCTTTATAAGTAGATCCCAAAGCATGGGCACTATCAGATACAATCACGATACGGTTAAAGGCCTTTTGCCACTTGCTAGTAGCTGTAAAGAGATCACGTTTCTTCTCCACAACTTGGAACAAACGGTCATAGTCGCACACAATCCCCGCAAGCTCAACAGGAATAATCACCTTAGTCTTTTCAGTGATAGCTTGCTCAAGCAAGTCATAGTCCATTTCAAAAGTATCTGCTTGGATATCCACCATGACAGGTGTTGCTCCTACGTGCGTGATAACACTACATGAAGCTGTGTAAGTCATAGCTGGAACGATGACTTCATCACCAGGTCCCACTTCAAGCATACGCAAAATTAACTCCAGAGCGGCTGTCGCAGAGTTGAGACAGACAGTCTTAGGTGTCTGTGTGTATTGAGACAAGCGACGCTCCAGTTCTTTTGTCTTCGGACCTGTTGTAATCCAACCAGAACGAAGGGTGTCCGCAACTTCAGCAATTTCTGCTTCTGTAATATCGGGTGGTGAAAATGGAATATTGTAATTTGGCATTGATTTGCTCCTTTTGTCTGTAGTCATTTTCTCATGGCTACTTTATTTTAGCACTTCAAACACGGTTTGAAACATGATTTTGACGTCCCCAAGGAAACTAAATTCTCGGAGATAAGTGAGGTTATAGCGCATCTTTTCAGGAAGAACATGCTCTACATAGGCTTGGTCAACTGATAGGCCTTTTTCGGTCATTTGACTGATGATAGTGTCCTCATCCTTGTAGTTGATGCTGGCTGGAGAGGTAATTCCTGCTGGCAAAAGTAAGGTCGCCATCATTTCAGGGCTATACTGCTCTGTGTAACGTGGCACTTCAGGACGCGTCCCTACAAAGGACATCTCGCCTTTAAGAACATTAACCAACTGAGGCAGTTCGTCCAAACGCACACGGCGGATGAAATTACCAACCTTGGTAATACGGCTATCGTTAGCAGAAGTCACCAGACTACCTTTTTTATCCGCATCCGTAACCATGGTACGGAACTTCCAAATCTTGAAAGGACGGTTGTACTGGGTCACGCGCTCTTGCTTGTAAATAACAGGCCCCTTGCTATCCAACTTGATCCAAATGCTCAAGATGAGAAAGACTGGGGAAGTCAAAATTAGCAAGACCAAGGCCAGAACCCCGTCCAAGCAACGCTTGAAAATCAGCGAACCCTTCCTTTTAGAGACAAGCTGGTAGTAAGACTCAACCTCGCTTGATTTCATTTCCACGGGCAAGTCTTCCCATTTCAGCATGCTGTTTCTCCTTTGTTTTTATTATACTATTTGTCAACATTTTTCATTATACCACAAAATGGAAAAGGCGGTGAAAGAAATCTGTAATTTGAAGGATTTCCTTCTTTTACTCAATAAAAATCAAAGAGTATTAAGACATGGCCCCTGCCTGCAAGCTATACATCTTGTGATAGGTTCCTCCCAAGGCCAAGAGTTCCTCATGGGTTCCGCTCTCGATGATGCGCCCCTTGTCCAAAACATAGATACAGTTGGCATCTTGGATGGTCGAAAGGCGGTGGGCAATGGCAATGGTTGTCCGCCCCTGTCTCATCTTCGCCAGAGAAGCTTGAACCAAGCTTTCTGTTTCAGAGTCAATATTGGCTGTCGCTTCATCCAAAATCAAGATTTTAGGCTGACTAGCGACTGTTCTGGCAAAGGCAAGAAGCTGACGCTGGCCAGTAGAAAAGCTCGAACCTCGTTCGGAAACAGGGGAGTCGTAACCCTGCGGAAGGTCCTGAATAAAGGAATCTGCATCCACAAAGGCAGCAGCAGCCTGAACCTGCTCATCACTGATATCTTGGTACATGGCGATATTGGATTTGATAGTCCCGTGATAGAGGAAGGGTTCCTGCAAGACCAGACCGATGCTCTTTCTCAGCTCTTCCTGACTGAAATCCCTAATATCCACCCCATCCAAGAGAACTCGCCCTGACTGGAATTCATAAAAGCGCATGAGAACATTGATAATCGACGATTTCCCCGAACCTGTATGCCCTACAAAGGCAATAGTTTCACCCTTGTTAACCGAAAAGGAAATGTCATCCAGAATCTGGTGTGTCCCGTCATACGAGAAGCATACATGTTCAAAACGGATATTGCCTTCTTTGACTTTGGCTTGCCCATCTTTTTGAAGAGGCTCATAGGTCGTCTCGTCAATCAAGGCAAAGACACGGCCTGCAGACACCATGGAAGTTTGAAGGGTTGAAAAGTTTTGCGTCACTTCAATCAGGGGATCAAAGAGACGATTGATGTACTGTATAAATGCATACATGGTTCCTGCCGTTATCCCGATAGAAAGACCACGATAACCAAAGTAAGCCATCAAAACGGCGTAACCTAAGAGTTTCAGCAAACTCATGGCAGGACGCAAAAAGAGGGCATCCAAGGCTACAGAACGGTTGGCATAGACCAAGTGTTCTTGGTTAATCTCATCAAATTCTGCCTGCAGGCGCTTCTCTTGATTAAAGGCCTGGATAATCCTGATTCCCTCTATATTCTCTGCCAGCTTACTATTGATATCCGACAAGAGACTTCTGGTTTTTTCGATGATTTTCACTGACTTTTTCCGATAGAGATTAACTAAAAGGAAAATCAAGGGAAGAAAGAGCAAGACTAAAGCCGTCAAACGAAAATCCAGCACCAACATGGTATAAAGGGTTGTCAGAAAGATGAAAACTGCTGAGATAAAGCTGGATAAAATCCCTGAAAACATATCACTGATGGTCTCGGTATCATTGGTCAAACGAGAGACGATAGAGCCAGCTGGTGTCTTGTCAAAATAAGACATACCCAGCTTCTCCATATTAGCAAAGGCATCGCGACGAATATCTCTAACGATGCTATAGGACACGCGCGCAAAGAGAAGATTGCCGACATACTGCACTACAGTTTGTAGAATGTAGAGACCATAGTAGGCCAGCAAAACGGTCACAGCGAGTTGGTTCAGATTGCTCAGATACTGGTCAATAAAGTGGGAAGCCACAAGGGGAATGACGCTTTTAATGACCGTAGTCGCTAGGAGAAAGCTGAGTGCCAAAAAGGTCAGGAGGCCATAGGGCTTGAGATAGGACATCAAGCGCTTCAATACAGCCCATTGTTCTTGCTTATTCTGCATCTTCTTCTCCTTTCATTTCCAACTGCTGAGACTGGTAGGTTTGGGCATACCAGCCATCCAGGGCTAGCAAGTCATCATGCCTGCCTCGTTCGATAATCTGTCCATTTTGCATGACTAAAATCAAATCTGCATGGACAACCGCACTGAGGCGATGAGCTGTGATAATGGTTGTCTTATCCTTGCGCGTCTCCTTGAGATTGTCGATAATCGCATACTCTGTCTTAGCATCCACGGCGGACAAGGAATCATCTAAAATCAAAATATCTGGATCTAAAATCATCGCCCGACTCATGGCCAGACGTTGCTTTTGACCACCAGAAAGACTGACTCCCTTTTCACCAATCAACGTATCAAATCCTTGGGGCATATCCACAATATCTTGGTAAACTTGAGCTAGCTTAGTCGCTTCCTCGACCACTGAAAGTGGCAAGTTCGGATTTCCAAAGCGGATATTGTCTAAGATAGAGGTCGCAAAGAGAAACTGGTCCTGAGGAACATAGCCCATAAGACTACGAAGATCTGTCAGACGATAGTCCCGAATATCGTGACCATTTAGATAAATGGCTCCCTTGTCCACATCGTATTCACGCAAGAGGAGCTTGATCAAGGACGTTTTCCCAGAGCCTATCTGACCGACCAACCCCAGTGTTTGACCTTTTTCTAAACTGAAGTGAATATCCGTCAGTGTTTCCTCATTTTCAAAGGCAAAGCTATCAATATCATACTGCAGGAGCCCGTTTTCAATGCCATATAAAGGAAACTCAGGGTCTTGTACAGGTGATTCCTGAAACAAAAGTTCCTCAATCCGCTGGTAGGAAACCTTTCCTCTTTGAGTGATATTAAAGAGGAAACCAATGGCCATGAGAGGCCAAACCAACATATCCAAATAGCTGATAAAGGTTACTAGATTTCCAACTGTAATCTTCCCTTCCTGAACCATCAAGGAGCCAACCAAGAGGGTTAACACATAGGATGAACCAACAAACAAGAGAACCATGGGGTCAAAGAGACTATCGTATTTCATGGTTTGCAGGTTCTTTTGGAAGGTCAATTCATTGACTGCCTGAAAGGACTTCAACTCGTCCGCCTGGTAACCGAAAGACTTGGTCACTTTAATACCTGATACAGACTCCTGTACCTTGTTATTAAGTTCGGAAAAGGCAGCTTGGGATTCGCCAAAGGCCTTGTGGGTCTTTCTCCCTAGACGACTGGTCGCATAAGCCATGAAAGGCAGGGGAAGAATGGCAACCAAGGTCATCTGCCATGAAATGCTAAAGAGCATGGTCAACAAGGTCACTAAAGCTGTGATTGAGGCATCAACCGCTGACATAACCCCTCCCCCTGCCAGACGCGTTAAGGCATTGATATCGTTGGTTGCGTGTGCCATTAGGTCCCCCGTCCTATAGGTTTGATAAAAGGCTGGAGACATTTTTGTGAAATGCTCAAATAAGCGAGAGCGCATAATCTGTCCCAAACGGTAGGAAGTACCGAGGATATACATACGCCAAACATAGCGCAGATAGTACATCCCAAAGGCTGCAAGAAGCAAGTAAAATAGGGCAAGAAGGAGGTCCTGCTGGGTTAATTGCCCCGATGTGATGGCATCAATGACCCTCCCCATAACCATTGGGGGAATGAGGTTGAGGACGGAAACCAAGACCAGAGCCACAATCCCGACTAAATAACGGCGTTTTTCTAACTTGAAAAACCACCAAAGTTTTTGAATAATGGACATAACATCCCTTTCTGATTGCAAATAGAAACCTGAGGCCAAGACCCCAGGTTTTTCTTATTCATAGGTTACGACTGTGACCGCACCCTTGTCATACTCAGCGATAAAGATATTGGCTACATTGTCATGCCCTTGCTTGCTGAGGTTATCAAGCAGCCATTCTTCGTTACGACCAATCGACTCCAAAACATCGACTTGTATCACACCGTCAGTCACAACTGGATACTTAGGATTTTCATCCCCCATTTGGACCACGATGAGTTGGCCATTTTGCTCCTGCACAGCTCGTTTAACTTGCTTCATCTGGAAAATCCCTTGGCTACGAAGTTTAAGGGCTACATCCGATGCGGACAAACCAACTGAACGACAGGCTTCTGGGTCAATCTTCCCATTTTTGATAAGGAGAGTTGGCTTGCCATCAATCAAGTGTTTGACAAAACGAACATTGTTGTTGAGCCATTTGAGGGTCAAGACCAAAATCGTCCACATCATCAAAATCACTGCATATTGGAGAATGCTGATAGAACTATTGTAAATCACCCCACCGATGATACCACCGAGAACATAGTTCTGAATTTGGTCTGTGGCAGAGTTAGGTGCTAGGTTCCCCTTTCCTGTCACATTGATAACAAAAACAAGCGAGAAAAGCCCCAAGGCCAGTTTGATTAAAATTTCCATATAGTTGAGTGTCATTTGTTTACCTCCACCAATTCAATAGCGTCTGTTTGATGCAATTCTAATTTCTCTAAAAGATACTTGTCTGGCTCGCTTCCGTTCATAGCGCGGTAGACATCTGAACCTACCTTGACAAGCGCTCCATCAGTGGCAGCAGAAGTATTGACATAAACTTCTGATTTATCCACTCCCAAGTCTTTGGAAACAACCTCTATGAAATGAAGTGAAGTTTGAAATTGGTTGTTAGAGGCTTGATTGGTCTGATATTTTGAAATCGTCACCAAAAGCATGGCCACCAAGGTCAAGGCCAAAATCATGACCAATTCCCGAAATTTAGTTCCCTTTTTATCTCGATATGCCTTAAAAGCAAAAAATCCTGTGATAGCTAGGAGCACAATCCCAAAGCCAATCATAATCCCATTTTGTTGACTGATTTGACTTAGCACATAGTCATATGAGTAAAATTTCATTTATTTTCACTCCCTTTCATAAAATCATTCTTCATTATAAACGAAAGAGAGTGATTTTTCAAGCCATACGTTGGGGAAATGGACCTTTTTTTGGTATAATAAAATCTATAATCTGAATGAAAAAGGTAACTTTATGAAACTCATCTCATGGAATATTGATTCCGTCAATGCTGCCCTAACTAGTGACTCAACTCGTGCCAAATTGTCCCAAGAAGTACTACAAACCTTGGTCGCTGAAAATGCTGATATCATCGCTATCCAAGAAACCAAGCTTTCTGCCAAGGGTCCTACTAAAAAACACTTGGAAATTTTAGCTGAACTCTTTCCAAACTACGAAAACACGTGGCGTTCTTCTCAAGAACCTGCCCGCAAAGGCTATGCTGGAACCATGTTCCTTTATAAGAAAGAACTCACACCCACTGTCACTTTTCCAGAAATCGGTGCCCCTTCTACCATGGACTTAGAAGGTCGCATCATCACTCTAGAATTTGATGAATTTTTCGTGACCCAAGTTTACACTCCAAACGCTGGCGACGGCCTCAAACGTTTGGAAGAACGCCAAGTCTGGGATGTCAAATATGCGGAGTATTTGGCTCAACTAGACAAAGAAAAACCAGTCCTTGCAACTGGTGACTACAACGTAGCCCACAATGAAATCGACCTTGCAAATCCTGCCAGCAACCGCCGTTCACCTGGATTTACCGACGAAGAACGTGCTGGATTTACCAACCTTTTGGAAACTGGATTTACAGATACTTTCCGTCATGTTCACGGTGATGTTCCAGAACGCTACACTTGGTGGGCACAACGCAGCAAGACTTCTAAAATCAACAATACAGGCTGGAGAATCGACTACTGGCTCACCAGCAACCGCATCGCTGACAAAGTAACTAAGTCTGATATGATTGACTCAGGTGCTCGCCAAGACCACACACCCATTGTCATGGAGATTGAGCTCTAAGGAGAAAGATAATGGACTATCAAGCTGTCATTCCTGAATTTGTAGTATCTGACCTCAAAAAGTCACGCCACTTCTACTGCGACTTGCTGGGATTTTCTGTCGAATACGAGCGTCCAGAGGAGAAATTTCTCTTCCTCTCGCTTGAAGACTGCCAACTTATGCTAGAAGAAGGCAGTACAGAAGAATTAGCCCAACTAACCTATCCTTTCGGGCGCGGTGTCAATATTTCCTTTGGCATTGAAGATGTCCCTCAGCTCCACCAAAAACTGCTGGAAGCTGACTATCCTATCCATCGTCCGCTGACCAAAAGAGAATTTCGAGTGGGAGATAGCTTTATTTACCCTCACGAATTTGCAGTCTTGGATCCTGATGGTTATTTTTTAAGATTTAGTGAGTAGAATAATAGAATCCTACAATACTGTATCTCGTTGTAGGTTTCTTTTTTGTTCGTTTTTTTCATTAAAACACTAACAAAACATTTGATTTATAAAGTTATTTAGTGTAAAATAAAAACATTAGCTCAAGCCTATTTAAAATTGAATATCATTTTACTTGTTTATGTCGTGAATTGGCACGACGTTTCTACAAGGTGCCGGAACACCTAACAATAAGTAAGTCAGAAGTGAGGTATGGTCGTTTTTGCCATGCCTATTTTGGGGACTTACTTAGAGATTAAGTAGGTCCTTTTTCTATCAGTTTTACTTGATAGGCATCTGAAACAAGCAAATGGATTGGCTTTTAGACTTTAGGAGGTCTTATGAAACTATTAGAAGAGCGCATCCTCAAGGATGGGCATATCTTGGGTGATAACATCCTCAAGGTGGATTCCTTTTTAACCCACCAAGTTGACTATCAATTGATGAGAGAGATTGGTAAGGTTTTTGCGGAAAAATTTGCTTCTGCTGGCATTACCAAGGTCGTAACCATTGAAGCGTCAGGTATTGCCCCAGCTGTTTTTACAGCTGAAGCCTTAAACGTTCCCATGATTTTTGCTAAAAAAGCTAAGAACATCACTATGAACGAAGGTATCTTAACTGCCCAAGTTTACTCCTTTACCAAGCAGGTGACCAGCACCGTTTCTATCGCTGGAAAATTCCTCTCACCAGAGGACAAGGTCTTGATTATCGACGATTTCCTTGCTAATGGCCAAGCCGCCAAAGGCTTGATTCAAATCATCGAACAAGCTGGTGCCACAGTCGAAGCTATCGGTATTGTGATTGAAAAATCCTTCCAAGATGGCCGTGATTTGCTTGAAAAAGCAGGCTATCCTGTCCTATCACTCGCTCGTTTGGATCGTTTTGAAAATGGTCAAGTCGTATTTAAGGAGGCAGATCTCTAATGCAAACTCAAGAAAAACATTCGCAAGCAGCCGTTCTTGGCTTGCAGCACTTACTAGCTATGTACTCAGGATCCATCCTGGTTCCCATCATGATTGCGACAGCCCTTGGCTATTCAGCTGAGCAGTTGACCTACCTGATTTCTACAGATATCTTCATGTGTGGAGTGGCGACCTTCCTCCAACTCCAACTCAATAAATACTTTGGGATTGGACTTCCAGTCGTTCTCGGAGTTGCCTTCCAATCAGTCGCTCCCTTGATTATGATTGGTCAAAGCCATGGTAGTGGCGCTATGTTTGGTGCTCTTATCGCATCAGGGATTTACGTGGTTCTTGTTTCAGGCATTTTCTCAAAAGTGGCCAATCTCTTCCCATCTATCGTAACAGGTTCTGTTATTACCACGATTGGTTTAACCTTGATTCCCGTCGCTATTGGAAATATGGGGAATAACGTTCCAGAGCCAACTGGTCAAAGTCTCTTACTTGCAGCTATCACTGTTCTGATCATCCTCTTGATTAACATCTTTACCAAAGGATTTATCAAGTCTATCTCCATTTTGATTGGACTGGTTGTCGGAACTGCCATCGCTGCTAGCATGGGCTTGGTGGACTTCTCTCCTGTTGCAGCAGCACCACTTGTCCATGTCCCAACTCCACTCTACTTTGGGATGCCAACCTTTGAAATCTCATCTATTGTCATGATGTGTATCATCGCAACGGTGTCTATGGTTGAGTCGACTGGTGTTTACCTAGCCTTGTCTGATATCACGAAAGACCCAATCGACAGCACGCGCCTTCGCAACGGTTACCGCGCAGAAGGTTTGGCCGTACTTCTCGGAGGAATCTTTAACACCTTCCCTTACACAGGATTTTCACAAAATGTCGGTTTGGTTAAATTATCAGGTATCAAGAAACGCCTGCCAATCTACTACGCAGCTGGTTTTCTGGTTCTCCTTGGACTCCTTCCTAAGTTTGGCGCACTTGCCCAAATCATTCCGAGCCCTGTCCTCGGTGGTGCCATGCTAGTGATGTTTGGTTTTGTCTCGATTCAAGGGATGCAAATTCTCGCTCGTGTTGACTTTGCTAACAATGAGCACAACTTCCTTATCGCAGCTGTATCAATCGCTGCAGGTGTCGGACTCAACAATAGTAATCTCTTTGTCAGCATGCCGACAGCCTTCCAAATGTTCTTCTCAAACGGAATCGTCGTAGCCAGCCTACTGGCCATTGTACTCAATGCTGTATTAAATCATAAAAAGAAATAAGAAAAAGAGGTGCGAGCCTCTTTTTTGTTTATCTATATCCTCACCTGTCTGTCTTCTGATCGCTGACCTGTGACAAACATGGTAAAGGTTGCTTTACAGACATTTCTGCCTTCTTGATTGGTGATATCGACATCCACTACACAGGTTGTGCGACCTTGATGGACGCATTCTCCTTTAATGGTCAACACGTCGTCAAGTTTTCCTGCCTTGAGGTAGTTAATAGAGGATTGAAGTGTCACCCCATCAAGCCCCAGCGAGATAACCACCAAACCACTAATCTGGTCACAAAGGGTGAAGAGATAGCCACCATGGGCATTGCCATAGTAGTTTAGCGACGAGTCTACTACTTTGGTCGTCACCACAACATGACCATCTCTCATTTTTTCAATTTCGTAATTTTCAAAGGCAGATATAGCGTCAAAATGAAAATCTTTCATCGTTTCCTCCTGATATTTCAAACGACACTATGATACTACTTTTTATAGGACTGTGCAAGGAGAAAGCTCCTAGTCTGGCAAAATTCCGACCTGTTCTACAAAGCGCATAAAGGCTGCCTGTCCTTGTTCTGTCTGCTTGTAAACCCCTGCGTCCTCCAAAACACGCGCAAAGATAGCACCAACAGAGTCCTTGACGATTTCAAGGGCTTTTTCTTTATCCGCTAGGTCTGGATATTGGGCTTTGAGCTGGTCTGCCCATTCCTGATGATAGTCGGCAACTGAGACTTCTTCTCCCACGAGGTAGCTGGCAACTTGCTCCACTTCTGCCTTCAAACGAGGTGGCAAGATAGCCAAGCCCATGACCTCAATCAAGCCGATATTTTCCTTCTTGATATGTTGGACATCCTTGTGGGGATGATAGATGCCATCAGGATGCTCTGACGATGTCTGATTATCTCGCAAGACTAAGTCCAACTCAAACTGTCCGTCACGTTTACGAGCAATCGGTGTGATGGTATGGTGTGGTGTTCCATTACTTTCTGCCAAGACTTGCACACCTGAGTCTGAATACTGACGCCATTCTCGCAAAATCTTATCAGCCAAGTTGATCAAATCCTTTTTGGAATCCGAGGTCAAACGTAGGACTGACATAGGCCACTTGACAATCCCTGCCTTGACCTGCTCAAAACCAGCAAATCGGAAAGTCTTTTGCAGGGGAGCCATTTCCATAGGAAATACGTGACGACCTCCCTGATAGTGGTCATGAGTCAGAATAGAACCTCCAACGATTGGCAGGTCAGCATTAGATCCAGCAAAATATCCCGGAAATTGCTCTACGATCGCCAGCAGACGCTCAAAGCTCTGACGGCTGATAGCCATAGGACGATGCTGGCCATCTAAGAAAATACAGTGCTCATTAAAATAAGCATAGGGCGAATACTGGAAGCCCCACTCCTGCCCAGCCATTTCAAAACGGATAATGCGGTGATTGCTACGAGCTGGGTGGTTGACCCGACCATGGTAGCCCTCATTCTCTAGACAAAGCTGACACTGAGGATAATTACTAGCTTGCACCAACTTGGCTGCCGCAATCTCTTTGGGATCCTTTTCAGGCTTAGAGAGGTTGATGGTGATTTCAAGCTCTCCATAGTCAGATGGAACACGATAAGCGATATTTTTAGCAATGGCCTTAAGCTTGATGTAGTCATTTTTCTGGCTAAGTTGGTAA
Source organism: bacterium (assembly GCA_905221095.1). Classification (GTDB taxonomy): domain Bacteria; phylum Bacillota; class Bacilli; order Lactobacillales; family Streptococcaceae; genus Streptococcus. Next base: position 121,063 of record CAJNBV010000007.1, read on the forward strand.
AAATCCGCTATCGCCTGCTCAGGAGATTGGGCGTAAGTTGCCCAGAAGTCATGATTGACCTGACTTGGACAAGGGGTCACCAAGTCCATCAGTTCAGCACCGAGGATTTCACGCGCAGTCTGACTATCCTCAATCGTCTCTAATCGAACCGCCTCCTCGACAAGCTGGTCCTTGAGGTCAATCAATTTATCCAGATTCGTCTCAACTTCCAAAACACCATCTCCCACTCGTGCCAAGACACGATTGGTCAAGTAGATTCGATCCATTTCCTCAAATGAACTTTCAGCAATGACTTCCGTGATAAATGCATCTAGAATTCCCTGACTCATTGATTCTCCTTCCTACTTTCTAAATAATCTCTGACAGCATCTAAATCCTGAAAAACTTGTTCTGTTTTATTTAAGAAAGACTGTGCTGGCATTTTTAAGTCTGGAATACAAATAACTGGTATCCCAGCTCTATAGGCTGCTTCAATCCCTGCTTCACTATCCTCTAATACTAAGCAATTCTCTGGTAAAACATTCAAATCACTGCAGGCCTTTAAAAATATATCAGGATAAGGTTTGCTTCGCTTTACATCTTTTGCAAAAACTAGATGGTCAAATAGGGACAGTATACCATTACTATCCAAAATCATTCTAGCTCTAGATTCAACACTTGAAGTTGCTAAAGCGATTGGAATACCTTCTCTTTGCAAAAAAGCAAGCAAATTTTTAGCACCTTTTTTAAATTTACACCTTTGGCTAATATTCGAGCTTCCAGTTCATAAGCTTTTTCCAAGGTTTGGTCAAAGTTCCAAGGTAAATCATAGGTGTCCAAAAATCGTTGAACATTCTCCTCTTCCCTATGTCCACTGTATTCTCTAGAATATGTATCTTCTGTGAAAGGAATTCCAAAATCTTCAAGCAATTCTTGATAAACTTTTAGAGAAATGATCTCAGTATCAGCTAATAAGCCGTCTAAATCAAATATTACAGCTTCCATATACTTCTCTCCTAGTCTAAAACGCGAGTGCCACCTGCAACTTCAGCGATATAGAAGCTTGGAGCGTAGCCAACTACTTCCTCGTAGTGCTTACCAACAGCTTCCTTAAAGGCCTCAACTGTATCTTTTTGCACCAAAGCAATAGCACATCCACCAAAACCTGCCCCTGTCATACGAGCACCGAGAACACCTTCTTGTGCCCAAGCTGTGTGGACAAGAGTATCCAATTCCAAGCCAGTTACTTCATAGTCATGTTCTAGAGAAACGTGTGATGCATTCATCAAGCGACCAAATGTTTCCAAATCACCTGCCTGAAGAGCTACTTGCGCTTTGAGGGTACGTTGGTTTTCAAGAACAGCATGGCGAGCACGTTTCAAACGATTTTCATCTTTAATCAGATAGCTGTATTGGTCAAAGGCCCACTCATCCAATTCACCCAAGGTCTGAATATCTAAAGTTGCTTGCAATTCTTCCACTGCTTTTTCGCACTCAGCACGGCGTTCATTATATTTAGAATCCGCCAATTCACGGCGTTTGTTAGTGTTCATGATAACAACGACATTGTCCTTCAAATCAAGTGGCACCAAGTCATACTCCAAGGTGTTGGTATCTAGGTAAATGGCACGTTGGTTAGCACCCATACCGATAGCAAACTGGTCCATGATACCAGAGTTGACTCCGATAAAGTTGTTTTCTGTTTGTTTTCCAATTTTAACCAAATCCAGACGGTCTAATTTTAAATCAAAGAGATGCTCTGCCACGACTCCTGTTAGGAGTTCAAGGGATGCTGAAGAAGACAAGCCTGCACCATTTGGGATATTCCCATAAACATAAAAATCAAAACCTTTATCAATCACGTGCCCAGCTTCTTGCAAGAAATAAAGAACCCCTTTTGGATAGTTGGTCCAGTTGTGCTCTTTTTCAAATTTGAGGTCTGCAAGAGGCACTTCGATGATACCCTTATCCTCAAAGTTGGCTGAGTAGAAACGCAAAACTTGGTCGTCACGCTTGCGAGCCGCACCGTAAGTTCCCAAGGAAATAGCAGCTGGAAAAACGTGCCCACCGTTGTAGTCTGTGTGTTCACCAATCAAATTGATACGACCTGGTGAAAAGAAAGTTTGGTCTGCTTCTTGACCAAAAACGGCAAGAAAGTCTTTGCGAAGGGCTTCAGCAGTAAGATGTTGTGACATATGATTTCTCCTTTTACTGTCCGTTAAGTCACCTTAACGTGTAATCGTTTTCTTCTATTGTATCCAAGGCATTTGCCAAGGTCAATCCTTTTTACTAAACTTTTACTAAACTATCGGTAAAAAGCAGAAAAATATGATATACTAACCTAAAAGGAGGAGGATTTATGGCTACATTAAAAGACATCGCACAGCTAGCCTCTGTCTCTATCGCGACCGTATCCCGTGTCCTCAACCGCGACCAGAGCCTATCTGTCACAGAAGAAACCAGACACCGTATATTAACCGTTGCTGAAGAGCTGGGCTACACCAAGCACCTCAAGACAGGCGAGTCCCATAAGCCCAAGCAAAAGATTGCCATTATCCAATGGGTCAGTGAACAAGGGGAGCTGGACGACCTCTACTACTACCAGATTCGCCTAGGCATCGAAAAAAGAGCACAAGAGTTGGACTATGATATCTTACGCTATTTTAATGACCATCCTTTTACCCTCAGCGAGGAAGTGATTGGGATTCTCTGCATCGGAAAATTTAGCCGAGCTCAGATTTCTGCCTTTGAAGAATACCAAAAGCCTCTTGTATTTTTAGACAGCGATACCCTCTCGCTGGGACACACCTGTATTATCACGGATTTTTACACTGCCATGAAACAAGTTGTCGATTATTTCCTTAGCCAAGGGATGAATCGTATCGGGATTCTAACAGGGCTTGAGGAAACAACAGACCAAGAAGAAATCATTCAGGACAAGCGTCTGGAAAACTTTAAGAACTACAGTCAAACAAAAGGAATCTATCATGATGAACTGGTCTTTCAAGGTAGTTTTACTGCCCAGTCTGGCTATGACTTGATGAAGGAGGCTATTCAGAGTTTAGGAGACCAACTCCCACCAGCATTTTTCGCAGCCAGCGATAGTTTAGCTATCGGTGCTCTCCGTGCCCTCCAAGAAGCTGGAATCAGCCTGCCATACCGCGTCAGCCTCATTTCTTTTAACGACACTAGCCTGACCAAGCAGGTCTATCCTCCCCTTTCTAGCATCACGGTTTATACTGAGGAAATGGGCCGAGCGGGCATGGATATTCTTAACAAGGAAGTTCTCCACGGTCGCAAAATTCCTAGCCTAACCATGCTGGGAACCAGACTGACATTGAGAGAGAGCACTCTGCCATAACTCCACAAATTAAACATGACAAAAAATCCTAATAGAGAGTCTCAAATCTCCATTAGGTTTTTCTTTTTTAATCCATCACAATCATAGACTTAATGGTCTTACGTTCGTCCATGTCTTTATATGCCTGGTCAATATCTTCCAATTTATAACTTGAAGTAAAGACGCGACCTGGATTGATATCGCCATCAAGGACAGCCTTGAGCAAGAATTTCTTGTCATAGGTGGTGCCAGAAGCTGAAGTTAATCCTTCAACCTGGAAAACCCGCAGAGGTGACTTTTTCTATACATCTCGATTTTTCTGGCAATAATCATTAACCGATAAATATGTCTGTGAATCACCCAGCGACTCCGCTATGTCCATAATCCGCGGTGGTAGTAATCCCACTCGCTGGACAAGTTCGTGATTGCTGAACAATTCCCGTGGACTGCCGGCGAAGCCAAACTTCCCGTGTTCCATAACATACACCGACTCAAACTCGGCGGCGACCCAATCCATGTCATGGGTGATGGTCACAACTTGGTGGCCCGAATCAGCCAACTGATGGAAAATTGCGGTCAACTTGCGCCGGCTTTCCCAATCAAGCGACATCATCGGCTCATCAAATAAATAAATCGCCGGATCCACTGCCAAAACTGTGGCAACGCTCAACAACTTGCGTTCCGACAATGACAGGTCATATGGACTTTCAGCTGTTTTATCATCCAAGCCAACTCTTTTTAGAGCCGCTAAAGCCCGCCTCGTAATCGTGTCGTGGTCATCCATGACCTGCGCGACATTCCACTCCACCTCTCGTTGAACGGTCGGGTTGAAAAGCTGATCGTCAGGATTCTGAAAAGTAATCCCAACCTTCAGTAACTTTTCGACTGGTTTAAGATCATTAAAATTTTCTCCATCGATCTTAATCACACCGGTTTGTGGTGTCAGCAAACCCGTCAACAATTTGAAGAGCGTTGATTTGCCGGCACCATTTTGGCCGACAATCGCCACCATCGGATCGGCGAAGTATTTGTCTTCAACATCCAAGCTAAAGGACCGTTCCGGATAAGTGAACGTCAGGTGGCTCAGTTCAATTGTGGACATAACTAACCTCCTTCAGATCAGCGTAATTCACCGGATACCGGCCATCAGCCAAGTGCCAATCCATTTTTTGAGCAAGTTGCTGGATTGTCGGGGCTGGAATCTGCCAGTCAGCTGCCAAATGATTAAACACCTCACCCGGCCTGCCCTGGGCTACCATTTGACCCTCGTGCAGCACCCACACAACGTCGGCGACTTCGCACAAATCGTCAATTTCACTGGTGACAATGAAGACAGTCGTCTCTTTGACTTGGGCCAGCCATTGGAAAAATTGTCGGCGGCCAAGGGGATCCATTTGACTGGTCGGATCATCCATAATCAAAACAGCCGGGTTAGCCGCAATCGCCGTGGCAATTGCCAACCGCTGGCTCTGACCACCGGAAAGGCTCTCGGGACGCAAATTCAGCTGTTCAATCAGCCCCATTTGCGTGGCAACTTCTTCAACCCGTTTTTGAATCAGTCCTTCAGCCATTCCCTGATTAATCAAGTCAAAGGCGATTTCATCGGCAACCGTGTCTGCCAACCCGCTTAGTTGGCCAGCTGGATTTTGCAGTACAACTCCATTCATGGCATTATAAACGGGCCAATTGTCGGACACTCGCTGGCCAAACATGTGCCAATCGCCCTCAATCTCAGCAGACACAATTTTGGGAATGACCCCTGCCAGCACACGGCACAAAGTCGATTTGCCGGAGTGGCTATTCCCGATAATCCCAACCACCTGGCCGGTATGAACCTCCGCGTTAATCTGACGCAGTTGTGGTTGCTCAGTACCCGGATAACGGGTGGTCAAATTTTCAATTACAATCCGGTTATCTTCGTCCATATCTTCCACCCAATCAATAAAATTGCCAATCCAGTCAGACCAATGTGTAGCGTCCGCGACAGGCGATACACGCGCTGGGAGGTTCTGACAGTCCGGTTGAGATTATCAAAACCTCTCAGTTGGAGAGAAATCGACCGCGTCATCGATTGATCCAAGGTCTTAATCACCAATGGAATTAGAACCGGCAGGACTGACTTTAATTTCTGAATCAACGTTTTTTGCGGATTGGTTCCGCGAACTTTTTGTGCCTGCTGGATTTTCCGCATATTGCGCATCATTTCCGGCAAAATATAACACACCGACATCAGAACGTAGACGGTTTTATAAGACAATCCGGACAGTTCCAAATAGGCCGCGTTTTCTGAAATACTCGTGGTCACCATAAAAAAGCCACTGGTCAAAATAATCACCAATACTCGACAACCCAGAGTGGTGGCGTAAATCAGGCCTTCTTTGTAGAACGACACCCCAAGCACAGAAAACAGCACAGTTTGATTCCGACTGTAAAATAACCCTTGGATGATCAGCATGGTGCAAATCAGAAACAGGCTGAATCCCAGCGCCTTAAAGGTGGTAGAACTCAATTTGGAAAATAACAATAGCAGTGTTGCGACAAGAATTAATCCGGCCTGAAGCAATAAATTCATACTGGCAAAGCTCAACAACGTCATGTCCAAGATGAACAAGAGCTTAGTAATCGGATCAATCACCTGATACCACTTGAGCTTGACCCGTGGCGCTCCAGAAATCAATGTTTTATCAGTCATCATTTATCATCGCTAAAGAAGTGCACCATCCGCTTCGGAAGCTGACGATAGATGAAAAATGCCAGGTAGGCCACGCAGACTTTATCCAAAATATCCAAGACAAACTCATCGGTAAATGAGGCCAGCCACACTGGTGCATGATTGGCGACCATTACCGCAAACAATGAGTCACCCCAAGCGATACCGGTCTGACCACCCCAAAAGATGACGTTGAGTGGCGTTGAAATGACAGCTGAAACGATAGCAATAATAATAGCAGAAACAAATACTCGTCGCGCTGACGAGAACCACCCATTGGCGTGCAAAACTCCGACAGCAATCCCAATTCCGATGCTGGTAATCGCATACACGGTTGAAATTGGCGATAAGGTCAGCCCATAGATCACGTTGTTGATGAAACCACTAATGGCACCGGCAACCGGCCCAGCCAACATGCTGGTAAGAAAGGTTCCCAAAGACCCCAGCCAAACGGGCAACTTTAACCCCTCCGCCAAGGCTTTGGCAACATAGTTAATCCCCACGGCAGCGGGAATCAAAGTCATGGTGGCAGCACTTAACTTAAATTTCCATATACTGGTACGATGAATCGGTTCTGTTTTCATAATCTTCTCCTTTTGTTTTTAAAGAGCCGTGTCTTGATAGACTTTCGGACGCAACGCTCTATTATATATCTACTGAACTGTCTATACACAAGATTTCCATCCTTAGTCGACATGAGCTGGAAATCTTTATTTGTTAAGTAGTTCACAACACATTATACACCTATTTTATGAATAGTCAAGTGTATTTACAGTAAAGTTTTAGAAAATCCTAAAAATTTCCTCTTATTTTCCATTTTGAAAGACATTCAGTAACTCTAATATCAAAAAAGCCCAGACGACATTGTCTGAGCATTATTTTCTATAGTCGTTTAAGCAAGTTGAGTTTGACATTTTCAAACTATTTCTTCAACAAACCTTGTTCTTGTAGAAATTCTTTGGCTACTTGTTCTGCTGACTTGCCTTCAACACCGACTTGGTAGTTGAGCTGGCTCATCTGGCTTTCAGTAATTTTACCAGCCAATTTATTGAGAACTTTCTCCAACTCAGGATGTTTCTTGAGAAGAGCTTCTTTCATGAGTGGCGCTCCTTGATAAGGTGGGAAGAGTTGCTTGTCATCTTCCAAGACCTGCAAATCATAACGCGCCAACTCTGCATCAGTCGAATAGGCATCCGTGATTTGAATATCACCTGACTGAATTGCCTGATAGCGAAGGGCTGGCTCCATGGTCGCTACATTGAGGTTAAGACCATACATTGATTGCAAGCCCTTATTTCCATCTTCACGGTCATTAAATTCTAAAGTAAAGCCTGCCTTCAACTGTCCTTCCACTTTTTTCAAGTCCGAAATAGTCTTCAAGCCATATTCTTGAGCAATTTTCTTCGGAACAGCTACAGCATAGGTATTTTGATAAGACATAGGTTTGAGATAGACTAGATGATCCTGTTTGGCAATACCATCACGCGCCACATCATAAACCTGCTCTGGCTCATGACTCACTTTCGGTGATGGTTGAAGCAGGCTTTCAGTCACTGTACCAGTAAATTCAGGATAGATGTCAATATCGCCTTTTTTCAGAGCTTCATAGAGGAAGCTTGTTTTCCCAAAATTTGGTTTAACAGTCGCAGTTATACTGGTATTTTCTTCAATCAGCAACTTATACATATTGGCCAAAATTTCTGGTTCTGGACCCAATTTCCCAGCAATCACCAAGTTTTCTTTCTCTTTTTGAGCTAAGAGGGCTGGACTATAAGACAGACCAAGCAATATTGTCACCAAGGCAAAACCAGAGAAAATCGTCCGCAATTTTGCTTTTTCCATCACTTTTAGTAGTAAGTTAAAGGCAATAGCCAGCACTGCAGAAGAAAGGGCCCCAATCAAAATCAGACTGGCATTATTACGGTCAATTCCCAAAAGGATAAAGGAACCTAGTCCCCCTGCACCAATCAAGGCCGCCAAGGTTGCCGTACCAATAATCAATACTGCTGCCGTCCGAATTCCAGACATAATAACAGGCATGGCAAGTGGAATTTCAAACTTCTTGAGGCGCTCCCATCTAGTCATCCCAAAGGCAATCCCGGCCTCTTGTAGACTTGGATCAATTCCCTTTAGCCCAGTGATGGTATTTTGCAAAATCGGGAAAATCGCATAAATCACCAGAGCTGTCAAAGCTGGCAAGGTCCCAATTCCCATCAAGGGGATAAAGAGCCCCAACAAGGCCAGTGACGGGATAGTCTGGAAAATCCCTGCAATCTGCAAGACCCAGTCCGCCAACTTCTCATGATAGCGAAGATAGACAGCTAAGGGAATCGCAAGCAAAATAGCTAGTAACAGGGTCAAAAGTGACAACTGCAAATGTTGAGATAGAGCTGTCAACCAATCACTAAAACGATCCTGAAAAGTTGCAATTAAATTAGTCATGAACACTACCTCCAAACAAGTCTGCTACAAAGTCTGTTGCAGGAGCTTTTAAAATCGTCTCGGGATTCGCCACCTGACGAATCTCTCCATCCTGCAAAACAGCAATACGGTCCGCCAATTTCAGAGCTTCATCCGTATCATGGGTAACAAAAATCGTTGTCATCCCAAACTCTTTATGCAATTCTTTCGTCAAAACCTGCAACTGCTTTCTAGAAATCGCATCCAAGGCTGAAAAGGGCTCGTCCATGAGAAGAATCTTAGGCTGACCAATCATAGCACGGACAATACCAACCCGTTGCTGTTCTCCACCAGATAGTTCACTAGGTAAGCGATGCCCATACTCGGCTACTGGTAAACCAACCTTAGCCAAAAGCTCTTCTGTTTTCTGAGCAATTTCTTCCTTGGTCCACCCCTTCATCTCAGGAATCAGGGCAATATTTTCAGCAACTGTTAGATTGGGAAACAGTGCAATGGCTTGTAAAACATAACCAGTAGAAAGACGAAGTTCACGCTCATCATAGTCTTTAATGCGCTTGCCATCCATATAAATATTTCCATCAGTCGGTTCCAAAAGACGGTTAATCATCTTGATCATGGTCGTTTTACCAGATCCAGAAGGTCCAACTAAAACCATGAATTCCCCATTCTCAATTCGTAAATTGACATCTCTCAAAACATCTTTTTCTCTGTAGCGCAAGGCTACATTTTTGTATTCAATCATTCTTTGTCCTCATTTTAAAACTTCCCTCGATTGGTCAGATCTTCTACCTTAGGCATAACTTCCTTATTATCCCAATGCTCCATAATTTTCCCATTTTCTAGACGGAATATATCGTACTGGGCATAAGCAAGGCCATCAATCTGAGTTTGACCATAACTAACCACATAGTTTCCTTGTCCTAATAGTTGGAAAATAAAGTCGAAAGTGACACCATGTTCAGCCACATAGTTTTTATAAGCAGCACTTCCTTGGCCAATCTCATGATTATGCTGAATCAAATCATCTGCCACATAATCACTCCACTGCTCCAGTTCCCCATTTTGGAAAATTTCTGTCAAGAAACGACGAACGGTTTTTTTATTTTCTGCTGTTTTCTCCAAATCCTTGATTTCAAAATCTCCAAAAATTTGATCTAATTGACCAATTTCAGGTATTCGATAGTAGTCAATGACATCCCAATGCTCCACGATACGTCCATTCTCATCTGCACGGAAAGTATCTGTCGTCACCCATTGAGCTTTCCCACCATTCAGATATTGATGAACATGAACAAAAACCAGATTGCCATCCTCAATAGTGCGGACAATCTTCATCTGACGCTCCGGATGGCGCTCGAAGAAATTTGCGAAGAAGACTGCAAATCCTTCTTTACCATCAGGCACACCTGTCGAGTGTTGGATATAAGTATCCCCTACAGACTGGGCTTGAGCCTCAGCAACTCGTCCGTCTTGAATGGCATGAATGTATAGGTTGTGAGCATTTTTCACTTGTTGTGACATGATTTAAACCTCATTTTCCTTCTCTCTCAGATTAGTTAAAATTCTTTCTTGAAAGGCTTCAAACTGCCGAATTTCTTCCTCTGAAAATCCTTTGTAAAAGATCGTATCCAATTTCTGACTGACACGTTGCCCCACTTCTTTTTGCGACTGCCCCAAATCTGTTAAAACTAGATACTTCTTACGCTTGTCTTCTCCACATGGACTAACAGTTACAAGATTTTGTTCCTCAAGCTTTTTTATCATAGTCGTCAGCGTATTATTAGCAAGCCCCGTCGCAAGAGCAATATCTGTCGCAGTTGCACAGCCTGTTTCACTATTCCATAAAACCGCTAAAATCTTGCCCTGCTCACTCCTATAAAGAGCTTCAGGGTCTTGGCTCAGTAACTTTTGAAAAATTCGCCCATTCAACAAACGAATATGATGGGCTAGCAAATGACTATCTTTCATAACACCTCCAATTTATTTCGATATCGAAAAGAATAAAACAATTGTAACACTCATCATTCCAACTGTCAACTATTTCGATTTAGAAATAATTTTTCCCAGTAAAAAAATCTCCTACCCAAGATAGAAGATTTTAAACTCATAAACTTAATCCGTCATGTCCGATACCAATGTTCGATGTTCCAACGGAATACTGCACATAACTAGTAAGAAAACGAAACCGGACTGAATCCAGAAGAGGGCCAAGTCAAAAATTCCGTGTACAGCAACCACTGTAAGGAAAGACAGATAAAGACCAATAATCGGACGTTTCCCCGACTCCTGACTCATATCCATCATCAATCGAACAGGAGCGACAGAAGACAAAACTAATAAAATAGTCCCCACAATTCCGTAACTCAGAATCGTGTCAATATACAGACTGTGTGCATGTTCATGATAAGGAGCATTTATCCGAGGATAAGAGTGCATATAGGTTAATGGCCCCTCACCCCAAAAAGGATTTTGCTTAAACAAGGCCATCCCAGCATCCCAGATAGAAATGCGTTCTTCCATAGAAGAATCTAAAGTCCCCATCCGAACTCCCAAATCACTAGAAAAGAGGAAACTCAAGCCAATTGCAAAGACCCCAATACTCAGCCAAAAGGCCTTCCAGTTTTTAATGGTCGTAAAGAGATAAATGATTGCTCCAGCGATAATAGCAGGAAAGGCAGTTCGATTTTGAGTAAAGTTCAAACCAAAGAGATTCACAAAGCCTGCAATCACACAGAATACTTTCAACCAATTCAACTTGGTCGTTGTAAACAGATAGAAAGCAATCATGATACAGAAACAACAAATAATTCCATAATAATTAGGATTAAAGAAGGTCACTTCTGCACGATTCTGATGCCAGACCTGCATATTGGGTGAAAGAAAAGCATAGTTAAATTTCTTCACAATTTGGAAATGTTCTAAACTCGCAAAAGCAGCTGACAATACACTACCAAACAAGACGAGCTGCAAAATCAAGCGAAAGAATTTATGTGATAAAATCGACTGATAGTGCAAAAAGAAAACAGTAAATAGAAAAATTCCTACTGAAGCCACAACTCCCATCCAATTTTGTGCAAAAACGGATATAACAGTACTATAACCAAGAAAAAGAAGCAGCATCGGATGCTCCCCCATTTTCTGAAGAATACTTTTCATGTCCCCTGTAAAAATTAAACTGATAATATATAAACAGAATACAACTACAAAAAGATAAAAGGGTAAAAAGATACTCAGGATAATTCCCAATAAAATCAGTTCTTTACTAGACAACCCTTTCAGCTTTTCAATAAAGCCTATTGATTTCAAAACGAATCCTTTCTCTCCAAATCAATTGATTCAGATAATAGTAAGCTACCCTTTATTGTACCACTTTTTTAGCAATTTGAAAACAAAGGAAACGTTTTCTAAAATAAAAACCCTATTTTGCTAACTTCTCAAAGTAACTTCCACTTGCCTGACCAAAGTGGAAATTAGTCTAAAACGGATTTTTATGGTGGAATTA
>CAJNBV010000008.1 GCA_905221095.1 bacterium
TAAAAGGACTTAGTCCTGTCCAATACAGAACTAAATCCTTTCAATAATTATTTGTCCAACTTTTTGGGGTCAGTACAGTATCAAGGTTTTCATCAACACCTGATTATGCGTTTTTTGATTTTAAAGACTTTTTCCCCAGCTTTTTTGTAGTTTATATGGTCGTCCTCAATCAGTTTTTACGATAAGCTTTAATACTATGACTATACCATTCTTGCATTTCTTTTGATGGTGGTGTCATATAATCGCCATACATCTGGGTTAAAAAATGGTCATATTTTTTAGGAACTGGCAACATACGGCCTTCAAACTCAGTTAAGATGAGTTCTTTAAAGGTATCAACTGGGAAGACTTCTTTCATTCCTTCTTTACCAATCCCAATTCCTCCTTCATATTGAGGATTGCTGGTTGCAACATTCTTGACTAGCTGATCAATTTTCTTGTAAAAGTAGCGAGGATTGACAAAGCGGAGGGCGTACCAGCTACATAATCTTAGAAAATCTTTTAATTTGCTGTCACCGTGAACTGCTCGTGATTTTTTGATATAAGCTAGTTGACGAAGGGCCACATACTTATAACTCTTGTTGACAATGCTCAAATCTGTAAAGCGATCAATTGGGAAGACATCGATAAAGAGACTGGTGTCATGACGCTTGTACTTAACATGGTCTTCGATAACGGTAGAAGTATCTAAAATCGATGCAAAATTATGGAAGTACCAAGAAGAGGTATCGTAGGAAAGAACCTTATAGCGAGGGTGATTTTCTTCCTCAATAATCTTCAATAAACGTTCATAATCTTCACGATAGAGAGAAATATCAATATCATCATCCCAAGGAATCATACCTTTGTGGCGGATAGCACCAAGCATGGTTCCATAACTGAGAAAATAAGGAATATTATGTTTCTTACAAGTCTCATCAATATAATCTAGCAGAGCTAGTTGAATTTCTTTAATTTCTTCTTTTTCTAAATATTGCATCCTAATCCTCCAATTTGTAGGCATGAAATTCATGACTGTAGAAGCGTTTTTCTTCAGGTGGCAAGGTCATATAATCCCCATAAAATTGAGTTAAAATTGTATCAAATTTTTCAGGTGCTGGAAGGCTTAAATTCTCAAAGGGTAAATCAATTGTTTTATCAAAGGTACCACTCGGGAAGACTTCCTTTTCCTTAAATTTAGAAGGGATAAAGGCCATATACTGTCCATCCTCACGACTATATTTTTGAATTTCTTTCTCGATTTTATTTGCAAAATAACGAGGAGAAACAGGTCGAAGGAGCAACCAAAAGGCTGTTCGTATCCAATCTTTTAAAAGGCTGTCTTTATAGACTATATTTTTGTGTTTGCTGAAAGACAGAAGTTTAAAACTTTCCAGTTTATAACAAGTATCAATAACCTTAGGATCATTAAATCGGTCCATAGGGAAAATGTCAATAAAGACACCAGACTCATAGGTTTTTGTATTTCGAGTATCGATTATTTTAGTCGTACTGTCGGTTATTTTGATAAAGTTGTTAAAGTAGTTCTTATCTGTCTCTAAGGATAAGAGCTTATATTTGCTTTTTTCCTTTTGAAAAATGTTAATAAATCGTTGATAGTCTTCTCGAGGCATGGATAAATCAATATCGTCGTCCCAAGGGATAAAGCCCTCATGTCGAACTGCCCCAATCAGGGTCCCGTAGTTAATAATATAGTTGATATTGTGCTTTTTACAGAGAGTATCAATATAATCCAAAATTTCTAATTCAATTTGTTTGGCATCTTCAATGGTTAGTTGTTTCATTTTAAACTCCTATGATCTTTTGAATTTATTTTTTAAGGCTAAGACATGGTTTAAAAATTCATAGAAAATGCTATCTTTGGTAAAGACTAGTAGGCCAATATAAGAGATAGCTGATAGCAAGACAATCAAACCAGTATTAATCAAAAACGGCAAATTAATGACCATATCCACAGGATACAAGAAATTAATCAGGAAATAAATTGCTACAAAGGAAAGTGAAAAGAGAGAGTATCGAACAGTATAGCTGAAGATATGTCCCAAGTGAATAAGCTGTTTTCTATGGATGAAAATGATATAGAAGACAAGTAGAGAGGCCTCAGATAGCATAGTTGTGAGTAGGTAGCATTCAGGAGCCACTATATGGTTGAAAAAGAGGAGACTATTTAAGCCCAAATTGAGTAATCCAGCGAAGACTGTATAGACTGTGATACGTTTTTCATAGCCATTTGTAAAGAGAATTTGGGAACCAAGAATGGTATCTAAAGCTAGGATGATCGTCCGAAAAGCGAAGAGAGAGGTCAAGATGCCGCCCCCGATATATTTTTCACTGCCGTATAGTAGGATGGCATTTGGTCCTAAAACCATGAGCCCAAAACTTAAAGGAATGATAAAGAAGTTAAAGATTCGACTACCTCTATTAACCAAGGAAACATAGGCTTCCTTATCTCCTTTCCCCAGATAGTAACTGAGGCGTGGAACACTCACTCCAATTGCACCTGTTACAACACCAGCAATAACGGTCACAATACGCTGAGCCATGGTATAGTAACTAACGTTGACATCAATCCCTGTTTTAACGAGGAAGAGACGATCCAAAAAAGTGAAGAGCATATTGGCATTGGCAAAGACCAACATGGCTGTCAAAGGGAGAAAGAGTGGTTTAAAATCACTTAGGTGAATTCTAACAAGTTTGATGTCTCTTTTTATCCAAAAATAACTAATCAGGTAGTTAATCAGTGTCGATAAACTCATCACAAGTGTATAGACAACAATATCGTGCTCATTTTTGACAAAAAGGAAAATAGAGACCAACATCATGATACGGATGAAGGCAGTCTTGTAAAAGAGAAAACTGTAATTTTCCAGAGCTTCATTGACCCATTCGATTGAAAAAATCTGGGCAATGAGTTGAATCCCCATAACAAGGTAGACCTTTTTGACGATTGGATTATCAGTAAAGAAGAGAGGATAGGCAAGGATATAGACAGCGGTGGTCAAAATTGTACAAGCTATGCACAAATAAAAAAGACTAGAGAAGGTTCTATTCAGATCTTTTTTGTTATCCTTGACATTGCTGATAGCCCGTAAACCGTAGTTATAGACCCCATAAGTTGCAAAGGGTAAGAAAAATGACAAAATTGTGTCGACTGAGTTGAAGTAACCATAGTCAGTCCGGTCCAAGACACGCGCGACATAGGTACCAGTTAAGATGGGAAAAATAATATTTAAGACACGAATTCCCATGTAAGATAGAGCGTTTAATTTTATACTTTTCATTCAATTTACCTCGTTTTTCATTATATCATAAAGTCAGCTAATAAGAAATGAAGGGCAGTAATACTCTTCGAAAATCAAATTCAAACCACGTCAGTGTCGCCTTACCGTACTCAAGTACAGCTTACGGCTAGCTTTCTAGTTTGCTTTTTGATTTTCATTGAGTATAATTCAAGTAATCACTTTGAAGTTTCAAAGCTTAATTTTAAGTTTTCTTTAAGGAAAGTATATTATTCTGAAGAACTCTAAAATTTCACAGCCATTTATTAGTAATGGCTACAGAATTCCTAGTTATTATTAGAAATGGGCTAGTTTCTTTGAATAATAGAACTGCTTAACCCTCCTATTCTAGAACGGGAGGTCTAGTATTTCTTTCATGATAGGGCTAGATTGTGGTATAATAGAGAGAATAAGTTTTTTTAGTAAGACAAAGGAGAAAATAGATGATTTATGCAGGAATTCTTGCCGGTGGAACTGGCACACGCATGGGAATCAGTAACTTGCCAAAACAATTTTTAGAGCTAGGTGATCGACCTATTTTGATTCATACAATTGAAAAATTTGTCTTGGAACCAAGCATTGAAAAAATTGTAGTTGGTGTTCATGGAGACTGGGTTTCTCATGCAGAGGATCTTGTAGATAAATATCTGCCTCTTCATAAGGATCGTATCATCATTACAAAGGGTGGTGCTGACCGCAATACGAGTATTGAGAAAATCATTGAAGCCATTGATGCTTATCGTCCGCTTACTCCAGAGGACATCGTTGTTACCCACGATTCTGTTCGTCCATTTATTACGCTTCGCATGATTCAAGACAATATCAAACTTTGTCAAGATCATGACGCAGTGGACACAGTAGTTGAAGCGGTTGATACTATCGTTGAAAGCACTAATGGTCAATTTATTACAGATATTCCAAATCGTGCTCACCTTTATCAAGGACAAACACCTCAAACATTCCGTTGCAAGGACTTCATGGACCTTTACGGTTCTCTATCTGCTGAAGAGAAAGAAATCTTGACAGATGCGTGTAAAATCTTTGTGATTAAAGGAAAAGATGTAGCTTTGGCCAAGGGTGAATACTCAAATCTTAAAATTACAACAGTAACAGATTTGAAGATTGCAAAGAGTATGATTGAGAAAGACTAGTAAAATGATTAATCAAATTTATCAACTAACTAAGCCTAAGTTTATCAATGTCAAATACCAGGAAGAGGCTATAGATCAGGAAAATCATATCCTTATCCGTCCCAACTACATGGCGGTCTGTCATGCGGATCAGCGTTATTACCAAGGAAAACGTGATCCCAAGATTTTGAATAAAAAGCTTCCAATGGCAATGATTCACGAGTCATGTGGAACCGTTATTTCTGACCCGACCGGAACCTATGAAGTTGGTCAAAAAGTTGTCATGATTCCTAATCAGCCTCCTATGCAGAGTGATGAAGAATTCTACGAGAACTACATGACAGGGACCCATTTCTTGTCTAGTGGCTTTGATGGCTTTATGAGAGAGTTTGTTTCTCTCCCTAAAGATCGTGTGGTGGCTTATGATGCTATCGAAGATACGGTTGCAGCGATTACAGAGTTTGTCAGTGTCGGTATGCACGCTATGAATCGTCTATTGACTCTTGCTCATAGCAAGCGGGACCGAATCGCCGTTATCGGAGATGGAAGTTTAGCATTTGTGGTTGCCAATATTATCAACTATACTTTGCCAGAAGCAGAGATTGTGGTTATTGGTCGTCATTGGGAAAAATTGGAACTCTTCTCATTTGCCAAAGAATGCTATATTACTGACAATATTCCTGAAGATTTGGCCTTTGACCATGCTTTTGAGTGTTGTGGTGGTGATGGTACTGGACCAGCTATTAATGATTTGATTCGCTATATTCGTCCTCAGGGAACGATTCTTATGATGGGAGTTAGTGAGTATAAAGTCAACATCAATACACGCGATGCCTTAGAAAAAGGCTTGCTCTTGGTTGGTTCCTCTCGTTCTGGTCGCATTGATTTTGAAAATGCAATCCAAATGATGGAAGTCAAGAAATTCGCAAATCGTCTTAAAAATATCCTTTATCTAGAAGAACCTGTAAGAGAAATTAAAGATATTCACCGTGTCTTTGCGACCGATTTAAATACAGCATTTAAAACTGTATTTAAGTGGGAAGTATAGGTGCTGGAGGTTAATTGTGGAGAAAATCATTAAAGAAAAAATTTCTTCCTTACTTAGTGCAGAAGAGGAAGTCCTCAGTGTTGAACAACTGGGGGGAATGACCAATCAAAACTATTTGGCCAAAACGACAAATAAGCAATACATTGTTAAGTTCTTTGGTAAAGGGACAGAAAAGCTGATCAATCGTCAAGATGAAAAGTACAATCTTGAACTACTAAAGGATTTAGACTTAGATGTAAAAAATTATCTTTTTGATATTGAAGCTGGTATCAAAGTAAATGAGTATATCGAATCTGCAATCACGCTTGATTCAAATACAATCAAGACTAAATTTGATAAAATTGCTCCAATATTACAAACCATTCATGCGTCTGGCAAGGAATTAAGAGGAGAATTTGCTCCTTTTGAAGAAATCAAAAAATACGAATCCTTGATTGAGGAAAAAATCCCTTATGCCAACTATGAAGCTGTTCGAGAAGAAGTCTTCTCCTTAGAGAACAGATTGGCTGACTTAGGTGTTGACAGAAAATCTTGTCATATCGATTTGGTGCCTGAAAACTTTATCGAATCACCACAAGGACGACTTTATCTGATTGACTGGGAATATTCATCAATGAACGATCCAATGTGGGATTTGGCTGCTCTCTTTTTAGAGTCTGAATTCACTCGTCAAGAGGAAGAAGACTTCTTGTCTCACTATGAGAGTGAGCAAACACCTGTCTCTCGTGAAAAGATTGCCATTTATAAAATTTTACAAGATGCTATTTGGAGTCTATGGACAGTCTACAAAGAAGAGCAAGGTGCAGATTTTGGTGACTATGGTGTGAGTCGTTACCAAAGAGCTGTTAAAGGTTTGTCATATTATGGAGGTTAAGATGAAAAATAAAAACGGAGTTTCCTTTGGTCTACTCTCAGGTGTTTTCTGGGGTTTAGGTCTAACGATTAGTGCTTATATCTTTTCGATTTTTACAGATTTGTCACCCTTTGTGGTGGCTGCTGCTCACGATTTCTTGAGTATCTTTATCTTACTAGCTTTTCTTTTAGTAAAAGAAGGAAAAGTTCGTCTCTCAATTTTCTTAAATATTCGCAATGTGAGTGTTATCATCGGAGCCTTGCTAGCAGGTCCAATCGGTATGCAGGCTAACCTTTATGCGGTTAAGTATATCGGAAGTTCCTTAGCGTCATCTGTATCGGCTATCTACCCTGCGATTTCAGTTTTATTGGCTTTCTTCTTTTTGAAGCACAAGATTTCGAAAAATACTGTCTTTGGAATTGTCTTGATTATTGGAGGGATAATTGCTCAGACCTATAAGGTAGAACAGGTCAATTCCTTCTACATTGGGATTCTCTGTGCTTTAGTTTGTGCTATTGCATGGGGAAGTGAGAGTGTTCTTAGCTCTTTTGCCATGGAAAGTGAATTGAGTGAAATCGAAGCCCTCTTAATCCGTCAAGTAACTTCATTCTTGTCCTATCTTGTGATTGTGCTCTTCTCTCATCAGTCATTTGTAGAAGTGGCCAATGGGCAATTGCTAGGTCTTATGATTGTCTTTGCAGCCTTTGATATGATTTCCTACTTGGCTTATTATATCGCTATCAATCGCTTGCAACCAGCCAAGGCAACAGGCTTGAACGTAAGCTATGTAGTTTGGACTGTCTTGTTCGCAGTTGTTTTCTTGGGTGCACCGCTAGATATGCTGACAATTATTACGTCACTTGTCGTTATTGCTGGAGTTTATATTATTATTAAAGAATAAAGGAGATTCGTGTGAAAGCCATTATCTTAGCAGCGGGATTGGGAACTCGCTTGCGTCCTATGACTGAAAATACCCCTAAAGCCTTGGTTCAGGTTAATCAAAAACCTTTGATTGAGTACCAAATTGAGTTTCTCAAAGAAAAAGGAATCAATGACATCATCATCATCGTTGGTTACCTTAAAGAACAATTCGATTACTTGAAAGAGAAATATGGAGTTCGCCTCGTTTTCAATGATAAATACGCTGATTACAATAACTTTTACTCTCTCTATCTTGTAAAAGAAGAATTAGCCAACAGTTATGTTATTGATGCAGATAACTATCTCTTTAAAAATATGTTCCGCAATGATTTGACACGTTCGACTTATTTTAGTGTTTATCGTGAAGATTGTACCAACGAATGGTTCTTGGTCTATGGAGATGACTACAAGGTTCAAGACATCATTGTTGATAGCAAGGCAGGTCGCATCCTTAGTGGTGTATCCTTCTGGGATGCTCCAACAGCAGAAAAGATTGTCGGCTTTATCGACAAGGCCTATGCGAGTGGTGAATTTGTTGATCTCTATTGGGACAATATGGTTAAGGATAATATCAAAGAGCTAGATGTCTATGTTGAAGAATTAGAAGGCAATAGCATCTATGAAATCGATAGTGTCCAAGACTATCATAAATTAGAAGAAATTCTTAAAAACGAAAATTAAAAATTCCAACATCTGGCTGAAATAGTCGGATGTTTTTTGATTTTTTTACGAATAGATAGATGAGTAGAAAAAGAAATGGAGCTATTTATGAAAATCACAAACTATGAAATCTATAAGTTAAAAAAATCAGGTTTGACCAATCAACAGGTTTTGAAAGTTCTAGAATACGGTGAAAATGTCGATCAAGAAATGTTGTTAGGTGACATTGCAGATATATCAGGTTGCCGAAATCCAGCTGTTTTTATGGAACGTTATTTTCAGATAGACGATGCGCATTTGGAGAAGGAATTTCAAAAATTTCCATCTTTCTCTATTTTAGACGACTGTTATCCTTGGGACTTGAGTGAAATTTATGATGCACCTGTGCTTTTATTTTACAAGGGAAATCTGGACCACTTGAAATTTCCTAAAGTAGCAGTTGTGGGTAGTCGTGCTTGTAGCAAACAGGGAGCTAAGTCAGTTGAAAAAGTCATTCAGGGATTGGAAAATGAACTAGTTATTGTCAGTGGATTAGCCAAGGGCATTGACACAGCAGCTCATATGGCAGCTCTACAGAATGGTGGCAAAACCATTGCAGTGATTGGAACAGGTCTGGATGTATTTTATCCTAAAGCCAATAAACGTTTGCAAGACTACATCGGCAATGACCATCTAGTTCTCAGTGAGTACGGGCCTGGTGAACAACCTCTGAAATTTCATTTTCCTGCGCGTAATCGCATCATTGCTGGACTTTGTCGTGGTGTGATTGTAGCAGAGGCCAAGATGCGCTCAGGTAGTCTCATTACCTGTGAGCGAGCAATGGAAGAAGGCCGCGATGTCTTTGCTATACCTGGTAGCATTTTAGATGGACTATCAGACGGTTGTCATCACTTGATTCAGGAAGGAGCAAAATTGGTGACCAGCGGGCAAGATGTTCTTGCGGAATTTGAATTTTAATACTCTTCGAAAATCTCTTCAAACCACGTCAGCATCACCTTGCCGTACTCAAGTACAGCCTGCGGCTAGCTTCCTAGTTTGCTCTTTGATTTTCATTGAGTATAAGAAGAAAGTCCGCTTACTAGACAAACTTTTCTTCTATTGTAGTAGCTAAGTCTTGACAGTTATGGCAAAATGGTTTACACTTTATAAAGTTTATTACTTTGAAAAGGTGTGATACTGTGGCTACGGCAACAAAAAAGAAAAAATCAACAGTTAAAAAAAATCTAGTCATCGTGGAGTCGCCTGCTAAGGCCAAGACGATTGAAAAATATCTAGGCAGAAACTACAAGGTTTTAGCCAGTGTCGGGCATATTAGGGATTTGAAGAAATCCAGTATGTCCGTCGATATTGAAAATAATTACGAACCGCAATATATCAATATCCGAGGAAAAGGTCCTCTCATCAATGACTTGAAAAAAGAAGCTAAAAAAGCTAGTAAAGTCTTTCTTGCGAGTGACCCGGACCGTGAAGGAGAAGCGATTTCTTGGCATTTGGCCCATATTCTCAACTTGGATGAAAATGATGCCAATCGTGTGGTCTTCAATGAAATCACCAAGGATGCAGTCAAAAATGCATTTAAAGAACCACGCAAGATTGATATGGATTTGGTTGATGCCCAACAGGCTCGTCGTGTCTTGGATCGCTTGGTAGGGTATTCGATTTCGCCTATTTTGTGGAAAAAGGTCAAGAAGGGCTTATCAGCAGGGCGCGTACAGTCCATTGCCCTTAAACTCATCATTGACCGTGAAAATGAAATCAATGCCTTCCAGCCAGAAGAATACTGGACAATTGATGGTATTTTTAAAAAGGGAACTAAGCAATTCCAGGCTGCTTTCTATGGAGTAGATGGCAAAAAGATGAAACTGACTAGTAATGATGAGGTCAAGGAAGTTTTGTCTCGTCTGACTAGTAAAGACTTTTCAGTAGATCAGGTAGATAAGAAAGAGCGCAAACGCAATGCTCCTTTACCTTATACTACTTCATCTATGCAGATGGATGCTGCCAATAAAATCAATTTCCGTACTCGAAAAACCATGATGGTTGCCCAACAGCTCTATGAAGGAATTAATATCGGTTCTGGTGTTCAAGGTTTGATTACCTATATGCGTACCGATTCGACTCGTATCAGTCCAGTAGCGCAGAACGAAGCAGTAAGTTTCATTACGGATCGTTTTGGTAGCAAGTATTCTAAGCATGGTAGCAAGGTCAAAAATGCATCAGGAGCTCAGGATGCCCACGAGGCTATTCGTCCGTCTAGTGTCTTTAATACACCTGAAAGTATTGCTAAGTATCTGGATAAGGATCAGCTCAAGCTTTATACCCTTATCTGGAATCGTTTTGTGGCTAGCCAGATGACAGCGGCCGTCTTTGATACCATGGCTGTTAAATTGTCTCAAAATGGGGTCCAATTTGCTGCTAATGGTAGTCAGGTTAAGTTTGATGGTTATCTTGCCATTTATAATGATTCTGATAAGAATAAGATGTTACCAGATATGGCTGTTGGAGATGTGGTTAAGCAGGTTAATAGCAAACCAGAGCAACATTTCACCCAACCGCCTGCTCGCTATTCTGAAGCAACACTGATCAAGACCTTGGAGGAAAATGGGGTTGGACGTCCGTCAACCTACGCACCTACCATTGAAACCATTCAGAAACGTTATTATGTTCGCCTGGCAGCTAAACGCTTTGAACCGACAGAGCTGGGAGAAATTGTCAACAAGCTCATCGTTGAATATTTCCCAGATATCGTAAACGTAACCTTCACAGCTGAAATGGAAGGTAAACTGGATGATGTCGAGATCGGAAAAGAGCAGTGGCAACGCGTTATTGACGCCTTTTACAAACCATTCTCTAAAGAAGTCGCCAAGGCTGAAGAAGAAATGGAAAAAATCCAAATCAAGGATGAACCAGCTGGATTTGACTGTGAAGTATGTGGCAGTCAAATGGTCATTAAACTTGGTCGTTTTGGTAAGTTCTACGCTTGTAGCAATTTCCCAGATTGCCGTCATACCCAAGCAATCGTGAAAGAGATTGGTGTTGAGTGTCCAAGTTGTCATCAGGGACAAATCATTGAGCGTAAAACAAAACGTAACCGTCTTTTCTATGGTTGCAATCGCTATCCAGAATGTGAATTTACTTCTTGGGACAAGCCTGTTGGTCGTGACTGTCCAAAATGTGGCAACTTCCTCATGGAGAAAAAAGTTCGTGGTGGTGGCAAGCAGGTTGTTTGTAGCAATGGCGACTATGAAGAAGAAAAGATTAAATAAGTGGAGAGTCCTGAAAGTGAATTTCAGGCTCTTTTTGGTTGGAGCTTGACAAAATTCATCATTGTATGCGAAACTAGAAGAAGATTATTTTAATTAGGAGTAGTTATGCGTATTATTTATCTTATTATTGGTTTTTTATCACTGGCCTTGGCTATTGTTGGGGTTGTTTTACCTTTGTTGCCGACAACACCTTTCCTTTTGTTGTCTATTGCTTGTTTCTCCAGAAGTTCCAAGCGCTTCGAAGATTGGTTGTATCATACTAAGCTCTATCAAGCATATGTGGCTGATTTTCGCGAGACCAAGTCCATTGCGCGTGAACGTAAGAAAAAAATCATCGTATCCATCTATATCTTGATGGGAATTTCCATTTATTTTGCCCCACTATTACCAGTCAAAATCGGTTTGGGAGCCTTGACCATCTTTATCACCTATTATCTCTTTAAGGTTATTCCAGACAAAGAATAAGTAAAATTTGTTACTATTTCTCTTGATAAAAATGAAAGCATATTCACAACAATATGATATAATAAATTCAAAGTAATCTTCAAGGAGAAGTAAATGATTTACGAATTTTGTGCTGAAAATGTGACCTTGCTTGAAAAAGCGATGCAGGCTGGAGCTCGTCGAATCGAACTTTGTGACAATCTAGCAGTTGGTGGAACAACACCCAGCTATGGAGTAACTAAGGCAACGGTTGAACTGGCAGCTAACTATGATACGACCATTATGACCATGATTCGTCCTCGTGGTGGCGATTTTGTCTATAATGAACTAGAAATTGCTATCATGCTAGAAGATATTCGTTTGACTGCTCAGGCTGGAAGTCAAGGAGTTGTATTTGGTGCCTTAACTGCTGATAAGAAGTTGGATAAGCATAATCTTGAAAAGTTAATTGCAGCATCAAAAGGGATGGAAATTGTCTTCCACATGGCTTTTGATGAATTGAGTGATGAAGATCAGTTGGAAGCTATTGACTGGCTCAGTCAAGCTGGAGTCACTCGGATACTAACTCGTGCTGGTGTGTCTGGCGATTCACTAGAGAAACGTTTTGCTCACTATCACAGAATTTTGGAATATGCTAAAGGCAAAATTGAAATCCTACCAGGTGGGGGGATTGACTTGGACAACCGTCAAACCTTTATCGACCAGCTGGGCGTGACACAATTGCATGGAACCAAGGTTGTCTTTTAAAAAATAGAAAGGAACTGCTAGCTTGGGGTAGCAGTTTTCACTTATGTTTGAAATTTTTAAATCCTATCAGTTTAATCAAGAAAAAGCTCAAGCTTACGGTTTTGTGGAAAATGGGGAAGTCTGGACTTATAGTTGCCAGATTTTACAGGGTGACTTTTTCATGATAGTCTCCATCACTACTGATAATGTGAATTTTCAGGTCTTTGATCAGGAAACGGGCGACCTCTATCCTCAAGTGCATATGGAAAGTATGAGAGGAAGTTTTGTAGGAAGTGTCCGAGAGGCTTGTTTGGAGATTCTTTACCAGATACGGAAGACTTGTTTTGATGTTCAGGATTTCATCTTCCCTCAGACTAAACGAATCATGACTCAAGTTCAGGAAAAGTATGGTAACCAGTTGGAGTTTCTGTGGGAAAAATCGCCTGATACAGCTGTATTGCGCCATGAAGGCAATCAAAAGTGGTATGCTGTTTTGATGAGAATCTCATGGGATAAGCTGGAAAAGGGCAGAGAAGGACTAGTCGAAGCAGTTAACCTCAAACACGATCAAGTAGCGGACTTGCTTTCACAAAAGGGAATTTACCCAGCCTTTCATATGAATAAACGTTACTGGATTAGTGTGGTGCTTGATGATACTTTATCAGATGAAGAAGTGCTAGAATTGATAGAGAAAAGTTGGAGCTTAACCTCTAAAAAATGAAATATTTCAAGGATTTTCAAGAACTTTCAATTAGCTAAATATTCTATACTGAAGAAATTTTCAGAAAATATTGGATTTTTTCTTGACAAGTAGTTTTGTCTATGCTAAAATACTAAACAAGATATCAAACGAAGGAGAAAGTCAAACATGAAAACAGCTAAGTTTAATCAATTTGCTTTGTTGTTGAGGTACTCGGGCTAGTGCAAAAAGCATTAGTCCTGTTTGGCTTACCAAGCGGGAGTGAATCAACATCTCGCTTGGACTTCTGAGCGAGATGTTTTTTTAAAAACCACATTTGGAAAAGGGGAAATCTTATGCGTAAAGTTGAATTTTTTGATACAAGTCTTCGTGATGGGGAACAAACACCTGGTGTTAACTTCTCAATAAAGGAAAAAGTTTCCATTGCAAGACAGCTGGAGAAATGGGGAATTTCTGTAATTGAAGCTGGTTTTCCGGCTGCTAGTCCAGATTCATTTATAGCCGTTCAAGAAATTGCTAAAGCCATGAAAAAAACAGCAGTGACAGGATTAGCTCGTTCTGTAAAATCTGATATTGATGCTTGTTATGAGGCACTTAAGGATGCCAAGTATCCACAGATTCATGTCTTTATCGCTACCAGTCCGATTCATCGTAAGTATAAACTTAATAAGAGCAAGGAAGAGATTTTGGCAGCTATTAAGGAACATGTTTCCTATGCCCGCTCTAAGTTTGAAGTAGTTGAATTCTCTCCTGAGGATGCGACCAGAACAGAGTTGGATTTCCTATTACAAGTCGTTCAAACAGCGGTTGATGCTGGTGCGTCTTATATCAATATCCCTGACACGGTTGGATTCACCACGCCAGAAGAGTTTGCACGCATCTTTGATCACTTGACTGAAAATATTAAATCAGATCATAAAGTTGTCTTTGGTGTCCACTGTCATGATGATCTCGGTATGGCAACTGCAAATACTTTGACAGCAATTAAACACGGTGCTGGACGTGTCCAGGGAACTATTAATGGTATCGGTGAACGCGCAGGTAATGTTGCTCTTGAAGAAGTAGCTGTTGCTTTGAAGATTCGTGAGGATTTCTTCCAAGCAACTAGTGATATTGTTTTGGATGAAACAATGAATACGTCAGAAATGGTTTCTCGCTTCTCTGGTATTCCAGTTCCTAAAAACAAGGCTGTGGTTGGTGGTAATGCCTTTTCTCACGAATCTGGTATTCACCAAGACGGAGTCCTTAAAAATCCTCTTACTTATGAAATTATCACCCCTGAATTGGTTGGAGTTAAGAGTAATAGTCTTCCGCTTGGTAAATTGTCTGGCCGCCATGCCTTTGTTGAGAAACTAAGAGAATTGGCCCTAGATTATACAGAAGAAGATATCAAACCGCTCTTTGCTAAGTTCAAGGCTCTGGCCGATAAGAAGCAAGAAATCACAGATGCAGATATTCGAGCTCTGGTCGCTGGAACCATGGTTGAAAATCCAGAAGGCTTCCACTTTGATGATTTGCAACTTCAAACTCATGCAGACAATGACATTGAAGCGCTTGTTAGCCTAGCTAATATGGATGGTGAGAAAGTCGAATTTAATGCGACAGGGCAAGGCTCTGTTGAAGCTATCTTTAACGCTATCGACAAGTTCTTTAACCAATCTGTCCGTTTGGTGTCCTATACCATTGATGCGGTGACAGATGGAATTGATGCCCAAGCTCGGGTTTTGGTCACTGTTGAAAACAGAGATACAGAAACCATCTTTAATGCAGCAGGGCTTGATTTCGATGTGCTGAAGGCTTCGGCTATTGCCTATATCAATGCTAATACCTTTGTTCAAAAAGAGAATGCTGGTGATATGGGACGCAGCGTTTCTTACCGCGATATGCCTAGTGTGTAAAGGAGAATGCTATGACAAAGAAAATAGTAGCTCTAGCAGGGGACGGAATCGGCCCAGAAATCATGGAGGCTGGTTTAGAGGTTCTGGAGGCTCTAGCTGAAAAAACAGATTTTGACTATGAGATTGACAGACGACCCTTCGGTGGTGCAGGTATTGATGCTGCAGGGCATCCCTTACCTGATGAAACCCTCAGGGCATGTAGAGAAGCAGATGCCATTCTCCTAGCGGCTATCGGTAGTCCTCAGTATGATGGAGCAGCGGTTCGCCCTGAACAAGGCCTGCTGGCTCTCCGTAAGGAACTCAATCTCTATGCCAATATTCGCCCAGTAAAAATCTTTGATAGTCTCAAGCATTTGTCACCACTCAAACCAGAACGAATTGCTGGTGTAGACTTTGTGGTGGTTCGTGAGTTGACTGGTGGGATTTACTTTGGAGATCATATCCTTGAAGAGCGCAAAGCGCGTGATATCAACGACTATAGCTATGAGGAAGTAGAACGGATTATTCGTAAGGCCTTTGAAATTGCAAGAAATCGCAGAAAAATCGTTACCAGTATCGATAAGCAAAATGTTCTAGCGACCTCAAAACTCTGGCGCAGAGTAGCTGAGGAAGTCGCACAGGATTTTCCAGATGTGACTTTGGAACACCAGTTGGTAGACTCAGCTGCCATGCTTATGATTACCAATCCTGCCAAGTTCGATGTCATCGTGACAGAGAATCTTTTCGGAGATATTTTATCTGATGAATCAAGTGTTTTATCAGGCACACTTGGAGTCATGCCATCAGCCAGTCATACTGAAAAGGGTCCAAGCCTCTATGAGCCCATTCACGGTTCAGCTCCTGATATTGCAGGTCAAGGAATTGCCAATCCTATTTCCATGATTTTATCAGTGGCTATGATGTTGAGAGATAGTTTTGGACGTTATGAGGATGCAGAGCGTATCGAACGTGCTGTTGAGGCAAGTTTGGCAGCTGGTGTTTTAACAAGAGATATAGGTGGACAGGCTTCGACCAAGGAAATGACAGAAGCCATTATTGCAAGGTTATGAAGTTAGACGAAAAAATTACTCTAGTCCTTTTGATTTGGAATGTCATGGTTTTCTTAATTTATGGCATTGACAAATCTAAGTCAAGGAGAAGAGCTTGGCGCATCCCAGAGAAAATCTTACTCATTTTAGCCTTTACTTGTGGTGGTTTTGGTGCCTGGTTAGCAGGAATCATCTTTCATCACAAGACTAGAAAATGGTACTTTAAGACGGTTTGGTTTCTCGGGATGGTGACCACACTAGGAGCCTTATATTTTATTTGGAGGTAATGGATGGCAGGAAAATCGATTTTTGATAAATTATGGGACCGTCATGTCATCACAGGAGAAGAAGGGCAACCCCAACTCATGTATGTGGACCAGCACTATATTCACGAGGTGACTAGCCCGCAAGCTTTTCAAGGATTGCGAGATGCAGGTCGTAGATTGAGACGACCAGACTTGACATTTGGAACCTTTGACCACAATGTCCCAACAGTCAATATCTACGATATTCGAGATGTGATTTCTAAGGCTCAAATTGATAAGCTAGCTGAAAATGTTGAAGAATTTGGGATCGAACATGCTGCTCACGGTTCTGAAAAGCAGGGGATCGTTCACATGGTTGGGCCAGAAACAGGACGGACTCAACCAGGAAAATTCATCGTCTGTGGAGACAGCCATACGGCAACCCACGGAGCTTTCGGAGCAATCGCCTTTGGGATTGGGACCAGCGAGGTCGAGCATGTCTTTGCTACCCAAACCCTCTGGCAGGTCAAACCCAAGAAAATGCTGGTGGAATTCACTGGTGTTCCTCAAAAAGGAGTTTATTCTAAGGATTATATTCTCGCCTTGATTGCCAAGTATGGTGTTGCCTGTGGTGTTGGCTATGTGGTGGAATATCGTGGGCAAGCGATTGATGCACTGAGCATGGAAGAGCGAATGACCATCTGCAATATGTCCATCGAGTTTGGCTCTAAGATGGGAATCATGAATCCAGATCAGACTACCTATGATTATCTCAAGGGACGGGAATGTGTTCCAGAGAATTTCGAAGAGGCTGTGGCTGATTGGAAAACAATTGTCAGTGATGAGGATGCCGTTTATGATAAGGTTATCAAGATGGATGTCTCAGACTTAGCTCCTATGGTAACCTGGGGAACCAATCCCGCTATGGGGGTTGACTTTGACAGTAGATTCCCAGAAATTAAGGATATGAATGATGAGCGCGCTTATAATTACATGAACTTGGAGCCTGGTCAAAAGCCAGCGGATATTGAATTAGGCTATATCTTTATAGGTTCATGTACCAATGCTCGTCTAAGCGACTTGCAGCTGGCGGCTCGATTTGTCAAAGGGAAGAAAATAGCTCCTAACTTAACGGCTATCGTAGTTCCAGGCTCTCGTCCTGTCAAACGAGCTGCGGAGAAATTGGGCTTGGATAAGGTTTTCTTAGACGCTGGCTTTGAGTGGAGAGACCCGGGTTGCTCTATGTGCCTAGGGATGAATCCAGACAAGGTACCTGATGGCGTCCACTGCGCCTCAACCAGCAACCGTAACTTTGAAGACAGACAAGGCTTTGGTGCTAAGACCCATCTCTGCAGTCCAGCCATGGCAGCAGCAGCAGCTATCGCAGGACGCTTTGTAGATGTTCGACAAATGCCCGAAGCCCAGTAAGGAGAGGATATGGAGAAATTTACAGTTTATACGGGAACGACCGTTCCTCTCATGAATGATAACATCGACACCGACCAAATCCTACCCAAGCAGTTTCTCAAGTTAATTGATAAGAAAGGCTTTGGTAAGTACCTCATGTATGCTTGGCGTTATCTGGACGATAACTACACTGAGGATCCTGACTTTGTCTTTAACCGACCTGAATATCGTAAAGCCAGCATTCTCATTTCAGGGGATAACTTTGGGGCGGGGTCTTCGAGGGAACACGCAGCTTGGGCTCTAGCGGACTATGGTTTTAAGGTCGTGATTGCGGGATCTTTCGGTGACATTCATTACAATAATGAACTCAATAATGGCATGTTGCCTATTGTTCAGCCCAGAGAGGTTAGAGAAAAGCTAGCCCAGCTTAAACCAACTGACCAGGTAACTGTGGACTTAGAACAACAAAAAATCATCTCACCAGTTGGAGAATTCACTTTCGAAATCGATAGCGAATGGAAACACAAGCTCTTAAATGGTTTAGATGATATTGGTATCACTTTGCAGTATGAAGACTTGATTGCTGCTTATGAAAAACAACGACCAGCCTACTGGCAGGATTAGAAGAAATATAGAAAAGGAAATATAGAACTATGACAAAACACATTCAATGGAACGGAACACTTTCACAAGAAGGCTACGACATTTTAAAAGGTGAGGGCGGATGTATTGTTTGCCCTACTAAAGTCGGTTACATTATCATGACTAGTGACAAGGCAGGACTTGAACGTAAGTTCGCAGCCAAAGAACGTAACCGTAACAAACCAGGTGTTGTTCTCTGTGGTAGCATGGATGAGCTTCGCGCTTTAGCACAACTCAACCCAGAAATTGAAGCCTTTTACCAAAAACATTGGGATGAAGATATTCTCCTTGGTTGTATCCTTCCATGGAAACCAGAAGCTTTTGAAAAACTCAAAGAATACGGTGATGGCCGTGAAGAACTCATGACTGATGTGCGTGGTACTAGCTGTTTTGTTATCAAATTCGGGAAAGCTGGTGAACAATTAGCTGCCAAACTTTGGGAAGAAGGTAAAATGGTTTATGCCTCATCTGCAAACCCATCTGGAAAAGGAAACCGTGGTAAGGTAGAAGGTATCGGAGAACGTATCGAAGGAGCAGTGGACCTTGTCATTGAAGCAGATGACTATGTGGCATCTATCCAACCTGACAAAACGATTGAAACTCGCTACGAACAGGGTGTGATGGTGTCTATGGTTGATAAAGACGGCAAACTCATCCCAGAACAAGGAGGAGCACGTTCAACTTCACCAGCACCAGTTGTGATTCGTAAAGGGCTTGACATTGATAAAATCATGATGCACCTGTCAGATACCTTTAACTCATGGGACTACCGCCAGGGAGAGTATTATTAGGATAGATAGGAAGTGGGGAGAAGATAATCTCTCCTCTTTCTTTTGTTTTTAACAACAGTAAAATCCGGCTCTTTGTCAACTGTAGTGGGTTGAAGAAAAGCTAAGATCGAGAAAGGACGAAATTTGTCCTTTCTTTTTTGATATTCAGAGCGATAAAAATCCGTTTTTTGAAGTTTTCAAAGTTCCGAAAACCAAAGGCATTTCGCTTGATAAGTTTGATGAGATTATTGGTTGCTTCTAATTTGGCATTAGAATAAGGTAGTTGAAGGGCATTGACAATCTTTTCTTTATCCTTGAGGAAGGTTTTAAAGACGGTCTGAAAAAGAGGATGAACCTGCTTAAGATTGTCCTCAATAAGTCCGAAGAATTTGTCTGGCTACTTGTTCTGAAAGTGAAAAAGTAAGAGTTGATAGAGATTATAGTGGTGTTTCAAATCTTCTGAATAGCTCAAAAGCTTGTCTAGAATCTCTTTATGTGTTAAGTGCATACGAAAAGTAGGGCGATAAAATCGCTTATCACTGAGTTTACGACTATCTTGTTGAATGAGCTTCCAGTAACGCTTGATGGCCTTGTATTCATGGGATTTTCGCTCAAACTGATTCATAATTTGGACACGCACACGACTCATAGCACGGCTGAGATGTTGGACAATGTGAAAGCGGTCAAGAACGATTTTAGCGTTAGGAAAAAGTTTTCTGGCAATATCGTAGTAGGGGCTAAACATATCCATTGTAATGATTTTCA
Organism: bacterium; assembly: GCA_905221095.1. Classification (GTDB taxonomy): domain Bacteria; phylum Bacillota; class Bacilli; order Lactobacillales; family Streptococcaceae; genus Streptococcus. The sequence continues at coordinate 19,782 of CAJNBV010000008.1, forward strand.
CCTGACAACGAACCACTCTATCGTAGCGCAGAAAGTGATTTCGTATGATAGCCTGTGTTCTGCCTTCAAGAACAGTGATGATGTTGAGATTATCAAAATCTTGTGCAATGAAACTTATCTTTCCCTTGGTAAAGGCATACTCGTCCCAGGACATAATCTCAGGAAGACGAGAAAAATCAGTCTTAAAACGGAAGTCACTAAGCTTGCGAATGACAGTTGAAGTTGAAATAGCCAGTTGATGAGCGATATCGGTCATAGAAGTCTTTTCAATCAGCTTTTGCGCAATCTTTTGGTTGATGATACGAGGAATTTGGTGATTTTTCTTGACGAGAGAGGTCTCGGCTACCATCATTTTAGAGCAATGATAGCACTTGAAACGACGCTTTTTAAGGAGGATTCTGGTAGGCATACCAGTTGCTTCAAGGTAAGGAATTTTCGATGGTTTTTGGAAGTCATATTTCTTCATTTGACTTCCACATTCAGGACAAGATGGGGCCTCATAATCCAGTTTGGCGATGATTTCCTTGTGGGTATCTCTATTAACAACATCCATAATTTGGACATTAGGGTCTTTGATATCGAGTAGTTTTGTGATAAAATGTAATTGTTCCATATGAATCTTTCTAATGAGTTGTTTGGTCACTTTTCATTATAGATCATATGGGACTTTTTTTCTACACAAAAATAGGTTCCATAATATCTATAGGGGATTTACCCACTACAAATATTATAGAGCCTAAAATCCGAACAATATAATTAAATTTATAAAATTATTTGACAAAAACTGTACTTTGGTTTATAATTAATTAAGGAAACGTCGGAAAAAGGCGTAGTGATGCGAGAGCATAGGTAGGTCATTACAAAAGAAACGAGACATCGATATGTTAAATGAATTTCCAATTTTTGATTACGAAGATATTCAATTGATTCCAAATAAATGTGTGATTAAAAGCCGTGCAGAAGCGGATACAAGTGTCACTCTAGGAAATCACACCTTCAAACTACCTGTTGTGCCAGCTAATATGCAGACGATTTTGGATGAAAGTGTAGCAGAGCAACTGGCTAAAGGTGGTTACTTCTACATTATGCACCGTTTTGATGAAGCAGGACGCATTCCTTTTATCAAACGCATGCATAATCAAGGGCTCATTGCTTCTATCTCTGTAGGTGTTAAGGACTATGAGTATGATTTTGTTAGCCAGCTTAAGGCTGATGCTCCAGAATACATCACAATTGATATTGCTCATGGTCATGCAGATAGCGTGATTTCTATGATTCAGCACATCAAGAAAGAATTGCCAGATACTTTTGTTATTGCTGGAAATGTGGGAACACCAGAAGCAGTTCGCGAGTTGGAAAATGCGGGTGCGGATGCTACTAAGGTTGGAATTGGTCCTGGTAAGGTTTGTATCACCAAGGTCAAGACTGGTTTTGGTACAGGTGGTTGGCAGTTGGCTGCTCTCCGTTGGTGTGCCAAGGCTGCACGTAAACCGATTATTGCTGATGGTGGGATCCGTACTCACGGTGATATTGCCAAGTCTATTCGTTTCGGTGCCAGCATGGTTATGATTGGTTCCCTCTTTGCAGGACATATCGAAAGTCCAGGAAAAACGATTGAAGTTGATGGTGAACAGTTCAAAGAGTACTATGGTTCAGCTTCACAATATCAAAAAGGTGCTTACAAAAATGTGGAAGGCAAACGCATCTTGCTTCCTGCCAAAGGACACTTGCAAGACACTTTAACTGAGATGGAACAAGACCTTCAAAGTGCTATTTCTTATGCAGGTGGACGTCAGGTTGCTGACCTTAAACACGTTGATTATGTGATCGTGAAAAACTCTATCTGGAATGGGGATGCTTCCCACTAAGACGGGCTATATGGCCAGAAAAAAACTTGTTATTAGAGCAAATTTCTGTTATAATAAAACAAGTTTCCACCCTTAGTGTAATGGATATCACGTAAGATTCCGGTTCTTGAGATGGGGGTTCGATTCCCTCAGGGTGGATGTAAATATTCTAAAAAAGCCTTTAATAGGGCTTTTTATTTATCCTGCCTCAAATTTGCCTCTAAAACTAAAAATCTCATTCCAATGAATATCCAAATCCCCTCTAGTCCCGTTTTAAAGTGACTCAGGGGGCTTTTTTTGATATAATAAAAAGGACTGTTATCAGTTAGAAAGAGGTTGGTATGAAAGAATTACAAACTGTACTAAAGAACCATTTTGCAATCGAATTTGCAGACAAAAAGTTACTGGAAACTGCCTTTACTCATACGAGTTATGCCAATGAGCATCGCCTCTTAAAAATTTCACACAATGAACGCTTGGAATTTTTAGGAGACGCTGTTCTACAGTTATTGATTTCAGAATATCTGTATAAAAAATATCCTAAAAAGCCTGAAGGCGATTTGTCCAAACTCCGTGCTATGATTGTCCGTGAGGAAAGTTTGGCTGGCTTTGCACGTGATTGCCAGTTTGACCAGTTTATAAAACTTGGTAAAGGGGAAGAAAAGTCTGGTGGACGTAATCGAGATACTATTCTTGGTGATGCCTTTGAAGCCTTTCTTGGTGCCCTTCTTTTGGACAAGGATGTGGCCAAGGTCAAGGAATTTATCTATCAAGTCATGATTCCTAAGGTTGAAGCAGGCGAGTTTGAGATGATTACAGACTACAAAACCCATCTCCAAGAGTTACTTCAGGTCAATGGAGATGTGGCTATTCGTTATCAGGTGATTTCTGAAACAGGTCCTGCCCATGATAAGGTCTTTGATGTAGAAGTTCTTGTTGAAGGCAAGAGCATTGGTCAAGGTCAAGGTCGTTCTAAGAAATTAGCAGAGCAGGAAGCTGCCAAAAATGCCGTTGAGAAAGGGCTGGATTCATGTATTTAAAGGAAATCGAAATTCAGGGATTCAAGTCTTTTGCTGACAAGACCAAGGTAGTCTTTGACCAAGGTGTGACGGCAGTCGTTGGACCCAATGGATCTGGGAAGTCGAATATTACAGAAAGTCTACGTTGGGCCTTGGGGGAGTCTAGTGTCAAGAGTCTCCGTGGTGGTAAGATGCCAGATGTCATCTTTGCCGGAACAGAGAGTCGCAAACCGCTCAATTATGCTTCTGTAGTTGTGACTTTGGATAATCATGACGGATTTATTAAGGATGCTGGTCAAGAAATCAGGGTAGAGCGCCATATCTATCGTAGCGGAGATAGCGAATATAAGATTGACGGAAAGAAAGTCCGTCTGCGTGATATTCATGATCTCTTTTTGGATACCGGATTGGGACGAGATTCCTTCTCTATCATTTCCCAAGGGAAGGTTGAGGAGATTTTCAATTCCAAGCCTGAGGAGCGCCGTGCTATTTTCGAAGAAGCTGCGGGTGTTTTGAAATACAAGACTCGTAGAAAAGAAACTGAGAGTAAACTGCAGCAAACTCAGGATAATCTAGACCGCTTAGAGGACATTATCTACGAGTTGGATAATCAAATCAAGCCCCTTGCAAAACAAGCCGAGAATGCTCGTAAGTTTCTAGACTTGGAAGGTCAACGTAAGGCTATTTATTTAGACGTGCTGGTTGCTCAAATCAAGGATAATAAGGCTGAACTAGATTCGACAGAAGAAGAGTTGGCTCAGGTTCAGGAACTCTTGACGAGCTACTACCAAAAGCGAGAAAAATTAGAAGAAGAAAATCAAACTCTTAAAAAGCAACGCCAAGATTTACAGGCTGAAATGGCTAAAGACCAGGGCGGTTTGATGGATTTGACCAGTCTGATTAGTGATTTAGAGAGAAAATTAGCCCTATCAAAACTAGAAACTGAGCAAGTAGCCCTGAATCAACAGGAAGCACAAGCCCGTTTGGCTGCTTTGGAGGATAAGAGAAATGCTCTAAGTCAGGAAAAGGCTGAAAAAGAAGCTAACTTGGCACAATTAGAGGAAAATCTAGTCCAAAATAATCAAAAACTCAATCGTTTAGAGGCTGAATTACTAGCTTTTTCAGATGATCCTGATCAGATGATTGAGCTCTTGCGTGAACGCTTTGTCGCTCTTTTACAAGAAGAAGCAGATGTCTCAAACCAACTGACCCGTATCGAGAATGAGTTGGAAAATAGTCGTCAGCTTTCTCAAAAACAAGCAGATCAATTAGAAAAGCTGAAAGAACAGTTGGCTACTGCTAAAGAGAAGGCTAGTCAGCAAAAAGAAGAACTTGAAACTGCTAAGAAGCAGGTTCAGAAATTATTGGCCGACTACCAAGCTATTGCCAAGGAACAAGAAGGGCAGAAAACTTCCTTTCAAGCTCAACAAAGTCAACTCTTTGACCGTCTGGATAGTCTCAAAAACAAGCAGGCTAGAGCCCAAAGTTTGAAAAATATCCTAAGAAATCATAGCAACTTTTATGCAGGTGTCAAGAGTGTCCTCCAAGAAAAAGACCGCCTTGGTGGGATTATTGGAGCAGTTAGTGAGCATCTGACCTTTGATGTGCATTATCAAACTGCGCTGGAAATAGCTCTCGGAACCAGCAGTCAGCATATCATCGTAGAAGATGAAAACGCGGCAACCAAGGCGATTGATTTCCTCAAACGAAACAGGGCTGGCCGTGCAACCTTCCTTCCGTTGACAACGATCAAGGCGCGTACGATTTCTAGTCAGAACCAAGATGCTATTGCTGCAAGCCCAGGTTTCCTTGGGATGGCAGATGAGTTGGTTACTTTTGATATTAGACTGGAAGCCATTTTCAAGAACTTGCTTGCTACGACGGCTATTTTTGATACTGTAGAGCACGCACGTGCAGCAGCTCGTCAAGTTCGTCATCAGGTTCGTATGGTAACCCTTGATGGGACGGAGTTGCGCACAGGTGGTTCCTATGCAGGTGGTGCCAATCGCCAGAACAACAGCATCTTCATCAAGCCAGAACTGGAGCAATTGCAAAAAGAAATTGCTAAAGAAGAAGCAAGCTTGCGTACAGATGAAGCGAGTTTGAAGAACTTGCAAGATGAGATGGCTAGATTGACAGAAAGATTAGAAGCCATCAAATCTCAGGGAGAGCAGGCTCGTATTCAGGAGCAAGGTTTGTCACTTGCCTATCAGCAAACCAGTCAGCAAGTTGAAGAACTGGAAACACTTTGGAAACTCCAAGCAGAAGAATTAAATCGTCTTTCTGAGGGAGATTGGCAAGCGGATAAGGAAAAATGCCAAGATCGCCTTACTACTATTGCCAGTGATAAGCAAAATCTGGAAGCTGAGATTGAAGAGATTAAGTCTAATAAAAACGCCATCCAAGAACGCTATCAAAACTTGCAGGAAGAGGTAGCGCAAGCACGCTTGCTTAAGACAGAACTGCAAGGGCAAAAACGTTATGAAGTGGCTGATATTGAGCGTTTGGGCAAGGAATTGGACAATTTAGATATCGAACAAGAGGAAATCCAGCGCCTTCTTCAAGAAAAGGTTGATAATCTTGAGAAAGTTGATACGGATTTGCTCAGTCAACAGGCTGATGAAGCCAAAACTCAGAAAACAAACCTCCAACAAGGTTTGATTCGCAAGCAGTTTGAGTTGGATGATATCGAGGGTCAACTGGATGATATTGCCAGTCATTTGGACCAGGCTCGCCAGCAGAATGAAGAGTGGATTCGCAAGCAAACACGTGCTGAAGCCAAGAAAGAAAAGGTCAGCGAGCGCTTGCGCCATCTACAAAGTCAATTAACAGACCAGTATCAGATTAGCTATACTGAAGCTCTAGAAAAGGCACATGAACTTGAAAACCTCAATCTGGCAGAGCAAGAGGTTAAGGATTTAGAGAAGGCTATTCGCTCACTGGGTCCTGTCAATTTAGACGCTATAGAACAGTATGACGAAGTATACAACCGTCTGGATTTCCTAAATAGTCAGCGAGATGATATTTTGTCTGCGAAAAATCTGCTTCTTGGGACCATTACAGAGATGAATGATGAGGTCAAGGAACGTTTTAAATCAACCTTTGAGGCTATTCGTGAGTCCTTTAAAGTGACTTTCAAGCAGATGTTTGGTGGAGGTCAGGCAGACTTGATTTTGACTGAGGGAGACCTGCTGACAGCTGGGGTAGAGATTTCTGTCCAACCACCAGGCAAGAAAATCCAGTCTCTCAACCTCATGAGTGGTGGGGAAAAAGCCCTATCAGCTCTTGCTTTGCTTTTCTCTATCATTCGAGTTAAGACTATCCCGTTTGTTATCTTGGATGAGGTAGAGGCTGCGCTGGACGAAGCCAATGTTAAGCGTTTTGGAGATTATCTCAACCGCTTTGATAAGGACAGTCAATTTATTGTCGTAACCCACCGTAAGGGAACCATGGCAGCGGCCGATTCCATCTATGGAGTGACTATGCAAGAATCAGGTGTCTCAAAAATTGTTTCAGTTAAGTTAAAAGATTTAGAAAGTATTGAAGGATGACAATTAAACTAGTAGCAACGGATATGGACGGAACCTTCCTAGATGGAAATGGGCGCTTTGATATGGATCGCCTCAAGTCACTTTTGGCTTCCTACAAGGAAAAAGGGATTTATTTTGCGGTAGCTTCGGGTCGGGGATTTCTGTCTCTAGAAAAATTATTTGCTGATGTACGTGATGATATTATTTTCATCGCGGAAAATGGCAGTTTGGTCGAATATCAAGGTCAGGACTTATATGAAGCGACCATGTCTCGTGAGTTTTATCTAGCAACTTTTGAAAAACTGAAATCTTCACCTTATGTAGATATCAATAAGCTTCTTTTGACTGGTAAAAAGGGCTCTTATGTTCTGGATACGGTTGATGAGACCTATTTGAAAGAGAGCCAGCATTATAATGAAAATATCCAAAAAGTAGCGAGTCTGGAAGATATTACAGATGACATTTTCAAATTTACTACCAACTTCACAGAAGAAACGCTAGAAGCTGGGGAAGCTTGGGTAAACGAAAATGTCTCTAGTGTTAAGGCAATGACAACTGGCTTTGAATCCATTGATATTGTTCTGGACTATGTCGATAAGGGAGTGGCGATTGTTGAATTGGCTAAAAAACTTGGTATTACAATGGATCAGGTTATGGCTTTTGGAGACAATCTAAATGATTTGCACATGATGCAGGTTGTTGGACATCCTGTAGCTCCTGAAAATGCACGACCAGAAATTTTAGAATTAGCAGAGACTGTGATTGGTCACCATAAGGATCAGTCGGTTATCGCTTATATGGAGGGCTTATAATGGCAGATATAAAATTGATTGCATTGGACTTGGATGGGACCTTGCTGACTACTGATAAAAGGCTGACGGATCGTACCAAGGCAACTTTGAAAGCTGCGCGTGATCGTGGTATCAAGGTCGTATTGACAACTGGTCGTCCCTTAAAAGCCATGGATTTCTTCCTCCATGAGCTAGGGACTGATGGTCAGGAAGATGAGTATACCATTACCTTTAATGGAGGGTTGGTTCAGAAAAATACAGGTGAAATCCTTGATAAGACAGTCTTTTCATATGATGATGTGGCACGCTTGTATGAAGAAACAGAGAAATTATCACTGCCTCTTGATGCCATCTCAGAAGGAACTGTCTATCAAATTCAATCGGACCAAGAAAGTCTTTATGCCAAATTCAATCCAGCTTTGACTTTTGTACCAGTTGACTTTGAAGACCTGTCTAGTCAAATGACCTACAACAAGTGCGTGACTGCCTTTGCTCAAGAACCCTTGGATACAGCCATTCAAAAGATTTCGACAGAGTTGTTTGACCAATATGAAATCTTTAAATCACGTGAAATGCTGCTAGAGTGGTCACCAAAGAATGTTCATAAAGCAACAGGTTTGGCCAAACTAATTAGCCATCTGGGAATTGATCAAAGCCAAGTTATGGCCTGTGGTGATGAAGCCAATGACCTTTCTATGATTGAATGGGCAGGGCTCGGTGTTGCCATGCAAAATGCTGTTCCTGAAGTCAAGGCAGTCGCAAATGTGGTGACCCCAATGACCAATGATGAGGAAGCTGTCGCCTGGGCTATCGAAGAATATGTGCTAAAGGAGAACTAAGATATGGGATTGTTTGACCGTCTATTCGGAAAAAAAGAAGAACCTAAAATCGAAGAAGTTGTAAAAGAAGCTCTGGAGAATCTTGATTTGTCTGAAGATACGGAGCCTGCCTTAACAGAAGCTGAGGAAGTTTCTCAAGAAAAAGCAGAGGTTGCTGAAGAAGCTGTGCTTGAAGAAGAGGAAATCCAAGACACAGTTGAAGAAAATTATGATTCAGAGCCAGTTGTAGAAGTTCAACAAGAAGAAGTCGCAGAGGAAGAGAATCCTGAGCTTGAAGAAGTTGTAGAAGAAAATAATTCTGAAGTGCTTGAACCAGAAACTCCTCAGGTAGAAGAAACTGTTCAGGAAAAATATGACCGCAGTCTTAAGAAAACTCGTACAGGCTTCGGAGCTCGCTTGAATGCCTTCTTTGCTAACTTTCGCTCTGTTGACGAAGAATTCTTCGAGGAATTGGAAGAACTGCTGATCATGAGTGACGTTGGTGTCCAAGTCGCTTCTAACTTAACTGAGGAGCTACGCTACGAAGCCAAGCTTGAAAACGCCAAGAAACCTGACGCCCTTCGTCGCGTCATCATTGAGAAATTGGTTGAGCTTTATGAAAAGGATGGCAACTACGATGAAAGTATCCATTTCCAAGATGGCTTGACAGTCATGCTCTTTGTTGGGGTTAATGGCGTTGGGAAAACAACTTCTATCGGAAAACTAGCTCACCGCTATAAACAAGCTGGTAAGAAGGTTATGTTGGTTGCGGCAGATACCTTCCGTGCAGGGGCAGTAGCCCAGCTTGCTGAATGGGGTCGACGCGTAGATGTTCCAGTAGTGACTGGACCTGAAAAAGCTGACCCAGCTAGTGTAGTCTTTGATGGTATGGAACGTGCTGTAGCTGAAGGTATTGATATTCTCATGATTGATACTGCTGGTCGTTTGCAAAATAAGGATAACCTCATGGCTGAGTTGGAAAAGATTGGTCGTATCATTAAACGTGTTGTGCCAGAAGCACCCCATGAAACCTTCTTGGCTCTTGATGCATCAACAGGTCAAAATGCTCTTGTACAGGCAAAAGAATTTTCGAAAATCACTCCTTTAACAGGAATTGTCTTGACTAAGATTGATGGAACTGCTCGAGGTGGTGTTGTTCTAGCCATCCGCGAAGAACTCAATATTCCTGTAAAATTGATTGGATTTGGTGAAAAAATCGATGATATTGGAGAATTTAACTCAGAAAACTTTATGAAAGGTCTCTTAGAAGGCTTAATCTAATCAGAAACAAAAATCCTGCAAGGCACAAACTTGCAGGATTTTTTTTATTCTAAACGACCATCTTGACGATAGGCGATATCTGGTTGCCAAGTCCATTTGGCACCAAATTTTTCAAGTAAGTCAAAGCTTGCTTGAGGTCCCATGCTTCCAGCTTTATAGTCATGAAGTGGAGCACCATTTTCATCCCAGAGCTCTTCGATACGGTCAATCAACTTCCATGACGCACCAACTTCATCCCAGTGGCTAAAGTTTGTTGAGTTGTTATTTAAGACGTCATAAATCAATTTCTCGTATGGTTCTGGAGAAGCACCAGTTGCGGTCGCATCTGTACGGTAATCAAGTGAGTTAGGAGCCAAGTTGAATTCTTCTCCTACTTGCTTCCCATTTAGGCTAAGAGAGAAGCCTTCTGTTGGTTGAATATAGATGGTCAAAATGTTTGGAGCAAGTGGTTCTCCAAAGATAGAGTCCATTTGTTTAAAGACGATGTTGACATGAGTTCCTTTCTCAGTCAGACGTTTACCAGTACGGAAGAATAATGGAACACCATGGAAGCGATCACTGTCTACAAAGAAGGCACCAGATGCAAAGGTTTCAGTTGTAGATTCTGGATTTACATTTGGCTCGCTACGATAAGAGATGTATTTCATGCCATCAATCTTACCTGAACGGTATTGACCACGGATAAAGTGTTCTTTAAGCTCTTCATCAGTTGGATGATAGAGGTTTTTAAAGACCTTAATCTTTTCAGCACGAATCTCATCTTTTGTGAAGCTGGCTGGCTTATCCATAGCAAGTAGGGATAGAAGTTGCAAAGTATGGTTTTGTACCATGTCACGGAGGGCACCAGATTGGTCATAGTAGCCACCACGTTCTTCTACACCCAAGCGCTCTGCAAAGGTAATTTGAACATTGTCGATAAAGTCCTTGTTCCAAACATTTTCAAAGATCAGATTGGCAAAGCGAACTGCAAAGATACTTTGAATCATTTCCTTACCAAGATAATGGTCAATACGGAAAATTTGTTCTTCGTCAAATGTTGCTAGGAGTTCGTCATTCAACTTGCTTGCAGTTGCGTAATCTGTACCAAATGGCTTCTCAACGATTAAACGTTCAAAACCTTTACCATCTACAATGTTTTCCGATTTGAGGTGCTTAGCAATGGTTCCAAAGAATTGAGGAGCCATAGACAAGAAGAAGAGCTTGTTGTGTTCAGCTTGGTACTTATCATTTAGTTCAGCCTGCAATTGACGTAGAGCAATGTAGTGTTCTGTATCATTGACATCATGGCTTTGATAGTAGAAGTGGCTAGCGAACTCCTGAGCTTGTTCGGTACTATCTGCCAAATCAAGGATAGATTCGACTACAACAGATTCAAAATATTCCTTGCTCCAAGGACGACGGGCAGTTCCAATGACGGCAAAGTGCTCGGAAAGATTGCCGGATTTATATAGTCTAAAAAGGGAAGGGTAGAGCTTGCGTTTAGCCAGGTCTCCACTCGCACCGAAAATTGTAACAATAACCTTAGATGACATCTAGCTACCTAATTTCTATTTTTATTCCTAGTCTTGCTAGGTATGAGGAAACCTCATTCATAAACTTAATTCTAACATAATTTTCCGAAAAATCAAAAAATCCAATACGAGATAGAAAAAAACTGCAAGGAAATCCTTACAGTTTGAGTTTAGACGTTTAAGACCTTGTCCAAGAAATCTTTCAGACGTGGGTGTTGCGGGTTATCAAAGATTTGGTCAGGTGTTCCGTCTTCAAGGAACTCACCATCTGCAGTAAAGATAACGCGGTTGGCAACCTGACGAGCAAATCCCATCTCATGGGTTACGATAATCATGGTCATGCCTTGTTTAGCCAAGTCTTTCATAACGTTTAGTACGTCTCCGACCATTTCAGGGTCAAGGGCAGAAGTTGGTTCATCAAAGAGCATGATGTCTGGATTCATTGCTAGTCCACGAGCGATGGCCACACGTTGTTTTTGACCACCTGATAGGCTATCTGGGTTGGCATTAGCTTTATCTGCTAGTCCAACCTTTTCAAGCAACTCCATTCCCAATTTCTCAGCTTCTTCCTTAGTCATCAACTTGTGCTCAATAGGAGCAAAAGTAATGTTGTCCAAAACAGACATGTGTGGGAAGAGATTGAAATGTTGGAACACCATTCCGATATTTTCACGGACGTGGTCAACGTTGGTTGTTTTTTCAGTTAAGTCATAGCCGTTCACAGTGATGTGACCGCTCGTAACTTCTTCTAGAAGATTAAGGCTACGAAGGAAGGTTGACTTACCAGAACCTGAAGGACCGATGATACAAACAACATCTCCTTCATAGAACTTGGTCGTGATTCCTTTTAAAACTTCATTTTTTCCGTAGCTTTTGTGTAAATCATTTACATCAATTTTTAATTTTGCCATTAACGAATCCTCTTTTCTAAGCGTTTCGCTAGTTTAGTCAAAAGTGTGATAATTACAAGATAGAAGATAGCAAGGATTGCATACATCTTGAAACTTTGGTAGTTACGGGCAATGATAATCTTACCAGTTTGGAAGAGTTCAACCAAACCGATAGCAGATACGATTGTTGTATCTTTAAGAGCGATAACGAATTGGTTAACAAAGTTTGGCAACATCAATTTAGTTGCTTGTGGCAAGATAATCTTACGCATGGTTTTTCCATAAGAGATACCCAAGCTTCGGCTGGCTTCCATTTGTCCAACTGGAACAGCCTGAATACCACCACGAACGATCTCAGCGATATAAGCGGCTGCATTGAGCGATAGGGCAATAGTACCAGCTACAAAGTCGTTAATTGGGCTTTGTTGGCCTGTGATAGATTCGATGAAGTTTGGAATTCCCCAGAAGATGAAGGCTGCAAGAATCATCAATGGAATACCACGGATAACGTCAACGAAAATCTCAGAGATGACGCGAAGAGATTTGTATGGGCTAACGCTAAACATACCGAAGATAATCCCGATGACAATGGCAATAGCAAATGAGATAAGAGCTAGAGCAAGAGTGATACCAAGACCGCTAAGGAGTTGTTTGTAGTTATTTTGAAGCAAGCCCCAGATAGTTGTTTCATCAACAGTGCTTGTTGAATCAGTTGAAGATTCGCTAGCTAGGTATTTATCAAGAATCTTTTGGAATTCACCGTTTGCTTTAAGGTTTGCAAGTCCGTTATTGAACATTTCAATCAATTCTGGATTTGTGCCTTTTTTAACGGCAAAGGCTGTTTCTCCGATTGGAGTTCCAGCGATTGGTGTTTTCAATTTTTGTCCTTGGCTGATAGAATATTTGAGAACAGGTTCATCATCCATAACGGCATCAATGGCACCAGTATTTAAACTGTCATACATTGATGAACCATCAGCGAAGGTTTTGATTTTGTAACCGTATTTGCTTTGATTTTCTGTTAGGAAGGTTTGAGAAGCAGTTCCGTTTTTAACACCGACTGTCTTTCCTTTTAAATCTTCATAAGAAGCAATGGTACTTGATTCTTTGACACCAAGGATAGTATTGGCTGTGTAGTATGATTCTGAGAAGTCAAAAGTTGCCTTACGAGCATCTGTTACAGACATACCAGCAATGATACCATCTGCTTGACCAGCTTGGACAGCACTGATAGCGGCATCGAAACCAGGGTTGGTAATTTCAATTTCGAAACCTTGGTCTTTAGCGATAGCCTTAATCAATTCCATATCAATACCAGTAAATTGGTTGCTTGAGTTTTGGAAAACAAAAGGTGCAAAAGAAGAATCGCTGGCAATGATGTATTTAGCTTTAACAGGAATAGCTTTTAAGCCTGCAAGAGTAGTTGTAGTTGGAACTGCTGAAGATGATGAAGCAGTCCATTTCTTGATGATTTTATCAAGACTACCATCTTTTTTCATTTCAGCTAATGCTTGGTTAAATTCAGTAACCAGGTGCTCGTATTTGCTTCCTTTTTTAACACCGAAAGCAAAGCTACCTACAGCTTCCCCATCCATTTCAATATGGAGGTCTTGCCCTTGGTTGATGGCATATTCGATAACAGGTTTGTCATCCATCATGGCATCGATGGCACCAGCACTCAAGCTGTTGTTCATCAAATCACTAGTGTCAAATGTTTTAATAGTAAAGCCGTATTTGTCTTTAATCGTTTCTAGGAAACGTTGAGCGGCTGTTCCGTTTTTAACACCAACAGTTTTGCCAGACAATTGGTCGTACTTGCTAATCTTGTGTGCCTTTGTAGTTGCAATGACAACTTTTGTATCATAGTAAGTATCAGACATGGTGAAGACTTTTTCACGTTCTTTCGTCTTTGTCATCCCTGCCATGATAGCGTCAGCTTGACCAGCTTGAACCGCATTGACCGCTGCGTCAAATCCAGGATAGGACATCTGAATGTTCCATCCTTTAATCTCAGCGACTTTGTTGATAATATCAACATCAATTCCTTTATAAGTTTGATCTGAATCTTTAAACTCAAAAGGTGCATAGGCGGTATCAGATACAATCTTAATCGTCTCTGCTTTGGCAATACCTAATGAGAAAATTGGGAATAAAATTAGCAAAAATGCTAGAAATTTTTTCTTCATTTTTAGTCTCCTTTTCCGAATATTTTCCCATTATATCAGAAAAAGTAAAAAAAGGCAAATTTTTATAGTTTTGTGTCAGAAAATATAACATAGATTTTTCCTTTTCTTTCTTGAATTGCTACTATAAAGTGCTATAATAATAGTATATAATAGAAGAAAAGAGGACAAGGATATGAAGAACAAAAGGATATTTAAAGACTTCCAAGCTTCAAAAATGAGTTTAAACATTTATACAAGCCCCTTGTTAGCCTTTGCTTTTGTCTTCATAGGAGAGTTTGTGGCTTATACTTTATATGGTATTAGTTTGTTAGCTCTCGTCGGACTTGCTAGAAATTTTGGAGAAGCTGGTCAAAATCTTGCAACCTACTTGCAGACCTTGCATCAGAGCTTGACCGATAAAACAGGTGACTTTCGTTTAATTTTAGAATTGCTGGCCTTTGGTTTCGTTCTCAACACTGTGTTCAGATGGACTAGAAAAGTTGAGAAAAGACCTATTCGAACCTTGGGATTTTATAGAGAGAATTTCCTCAGCAATCTTCTTAAAGGATTTGGCCTAGGCCTGGCACTTTTTCTTCTGACCTTGTTAGGTTTAGTAGCATTAGGGCAATATCGTTTGGAGTCCATTCACTTGAATCCTTATTCGCTTGCCTTTGTCATTTTTACTATCCCATTTTGGATTTTACAGGGGACAACAGAAGAAGTGGTGGCCCGTACTTGGCTCCTTCCTCAATTGGCCTCAAGAACCAATCTAAAACTAGCTGTTCTTATATCTAGCCTGTTCTTTACCCTGCTTCATGCGGGAAATTCTGGTCTCACCCCTCTATCTCTAGTGAATCTCTTTTTATTCGGAGTTGCCATGTCACTTTACCTCCTCAAAACAGATACAGTTTGGGGTGTAGCAGGTATTCATGGGGCTTGGAATTTTGCTCAGGGAAATCTTTTTGGGATTTTAGTTAGTGGTCAGCCGTCCGGAACATCGCTGATGACCTTTTTACCACAAGGCGATCAGGGCTGGCTATCAGGTGGCTCTTTTGGGATAGAAGGATCTATCATGACAAGTCTGTTCTTGCTACTGCTGATTGTCTATCTCGCTTATCGATTAAAGAAAGAAAATGAAAGGATGTGACTTAGGTCCGTCCTTTTCTTCGTGAAAATGATACAAGTATGCTAAAATAGGAATAGCACATCGAGAGAGGATTCTTATGATTAACCGCATTACAGATAATCAATTTAAACTAGTATCAAAATATCAACCATCAGGAGATCAACCCCAAGCTATTGAGCGGTTGGTAGATAATATCGAGGGGGGCGAAAAAGCTCAGATTCTGATGGGGGCGACTGGTACAGGGAAGACCTATACCATGAGTCAGGTCATTTCCAAAGTTAATAAACCAACTCTGGTCATCGCCCATAATAAAACCTTAGCTGGGCAGCTCTATGGGGAGTTTAAGGAATTTTTCCCTGAAAATGCTGTTGAGTATTTCGTATCCTACTATGATTATTACCAGCCCGAGGCCTATGTCCCTTCTAGTGATACTTATATTGAAAAGGACAGCTCTGTCAATGACGAGATTGACAAGCTCCGCCACTCAGCGACTTCGGCTCTTTTGGAGCGTAATGATGTCATTGTCGTAGCTTCTGTCTCTTGTATTTATGGTTTGGGTTCGCCCAAGGAATACGCTGACAGTGTCGTTAGTCTCCGTCCTGGTCTAGAGATTTCTCGTGATAAACTCTTGAATGACTTGGTTGATATTCAGTTTGAGCGAAATGATATTGATTTCCAACGGGGGAGATTTCGTGTGCGTGGGGATGTAGTGGAGATTTTCCCAGCCTCTCGTGATGAGCATGCCTTTCGTGTTGAGTTCTTTGGAGATGAGATTGACCGTATTCGTGAGGTTGAAGCTTTGACAGGTCAGGTATTGGGAGAAGTGGATCATTTGGCGATTTTCCCAGCCACTCACTTTGTGACCAATGACGATCATATGGAAGTGGCTATTGCTAAAATTCAGGCGGAGTTAGAGGAGCAGTTAGCTGTCTTTGAGA
Organism: bacterium; assembly: GCA_905221095.1. GTDB lineage: Bacteria > Bacillota > Bacilli > Lactobacillales > Streptococcaceae > Streptococcus. The sequence continues at coordinate 35,698 of CAJNBV010000008.1, forward strand.
AGGAAGGCAAATTACTTGAAGCCCAGCGTTTGAAACAGCGGACAGAGTATGATATTGAAATGTTGCGTGAGATGGGCTATACCAACGGGGTTGAAAACTACTCACGTCACATGGATGGACGGAGCGAAGGTGAGCCTCCTTATACGCTTCTCGACTTCTTCCCAGATGATTTCTTAATCATGATTGACGAGAGTCACATGACTATGGGACAAATCAAGGGCATGTATAATGGAGACCGTTCGCGTAAGGAAATGTTAGTAAATTATGGTTTCCGTTTGCCGTCCGCCTTGGACAATCGACCTTTACGCCGTGAGGAGTTTGAAAGTCATGTGCACCAGATTGTTTACGTTTCAGCGACACCAGGCGACTATGAAAATGAACAAACCGAGACAGTGATTGAGCAAATCATTCGTCCGACAGGTCTTTTGGATCCTGAGGTGGAGGTCCGTCCGACTATGGGACAGATTGATGACCTCTTGGGTGAAATCAATGCCCGTGTTGAAAAGAACGAACGAACCTTTATCACAACCTTGACCAAGAAAATGGCAGAAGACTTAACCGACTACTTCAAAGAAATGGGCATCAAGGTCAAGTACATGCACTCGGATATCAAGACCTTGGAGCGGACTGAGATTATCCGTGACCTGCGCTTGGGTGTCTTTGATGTCTTGGTCGGAATCAACCTGCTCCGTGAAGGGATTGACGTTCCTGAGGTAAGCTTAGTTGCCATTCTCGATGCTGACAAGGAAGGTTTCCTCCGTAATGAGCGTGGCCTCATCCAGACCATTGGTCGTGCTGCCCGTAATAGCGAAGGCCATGTCATTATGTATGCGGACACGATGACTCAATCTATGCAACGTGCCATTGATGAAACTGCTCGCCGTCGCAAAATCCAGATGGCTTATAATGAAGAACATGGTATTGTACCACAAACCATCAAGAAGGAAATCCGTGACCTGATTGCCGTAACCAAGGCAGTTGCCAAGGAAGAGGACAAGGAAGTCGACATCAATAGCCTCAACAAACAAGAACGCAAAGACCTCGTCAAGAAACTAGAAAAACAAATGCAAGAAGCCGTTGAGGTGCTTGACTTTGAACTTGCAGCTCAGATTCGTGATATGATGCTGGAAGTCAAGGCCTTGGATTAGGGGAATTTTATGAATATTTTAGTCATCAATGGACATCCTGATAGAGAAAGCTACTGTCAAGCAATTTTTCAAACGATTGTAGAAAATATAGACTCAAAGAGACATGAACTTGAAATGATTAATCTTAATGAGGAAGATTTTGATCCTGTATTACGTTATGGTTATCGACAAAGGATGGAGGACGATCCGTTTATTCTACGCTCTCAGGAATTAATTCAGTGGGCAGATCATTTCATTTTTGTTTATCCTATTTGGTGGAGTAGTATGCCTAGTCTATTGAAGGGGTGGATTGATCGTGTTTTTACGCCAGGCATTGCATACTCTGCCAACAATCAAGGAAGCTTTATTTTGAACTACTTGAGAGGTCAGCAGTTTAAAAAGTTACTAAAAGGAAAAACAGCTAGTATCTATGCAACCTCCATGGCACCAACTTGGTGGTACAAAGTATTTTCAGGTCTGATTAATATTCCAGACAGTTATGGAATATCAGTATTAAAGAATGCTGTATTGAATCATTGTGGCATAAAAACAAAGAGGGTTTCAATCTTAGGAGAGTTAGGACGTGAAGTGAATACAAGTTCAACAAGACAAAAATTTCTACAAAAAGTAGCAAAGGAAGTCAGACTGTTGGATTAAGGAGAAGAAAACAAATGACGGTTATTATCAAATCAATGGAAACTCCTGAAGAAATAGAAGGTAAATTCCTCGTTCACTGGCAAACGTGGAGAGAAGCTTATGATGGCCTTTTACCTGCAGAATTTCAGGAGACAATGACATTAGAAAGGTGTCGATTCTTTAGTCAAAAGTATCCAGAAAATACATTGATTGCGATAGATGGCGTGAAGGTAGTTGGTTTTATCAGTTATGGAAACTTTCGTGATGAGACTATTCAAGCTGGTGAAATTATTGCTTTATATGTTTTAAAAGACTATTATGGAAAAGGTATCGCACAAAAGTTAGTTAGAGCAGCTTTGACTGCTCTTAATCATTTTTCTGAAATTTTCTTATGGGTATTGAAAGATAATAAGCGCGCCATTGCTTTCTATCAAAAAATGGGCTTTACTTTTGATGGACAAGAAAAGATGCTTGAACTTGGAAAGCTTATAAAGGAAAAACGGATGGTATTCTATTCCAAATAATTTTAAAAAGTAGAAGCTAATGGTACTGGTACCAAGTCTAAAAATTTAATAAATTAGAAAGTGAGTCTATGTATGTCCCGTTCCCAATTAACGATTTTAACAAATATTTGTCTGATTGAAGACCTCGAAACTCAGCGCGTAGTGATGCAGTATCGCTCTCCTGAAACCAATCGCTGGTCTGGTTATGCCTTTCCGGGTGGTCATGTAGAAAATGGCGAGTCTTTCGCAGAGTCTGTCATTCGTGAAATCTATGAAGAAACAGGGTTAAGTATCCAAAATCCTCAACTTGTCGGCATTAAAAATTGGCCACTAGATACAGGTGGGCGCTATATTGTCATTTGTTATAAGGCAACTGAGTTCTCTGGTACCCTTCGCTCTTCAGATGAAGGAGAAGTTTCTTGGATTCAAAAAGACCAGATTCCAAGTTTGGATCTGGCCTATGATATGTTACCCTTGATGGAAATGATGGAAGCTCCGGACAAGTCTGAATTTTTCTATCCTCGCCGTACAGAAGACGATTGGGAAAAGAAAATTTTCTAATCCTTTACCAAATAACCGAGCTGATCCAAGGCCTCCTCGATATAGTGGAGGTCTTGTTTAGTTTCCTGCCTAATAGTAATAATAGATTAGTAAAAAACATATAAGCATATATAATCTAAAATAAATTTAAAATATTTCTAAAAAAGTATTGACAAATTAAAAGAAAACGCTTACTATATAAATAAGGGAACGGTTCCATAATATAAAAAGGAGGAGTGATGACTACAATAAAACAGGTTGCTGAAGAAGCTGGAGTATCGAAATCAACAGTTTCAAGATATATTTCGAAAAAAGGCTATGTCGGAGATGATGCTAGAGAAAAGATAAAAAATGCTATCAAGAAATTAAATTACACGCCGAATGTATTAGCACAATCTTTGAAAACTAAAAAAAATCAAATGGTAGGACTCTTATTGCCAGATATTTCTAATCCCTTCTTCCCAAGATTGGTTCGAGGAGCTGAATCATATTTGAAAGATAAAGGTTATAGGATTATGGTTGGTACTATTTCAGATCATGATTCGTTAGAAGAATATATAAACCTTTTGTTAAAAACAAATGCAGCTGGCATTATAACGACACTTGACTTTACAAAGGAATTTCCCAATCTGACGTTACCTGTTGTTGTGGTTGACCGGATTAGTAAAGATACAGGTTACGGTGTCTTTTCTGATAATCAGTTGGGTGGACGTTTGGCTGCTAAAGCAATTTGGAATGCTGGCGCTAAGCAAGTTATGATTATTAAAGTTTTAGATGATAAAGCTGAAAACATTGCGGAACGATTTGAGGCAAGTTTAAACTATTTGAGGGATAAATCTTTAGAAATTCGTATTGAAGAAAGTGAAACGTTTGAGTTTGAAAAAATTCAAAAAGAAGCTAAAGAGAATCTAAAAAGAAATCCAAATATTGATAGTATTATAGCACCTTCTGATATTCATGCGATAGCTTATATTCATGAAATTTTAGCAATTGGTAAAAAAATTCCAGATGATATTCAAATCATTGGTTATGATGATATTGTACTTAGTCAATTTATTTATCCTTCTTTATCAACTATTCACCAATCATCATATAAAATGGGAGAACAGGCTGCAAAGTTAATCTATAATATGGCAAATAAGTTCTCTATAGATGAAGTTAAAATTAAACTACCTGTTAGATACGTAGAAAGAAATACATTAAGGAGAAAGTAATGAGTAAAATTGTTGTTGTTGGAAGTATTTCAATGGACTTAGTTATGAGAACAAAAAGGATTCCAGAAGGAGGTGAAACGATTTTTGGGGATTCATTTAATATAGTTCCAGGGGGAAAAGGTGCAAATCAGGCTGTAGCTATTGGTAGATTATCCAGTGTAGAAGATAATATTTACATATTTGGGAACGTTGGGGAAGATATTTTTTCAGCAGATTTACTAAGTAATCTGCAAAATAATAATATTTCTATAGAACATGTGGGAACGGTACCACAATCTACAGGAGTTGCACAAATTACTTTATATGGAGGTGATAATAGGATTATTTATTATCCCGGAGCGAATAATTTAGTTAAAACAAATGATTGGAAAAATGAGTGGGAATTGATTAGTGATGCAAGTATTGTTGTATTACAAAATGAAATACCACATGAAGCCAACTTATGTATAGCTAAATTTTGTCAAGAAAATAAAGTTAAGGTGCTTTACAATCCTGCACCAGCTAGAGAAACAGACATAGAGATGATTCCTTTTTGTGATTTTATTACTCCTAATGAGCATGAATGTTCAGAGCTTTTTCCAGATAAGAAATTAGAAGAAATTATTAAAATTTATCCTAATAAAATGATTGTGACATTAGGAGTTGAAGGTTCTATTTATTATGATGGGACAGTAGTTCAGAAGATTCCTGCTATAAAAGCAGAAGTAGTTGATACTACAGGAGCAGGAGATACGTTTAATGGTGCTTTTGCTTATGCTATCTCAAAAGGAAAAGAGATGAATGTTGCATTGTCCTTTGCAACGATTGCTTCACATCTTTCTGTTCAAAGATTTGGAGCGCAAGGAGGCATGCCGAGTTTGAAAGAAATAAAGGAGCATTCAGGATATGAAGAAATATGGGATTTTAAATAGTAATTTAGCAAAACTAGCTGATGATTTAGGTCATATGGATTTGGTTTGTATCGGAGATTTAGGATTGCCAGTTCCAAAAGGTGTTGATAAAATTGATTTAGCATTAAGAAAAGGTAGCCCAAGTTTTTTAGAAGTTTTAAAAGAATATTCAGATCATGTACTTATTGAAAAAATTTTCTTAGCAGAAGAAATTAAAGAAAAAAACAAAGAACAGTGGCAAGCAGTTCTAGATCTTTTAGGATCGAATATAATTATTGAATATATTAGTCATGAAGAATTGAAAGCTATGAATACTAAAGTTAAGGCAGTTATTCGCACTGGGGAAGATACACCATATTCGAATATAATCTTGCAATCAGGAGTTATTATTTAGAAGGGGGTTGCCTATGAAAATTGAAATGAAGAACATTTCAAAATCTTTTGGGAATAATCGTGTTTTAGAAAGTATTGATTTGGTTCTTAATTCAGGAGAAGTTCATGCTTTAATGGGAGAGAATGGTGCAGGCAAATCAACCTTAATGAATATTTTAACTGGACTTTTTCCAGCTACTTCAGGAACTATTTTTATTGATGGGAAAGAAAAAACATTTTCTAATCCTCAAGAGGCAGAACGGTTTGGACTGAGTTTTATTCATCAAGAAATGAATACTTGGCCAGATATGACTGTACTTGATAATCTTTTTTTAGGAAGAGAAATTAAAAATTCGATTGGGTTTCTAGATAAAGCTAGTATGGAAAGGAAAGCTAAAGAAGCATTTAAACGTCTTAATATCTCAATTCCTCTCGATGCAATCATTGGTCAATTATCAGTCGGACAACAACAAATGATAGAAATAGCAAAATGTTTATTATCAGAAGTTTCCTTGTTAATTATGGATGAACCCACAGCAGCTTTAACTGATCGTGAAACTGAAACACTTTTTAAAGTGATAGAAGGATTAAAATCTGATGGTGTAGGTATTGTGTATATTTCACATCGGATGGAAGAAATCTTTAAGATTACAGATCTTATAACTGTTATGAGGGATGGGTTTGTAATTGATACCAAGAAAACGAAGTTAACTAATGCGGATGAATTAGTTCAAAAGATGGTGGGGCGTGAATTAGAAGATTACTATCCAGAAAAAAAGGCTGAGATTGGGAATATTGTTTTTCAAGCTAAGAATCTTTCTGGTTCTGCTTTTACGGATATTTCTTTCTATGTACGTCAAGGGGAAATTCTTGGTTTTTCTGGTTTGATGGGTGCTGGTCGTACTGAAATAATGCGAGCAATTTTTGGAATTGATTCTTTAAAATCTGGTCAAATTATAATAAACGAAGAACAATTGATAATTAAAAATCCTTTTGAAGCAATTAAGCATGGAATTGGTTTCTTAACAGAAGATCGTAAAGATGAGGGATTGATTTTAGATTTTTCTATTAAAGATAATATGACTTTACCTAGTACTCGAGATTTTGTTAAAAATGGTATTTTTGATAATAAAACAAGTGATATATTTGTACAACGTTTAATTGATAGGCTACGAATTAAATCAGGTTATCCAGATAAGGAAGTTGGAACACTTTCTGGTGGTAATCAACAGAAAGTAGTTTTAGCAAAATGGATAGGCATTGCACCAAAAGTACTGATTCTAGATGAGCCAACTCGTGGGGTAGATGTTGGGGCTAAGCGTGAAATTTACCAATTAATGAATGAATTGGCTGAACGAGGTGTGCCGATTATTATGGTATCTTCAGATTTACCAGAAGTGATTGGAGTCAGTGATCGCATTATGGTTATGCATGAAGGAAGAATTAGTGGAGAATTAACACGTCAAGAAGCTACACAAGAAAAAGTTATGCAACTAGCTACAGGAGGACAATAGTGTGAAAAATACTATGAAGTATATGTCAGAATTGACAACAGTAATAGCATTGATAATTTTAATGGCTGTCATCACTATTATCAATTCAAATTTTTTAACAGCAAATAATCTGTTAAATTTACTATTGCAAGTAACATCAAATGCACTGATCGCTTTTGGAATGACCTTTGTTATTCTAACAGGTGGAATTGATTTATCAGTTGGATCAATTTTAGCCTTATCCAGTGCGCTAACCGCTGGCCTATTAGGATCTGGAATGCCTGTTACGTTAGCAATTCTCATCTCTTTAATTTTGGGTTGTATTCTGGGGATGATGAATGGTTTATTGATTTCCTACGGGAAATTAGCTCCATTTATCGTTACTTTAGCAACTATGACTATTTTTAGAGGCGCAACACTTGTTTATACAAATGGGAATCCTATCACAAAAGGATTAAGTGATACATTCTTATTTCAATTTTTGGGGCAAGGTTATATAGTCGGAATTCCATTTCCTGTAATTATTATGTTTATTGTATTTATTGTTTTATATGTTTTACTTCATAAAACAGCATTTGGTAAATCTGTGTATGCTATAGGGGGGAATGAAAAAGCAGCATATATATCAGGTGTGAAACTAAATAAAGTGAAAATTATCATTTATTCAATTTCAGGTATTATGGCCTCAATTTCTGGATTGATTATAACATCACGCTTAAGTTCTGCTCAACCAACAGCAGGTGCTAGTTATGAAATGGATGCTATTGCAGCTGTTGTTCTTGGGGGAACCTCTTTATCAGGAGGTAAAGGTCGTATACTGGGGACTCTAATAGGTGCTTTAATTATTGGGGTTTTGAATAATGGGCTTAATATTATCGGTGTTTCAGCATTTTGGCAACAAGTAGTAAAAGGAGTTGTAATCTTAATTGCTGTTCTGATTGATCGTTTTAAAGTTGTAAAACAGTAGAATAATTTTTCAATTTTTTTGGAAATAGTAACAATTTATTAGATGGCGAACAATAATCGGGATTGAAACTATCCCTATAGATATATATTACGAGGAGTAATAACATGAAAATTATTAAAAAAATTAGCATTTTTGCTTTGTTTGTAACATTTATTTTTGCTTTAGTAGCTTGTGGAAAAACTGGTTTAGGAAATTCATCAAATGATAATAAATCTACGACTCAAAAGTCGGCAAAAGAATTGAAATTAGGAGTTTCTATTTCGACTACTAACAATCCCTATTTTGTGGCTATGAAAGATGGTCTTGAAAAAGCCGCAGGAGAAAAAGAAGTAACTTTGAAGATAGCAGATGCACAAGATGATGCTGCTAGACAAGCAGATGATATTCAAAATTTTATTAGTCAAAATGTAGATGCTTTACTAATTAATCCAGTTGATTCTGATGCAATTGTTACATCTATTAAAGCTGCTAATAATGCAAATATTCCAGTAATCTTAATTGACCGCGGTAGTAATGGTGGTGAAGTCTTGACAACTGTTGCTTCTGATAACGTAGAAGCAGGTAAAATGGCTGCCGAATTTATTACCAAGCAATTGGGAGAAAAAGCAAAAACTTTTGAATTGTCAGGAGTCCCTGGCGCTTCTGCAACAGTAGATAGAGGTAAAGGATTTGAACAAATTTCAAAGACAAATTTAGATGTTCTTTCTAGTCAATCCGCTAATTTTGATCGTGCAAAAGCTTTGAATACAGCGCAAAATATGATTCAAGGAAACAAAGAAGTACAAGCAATCTTTGCACAGAATGATGAGATGGCATTAGGAGCTGCACAAGCAGTAAAAGCAGCTGGTCTTAGCAATGTATTAATTGTTGGTATTGATGGTCAACCAGATGCACATGACGCTATTGCAAAAGGTGATATTACTGCCACTATTGCTCAGCAACCAGCTAAGATGGGTGAAATTGCTATTCAATCAGCAATTGATCATTATCAAGGGAAAAAACTGGAAAAAGAAACAGTTTCTCCAATTTATCTTGTGACTAAGGATAATGTTGATCAACATAACTGGTGATATATTTTTAGTAAGTAGGTAGTTGTTAATTTTCATTCAATGTAGTTTTTAAATATCTTTGTTAGTATTTGAGCTATTGGGTTCAAAAAGACCAGATTCCAAGCTTGGATCTGGCCTATGATATGTTACCTTTGATGGAAATGATGGAAGCTCCTGACAAGTCAGAGTTTTTCTACCGGCACCGTACAGAAGATGGCTGGGAGAAAGAAATTTTTTAATCTTTTACTAAATAACCGAGCTGATCCAAGGCCTCCTCGATATAGTGGAGGTCTTGTTGTGTTTCGGCTTCGACTAGGTGGTAATGAATGCCATCCGTCAATTCAGACAGAGGTCTAAAGTCAGAATGCTCGACTTGTTCTAGAAAATGTTGAACATCTCGGCGACAAGACAGTTTCAGCAAGGTTTCAATTTCTCCATAAACGGGATGGTCAATCAAGGTGTTTTGAACACGTCCACCATTATCTACGATAGCGAGGAGTTCTTGCCCGATTTCTTCAACTTCATGTTTTACCTTGAAAAGTTTATGGACATAAGGATTGGTATCAACTTGCTTATAGATGTAGCCACGATTGGTAGATAGGATAGGAGCGCCATCGGCTCTTAAAATTGCAATATCCTGAACAATGACCTGACGTGTGACATGAAAATGTTCAGCCAAACTTTGACCATTGAGGGCTTTAGGAGCTTCTTTCAAGAGTTGGAGCAGGGCTTGTTTGCGATCTTTTGTCATAGTTCTTCCTTTTAACGGCGTTTTCGAAGCACTTTATAGACAGCTAGTGCTAATGTATAGTCTACCATACTATGGATAATTGTGCCAAATCCAACTAGCACAAATAGAACATAGAACATATTTTCTACATTGGTACCAGAAGTTGCGTAAAAAAGGACACAGGCTAATACTTCAGCAAGGGCATGCACGATAGCCAAAACAAAGTTGAAAATCCAGGAAGATTTTGGTTTATCTAGGGTATCGGGGAATTTTTGTAGGTAAAGAGCGCCCAAAGTCCCGAAAAAGATATGGGAAAAAGCTCGAAATACGATAACCATAGGATAGCCAGCCATCAAAAATCCAAAACTAGAGGCTAGGATGACAAAAACTGCCATCAAAGGCGATAAGAACATGGCAATAAAAATAGCGATGTGGCTACCCAACGTATAGGAAGCAGGTGGAATGACTATCTTAAAAGGCATAACAATGGGAATCAAAATCGCAATAGCCGTCAAGAGGGCAGTCATTGTCATAAATTGTGTCTTTTTCCGTGTATTCATAAGAATCTCCTTTTCGTCTGTATATACACTAGTATAGTACAATAAAGAAGACAATAAAGCAAGGATTTACTTAGGCGTATAAGTCATTTTAAGTTAAAAACTCGTAAACATTTCACTAATAATAGTAACGATATAGAGTAAAATCTCCACCTTCAAGCATGAAAGCGGAGATTGTTTTTATTTCTTCAATGTTTGTAGCCGTGGAACAATGGCTAGGGTTAGAACTGCGGAAATAACTAATTCAGCAATCGAATTTGTTGAAATAACGGTTGCTAAGAGTTTTTGGATATTACCATCAAAAACATTTCCAAAAAGGTAGAAAATTCCACCAAGTACAAAAACGGTGTTGGTAAGTGAACCAAGGGCACCGGCTAGGATTAGCCCAGTCTTGTTTTTCATCAGTTTATAGACTAGATAAGGAGTTAAACCAATCAAAATACGTGGGACGATGGCAATGATAGCTGAGTAGATGTTTCCGTTTGGTACAAAAGGTGAGAAGAGGTAGCTTGTTGGTAGAATTGTAATCGTATTAACTGTCAAGCTAAGTAGTCCCATTAAAAATCCAAGTGTAACCCCAACTCGTGGACCGTAAATAATGCTGGCAATAATGACAGGAATATGAACGATAGTCGGTTTGATTGGGAATGGAAAAAGGTTAAAGATAAGCGAGCTCAGAAAGTGTATCACGAGCATGGTTGCAAAAAAGATAGCAATGGGTGCAATATTAGAGCGTTTTTTCATCGAGAGTTTCCTTTATTCTTTCTAAAATAATTGTGAGGTCGGCTAAAGCTCCTCGTCCGTGGTCTCCACAAGCTAGTAGGGATTCCTTAGGAGCAATCAGCTGATAGCCGTAGGTTTCTAATGTTTTTAGATTAGCCTGAATTGCTGGATGGTCATACATTTTTGTATTCATAGCAGGAGCTATTAGTTTAGGAATATGACTGGGCAAGGCTAGAGCTGTACAAGTTACCATGTTGTCCGCAAAACCATGGGCTAGTTTTGCAATAGTGTTAGCTGTTGCAGGGACCACGATAAATAAATCCGCCTTTTTTCCAAGTTCGATATGATTGACTTGATCAGGATAGGGTTCCTTCATAACATCCAAGTGGACAGGATTCTGCGATAAGACCTGTAGTGTTAAAGGTTGGATAAACTCTGTAGCAGCCTGAGTCATTAAAACAGTGACTTGATGACCTTGTTTTTTTAGAGAACTGACTAAATCTGCCGACTTATAAGAGGCGATTGAGCCCGTTACAGCCAAGAGAATGTTTGCCATAGCTTTCCTTTCTAAGAATGATAGTCTTGAATTTTTTCAAGGAGGAGTTTTGCAATTTCTTCTTTAGTGTTAACCGTTTGAAGATAATCTTTCTCAACAAAGATTGCACGATGCTGGTTCGCTGAGATTTGGGTCAAGTCATTTGCGATAATCAAGTCTGCTTGGTTCTTGATAAGACTTTTTCTAGCAATCTCGATGAGATAATCCTCAGAGACATCAACCAGCAGTTTGAAACCAATCAGATGAATAGCAGGATTCCATTCCTTGACTAGGGAGATGATTTTGGGTGTTTTTTTCAAGAATAAAACCTGAACCTCATCAGTTGAAGAAATCTTAGCTTGATGATTTTGCTTGCTTAAAAATTCTTCCAAATTAGAGCTAGCCTGAACTTCCTCCAGCCCTGTCATATAAACAGGACTATAGTCTGATACGGCCATAGAATGAATCAAAACCTGATAGTCCTTGACACGTTCTTGCATTTCTAATAGAAGGTCCTTGGTATTGTTAATTTCTCGAATACTTAGGTTGGGATGAGCTTCTGGCTTCAAAGATCGTTTTGTCGTAATTAAACAAACTTCATGTCCAGCAGCAAGCAAGGTCTCTGTGATAATTTTCCCCAAGCGACCTGTAGAATGGTTAGTGATGGAACGGACGCTATCGATAGCTTCACTGGTACCGCCCGATGTAACTAAAATTTTCATAGCACTATTGTACACAAAAATAAACGGTAAGTAAAATGAAAGTGATAAAATTTTGGTAAAAGGAAAGAATATAGTTTCAAACTATAAAGCCATATAAAATTTAAGAAAGGGCTCTAAAAACCTAAAAAACAGGGATATTCACGAACGTTTAGAGAGTTTTGGGATGTTAAAAATCTTGTTTTGTGTTATAATGAATTATCATATAAGAGGTTAGAGGAGTTTTGAATGAAAACAGATATTGAAATCGCACAGAGTATTGAGTTGAAGCCAATCGTTGATGTTGTAGAGAAACTTGGAATTTCTTACGACGATTTGGAGTTGTATGGAAAATACAAGGCTAAACTCAGCTTTGATAAAATTCGTGCAGTTGAGAGCAATCCAGTCGGTAAATTAATTTTGGTTACTGCCATCAATCCAACGCCTGCAGGTGAAGGAAAATCAACCATTACCATTGGTCTGGCGGATGCCTTGAATAAAATTGGCAAGAAAACCATGATTGCTATTCGCGAACCATCTCTTGGTCCAGTAATGGGAATTAAGGGTGGTGCTGCTGGTGGTGGTTATGCCCAAGTTCTGCCAATGGAAGACATCAATCTCCACTTTACTGGGGATATGCATGCCATTACGACTGCCAACAATGCTCTTTCTGCCTTGATTGACAACCACTTGCACCAAGGAAATGAGTTGGGAATTGACCAACGTCGTATACTCTGGAAACGTGTTGTGGACTTGAACGACCGTGCTCTTCGCCATGTGACCGTTGGACTTGATGGCCCTCTAAATGGTATTCCACGCGAGGATGGCTTTGACATTACCGTCGCTTCCGAAATCATGGCGATTCTATGCTTGGCAACGGACATCGAGGACTTGAAACGCCGTTTGGCTAATATTGTTATCGGTTATCGCTATGATCGTACCCCTGTTTCTGTAGGTGATTTGCAGGTTGAAGGTGCCTTAGCTTTGATTTTGAAGGATGCGATTAAGCCGAACCTGGTTCAGACAATTTACGGAACACCTGCCTTTGTGCACGGTGGTCCATTTGCCAATATTGCTCACGGATGTAACTCTGTCTTGGCAACTACAACAGCTCTTCACTTGGCTGATTACACAGTTACTGAAGCTGGTTTTGGTGCAGACCTTGGTGCTGAGAAATTCCTTGATATTAAGACACCAAACTTGCCAACATCTCCAGATGCAGTAGTTATTGTTGCAACCCTTCGCGCCCTTAAGATGAATGGTGGTGTGGCTAAAGACGCTCTGACAGAAGAAAACGTAGAAGCAGTTCGTGCAGGTTTTGCTAACTTGAAACGCCACGTTGAAAATATCCGTAAATTTGGAGTACCTGCAGTCGTAGCTATTAATGAATTTGTCTCTGATACAGAAGCTGAAATTGCAGCCTTGAAAGAACTCTGTGCTTCTATTGATGTGCCAGTTGAACTAGCAAGTGTCTGGGCTGATGGTGCAGAAGGTGGAGTAGCACTTGCCGAAACAGTTGTTAAGACTATTGCTGAAACTCCAGCCAACTATAAACGTTTGTATGACAATGGCCTTTCTGTTCAAGAAAAGATTGAAAAGATTGTTACTGAAATCTACCGTGGTAGCAAAGTAAACTTTGAGAAGAAAGCTCAAACACAAATCGCTCAAATCGTTCAAAACGGTTGGGACAAATTGCCAATCTGTATGGCTAAGACCCAGTATAGCTTCTCAGACAATCCGAATGCACTTGGAGCACCTGAAAACTTTGAAATTACCATTCGTGAATTGGTACCAAAATTAGGTGCAGGCTTTATCGTTGCTCTAACTGGCGATGTCATGACCATGCCAGGACTTCCAAAACGACCAGCAGCCCTCAACATGGATGTTGAAAGCGATGGAACCGTTCTAGGCTTGTTCTAATAGTTTAATTGAATCTAAATGAGTTTGGAAATAATATCCAAGCTCATTTTTTATATAGATATAAGGAGTTGCCTTCTACACGTAACCAGTCTAGGTAAAGATATTTTCCCTGATTTCTGATATAATAGAAACATTGACTTCAAGAGTAAGGAAGAGAAGATGAACGCATTATTAAATGGAATGAATGACCGTCAGGCTGAGGCGGTGCAAACGACAGAAGGTCCCTTGTTAATCATGGCAGGGGCTGGTTCTGGAAAGACTCGTGTTTTGACCCACCGTATCGCTTATTTGATTGATGAAAAGCTGGTCAATCCTTGGAATATCTTGGCCATTACCTTTACTAATAAGGCTGCGCGTGAGATGAAAGAGCGTGCTTATAGCCTCAATCCATCCACTCAGGACTGTTTGATTGCGACTTTCCACTCCATGTGTGTTCGTATTTTGCGACGTGATGCGGACCATATTGGCTACAACCGTAATTTTACTATTGTAGATCCTGGTGAACAGCGAACTCTTATGAAACGCATTCTTAAGCAGTTGAACCTGGATCCAAAAAAATGGAATGAACGGAGCATCTTAGGGACCATTTCCAATGCTAAGAATGACTTGATTGATGATGTTGCCTATGCTGCCCAAGCTGGCGATATGTACACGCAAATCGTAGCCCAGTGTTACACGGCTTATCAAAAAGAGCTTCGTCAGTCAGAGTCGGTTGACTTTGATGATTTGATTATGCTGACCTTGCGTCTTTTTGATCAAAATCCTGATGTCTTGACCTACTACCAGCAGAAGTTCCAATACATCCACGTTGATGAATACCAAGATACCAACCATGCCCAGTACCAATTGGTCAAACTCTTGGCTTCGCGCTTTAAAAATATCTGTGTGGTTGGGGATGCGGACCAGTCTATCTACGGTTGGCGTGGTGCTGATATGCAGAATATTTTGGACTTTGAAAAGGATTACCCTCAAGCCAAGGTTGTCTTGTTGGAGGAAAATTACCGCTCAACGAAGACCATTCTCCAAGCGGCTAACGAGGTTATTAAAAACAATAAAAATCGTCGTCCTAAAAATCTCTGGACTCAAAATGCGGATGGGGAGCAAATCGTATACTATCGTGCCAATGATGAGCTGGATGAGGCTGTATTTGTAGCTAGAACCATCGATGAACTTAGTCGCAGTCAAAATTTCCTTCACAAGGATTTTGCAGTTCTCTATCGGACTAATGCCCAGTCTCGTACTATTGAGGAAGCCCTTCTCAAGTCCAATATCCCATATACCATGGTTGGAGGAACTAAGTTCTACAGCCGTAAGGAAATTCGTGATATTATTGCCTACCTCAACCTTATTGCTAATTTGAGTGACAATATCAGTTTTGAACGTATTATCAACGAACCTAAACGTGGAATTGGCCCAGGTACTGTTGAGAAAATCCGTGATTTTGCAAATATGCAAAATATGTCTATGTTAGATGCTTCTGCCAATATTATGTTGTCTGGAATCAAAGGTAAGGCAGCCCAATCTATCTGGGATTTTGCTAATATGATTCTTGATTTACGGGAGCAGCTAGACCACTTAACTATTACAGAGTTGGTTGAGGCGGTTCTAGAAAAAACAGGTTACATCGATATTCTTAATGCCCAAGCGACTCTAGAAAGCAAGGCTCGGGTTGAAAATATCGAAGAGTTCCTCTCTGTTACCAAAAACTTTGACGACACCTCTGATGGGACAGAAGAAGAAACTGGTTTAGACAAACTGAGTCGTTTCTTAAATGACTTGGCCTTGATTGCCGATACAGATTCAGGTAGTCAGGAGACATCGGAAGTGACTCTGATGACCCTACACGCTGCCAAAGGTCTCGAGTTTCCAGTTGTCTTTTTGATTGGGATGGAAGAAAATGTCTTTCCACTTAGCCGTGCGGCTGAAGATCAAGATGAATTGGAAGAAGAGCGTCGTCTGGCCTATGTAGGAATTACGCGTGCAGAGAAAATTCTCTATCTGACCAATGCCAACTCACGCCTGCTTTTTGGTCGTACCAACTACAACCGTCCAACTCGTTTTATTAATGAAATCAGTTCAGACTTGCTTGAGTATCAAGGCTTAGCTCGTCCAGCAAATACAAGCTTTAAGGCATCTTATAGCAGTGGTGGGGTTGCCTTCGGTCAAGGTATGAGTCTTGCCCAGGCCCTCCAAGACCGTAAACGCAGTGCGGCACCAAAAACTATCCAGTCAAGCGGCCTTCCATTTGGTCAATTTTCAGCTGGTGCAAAATCAGCGTCTAGCGAGACAAATTGGTCCATTGGTGATATTGCACTCCACAAGAAATGGGGAGAGGGAACTGTTCTGGAAGTTTCAGGTAGCGGTGCTACGCAGGAATTAAAAATCAATTTCCCAGAAGTAGGTTTGAAAAAACTTTTGGCCAGTGTAGCCCCAATTGAGAAAAAAATCTAATTTTTCATCCTTCTCACGAATAATAAAGTGAGGAGGATTTTTATGTACAGTATTTCATTCCAAGAAGATTCATTATTACCAAGAGAGAGACTGGCCAAAGAAGGAGTGGAAGCGCTCAGTAACCAAGAGTTGCTAGCTATTTTACTCAGAACAGGGACACGTCAGTCCAGTGTTTTTGAAATTGCCCAGAAAGTCTTGAATAATCTTTCAAGCCTAACAGATTTGAAAAAAATGACCCTGCAGGAATTGCAGAGTCTATCTGGTATCGGGCGAGTTAAGGCAATAGAGTTACAAGCTATGATTGAACTGGGGCATCGTATTCATAAACATGAGACCCTTGAAATGGAAAGTATTCTCAGTAGTCAAAAGTTGGCCAAGAAGATGCAACAGGAATTGGGCCATAAAAAACAAGAGCACCTGGTGGCGCTCTATCTCAATACTCAAAATCAAATCATCCATCAGCAGACCATTTTTATCGGTTCTGCAACTCGTAGTATCGCTGAGCCGCGAGAGATTCTTCACTATGCTATCAAGCATATGGCGACCTCTCTCATCTTGGTTCACAATCATCCTTCGGGAGCGGTAGCCCCTAGCCGAAATGATGATCATGTCACTAAGCTTGTTAAGGAAGCCTGCGATCTGATGGGAATTGTTCTCTTGGACCATTTAATTGTCTCTCATTCCAGCTATTTTAGTTACCGTGAAAAGACAGATTTAATCTAAAGTTCATTAACGACATAGTCAAAGAGGTTTTTATCTTTGGGACGATTTTCAAAAAGAAATTCTGGATGCCATTGGACGCCGAGAAAGGCGACATCATCTGTACTCATGACAGCCTCAATGATACCATCTTTAGGATCATGAGCTGCAATCTTTAAGTTGGGGGCTAAATCCTTGATACTCTGGTGGTGGAAAGAGTTGATATGGGAGATTTCTCCATAGATTTCTCGAAGAACAGTATCTGGTTCGGTTACCAAGCGCTGGGTTGTGTACTCGGCAGAACAATCCTGCCAGTGGTCTTCGATATCTTGGTACAGAGTTCCGCCCATGGCAACGTTAAAGAGTTGAGTCCCACGGCAGACAGAGAAAATTGGTTTTTTCTGTTTGATAGCTTCCTTGATGAGGGCCAGTTCGAAGATATCTCTTTGAAGGTGGTAGTCATCGCTATCAATGGTTTTTGGTTCACCATAGAATTTTGGATCAACATTTTGCCCACCTGTCAAGATGAGCTTGTCAATCATACTGATATAGTGGCAGGCCATTTCTTGATCACCAATCGGTAGGATGATGGGAATCCCTCCAGCGTCTTTAACGCCTTCCACAAAGCCTTTTGCTGCGTAGCTCATCATGATGTCATCATCTGGATGAGTTTTTTCGTTTCCTGTAATCCCTATAACTGGTTTTTTCATAAAATGATTTTCGCTTTCTAATCCTCTTTTCGCATGAAATAGAGGAGGGTTTGGAGTTCACTTGTTAAATCGACATATTGAACGACCACGTCTTTTGGTAAATGCAGATGGACTGGTGAAAAACTGAGAATTCCTTTCACGCCAGCATCTACCAAGAGATTAGCAACCTCTTGTGATTTAACGCTAGGAACAGTCAGGATAGCAGTCTTCACATCAGCATCCTTTATTTTATCCTTAATTTGAGAAATTCCGTAAATGGGAATCCCATCAGGAGTTTGGCTACCGACTTCAGGATGGTCATCAAGGTCAAAGGCCATGATAATCTTCATCTTGTTACGCTCGTGGAAACGGTAGTGGAGAAGGGCATGGCCCATATTTCCAATACCAACCAGCATGACATTGGTAATAGAGTTATCATTGAGTAAATCGGCAAAAAACGTCATCAGTTTTTTGACATCATAGCCAAAACCACGACGACCTAGTTCACCAAAATAGGAAAAATCACGACGTACGGTCGCTGAATCAATACCAATGGCCTCTGCAATTTGTTTAGAGTTGGCACGTTCAATCTTTTCTGCATGAAATCTCTTAAAAATTCGATAGTAGAGAGAGAGTCTTTTCGCTGTAGCTTTTGGAATAGCAGACTGTTTATCTTTCACAAAATCACAACCTTTCTATTCTTCTATTTTATAGAAACATTGTGAAAAAATCAACAAAAACAAGAAAAAACTAAGAAAAATCTTAGTTTTGATGTGAAAAATCTGCATGTGATAGAAAACGGTAGAGGTCTCCGACCAGACCTTGATAAACTTCTTGTCCCTTAAAAGTCAAAGAAGTCACATAAAGTGTATCTGGTAGGGTCACACAGCCTGACAAAGCTAGCATGAGTGCCTCATAATCTTCGTACTTGAGAGTCCGCTCTACATGATAGCTGTCTTTATAGGTTAGTTCAAACATATGGGACCTATCTTTCAGATTTTGTAAAGACACCACGTTCTACCAAACTATCCATGAGGAAGTAGAATTTTTCCTGATGAATGTGGTGGTCTTCTGATTTGAAAATATCAACCAGACGAAGACCAAACTTGTCAGTGATATTGATTTTAGCCCCTGTGAGTTCCTTGTTAATGATGATTTTTAGTTGGAAGCCTTCACCGCTGTTTGGAACCTTTTCAAGTAGGCGAGTCAGTTCATAGTTACCAACTTTTGTTTCAAAAAAAGTGTTGTCTTTGAGGGTGAATCTCTTAACAGAAGGGCTAAGAGTGTAGTCGTAACGACAATTTTTTAACTGAATGGTTTTTTCAAATGCCATATGGCTAACCTCCGATAATTTCTTTTAAGGTTTTTGCGAGGGTCTCTAGGTCTTCAACAGTATTTTGTGGAGACAAACTGATGCGAACGGATTCCTTCAAGCGTTCTGAATTTGCCCCGTACATGGCTTCGAGAACATGGCTGGATTGGACAACACCTGCAGTGCAAGCTGAGCCAGTAGAGATAGAAATTCCAGCTAAATCTAGCCGAAGGAGCAAGAGGTCGTTTTTCTGCCCAGGAAATCCAATATTGAGAACATAAGGAAGATGATGCTCTCCTCTATTCAGATAATACTGAACTCCCTCAAGCTCAGAAAGAAAGGCGGTTTCTAGATTTTGTACATGTTGGAAATGTTCTTCTTGTTTTTCTAGGTCTTCTTTTAGGGCTGCAACCATGCTAACGATAGCAGCTAGATTTTCAGTCCCTGCACGTTTTTTCTGTTCTTGGTCTCCGCCATGAAGATAGGAATCAAAGTCCATGCTTGATGCGTAGAGAAAACCGATTCCCTTAGGACCATGGAATTTATGGGCTGAAGCAGTGAGAAAATCAATGCCCAATTCTTCTGGATGAATAGGGATTTTACCGATAGCCTGAACTGCATCAACATGATAGGCAGTCGGGTGTTGCTTGAGTATTTGGCCAATTTCAGCAATGGGCAGTAGGTTTCCTGTCTCATTATTAGCAAACATGGTAGAAACCAAAATCGTATCGTCACGTAAGGCCTCTTGAATTTGCTGGGCGGTGATTTCCTGATTTTTTGGCTGGATAATGGTTACTTCAAAACCAAAGTGTTGAACCAAGTAATCAATTGTTTCAAGGACAGCATGGTGCTCAATGGCAGTTGTGATGATATGTTTTCCTTGTTCTTGGTGACGAAGGCAGTAGCCAATGATAGCAGTATTGTTGCCTTCGGTCCCACCAGAAGTGAAAAAGATATGTTGAGGTTTTGTCTCTAGTAATTGAGCTAGTTCCTGACGGGCTTCACGCAAAAGTTTGCCAGCTTGACGACCATGACCATGGATACTAGATGGATTGCCATGGGTTTCTTGCATAACCTTGGTCATAGCTGAAATAGCAACTGCTGACATAGGAGTCGTCGCAGCATTGTCCAAATAAATCAAAGAATCACCTTATTTCTTTTTGTTGTAGGCAAAGAGTGGGCTGACTGGTTTTCTTTCGTGAATACGGACGATAGCATCACCAATTAACTCACTAGCAGTGATGTAGCATACGTTTTTAGGAGTTTTTTCTTTTGTTGCTACTGAATCAGTCACAAGAATTTCTTTAATCTTAGTATTGTCAAGAAGTTCAGCAGCGCCTTCGACGAAGAGACCATGGCTAGAAACAGCATAAATTTCTGTAGCCCCTTCACGTTCAACGATTTTAGCAGCTTCAGAGAAGGTACGTCCTGTATTCAGAATATCGTCAATCAAGATAGCTTTTTTACCTTCAACATCACCGATGATATAGCCTTCGTTGCGAGTTGCATCGTCTTGTGGGTAATCGATAATGGCGATAGGAGCATCAAGATATTCAGCCAAGCTACGAGCACGTTTGACACCTGAATTTTTAGGGCTAACGACAACAACATCTGAACCTAGTAGACCTTTATCGCAGTAATGTTTTGCAAATAGGGGAACTGTGTAGAGGTTATCAACAGGAATATCAAAGAAACCTTGAACTTGGACAGCATGCAAATCAAGGGTAAGGACACGGTCAACCCCAGCCTTAACCAGCATATTAGCAACTAGTTTAGCTGTAAGTGGCTCACGAGGTGAAGCAATACGGTCTTGACGTGCATAGCCAAAATATGGAAGGACAACGTTGATACTGTGGGCACTTGCGCGCACACAAGCATCGACCATGATCAACAATTCCATTAGGTGGTTGTTAACAGGGAAACTTGTTGATTGGATGATGTAAACATCATAACCACGGACACTTTCTTCGATATTTACTTGGATTTCTCCGTCTGAAAATTGACGTGATGATAGTTTTCCAAGTGGGACACCAACAGCTTGTGCAATTTTCTGTGCAATCTCTTGGTTAGAGTTGAGTGCGAAAAGTTTCATGTTTTTTCTATCTGACATTATAGACCGTCCTCTGTAAACTTTATAAATCCTAGTTATATTTGTCTTACATATATGAACTGGGATTTGTGTATTTTTATCTTTTCTATTTTACCAAAAAATAGAGATTATTTCAGCTATTTTTCATACTTTTGACAAATCGAACCAATTTTGAAGGAGCTTTTTGATAAGCAATCTGATTTTCCTCTAAAAATTGCTGGAAATCCTGTTTGCCTTGCTCGTGATTTTCTACTTCAAGCTCTAATTCGTAATCCATAATATCAAAGTACTGACTTTCATCTAGTGCCATGAGGCCAATTGGTGTTTGCATTTCATAGCGAAGCGTTGTTAGACAACCAAGGACCTGCCATTTTTTACTTTGAATACCATGTTTAGCCAATTCTTCGAGCACCAGTCCATGAGGAAGTTCTTCCTTAGCCAGATAAACTTCAGCATCTTTTAGGTGCAATTTTTGGTTGTACTCCATGTTTCCAACACTTTGAGGGACTTTGAGTGTCAATTCTGCCCAGTCGTCAAAGGTTCGAATGCGCATAGCGACTTTCTTTTCTCGTAGTTCAAAATCAGGCGTGTCGATGTAGTAATTTTTTTGAAGAATAGGTGTAACACCTGTGAACTGGTCTTTTAGACGATCATATTCATCTTTTTTCAAGAGTGTTTTCAATTCAATTTCTAAATGTTTCATTTTTCTTACCTTTTCTTTATCGTTGAAAGCGGATTTATGGTATAATAAGCATTGTATTTATTGTATATGAATCTGGAGAAAAAATCAAAGATATTTTTGAAGGATAATATGAGAACAAGGGAGAATATATGACCTTAGAATGGGAAGAATTTCTAGATCCTTACATTCAAGCTGTTGGTGAGTTAAAGATTAAACTTCGTGGTATTCGTAAGCAATATCGTAAGCAAAATAAGCATTCTCCGATTGAGTTTGTGACTGGTCGGGTCAAGCCAATTGAGAGTATAAAAGAAAAAATGGCCCGTCGCGGTATTACTTATGCGACCTTGGAACACGATTTGCAAGATATTGCTGGTTTACGTGTGATGGTCCAGTTTGTAGATGACGTTAAGGAAGTAGTGGAAATTTTGCGCAAACGTCAGGATATGCGGATCATACAGGAGCGAGATTACATTACTCATCGAAAAGCATCGGGCTACCGTTCCTATCACGTGGTAGTAGAATATACGGTTGATACTATCAATGGAGCCAAAACCATTTTGGCGGAAATTCAAATACGTACCTTGGCCATGAATTTCTGGGCAACGATAGAACATTCTCTCAACTACAAGTACCAAGGAGATTTCCCAGAGGAGATAAAGAAGCGACTGGAAATTACGGCCAAGATTTCCCATCAGTTGGATGAAGAAATGGGCAAAATTCGTGATGATATCCAGGAAGCTCAGGCTCTTTTTGATCCTTTGAGTAGAAAATTAAATGACGGTGTAGGAAATAGTGACGATACAGATGAAGAATACAGGTAAACGAATTGACTTGATAGCCAATAGAAAACCGCAGAGTCAAAGGGTTTTGTATGAATTGCGAGATCGTTTGAAGAGAAATCAGTTTATACTCAATGATACCAATCCGGACATTGTCATTTCCATTGGTGGGGATGGCATGCTCTTGTCGGCCTTTCATAAGTACGAAGACCAGCTTGATAAGGTGCGCTTTATAGGTGTTCATACGGGACATTTGGGTTTCTATACGGACTATCGTGATTTTGAGTTGGACAAGCTAGTGACTAATTTGCAGCTAGATACTGGAGCAAGGGTTTCTTATCCTGTTTTGAATGTGAAGGTTTTTCTTGGAAATGGAGAGGTCAAGATTTTTCGTGCCCTCAATGAAGCCAGCATCCGCAGGTCTGATCGAACCATGGTAGCAGATATTGTCATCAATGGTGTTCCCTTTGAACGTTTTCGCGGAGATGGTTTAACAGTTTCAACCCCGACTGGTAGTACAGCCTATAACAAGTCGCTCGGTGGTGCAGTGTTACACCCTACCATTGAAGCTCTTCAGTTGACGGAAATTGCTAGCCTAAACAATCGTGTCTATCGAACGCTGGGTTCTTCTATTATTGTTCCTAAGAAGGATAAGATTGAACTCATTCCAACGAGAAACGATTACCATACCATTTCGGTGGATAATAGTGTGTATTCTTTCCGCAATATCGAGCGAATCGAGTATCAAATCGACCACCATAAAATTCACTTTGTTGCGACTCCTAGCCATACCAGTTTCTGGAACCGTGTTAAGGATGCTTTCATCGGCGAGGTGGATGAATGAGGTTTGAATTTATCGCAGATGAGCACGTCAAGGTTAAGACCTTTTTGAAAAAGCACGAGGTTTCTAAGGGACTGCTGGCCAAGATTAAGTTTCGAGGTGGTGCAATTCTGGTCAATGACCAACCGAAAAATGCAACGTACCTATTGGATATTGGGGACCGCGTTACTATCGATATTCCCGCTGAGGAAGGTTTTGAAACTCTGGAAGCTATCGAGCGTCCATTGGATATTCTCTATGAGGATGACCATTTTCTAGTTCTGAATAAACCCTATGGAGTGGCTTCTATTCCTAGTGTCAATCACTCTAATACCATTGCCAATTTTATTAAGGGTTATTATGTCAAGCAAAATTACGAAAATCAGCAGGTTCACATTGTGACCAGACTTGACCGAGACACTTCTGGCTTGATGCTTTTTGCCAAGCACGGCTATGCCCATGCACGATTAGATAAGCAGTTGCAGAAGAAATCTATCGAGAAACGCTACTTTGCTTTGGTTAAAGGAGATGGATATTTAGAGCCGGAGGGAGAAATTATTGCTCCGATTGCGCGTGATGAAGACTCCATTATTACCAGACGAGTGGCAAAAGGTGGAAAGTATGCTCATACTTCCTACAAGATTGTAGCATCTTATGGGAATATTCACTTGGTTGACATTCGTCTACATACTGGACGTACTCACCAAATCCGAGTCCATTTTTCCCATATCGGTTTTCCTTTGTTGGGCGATGATTTGTACGGTGGTAGTCTGGACGATGGCATCCAACGTCAGGCTCTGCATTGCCATTACCTATCCTTTTATCATCCATTTCTAGAGCAGGACTTGCAGTTAGAAAGTCCCTTGCCGGATGATTTCAGTAACCTAATTACCCAGTTATCAACTAATACTCTATAAAAAGTAATTCAGAGTATAATTTATTTTTTAAAGGAGAAAACTCATGGAAGTTTTTGAAAGTCTCAAAGCCAACCTTGTTGGTAAAAATGCTCGTATCGTTCTCCCTGAAGGGGAAGAGCCACGTATTCTTCAAGCGACAAAACGCTTGGTAAAAGAAACAGAAGTAATTCCTGTTTTGCTTGGAAATCCTGAAAAAATTAAAATTTATCTTGAAATTGAAGGGATCATGGATGGTTATGAGGTCATCGACCCTCAAAATTATCCTCAATTTGAAGAAATGGTTACTGCCTTGGTGGAGCGTCGTAAGGGCAAAATGTCTGAAGAAGATGCACGCAAGGTTTTGGTTGAAGATGTCAACTACTTTGGTGTTATGTTGGTTTACTTGGGCTTGGTTGATGGAATGGTATCAGGTGCGATTCACTCAACTGCCTCAACAGTCCGCCCAGCCCTACAAATCATTAAAACTCGTCCAAACGTAACTCGTACGTCAGGTGCCTTCCTTATGGTACGTGGTACTGAACGTTACCTATTTGGTGACTGTGCCATTAATATTAATCCAGATGCAGAAGCCTTGGCTGAAATTGCCATCAACTCAGCAATCACAGCTAAGATGTTTGGCATCGAGCCTAAAATTGCTATGCTAAGCTATTCTACTAAAGGTTCAGGGTTTGGTGAAAGCGTTGATAAGGTTGTGGAAGCTACTAAAATTGCTCACGACTTGCGTCCTGACCTTGAAATCGATGGTGAATTGCAATTTGATGCGGCCTTTGTTCCTGAAACTGCAGCTTTGAAAGCTCCTGGAAGTACAGTAGCTGGTCAAGCAAATGTCTTTATCTTCCCAGGTATCGAGGCAGGAAATATTGGTTACAAGATGGCCGAACGCCTTGGTGGTTTTGCGGCTGTAGGACCTGTTTTACAAGGTTTGAACAAACCAGTTAACGACCTTTCTCGTGGATGTAATGCGGATGATGTGTATAAGTTGACCCTTATCACAGCAGCTCAAGCAGTTCATCAATAAGATTTAGTCCTCTTTCCCTTGGAAAGAGGCTTTTTATACTCAATGAAAATCAAAGAGCAAACTAGGAAACTAGCCACAGGCTGCTCAAAGCACTGCTTTGAGGTTGTAGATAAGACTGACGAAGTCAGCTCAAAACACTGTTTTGAGGTTGTGGATAGAACTGACGAAGTCAGTAACCATATCTACGGCAAGGCGACGTTGACGTGGTTTGAAGAGATTTTCGAAGAGTATTAATACTAGGAAAAGGACAGTTAGAGTCGTCTGTGTTATACTAGAGATATGTTAGATTTGAAAGAATACGGTGTCGTCATGTGGCCGGAGGAGAAGATTAGTTCTTTTCGTGAGAAACTTCTCGCTTGGTATGATGAAAACAAAAGAGATTTACCCTGGCGTAGAAGTAAAAATCCTTATCATATCTGGGTATCTGAAATCATGCTCCAGCAGACCAGAGTGGATACAGTTATTCCTTACTACGAACGATTCTTGGACTGGTTTCCAACTGTTGAAAGTCTGGCGAATGCGCCTGAAGAGCGTTTGTTGAAGGCTTGGGAAGGTTTGGGCTATTATTCTCGAGTACGCAATATGCAGGCTGCGGCCCAGCAGATTATGACGGATTTTGGTGGTCGATTTCCAAACACCTATGAAGGAATTTCCAGTTTAAAAGGAATTGGTCCTTACACTGCAGGAGCCATTTCTAGTATTGCTTTTAACTTGCCTGAGCCAGCTGTAGATGGTAATGTCATGCGAGTTTTGGCGCGTCTATTTGAAGTCAACCACGATATTGGCATTCCAAGTAATCGCAAAATTTTTCAGGCGATGATGGAAATCTTGATTGATCCGGATCGTCCGGGTGACTTTAATCAAGCTTTGATGGACTTGGGTTCAGATATTGAGGCGCCAGTTAATCCTAGGCCAGAAGAGAGTCCAGTGAAGGACTTTAGTGCGGCATATCAGAATGGAAGCATGGACCGTTATCCAATTAAGGCTCCAAAGAAAAAGCCAGTTCCCATTTATCTAAAAGCACTAGTTGTGAAAAATGCTCAGGGGCAATTTTTACTTGAAAAAAATGAAAGTGAAAAGTTATTAGCAGGATTTTGGCATTTTCCCTTGATAGAAGTTGATGATTTTTCGCAAGAAGAGCAGTTTGACCTCTTTCATCAGGTTGCAGAAGAAAGTGTAAACTTTGGCCCCAGTCCAGAAGAGAGTTTCCAGCAGGACTATGACCTAGATGTTGATTGGCTTGATGGTTATTTTGAGACTGTCAAGCATGTCTTTAGCCATCGTAAATGGCATGTTCAAATTGTAGCAGGTCAGGTGAGTGATTTCCATGATTTTTCAGATAGGGAAGTTCGCTGGCTTTCACCAGAAGAGTTTAAGAATTACCCACTTGCCAAACCCCAACAAAAAATCTGGCAGGCTTATGCACAAGCCAAGTTAGACAGGAGCAAAGACTAGCTATTGTGTCGTCTTGTTATTTTTTTGGTATAATAGTAGAGAAAAAGGTGAACAAATGAAAAAAATATTAATTGTAGATGATGAAAAACCAATCTCGGATATTATCAAGTTTAATATGACTAAGGAAGGTTACGAGGTTGTAACTGCTTTTAATGGTCGTGAAGCACTAGAACAATTTGAAACAGAGCAGCCAGATATTATTATTCTGGATTTGATGCTTCCAGAAATTGATGGTTTAGAAGTTGCGAAGACTATTCGTAAGACGAGTAGTGTGCCTATTATCATGCTGTCAGCTAAAGATAGCGAATTTGATAAGGTTATCGGTTTAGAGCTTGGTGCAGATGACTATGTAACCAAACCCTTCTCAAATCGTGAGTTGCAGGCGCGTGTCAAAGCTCTTCTTCGCCGTACAGATTTGGCTTCTGTAGATAATCAAGAATCAGATGAAAATAAAACTCAACCCTTGCAAATTGGGGACTTGGAGATTGTGCCAGATGCTTATGTAGCTAAAAAATACGGTGAAGAACTAGACTTAACTCACCGTGAATTTGAGCTTTTGTATCACTTGGCTTCTCATATCGGTCAAGTGATTACGCGTGAACACTTGCTTGAAACTGTCTGGGGTTATGATTATTTCGGAGATGTTCGAACAGTTGATGTAACTATCAGACGTTTGCGTGAGAAGATTGAAGACACACCAAGTCGTCCAGAGTATATTCTAACACGTCGCGGTGTTGGTTATTATATGAGAAATAATGATTAAACTAATTAAAGACACAGTTTTAACCAGTGATTTTATCTTTATCCTCATTCTACTTGGCTTTATTTTAGTCGTGACCTTGCTTTTACTAGAAAATCGTAGGGATAATATTCGGCTGAAGCAAATCAATCAAAAGGTAAAAGACCTGATTGCAGGAGATTATTCTCAGGTATTGGATATGCAGGGAAGCTCTGAAATCACTAATATTACCAATAATCTCAATGATTTATCAGAAGTAATTCGTCTAACCCAAGAAAATCTGGAACAGGAGAGTAAAAGATTACACAGTATCCTCTCTTACATGACGGATGGAGTCCTTGCGACCAATCGTCGTGGCAAGATTACCATGATTAATGACATGGCTAAGAAACAGTTAGGTGTTCAGAAAGAAGATGTTCTCAACAAAAGTATTCTAGAATTGCTTAAGATTGAAGATGAGTATGAACTTCGTGATTTGATCACCCAAATTCCTGAGCTCATCATTGATTCCCAGGATGCTAATGGTGAGTATCTAAGCCTTCGTGTTCGCTTTGCCTTGATTCGTCGAGAGTCTGGCTTTATTTCGGGTCTGGTTGCTGTTTTGCATGATACGACGGAGCAGGAGAAGGAAGAACGCGAGCGGAGACTCTTTGTTTCCAATGTTAGCCATGAGTTACGGACACCCTTAACCAGTGTTAAATCTTATCTTGAAGCCTTGGATGAGGGAGCTTTGTGTGAAACCGTAGCACCAGACTTTATTAAGGTATCTCTAGACGAAACCAATCGTATGATGCGCATGGTAACTGACCTCCTCCATCTTTCACGGATTGATAATGCGACCAGTCATCTAGATGTGGAACTGATTAACTTCACTGCCTTTATTACTTTTATCCTCAACCGTTTTGATCAGATAAGAGGGCAGGATGAAGAGAAGAAATACGAACTGGTGAGAGATTACCCAATTACCTCTGTCTGGATTGAAATTGATACAGATAAGATGACACAGGTGATTGATAATATTCTTAACAATGCCATCAAGTATTCACCAGATGGTGGGAAAATCACAGTGACCATGAAGACGACTGATGATCAGATGATTTTATCCATCTCAGACCAAGGTTTGGGTATTCCTAAGCAGGATTTACCACGCATCTTTGACCGTTTTTATCGTGTGGATCGTGCTAGAAGTCGTGCCCAAGGTGGAACAGGTCTGGGACTGTCTATTGCTAAAGAAATTATCAAACAGCATAATGGCTTTATTTGGGCCAAGAGTGAATACGGCAAGGGATCAACTTTTACCATTGTGCTCCCTTATGATAAGGATGCAGTGAAAGAAGAAGTATGGGAGGATGAAGTAGAAGACTAGAATGAGTGAAACAGGCTTTAAATACAGTATTTTAGCGTCGGGTTCCAGTGGAAATTCCTTTTATCTGGAAACCCCAAAAAAGAAGCTTTTAGTGGATGCAGGCTTGTCTGGTAAAAAGATTACTAGCCTACTTGCTGAAATAAATCGCAAGCCAGAAGACTTGGATGCCATCTTGATTACCCATGAGCATTCAGATCATATCCATGGAGTGGGCGTTTTGGCTCGCAAGTATGGTATGGATTTGTATGCCAATGAAAAGACTTGGCAAGCTATGGAAAATAGTAAGTATCTTGGCAAGGTGGATTCTTCTCAGAAGCATATCTTTGAGATGGGCAAAACCAAAACATTTGGAGATATTGACATCGAGAGTTTTGGTGTAAGCCATGATGCAGTCGCACCGCAGTTCTATCGTTTTATGAAGGATGATAAAAGTTTTGTCCTTTTGACAGATACAGGTTATGTCAGTGACCGTATGGCAGGAATTGTCGAAAATGCGGACGGCTATCTTATCGAGTCCAATCATGATGTAGAGATTTTGCGAGCAGGTTCTTACGCTTGGCGACTCAAACAACGAATCCTATCGGATCTCGGTCACCTTTCTAACGAAGATGGTGCTGAAGCCATGATTCGGACGCTAGGAAATCGCACTAAGAAAATCTACCTTGGTCACTTGTCCAAGGAGAACAATATCAAGGAGCTAGCTCACATGACCATGGTCAATCAGTTAGCCCAGGCTGATCTGGGAGTTGGAGTAGACTTTAAGGTTTATGATACCTCACCAGATACCGCAACACCATTGACAGATATATAAAAAAGAAGGCGCTCGCCTTCTTTTTTATAAATTAGTAGATATTTGTTGTGGTATAATGTTTAAAAATGACATAGGAGAAGTAGTGTGAAAAGAAAATGGTTATTTAAGGATTACTATGATACAACGATTATCATACTTGCGTTGATATCTGTTGTTCTAGTCTTGCTTGGATTTGCTGATATGGTCGATTTGGACAATCCTCCGTACAATATTATTGATTTACTACTTTGGGGTGTTTTCGTGGTGGATTATGCCTGGCGCTTCTTTTTAAGTAAAGGGAAATGGCGATTCATAATTGAAAATATTTTTGATTTGCTAGCTATCCTGCCTTTAAATGCTATTTTTACAGTTTTTCGATTAGGACGCATCTTTCGACTAGCAAGGCTGACAAAATTACTGAAACTGACTCGTCTTTTAAGAATCGTTGGATTGACTGGTAAGCTGGAAAAGAAGATTGGAAAACTCTTACGAACAAATGGCTTGCTTTATATTTTCTATCTCAATTCCTTTATTGTACTGGTAGGGAGTTCGATTTTATCCGTTGTTGAAGAAAAATCTTTTTCAGAAAGTCTGTGGTGGGCTCTTGTAACTGTAACGACAGTTGGTTATGGGGATATTATTCCCACTTCGATTTTTGGTAAATGGTTAGCTGTTTTATTAATGCTTGTCGGTATTGGAACAATAGGAATGTTAACGAGTGCCTTGACGAACTTTTTTGTAAAAGAGAATCCAGATGAACAGATAAAACTTGATAAACTCCAAGATGAATTGTCTAGTCAGAGAATGTTACTAGAGAGACAATCCGAGAAGATAGAAGAACTGCATAGAATGATACAAGATTTGCTTGAAAAAAGGTAATTTTGACCATTTAAAAACCACTCGATGAGTGGCTTTTTTACAATCCTGCAAATTCTTTGATTTCTTGTGCTGACATTGAAGAGTCGCAACGGACATTGATTTGTCCATCTGCAATGTGAACAAAGCCTGGTACTGTTGGGATTCCGTAGCGTGAGCGGAATGTTTGCAACTCATTGAGTTGGCTTGGTTCTTCACTATTGATGAAGTAGATGTGAGCTTTGGTTTCAGCTACGACACCTGCCAATGTACCTGCAAATTTACGGCAGTAAGGGCAAGTTTTGCGACCGATAAAGAAAGTTGCAGTTTCTTTTTTATCAAGAGCTTCTTGCACACGCGCAACTGTAGTGACTTCAAGGTCTTTGATGTTATCTAAAAATTGTTCCATGAGATTACCTCGCTTTCATTGATATGTCTAGTATGCCATAAAGTTTCTAAAATTGCTTAGATTTGATACGAAAAAAAGATGAGATTGTTTGGTCTCATCTTTTATAGGTCTTTATTTTACAAAGGCATTGATTTCTGCTTCGATGTTAGCGATTTTAGCTTGTGATTCTTCGTTGGTTTCCCCTACAACTGCAATGTAGAACTTGATTTTTGGTTCTGTACCTGAAGGGCGAACTGCAATCCATGAACCATCAGTAAGTGTATATTTCAAAACATCACTTGGAGGAGTTGTTAAGTTTGTAACAGTTCCGTCAGCAGCAGTAGCAGTTTGAGCCTTGAAGTCTTCTACGACAGTGATAGCTGTTGTGTTCCATTCTTTTGGAGCATTGTTGCGGAATTTAGCCATAATCGCTTTTATTTGTTCAGCACCATCAACACCAGAAAGGGTAACAGAGATAGTCTTTTCTGCGTAGTAGCCGTACTCTTTGTAGATTTCTTCGATACCGTCAGCAAGTGTCAAACCACGTGAACGATAGTAGGCAGCAAGTTCAGCAACGACAAGAACAGCTTGGATAGCATCTTTATCACGTACGAATGGTTTAATCAAGTAACCGAAGCTTTCTTCAAATCCCATCATGTAAGTGTGGTTGTGTTTTTCTTCGAATTCTTGAATTTTTTCAGCGATGAATTTGAAACCTGTCAAGACGTTGAACATAGTTGCGCCGTAGCTTTCAGCAATCTTCGTTACCAAGTCAGTTGAAACGATAGATTTGCAGAGGGCTGCATTTTCAGGAAGAGTTCCAGCGTTTTTGTGGGCTTCCAAGATGTATTTAGCCATGATAGCACCGATTTGGTTACCTGAAAGGTTGAGGTAGCTACCATCTTTTTGAAGAACTTCAACACCAACACGGTCAGCATCAGGGTCAGTTGCGACAAGAACATCTGCACCAACTTGACGACCAAGTTCTTCAGCAAGAGCAAAGGCTGCTTGGCTTTCTGGGTTTGGAGATTTTACAGTTGAGAAGTCAGGATCGGCAGTTGCTTGCGCTTCAACGACTTGAACTGAGTCAAATCCTGCTTGGGCAAGAGCACGACGAGCCAACATTTCACCAGTACCATGAAGTGGTGTGTAGACAATTTTCATGTCTTTACCGAATTCTTCAATTAAAGCTGGGTTGATGTTTACGTCCTTAACCTCTTTAAGGTATTCTACGTCAACAGCTTCGCCGATAACTTCAATCAAGCCAGAAGCTTTTTCAGCTTCCACATCAGCAACTTCAACTGCAAATGGGTTTTCGATAGCACGGATATAAGTAGTCAACGCGTCCGCATCGTGTGGAGGCATTTGTCCACCGTCTTCACCGTAAACCTTGTAACCGTTAAATGGAGCAGGGTTGTGGCTGGCTGTGACCATAATACCTGCGAAACAGTTGAGGTGACGAACCGCAAATGAGAGTTCTGGAGTTGGACGAAGGCTTTCAAATACATAAGATTTGATATCGTGTTTAGCAAGAACTGCTGCAGATTCAAAGGCAAACTCTGGTGAGAAGTGACGGCTATCGTAGGCAATTGCCACACCACGTTCTTTTTCGTTTCCACCTTTGGACTCAATCAAACGAGCCAATCCTTCAGTAGCTTGGCGAACAACGTAGATGTTGATGCGGTTTGTACCAGCTCCAATCAAGCCACGCATACCTGCAGTACCAAATTCAAGATTTGTATAGAAGGCATCTTCCTTTGTTTTTTCATCCATATTTTCCAAATCTTGACGAAGGTAGTCAGGAAGCTCCGCAAAATCAACCCATTTCTGGTAATTTTCTTGGTAAGACATTAAAATTCTCCTTTATTTTTAAAACATTTAATCGGTTTGATTATATCATTTTTTTTAGTTTTAGTAAATGCTTATACTCCTCTAAAATCTTTTCGACAAACCAGGTCAGCTTAAATTTGCTGTGTGTATGAGGTTGATGTGGGGAAAAACTCAATTTCAGGAGAAAATGAAGTAAATCTCTCCACAATAAACCGCATATTATCAAGGTTCTTCAATACCTGATTATATGCGGTTTTTAATTTTAAAGATTTTTCCCAGTCTTGTGGCAAGATGTTTAGTTTGCTGTTTGACTTTATATATTTTTTAGCTCTAAGAAGGCCATCTTGACTAGATAGTTTTTCTGACCGTTAGTGCTGGTCTTACAACAAGGCCTCAAACTCAGCAACGGTCATGCCTAATTGCTGACTTGCAACCTCAGGTGTTAGAAGACCTTGACGTACTAAATTTACTAAACCTACTTTTAATCCCTCTTCAATGCCTTCTGCTCGTCCTTGTTCAATGCCTTCTTCTCGCCCTTGTTCAATCCCCTCTGCACGACCTCGTTCAAGACCACGCTCTAATCCCTGTGCAAGACCACGCTCTAATCCCTTTTCTTCAGCTTGTTCCAAAGCATAGTCCTGTGCTAACAAGGCTTGTTCTTCGCGTCTGCGTTGTTCACTAAACATTTTCCTGTCCTCCTCGGACCAGCTCTTGTAGTCCAGCAGTTGGTCTGCTTGGCTGATGGCTCGCTCGGGTTGCTGAGTAAAGGGTTTGTTCCCAAAAAACTCTAACCACGGCTTGCGAATGCTATCTTTGCTGGTTTCTCTGTATTTTTTTAGTTCCAAGAAAGCCATTTTGACCAGATGGTTTTCTTGTCCATTGTTTGTGATGGTTAAAACCTCACCTGTCGTGTCCTCGCGCATACTAAAACTGTGAAAAGCCAAGTCGTCCGAGAAGTAGTTGGTATCCACGATAGCGATAGCGTATACTGGTGCGATGTGTTTGTAACTCTGATGAGTATCACCTTCACGTTGGCGAATTTTTTCAAGATTCTGATTGACCTGACTGCATAGATAAGCCCACAGGCGATTGATGAAAAAATTCTGATGATGAACTTGAATTTCAATAATTACTTGCGTACCATTATCCAACTCCGCCAAAACGTCTATACTGGTATAGAAATCCTGAGCCGAGTACGGCAGGGAGGGTAGTACATGAATATTACTCCCCTCCAAAATGGTTACATTTTTGGCTGGTAAGTCCAGCATATCGCGAATAAATTGACAAGTGATTTCTGGATTGCTAAAGATTTTCTTAGCTATCAAGTCATTAGTTGGGCTGATGCCCGGATGTCTGAGAATCATCCTTTTCCTCCTTTTATTATACCACAGTTTTATACTCAATGAAAATCAAAGAGCAAACTAGGAAACTAGCTGCAGGCTGTACTTGAGTACGGCAAGGCGACGTTGACGTGGTTTGAATTTGATTTTCGAAGAGTATTAAATCTAGGTTTACTAGATTCACTGCTACTATCTATTTATTCGGAAAAGAAAGGCAAAAGTTCAAACTTTCCTGAAAATAACAATACCTTAGATAAAAAGGATAGCCAAACTCTTTACATCAAGAAATTTAGCTATCCTTTTTAGTTGTTTTTGTCTCGTGTAATATTTACAGATTTCTCACTTATATTCTTCCAGCAGTGCCTCAAACTCCGCTACTGACATACCCAATTGTTCACTCGCGAATTCGGAAGTTAGAGCATGTTGGCGAACCATGTCCAAGAAAGCAAAGAGTTTTCCTCGTTCAAGTCCCTGTTCAATCCCCTCTGCTCGACCACGCTCTAGCCCCTGTTCTAAGCCTTTTTCGATTCCTTTCTCCTCAGCTTGTTCCAAGGCATAGTCCTGTGCTAACAAGGCTTGTTCTTCGCGTCTGCGCTGTTCACTAAACATTTTCCTGTCCTCCTCAGACCAGCTCTTATAGTCTAGCAGTTGGTCTGCTTGGCTGATGGCTCGCTCGGGTTGCTGGGTAAAGGGTTTATTCCCGAAAAACTCCAACCATGGCTTGCGAACCTCGTCTTTGCTGGTTTTTCTATATTTTTTTAATTCCAAGAATGCCATCTTGACTAGATGGTTTTCTTGACCGTTGTTTGTGATTGTTAAAACTTCACCCGTCGTGTCCTCGCGCATACTGAAACTGTGAAAAGCCAAATCATCTTGGAAGTAGTTGCTATCCACAATTGCGATAGCGTAAACAGGTGCGATGTGTTTGTAGCTCTGGTGGGTATCACCTTCTCGCTTGCGAATTTTTTCAAGATTCTGATTGACCTGACTACATAGATAAGCCCACAAACGATTAATGAAAAAATTCTGATGATGAACCTGAATCTCAATAATAACCTGTGTGCCATTATCCAACTCTGCCAAGACATCTATGCTAGTATAGAAATCCTGAGCCGAGTAGGGTAGAGAAGGCAAGACATGAATGTTACTTCCCTCTAAAATAGTTACATTTTTTGCTGGTAAATCCAGCATATCGCGAATAAATTGACAAGTGATTTCTGGATTGCTAAAGATTTTCTTAGCAACCAAATCGTTAGTTGGGCTGATGCCCGGATGACGTAATGTCATATTTGCTCTCCTTTCATTATAGCACATTTTTAAATCTAGTTTTACTAAATTTGATGCTTCTATCTATTTATTCGGAAAAAGAAGAAAAAGGGTAGAAAAAATCTCAAATTGTCTCATTTTTAAAGAAATAAGTGTAAAAGTTAATGGAAATCTAAAAGCAAGCTGGGAAGGTCTCAAAGCACAGGACTGAGCTTGCTGATAGGAGGAAGCAAGTCCATCAGATGCACACGACAGGGTAAGGCTGATGGGGCTTCATCTGTGCTGTTGGTCTACTGATGAGGGATTCCTAGCCTACCTTTGGTTTTGGTAAAAAGAGTAGTCTATCTGCTAATTTTCTCCGCTAATTTTCCATTTCAATCAAAAGTCAAAAAAATTGAAATTTACAGTTGTTTGGTGTATAATATTTAGATGAGGTTGTATACTATCATGCAGGAATAGTATAATAACAATATATACAACAGGAGTCTAAAATGGGTAAATTTGACAAACAACTAAAATATAGTATTCGAAAAGTAAGTGTCGGTGCAGCTAGTGTCGTCATTGGTGCTTTTTACCTTGCCATGGGGGCGGGTGTGGTACACGCGGAAACGAATACTACTACTGATGGAGGTGCAAGTCAGTCTAGTCCGTCTCCAGAATCGGAGACAAGCCAACCTAACAGTCTGGCTTTGTCTGGCTATGGGGCGGAGCCTGCTCAAAATCCAGGTGGGCTTCAAGCTGGAGCGGTTCATTCTGTTAAGGAAGAGATGAAAACAATTACACGTACCATTAAATATGTAAATGCTTCTGATGAAAGCAAAGAAGTAGCAACACCAGTCATTCAAACAGTTACTTTAACACGTAAACAAGGTACAGAAGAATGGACAACAGGAAAATGGGAAGCGAAAACTGCTCCAACAGTTGATGGATATGACGTGTCTGGAAACAATACTGTAGAAGCAAAAGAAGTTACATCGTCAACTGAATCTGAAACAGTGCTGGTGTACTATTCTGAAAAGGGATCTGCACCATCAAATTCAGATACAACTTCTACTAGAAGTCGCCGTTCAAAAAGAGACGTGGGAGATGCTCCTGCCGGCGGAACTTCTAATACTTCTACTGGAGAAACTTCAACTGGAAATAACGGAGCATTAGATTCTACTGTAACCGAGCGTAAGGGAGCTACTGTAAAACCAGATCAACCTGGGGTACATATACCAAAAGGAGATGACCATGGAGCACATGATCCGAGTGCTCACTTGAGTTTCGATGATCCTGATCATACTGCAACAGTTGAAGAAATGTGGAAGATTATCCAAAATATGCCGGATGACTTCCAAAATAATGAGCGTTCCTACTTGAGAAACATGGATACACTAGGAGACGAACTTCGATTTGATAGTAATGGAAATGTCACTACAGACCCAAGTGGTGTAAAACTTCAACCAGGTGAAATTAGAGAAATCAGTAGCTTCGGTGGATGGACAGCCATTATGAAAAAAGATGGTGAAACTGGGAAATTCGCTATTGGGATGAAAAATAAAGAAGGTTACTTCACTGGTTGGTACACTGACAAAGATGGCAAACGCCAAGAAGGTGGAATGGTTGGATCTAACGCTCTTGACCAAATCTACGTACACGAGCAAGCCTTAGACCGTCGCTTCAAATACATGTTGATGCTTGCCAAAGGTCGTACAATCGCAAATAAAACTGATAAAGCACAAGATGGCTCTACGTTTAATATAGAGACAGCAAATAGAGATGGGGAAACAGAAGCGCTTAATAAATTACCTATCAAAGATAAGGAAGATATTCTCCAACACGCTCCAAATGTTGAGGGGTTCAATGGAATTGAAAAAACTTTTAAAGCCTTTTCAACGAAATATGGAAGTCGTTTGAAAATTGACTTTGTAACAGGGTATATCTCAGACTTTTTTGGGTCAAAAGGAACTTATCGTATCGTTGTTAAAGCGATTAAAAAGGATAAATCTGAAGAAACTGTCTATGACCACACTATCAACCGTATTGACGGAGTAGTAGAGAACGAAGAACGTTATGCTCAAGGTGTGAATTTAACGGCGGTTAATGCCAAAATTAAAGAACTATTGAAGAAGGAGTTCGATGAAAAAGTTAAGGCACTTGCAAAAGATCGATATATCAAAGAAAATCCAGGGCAACGTAATCCAAGTGTTACTAAATATAAACATCTGTATCCTATTATAGAAAAAGAACTCGCTGAAAAAGGAGAAGCGATAGTTGAATTACCGATAGATAAGGATAAATTGAATGAAAAAAATTTCAAAAATGAGACTAATTTTAAAGAATCGTTTACTAGATATGGAAATGAATTAAATGGTTTATTAA
Organism: bacterium; assembly: GCA_905221095.1. Taxonomy (GTDB): domain Bacteria; phylum Bacillota; class Bacilli; order Lactobacillales; family Streptococcaceae; genus Streptococcus. Next base: position 73,501 of record CAJNBV010000008.1, read on the forward strand.
AGCTAGTGAAGGATAAGGAGGTTCAAAAAAACTCTCCAACATGGTTGACTACCAGTGAAAAATATCCAGACAACACAAATTTAATTAAGTCTAGAGACTCAGATCGTGTCTATAAATTACTAGATTTTATATTACCGACTGCGAAAAAAATTATCTATCATGGAGATACAGATCAACTGGAACTAGTGACAGATTCAGAAAAAGTGAAGACTCATCGTGCAGAACTTAAGGCTAAGCTAACGGAAAAAGAAGCTCTGTTAGAGACGACTACGGATGAAACTCAAAAAACTAAACTTAAGCAAGAAATTTCTGGACTAAAATCAGCCATTGGGTCCACAAATGCTTATACTTACATGGAAGCCAGAAACGGTAAAGAAGCAAAAATCCTTGGTTCAAACATGTACGCTACCAGACAACCTGACAAAAGCGAATTAACGGAAGATGAGTATAATAAAATACGAACCAATGCACTCGCTTTGGAGGCACAAGATGGTTTGAAAAAATTCACTAACCACTTTGTTGAAAAAGATAATGTTTCGCGTGATGGGGTTATTTCTGATGAAAAATTATCAGAAGAAATTACAAAAGCAATTGATGGCGATAAGGAAAAACTAGGTAAAGGTGGCTACTTCTCAACAGGAGATATTCCACTAGGCAAAGACGTTGTATCCTATAAAGTGCAAGTGTTTGCAGAAAATGAAAAACGTGTTGGTGTTAATATGCAAAGTCCAAGACTCCAATACAACTTACCTATCCTAGCCGATTTCTCAGTAATTCAAGATACCGTTGAACCATCGAAGGATGTCGCAAGACGTATCATTACTAAATTAAAAGAACAAGGTAAGATTACTGAAGAGCAAGAGAAAAAAATAAAAGAAGAAATCGAAAAGAGCAAGAAAACATCTGAACTAAGATCAGCTATGTCAGGAGATGTTAAAGTTAAGTATCAAACTGTTGATGGAACTGTATTAACACTTGATAATACTAAAGAACATCAAAAAGAGACTGATTTAGGTAAAAAAGATACAGACGGAACATATATTGCTCAAAAAGATCAATTATTAGGTACAGATTATGATGTAACAGGCAAAAAACTTACTACTTTAACAACAGCTGATGGTAAACGCTATAGATTGAAGAGATCATTAGATGACAATTCGGTTGAAGATGGAAGATTAAGAACTTCTGCAAGTGACACAGGAACGATAACTACAGGAGCAAGAACAGTAACTTATGTATATGAGGAATACACAGCTCCACCTACAGGAAAAGGCTTAGTACACTTCAAAAAACAAGTATCTGAAACTACAACTGAAGCATTAAACGGATATCCAGATATTAGTCTTGAAGGTGATGTAGGAACAGAATTTTCAGCTGATTCTGTTAATGCTAAAATCACAGAACTTAAAAAAGCAGGATATGAGATTGTAAGTGATACATTTACTAATGGAGATAAAACAATCGATTCTGTGACTGATACTGACGGACAAGACCCAAGTCAGGTGTATAATGTAACTGTAAGAGAAAAAGTGGAAACAGTAACAACTCCACCAACTCCAGATACACCGGTTGACCCTAATGTTCCAGAAGGACCAAAATGGCCAACAGAAGGCTTAGCAAAATCTGACTTAGAAAAAGAAGTAACAAGAACAATTACTTATGTTAAGAAAGAAACTGCAGATGGGGAAAAAATTGCAGATGCAAAACCTACAAAGGTAGACAAAGTATTATACAAACGTACTGCAACATATAACTTAGTTAGCAAAACAGTTACTTATGGTAATTGGACACCAACTGCAGATGATACACATACAGCTACAAGTTTTGCAACTGTTTCAACTCCAGTATTAAATGGATACGTAGCAGATATTAAGGAAGTTACAGATGCACCAGCAGCGCCAAATGAAAATGGCGAAGTAACGAATATGACTAAAGAAGTTGTATACACTAAGATAGGATCATGGGTACCGAAGATACCAGGAAAAACTCCAACACCAATCCCATATCCAAATGATCCAGACGATGCAACAAAACCAAAATATCCAGATTATCCAAAAACACCGGAAAATCCGGGCGGAAATGAGACCCCAGGTGGTGAAACACCAGGAACTCCTGAAAAACCAAAAACTCCAGAATTACCGGTAATTCCATACGAACCAGGATACACACCGGGTATACCAACAGATCCAACAAAACCAGTGGATCCTGAGACAAATCCGCTAGTACCATTAAAACCGGTAGATCCTAAAGATCCTAAAAAAGGATACAAGGTTCCAGAAATACCAACAAAACCAGGTAAGGATACACCAATCACGTACGTGGCAGATCCGCAAAAAGCATTGGTGAAAGTAGTTAATGTTAAAGGTGAGGGTGATAAGAAAACAGAAACACCATTAACAGATGATTATGTAAATATCAATGGTAAAACTGGAGAAGAAATTCCAACTAACTCAGTAACAGCTAAGATAGCAGACTTAGAAAAACGTGGATATATAGTTGATAATAAGCAAGATGTACTAACAGCAATCGGTAAAAATCCATTTGACAAAGATAAGGACACAGATGGAGAAGATCCGACACAAACATTTACGTTGAAAGTACATGAAAAAGTGGTAGAAGTAACAGAACCACCAACACCAAATACACCGGTGGATCCAAATGTACCAGT
>CAJNBV010000009.1 GCA_905221095.1 bacterium
GACCAGAGTTGTTATTTTCAACTCTTACTATTATACCGACTTTTTATTTTTTGTCAACATCTTTTTCTAATTTTTTTCATTTTTTTGCATGGGCTAACTTCTCAAAGTAACTTCCACTTGCCTGACCAAAGTGGAAATTAGTCTAAAACGGATTTTTATGGTGGAATTAAGTATGAGACGTTTGAGTTAGAAATGAGGTCCACTATGACAAAACATAAACACCTTACCCTTTCAGACCGTAATGATATCCAATTAGGCTTAGAGCGCGGTGAAACCTTCAAAGCTATTGGACGATCCATTCTAAAAGACCCGACAACTGTTTCCAAAGAAGTCAAACGAAACAGAAAAGTCCGAGAGTCTACGTGTGATAACCTTCCTTGCCCTCTACTCGATAAGGCTCCCTTTGTCTGTAATGGATGCCCTAAAAGAAGACAAAACTGTGGCTATAAGAAGATCTTATACCTCGCTAAACAAGCTCAAAAACAGTACGAACAAACTCTTGTTGAATCTCGTGAAGGGACTCCCCTTAATTCCAAGACCTTCTGGGACATGGACAAAGTCATTTCTGAGGGTGTTAAAAAGGGACAACACATCTATCATATCCTCAAAACTCACAATCTTGATGTCAGCTCCTCAACTGTCTATCGACATATCCGAAGAGGTAAAGTCCTACTCACCTTCAATTTATCTTTCTGTAACTTTATCTTCGCTAGACTTCTGGATAATAAAACTGCCCTTGAGGTTACCAAACACCTCTATGACATCAAAAACACTCTTCACCAAGCGGACAAAGATTTCTTCCAACTCTTCCCTGTCATCCTGACAGATAATGGTGGAGAGTTTGCCAGAGTCGATGACATCGAAATGGATGTGCGAGGAGAGAGTAAACTCTTCTTTTGTGACCCTAATCGCTCTGACCAGAAAGGGAGAATTGAGAAAAATCACACGCTGATTCGTGATATTCTACCTAAGGGAACTTCTTTTGACAATTTAACTCAAGAGGACATCAATCTCGTCTGCTCTCATGTCAACAGTGTCAAACGTGCTGTTTTGAATGGAAAGTCAGCCTATGAACTCTTTGCCTTTACTTATGGAGAAGAGATTCCTAAGCTTCTCGGCATTTCTAAAATACCTGCAGAAGATGTCTGTCAGTCGTCTAAATTACTCCAACATCAGTTCTAAAAACTAACCTTTAACCGCATTCAAACGTCTCACACTAACTTCCACCATAGCGGAACTTAATCTGAAACGCTTTCAGATGAGAGGATTTTGTGCGCTCTTTTTTTCGATTCATTTTGGCTACAAAAGCGATGAAATCAAGTATTAGTAAAACCAGTGGAATTTACCCTGACACGGATTTCCACTGGTTTTTACGATTTTTATCAGACTAACTTCCACTTGGATTGACGGTGGAAGTTAGTTTGGGAATTTACCTTTTTGTATGAATTCCTAATGAGTACGAATATCAAACTCTTTAAACACAATACGTAAGTCTCTTAGGACTCTTTGACGCCCTCGGAAACGTTCATTTCTTAAGACGCGTTCTAACTCTTCTTGTTGTTCTTTAGTTTGTTTGTTTCTATAATCTCTTAGTGTCTCATGAAAGAGATAATAATCGTCTAACCATAGACCGCCCTCACTTATACGATGACTAATCTCACCCACTTCTTCATAAAGCTCTTTATCATATCTTCGTTTTTGACTTTCTTGTTTACGGATATAGTCTAAAATTCGATTGCGGAATTTGGTTTTGAAATATTTACGTAAGCGTGGGACATCTTCTACTAGGTTCTCTTCTCTACTGATCAATTCATGTAGGCATATCATTCCCTCTTGATCCCAATCCGATAGCTCCCATAAATGAAGGTAATATTCATTTCTACACTTGTATACAATTCCCTGCACTTCTTCATACAATTCTTTAAGCATAGTGTTCCCCTTTCTGTTTACAGTCTAACAGATTCAGAAATACTTTTGGCACATTTCAGCCATTCTGCACCCTTTACCGCCTCAACTGCACAAAAAAGAGAGGACACGCCTCTCTTTGGGTTATTTTTCGTCATTCATTTTTGACTTTACTTCATCATAGGATAGTGCATGAGATTCCTCCTCGACTGTTTCAGGCATCTTTCCTGTTTCGTAAAGAGATTTAATTTGTGTACTATCCAATGTTTCGTATTTCAATAGTGCTTCTGCAATCAACTTGTGAGTTTCACGATTTGACTGAATAATTTCAGCAGCTTTATTTCGTGCTTCATTCAATAATGAACGAACCTCTTCGTCAATTTCATAAGCTGTTTGTTCTGAAATTGATTTTTGAGGGCTTTGTGCACCAAACATAGCATGATTTCCTTCATATTGAACTGGACCAAGTTTTTCACTCATACCGTACTCTGTAACCATTGCACGCGCCATTTGTGTCGCCTGTTCAAAGTCGTTTGAAGCTCCTGTAGTTTGGACATTAAAGATAATTTCTTCAGCTACACGTCCACCCATCAAGCCAGCCAATTGCTCTTTCATATCTTCTTTAGATAGAAGCATTTGATCTTCCTTAGGAAGTGCAATCATGTAACCACCTGCACGACCTCTTGGTACAATTGTAACCTTATGAACAACACGGGCATTCGATAAGACTAGGCCAACAATGGTATGTCCAGCCTCATGGTAGGCAACCAATTCACGTTCTTTTTGTGAAACTGTCTTATCTTTCTTAGAAGGACCAGCAATAACTCTGTCTTCTGCTTCATCAATATCTGAAGCATCAATTATCGATTTATTGCGACGAGCAGCAACTAGAGCAGCTTCATTCAAGACATTCTCTAAATCTGCTCCAACAAAACCTGGGGTTTGTTGGGCCACTAATTTCAAATCAACATCGTCTGCCAAAGGTTTATTTTTAGCGTGAACTTTCAAGATTGCTTCGCGACCCTTAACATCAGGACGTCCAACCAATACTTTTCTATCAAAACGTCCTGGACGTAAAAGGGCAGGATCAAGTACATCTGAACGGTTTGTAGCAGCGATGACGATAATTCCTTCATTTCCCTCAAAACCATCCATCTCAATCAAGAGTTGGTTCAAGGTTTGTTCACGTTCGTCATTACCTCCGCCGAGACCGACTCCACGTTGACGGCCAACAGCATCAATTTCATCGATAAAGATGATAGCTGGTGCTGCTTTTTTAGCATCTTCAAAAAGAGAACGAACACGACTAGCTCCAACTCCGACAAACATTTCTACAAAGTCAGAACCTGAGATACTAAAGAATGGAACACCTGCTTCTCCGGCGACTGCCTTAGCAAGTAACGTCTTACCTGTTCCCGGAGGTCCCTCCAAAAGAACACCTGCTGGAATACGGGCTCCAAGTTTTGTAAATCGTTTTGGATCTTTTAAGAACTCAACAACTTCAACTAGTTCTTGTTTTTCTTCCTCAGCTCCAGCAACATCTGAAAATCTTACTTTAATATCTTCTTTATTTGCAGCTTTAGCCTTGCTACGTCCAAAACTCATTGGGTTACGGCTATTATTTCCTCCCATATTTCCCATCATAGAGAATAGGAAGAAGAAAAGAATACCGAATGGCACAATGGATACAAGAATATTAATCCACATACCACTTGAACTTTCATGCTTAACAGTTATTTCCGCTTTATGGTCAGAAGCAAGTTTTTGCAATTCTGATACTGTAGTATCTGAAGGAAGAATAATACTTGAAAATTTCTCTACTGTTGTAGCAGAAGGAGAAAAGAACTGGATACCTGTTTCTTCTTTACTTGTTTTAGGATTTTTATAAACACCCGAAACTTCGATAACACTACCATTTGGTTGGTAAGTTAATTCTTTTACATTGTCATCGGTAATTTCTTTTACCAATTCTGTATAATTTATTTGCTCACTTTTCCCTGCAACACTACCTGTACTAAAATACTGATAACCTGTAACTAGGAGAAAAATAAGTAATAACCATAGAAAAGGATTTTTAATTAAACCATTATTTTGTTTTTTCATTAAAAATTGTTCTTTCTAATTTGAATATACTTCTTCTTTCAATACTCCAACATAAGGAAGGTTACGATAATTTTCTTTGTAATCTAAACCATAACCTACTACAAACTCATTTGGGATAGTAAAGCAGGTATAGTCTGCCTCAATTTCTACAACACGTCCCTCTGGTTTATCCAATAAGGTTGCAATCTTAACAGAAGCTGCATCTCTTGCAATAAACATATCTCGCAAATTCTTCAAAGTTTGACCTGTATCAATGATATCTTCTACAAATAAAACATGTCTTCCTTTGATGTCTTGAGTTACATCTTGCTTAATATTGATCACACCGCTACTTGCTGTTCCACCATGATAGCTAGAAACCATCATGAAGTCCATTTCAATATGAGTGTCGATATGTTTGACCAATTCAGCCATAAAAGGAATAGATCCTTTTAAAATCCCAACTAAAATTGGATTTTTTCCTGCATAGTCTTTAGTGAGTTGAGCACCTAATTTTTTAGCAGCTTCTGTAATTTCATCGTGTGAAACGAGGATTTTTTTAATATCGTTTTCTAACATTTTTTTACCTATCTATTTTTTCTATATAAAGTACAGTGTTCATTATATCATTTTTCGTGTTTTTACTCAAATTACTGGTCGCAATTCCCAAAATTGAGACAATTTCTCCAAATTGCTCAATAATAAGAGCAGATTTTCGCTTTTCCATAGGGATTTTCAAATCAATAAATAAACGTCTGAGTTTCTTTCTATGCCCATTTTGAATCAAAACATCTCCAGGTTTTCGATGACGAATGTGTATGGATGTTTCGCGTGAAACAAGTATTTGTTGAATTGATTCACCTTCTAATGGAATTCCAAAGGAAAATGTGTATCCTTGATAAGCTACCTGATTTTGATAGTGTAACACAAATTCATCTTCCTTTTCATCAGCCTGCGGACCGATTTTACAAATCTGAAAATGTTGGTATTCTTTTATCAATTCATAGCCATTTTTAAGCGGATGACGATACTGACTTTTAGTTTTTAAAATCTGTCGAACTTCATCAAACTGAGCTTTTGTAAGATTCAAATCTGGAAAACAATTCAGATAAGTTTGGAGTAAAACTCTTTGTGTAGACTCAGAATAAGAAAATAACTGCTGTAAATCTTCCACATCAATATTGTTAGATAATTCAGCTATAGCTAAGTCATAATCTAAAATTTCATTTCCGATACTTAAGATTGCATCTCTAAACCTAGGATTTTCTTTTTCTAATTCTGGTAAATAAGAGTTTCGAATACGATTGCGAAAATAATAATTTTCCTTATTTGATGTATCTTCAAAGTGAAAAATTGGTGGAAAGTCTTTTTTATGGAAATGCAAGAAGGGTCGAATGATTTCTATCTCCCCGACTACTTGCTTCTCCTTAATTCCTGATAGATAGCGCAAACGAGTACCTCGAATCAAACGCATCAAAATCGTTTCCACCTGGTCATCAGCATGGTGGGCAGTGACTAAAGCTGTCGCACCTGTCTTTTTCATGACCTCTTTAAAAAAATCATAACGAAAATGTCGAGCACCCGCTTCTGAAAATTCTCCTGAAAAATTGCTGATATAAATAGGAAGCTCTGCTTCAGCAGCCAACTTCCTTAATTCCTTTTCTTCCCAATCTGATTCTACTCTCTGCTTATGATTCACATGAGCTAGAATCAATTCAATTTCTAACTCTTTTTGATAAGTAGATAATACCTTAAATAGAAACATAGAATCTAACCCACCAGAAAGAGCTAGCACCACCTTAGTATGCTTTTTGAAATATCCCTTCTTGAGAAAATGATTTAAAAAATCTTGTTCCCTCATTTTAGAACCTCATAAACATCCTTGGCTATCTGAGAAATTGTATCATAATCAGAATTCTTAGTGAAAATAGAAAGAATAAATGGAGAATCTCCGTAGACAACACCCGTATCATGCTTAAATTCGTCCGCATCCCCAATTTTATGAGCTACCTTCACAGAAACACCTTTGGCAATTCGCTGATTATCAAAATCTGTTTTAGTCAAAGACTCTAGTACAAATCCATTTTGATTATAAATAGCTTCCATGACCTTCCCGGCCATCTTGGAAGAAATCAATTTTTCTTTTGGATCCCAATCATCTCCCATAATAGCAGACATCTTGGACTTAAATGTTGCATCTGATTGATTTGAAATGTAATATCCCAATATGTTATGAGCTACATTATCCGATTCTTTAGATACTTTTGTGATTAAGTCCTTGAGAGAATATTCTTTATTATCCTCTTTTTTAGGAAGACTACCACTTCCCTCTGGTTTATAAGAACCTGGAAAATCATTAACTGCTGATACGTATTTTACAGTCGTATCTAACTGATACAGACCCTCATTTATTTTTTCTTGCGTATAGTAGAGATAAGGGAGTTTTAAAACACTAGCCGCATACATCTTTTCATCTTGATTGATACCAGCTTCTTTTCCAGTAGCCAGTTGCTTAACATAAATAGAGAAAAAATCTTTCTGATATTTTTCAGATAACATTTCTTGGACTTTACTCATCCGATTATCTTCTTCAGAAGTTGATTCCTTATCTACCCATCCAGCCTGATCAATATGTAGAAATTCTTTTCCTTCTACAAACATGGTCTTATCGATTGATACCTGAGAATAAGCTGATAAAGACGATTTCACTTCTTTTAAATCATAAGGACTATTATACAGTTTAAAACCTGATTCTAACCATACTTTTTTTATTGTAGGAGTTACCTCTGACTGGTCATATAAAAATCGTTTGTCTGCAGCAATAAATTGATGGTTGGATAACTTAAATACTGGAATTCCTTGTTTATTTAAGCGCCACTCGGTTATTTGGAAACTTGTTTTTGGAGTTAATTTTCCAGATTCTACCACTAAATCTTCATTGGCGTATACAGGAACTTCTCCATAAACCATAGGAGAATTTAGCTTTTCTCTAAAATAAATACCAAAGTCAGATTGTGAAAGGTAATAAATTTCTTTCGAAGTATAGACGACTTCTTTTTCTGTGCTAACGACTTTTGAAATGGCCAAAAAACTCGGTAGCAACAAAATAATTAAGAATTTACGCATTCTTCCTTTCCTTTTCTTCTTGTAAACGCAATAATTGATTTTTATCAGCTAGCTCTTCCAGCTTTTCATCAGATAAACTCAAAAATTGCTCAATTACGTCTAATAAATTTTCCATCTTATCACCTTTGAAGCAAGTCAGGAATCGTATAAACTATTTCCCTAGACTTAGAATAATAGTACTTCGCTCGTGTATATTTGGCAGCATAATCCTCGTCTTTCAACTTTGTAGCAAATGCTGTCTCCTTATCCTTTTCATCACTCAAAGTTTGATACTGAGTTTGCAAGTCTGCTAATTGCTGACGTCTTTGGAGTAATTGCTGATAGCTCTGCGCTAAATTAAAAGTTGGCAAAATAAATAACAACATAATCAAAATCAATACCCACCCCATAAAACGATTCCGTTTTTGTCGTTCTTTCATCAGGTAGCGACGACGTTGATATTCATTTTGGATAAAAGAATTGTTTAATTGTACAATATTCTTAGACATTTTCTTCTACCCGTGTTTCACTGATAATTTCATACATGCCTGCTGCATCTTCTTTTTTCGTACTATCTTTCATCTCTAGTACTTTTACAAGTAGCAACTTATTGCCAAAGCGAATTTCAACTTGGTCATTAACTTTCAAATCCGTTGAACTTTTGGCCAAAATCCCATTCACCTTGATTCTGCCTTTATCTGCTACTTCCTTTGCTACTGTACGACGCTTGATAATTCGTGATACTTTTAAATATTTGTCTAATCTCATCCTTATTACCTCAACTTATTATTGTACCATTTTTATCTATTTTATAGAAGAAAAATATCAAATGGCATTTTCTTCCTTCGACTCTTTTATCTCTAATAAACTTTCTCCAAAAATTATCAGACCTTCTAAAATTTCATAATCTTTCTTATTTCGGACATCAAATACGACTTCCATCAATCCTTTATTCTCAGCTATGGCTGCTTTTAAGTTCGTTGCGGATAAAGCTTTAAAATAATCTTGAGCCAAGAACAGTCGCTGAGTGACTTTTTCAAATTGAACTGTAATCTTGTTCTCTTTTCTTTCCACACGTTGAACAAAGACCTTGTCCAAATATGACTTGACCAAACCAATCTCTAAAAGATAGGCTACTACATCTGGGTATTCTCCAAAGCGATCCATCAACTCTTCTTGTAACTCTTCATAATTGACACGGTTGTCAATTTGACGAATTTTCTTGTAAATTTCAATCTTATGTCGTTGATCAGAAATATAAGTATCAGGAAGATAAGCATCAATTTGTAAAATCAATTCGGCATTCCCTTTGGTTCTTGTGTTAGCATTCCCGTTTCGTTTAGCAATAGCTTCCTCTAGTAACTGCGAATACAATTCAAAACCAACAGAATCAATGAAACCAGACTGGGATTTTCCTAGGAGATTTCCTGCTCCACGAATTGAAAGATCTCGCATCGCAATCTTAAATCCTGAGCCCAATTCTGTAAATCCTTTGATTGCTTCTAATCTCTTCTCAGAGACTTCACTGATTGATTTTTCTGGACGATACATGAGATAAGCATAAGCAATCCGATTACTACGACCGACTCTTCCTCTTAATTGATACAAGGTTGACAAGCCCATATGGTCCGCATTTTCAATAAATAAAGTATTAGCATTTGGAATGTCCACCCCTGTCTCAATAATGGTAGTCGTCACCAAGATATCGTATTGTCCCTCAATAAAGTCTAGTAGAGTATTTTCCAACTGGATTTCACTCATTTGTCCGTGAACATACCCAATCGAAGCCTCTGGAATTAACTCCTGTAATTCTGAAACCTTCTGGTCAATCGTGTCAACTTTATTGTAAAGATAGTAAACTTGACCTCCACGCTCCATTTCACGCAAGACAGCATCACGAATGACACTATCATTCTTCTCCAATACATAGGTTTGAACAGGATAGCGATTTGTTGGAGGAGTTTCAATAACAGATAAATCTCTTATTCCCAGCATAGACATATGAAGAGTACGAGGAATTGGTGTTGCTGTCAAGGTTAGGACATCCACTTGTTTTTTCAATTCTTTCAAGGTTTCCTTATGCTTGACACCAAATCGTTGTTCCTCATCAATAATCATCAAGCCCAAATCAGCAAATACAACATCTTTTGATAAAACACGATGTGTTCCAATCAAAATATCAACTTGACCATTTTTTAATTTTTCAAGTATTTCAGTCTGCTCTTTTTTACTTCTAAAGCGACTCAACACATCAATATTAACAGCAAAATTTTGGAATCGTTCCTTAAAATTCGTGTAGTGCTGTTGCGCTAAAACTGTCGTAGGAACTAGAACGACAACCTGTTTGTTATCATTGACAGCCTTAAAGGCTGCACGCATTGCAACTTCAGTCTTTCCAAAACCAACATCCCCAACTAAAAGTCGATCCATTGGTTGAGAATTCTGCATATCTCTCTTGATTTCCTCGATACTACGAAGTTGATCATCGGTTTCAACATAAGGAAAAGAATCATCAAAAGCAACTTGCTCTTCATCATCAACTGAGAAAGTAAAGCCCTTCAACTGACTACGCTCAGAATAGAGTTTGATTAAATCGTCTGCTATATCCTCTACCTGGTTCTTAACTTTTTGCTTGGCTTTTTTAAAATGACCATCATTTAATTTATTGAGTTTTGGAGCTTTCCCATCACTTGAAACATATTTAGACAGTAGATGAATCTGTTCTACTGGGATAGAAATTTGATCACCATTTTGGTATTGGACGCTGACATAATCGCGGTGAATCCCTTTGATTTCAATTGTTTCAATCCCTAGATATTGACCAATCCCATGGATATGGTGAACAACGTAATCGCCTTTTTCAAGTTCATTATAATCTTTTAATCGCTCCGCATTCGAAACATGTTGTCTTCGAAAACGGCGTTTCAATTTCTTTTGAAAAATCTCATGTTCAGTTATCAATAAAATCTTTTCATCTACAAAATGAAAACCATGTCTGAGATTACCCTCGATTAAGTTTACAGATTCTTTACAGATAATTGACTTATCTCTGGAATCCAATTTAATCTGATACTCCTCTAAAACATCCTCCAATGTTTTACTTCCCATTGAATTGCTAGACTGCAGAATAATGGTGTAATTCATTTTTTTGTATCGTTCAATTTCTTCTTTTAGAAAAGAAAATTGATTGAAAAATTCCTGCATGGGATATTGATTAAATTGATAAATGTGATCAAACTTGAGATTTCCTAACCCCTTTTGCAGATTAGAAAAAAAGGTCACTGGACTTTGTTTTTTATAGATTTGCTCAGTATCAGCAAAATACTGCATCTCAGAAAATGCTTTACTATTCTGTAACTCTTCTGTAAAGTATTGCGCTAATTCTCTTTCAAAGACTTCATACTGATTCATCAATTTCTGATAATCATCAAAGAATATGGGCGTATCTTTTTTAATATAATCAAAGACAGTCCATGATTTCTCATAACACAAAGATAAAAATTTCCGAGAATCTGCATGCGTTTGTTTTTGATAAAAACTTGAAAGAATTTCTTCTAGGTAGGATTTCAGAATCGGCGATAGAGTTTTTGAAATTTGCTTTTCTAAAGCTGACTGACCTCGTTGATAATCCTTTTCTTTCAAAAGCATGTCGCTAGCTGGAAAGATGGTGAGTTCTGTCCGATTTTCTTTCGATAATTGTGTTTCGACTTCAAAAGTACGAATTCCATCTACTTCATCACCAAAAAACTCAATTCGGCAAGGTTCTAACTGGGATATTTCAAAAATATCTAAAATATCTCCTCGCAGACTAAATTCTCCTTGGGTCTGTACTTGAGTAACTTTTCGATAGCCAATTTCCTTTAACTGATGGATAAGCGCATGTTGGTCATATTCTTCTCCAACTGCAATTTTTACAATACTATCTTTAAATCCAGTTGGTGAAGGTAAAAACAATCGACTTGCTGCAATATTACAAACTAAGATCCCTTTCTTAGATGGATCACTCAAAAAACGCAAGGCTTCAACCCGTGAAATGATTTTTTCTTGTGAAGACATCAAAAACTCAACCATAGGGGAATCATCCACCAAAAATGGATAGACCAATTCCTCACCTAAGATAGAAATAAGATCACTAATAAGCCCTTCTGCTTCTCCATAAGTTGATGTCAATAAAATAATCTTATCTTCTTTCTTTAAACTACTAGCGATTGCTAAAGCTTTTGTAGAAGTTGACAAACCTAAGATTAACTGTCTTTTTTTATCTGTTAAATTTTGATGCCAGTTTTGGATCTGATCATTTTCTGAGAATAAATCTAATAAGGTCACCATTTATCCGTTATACCTCTGCATCGTTTTCTCAAAGTTTTTCTCTTGTAAATAATGTTTTACAGCATCGTCAACCTTGTCAATAGACTGTAAAATACCAATATAATCATTCTTGTCAAACTTACTCAAAACATGATTAACAACTGACATGCCATTTTTAGGTCTTCCAATTCCAATCTTAACACGATTAAAGGCCTGGGTTCCAATATGTTGAATAATAGACTTGATACCATTATGACCACCTGCTGAGCCTTTTGCTCTTAAACGAATTTTCCCAACTTCCATATCAAGATCGTCGTAAATGATGAGTAAATCTTCAATATCCAAACCATAGTAAGTCAATAAAGCATGAACTGCTTTTCCACTTTCATTCATAAAGGTCGTTGGTTTGACAAGATAAATTTTTTCACCATTGAGGAAAAAAGATGCTAGATCAGCTTGAAATATCTTATCGTGTGTAAAAGTGACATTCTGTTTCTTCGCTAGTTGGTCAATCAACATAAAACCAACATTGTGTTTTGTTTCAAAATATTTATCTCCTGGATTTCCCAATCCTACAAGTAATTTGGTCATTTATTTTTCCTTTCAAAAGCCAAAAGGGTTGGAATTTTTTTCCAACCTAATTGACACTATTTATTAAATTTTTAGACATTAAAGCGGAATTCCATGATATCACCGTCTTGGACGATATATTCTTTACCTTCTTCACGCAAACGTCCAGCTTCTTTTACGGCCTTTTCAGATCCATATTTCACCAAATCATCATATGACATGGTTACTGCACGAATAAAGCCTTTTTCAAAGTCTGAGTGGATAATACCAGCTGCTTGAGGAGCCTTCATACCACGTTTGAAGGTCCAAGCGCGAACTTCTTTTTCACCAGCTGTGAAGTAAGTTCCAAGTCCAAGTAAGTGGTAAGCTGCGCGAGTCAACTTGTCAACGCCTGATTCTGTCAACCCAAGTGCTTCAAGAAACTCTTGCTTATCTTCATCATCTAACTCAGAAATTTCTTCCTCAGCACGCGCAGAAATAACAACTACTTCAGCATTTTCTGTTGCTGCAAATTCGCGAATTTGTTTGACATAGTCGATAGAATCTGGATCTGAAACTACATCCTCATCTACATTGGCAACATAAAGAACTGGTTTAGTTGTCAAAAGGAAGAGACCTTTGACAACTTTTTGTTCTTCATCTGTAAATTCGATGGTTCGAGCTGATTTTCCATCTTCAAGAACTGGTTTAATCTTTTGAAGAACATTGAATTCTGCTACTGATTCTTTATCTTTTTGCGTACGTGCCATCTTTTCTACACGCGCATAGCGCTTATTGACTGATTCTAAGTCAGCAAGAATCAATTCCAGATTAATTGTATCAATATCTGCAAGTGGATCCACAAAGGCATCTTCACGTCCTTGCTCGCGCATCACATTTTCATCATCAAAAGCACGAACTACGTGAACAATCGCGTCTACTTCACGGATATTAGCCAAGAATTTATTCCCTAGCCCTTCTCCTTTTGAAGCTCCTTTTACAATCCCTGCAATATCTGTAAATTCAAATGTTGTTGGCACTGTCTTTTTAGGAGTGATCATTTCCGTTAGTTTTTGTAGGCGTTCATCTGGAACTTCCACCATTCCAACATTTGGATCAATAGTCGCAAATGGGTAGTTTGCTGCCTCTGCTCCTGCTTTTGTAATTGCATTAAAGAGTGTTGATTTACCAACGTTTGGCAAACCAACGATACCTGCTGTTAAAGCCATATTTTTTCATTCTCCGTTTTCATTTCAATCCCTAATATTATAACACAAAAAGGGAAAACTTGCTAACCCTCTAACTAAGGCTTATTAGTCAATAATTTTATTCATTTTTCGATCAAAATCATATCGCCCCATCATGACAACATGCTCACAATTACTGCATTTTATTTTGATATCTGCTCCTACACGTGTAATTTCCCAACGATTGGCCTTTTTACCTGTTGACTTGATGGTGCAAGCATGTGGTTTTTTCATTTCAACAAAATTTCCAACTTGATACATACTACTCTCCTTTTCTTTTTCGATTATATCATAAAAGAGGCGAGCTATGCTCCACCTCTTTAACTTAATTTGTACGAACTGGGGTGATAAGCTGCATGAAGTCTTCATTAGTGTCTGCTGGCACAAGAGTAAATGGACGAACAGCTGAGATAAAACTAATAGTCACTTTTTCGCTATTTAAAGCTTTAAGAGAATCAATCAAGTAAGTTGGGTTGAAACTAATAGTCAAATCTTCACCAGTCACCTGATCAGTATCGATTTCTTCGTTTACTTTACCAACTTCTGGAGAATGAACATGGGCGCTAACAATACCACCTTTAATTTCAAGCTTCACAGTACCATTTTGAGTCGCACTTGATAAAAGGCGAGCACGCTCCATTGACTGACGTAAGTTTACCACATCAAAAGTAATTGTAGTGTTAAAGTCTGTTGGAATCAAACGATCTGTATCAGGATAGTTTCCTTCTAACAAACGTGTGTAGAAGCTAATATTTTCGCTTCTAAAGAGGATTTGGTTATTGGCAAAGAAAATCTCTACAGTTTCTATATCATCTGTAAATACCGCTGAAAATTCGCGTAGAGAACGGCTAGGAATGACGACATCAAAATCATCACTATTTTTTTCAAGAGTCAATTTTTTCTGGCTTAGACGATGAGAGTCTGTTGCCACTGTTTTTAGCTCCTTATGCTGACTCAATACAAAATGAACACCTGTTAAAATTGGACGACTTTCTTGTGTACTTGCAGCAAAAGCTGTTTCATTGATAATTTTCTTGAGTAATTTTGTTTCAAGAACTAAAGGAGTGCTTGCTGAAATTTCTTGGATTCGTGGATACTGTTCGCTATCTTTTCCTTTTAAGGTAATTTCTGATTTGCCACTGGTTAAAACAATCTGATTTTGCTCAATTTCTTTAAAATCAAGAGTCACATCAGGTAGACTAGATACCACATTGATAAAGAAAGAAGCTTCAAGAAGGATCGAACCTAAAGAAGTAATTAATAGACCAGCATCTTCATTTTTTTGAGAAATAAAATTTTCAATTGAAATTTGACCATTTGAACCAATTAAAGTAACACCTTCATTGGTCACGTCAATTTTGACAGTTGATAAAATAGGAATGGCATTTTTAGAACTAATAGCTCTTTTGGTTGTATTTAAGGCTTGTAGAAATAAATTTTTATTAATTGAAAAATGAATCATGGATTCTCCTTTATTTATTTTTAGTATTAGAAAGATAATAGTAATAATAGAGTCTGTGAAATCTGTGGAAAACAGACTTAAAGTAAGTTATATCAAGTTTTTTGGCTTGTTTAAAAAATGTGGATAAAAAAGATAAAAAAGTGAAAGTTATCCACAAGTTATTTGATTTTCTTTTTGATTGATTCGATTTCTAAACGTAAATTATCGTCTTCATCAATCAAAGATTTAATTTTTGCATGGGCATGAATGACTGTTGTATGATCTTTTCCACCAAATTCCTTCCCAATTTTTGGAAGACTATTATCTGTTAATTCTCTAGATAAATACATGGCTACTTGACGGGCCAAAACAATATTTTGAAGGCGTCTGCTTCCCTTCATTTCTTTGACACTAACACCATAGAAGTTCCCTACTTCAGTTTGGATTTTATCAATTGGGATGACGAGCATTTGGTTAACATCTTGTTTTCGAGCTCTAATAGCTTCTGCAGCGATATCGATACTGATATCCTTAATCTTCTTCACTCTGGCGATTAAAGTGATGTCGTTGATGGCTCCTTCAAGTTCTCGAACGTTTGAATCAAATTGGCCAGCTAGGTATTCTAGGGTATCACTTTGGAAATTGTAGTCCAAATGTTCTGTTTTGCTTTGTAAAATGGCAATACGTGTCTCAAAGTCAGGTGGTGTGATGTTTTGCGTCAACCCCCAGCTAAAGCGCGTGACAAGTCTTTCTTCAAGGCCCTCTAAGTGTTTAGGACTACGATCACTAGTCAGAACGATTTGTTTTTGATTGCTATGAAGAACGTTGAAAGTATTGAAGAATTCTTCTTGAGTTGCAACTTTTTTTCCACTCAGCGATTGGATATCATCAATTAACAAGAGATCAAGGCTACGGTAAGTTTTTTTGAATTTTTCCATTTCACCTAGTCTCAGGTGTTCAAGAAAGTCATTAATAAAGCTTTCAGCAGGGATATATTTGACACGCGCATTCGGAATATTTTTTAGAATTTCATTTCCAATGGCGTTTAATAAGTGAGTCTTACCAAGCCCAGGTCCTCCATAGATAAAAAGAGGGTTATAGGTCAGAGCCAAATCTTCAGAGACAGCCAAAGCAGCTGATACAGCCCAAACATTTCCATCCCCTTGGATAAAATTATCAAAGGTATACTTCTCTTTTAATCCAGTATCCGAATAAGGAATAGATGCTAACTTTGGACTATAGTCATAAAGAGTTGAATTTGTAGCTTCTTCAACTTGTGAGATAGTCGTCGTGTCTTGAGGTTTTGTGAAAATATAGTGGGGAGTTATTTCAGCATCATAAATTTCAAATCCAGCAACTACAATAATATCTTTTAGTTGTTTTTCCCAGACCATTTCCATCTCAGATCGTGGTAAAAATATAGTGGCAACATTTTCCTCTACCTTGATGAGTTCAGCTTGAATAGCATAGAAATCATACATGGATCGAGTTAGTCTTTCTTGCGCAAATTCTAAAATACGATTCCAAAATTGTTTTTCTTTCAATCCGTTCTCCTCCTTTACTACTTGTTTAAAAGTTTAATGCTAGACTTATTTTACCATAGATAGCAAGAATTTTCCACAAGCTGTGAAAAATAATCCACAATGTTATCAAATTTTATCCACAGGTTGGGGATAAAATTAAAAACTATTGATTTATTGAGCTTTTTATCGAAAAAAATAGTGGATAACCTTGTGAGATAAAAAAATAAAAGAACAGCCTTATTTCAGGCTGTTGATAATTCTACTGTATTCTTCTTGATTTGAAAAAGAAATAATGATTTTTCCACTATCTTTTTTAGACAGTTTGATTTCTACATCTAATCCGAGTAGTTTTTTTAACTGTTCTTCTTCATTTTGTATGAAATGATCATTTTTTTGTAGTTTCTTTTGCTTTTTCTCTGTCAGAAGAGCTTCCAACTTCCTTACAGAGATGTCTTCTTCTATAATTCGTTGAAAGAAATAGTCTTGTTGTTCCTTATTTAACCCAACTAGAGAACGCGCATGGGCTTGTGATAGTTTTCCAGTTTCTACTTCTGAGATAATCTGTTCTGGTAAGGAAAGCAAACGAATCGAGTTACTGATATAAGGACGAGACTTCCCCATTTTATCTGCAATTTCAGCATGGGTAAATCCTTTCTCTACGAGAGATTCATAGGCGCGTGCTTCTTCTATTGGATTCAAATTTTCTCTCTGTAAATTTTCAATGATGGACTGGACCATCATCTCTTGGTCTGAAAGTTGTTTAACAACAGCTGGGATAGACTTTAGACCAGCTAAAAGTGAAGCACGATAGCGTCTCTCTCCTGCAAGGATTTCATAACCAATAACAGGAGATTGACGAACAATAATCGGTTGAATGACCCCATTTTCTTTGATAGACTGTGCTAGTTCATCTAGTTTTTCTCTATCAAATTCTTTTCGAGGTTGATAGGGATTTTTTTGTATATCCGTGATAGAAATCATTTTAAATTTTTCCATGATTCTACACTAACACATCTTTTCTCTTATGTAAAGTTTTCTTTACATAGATGTCAATTAAGATTCTAAATCACTTGAACTCTTGTCAAGTTTAATAGATGTAGTTTCTTCTTTACCGTTACGATAGTAAGTTATCTTAATGGTGTCTCCGATAGAATGATTGTAAAGAGCACTTTGTAAGTCTGTTGATGAAGCAATCTCTTTGTCATCTACTTTGGTAATAACATCGTATTTTTCAAGGTGACCATTGGCAGGCATATTACTTTGTACCGAACGAACAACTACACCAGATGTTACACTGCTTGGAATATTAAGTCTTCTAATATCACTTGTATTAATATTGGATAGATTGACCATTTGGATGCCCAAAGCTGGACGCGTCACTTTTCCGTTCTTTTCCAACTGTTCAATAATATTGATAGCGTCATTTGCAGGAATTGCGAAACCAAGACCTTCTACAGAGGTTCCTCCATTTGTAGCAATTTTACTTGAGGTAATTCCGATAACCTGTCCTTGAATATTAATCAGTGGGCCGCCAGAGTTACCTGGGTTAATAGCAGTATCAGTTTGGATGGCTTTTGTAGAAATAGCTTGTCCATCTTCAGATTTTAAGGACACATTTCGATTGAGACTAGATACAATACCCTGAGTGACAGTATTAGCATATTCAGAACCCAATGGACTACCAATAGCAATGGCAGTTTCTCCTACGGTTAACTTACTAGAATCACCAAATTCAGCTACTGTTGTCACTTTTTCTGAAGAGATTTTGACGACAGCAATATCAGAGAAAGTATCTGCTCCGACGATTTCTCCAGGTACTTTAGTTCCATCTGATAAGCGAATATCTACTTTACTAGCACCATTTATAACGTGATTGTTGGTGACAATGTAAGCTTCTTTGTCATTCTTTTTATAAATAACCCCAGATCCTTCACTAGAGATTTGCTGGGAATCTGTGTCAGTATCATCATTGCCAAATACGCTATTTTGTCTATTTGCCGAATAAGTAATAACAGAAACAACAGCATCTTTTACTTTATTAACAGCCTGAGTTGTTGAATTTTCGTTTTTATAAGCAGTCTGTGTGATAGTGCTATTGTTGTTCGAGTTACTTACACCACTTTTTTGAGTTAGTTGAGTTATTGAAAAACTACCCAAGGCTCCACTAAAAAAGCTAATGACGATAACGACTAATAATTGAAACCATTTTTTGTAAAATGTTTTTAAATGTTTCATATTTGCCTCCATTTGTTTGAAATTACTGAAAGTATAAACTGACTAGCTTAATTATAACTTAAACACAAAAGTTTTTCACAGATTGTGGATAACTTTCGAAAATCTGTGGTTTTCTCGGTTAAAATTAACCTTTTATTTTGTGAATAAGATGTGAAAAAATAGAGAATATGTTAGAATAGAGTCATGAAAATTAAAGTTGTAACAGTTGGAAAACTGAAAGAAAAGTATTTAAAAGATGGTATTACAGAGTATTCAAAACGAATTTCTCGATTTGCTAAGCTTGAAATGATTGAGCTAGCAGATGAAAAAACACCAGATAAGGCCAGTGAGTCAGAAAATCAAAAGATTTTAGAAATAGAAGGTCAGAGAATTTTATCAAAAGTTGGTGACCGTGATTTCGTTATTGTGTTAGCCATTGAAGGGAAAACTTTCTCTTCAGAAGAATTTAGTAAGCAGTTAGAAGAAGCTTCTATAAAAGGATTTTCTACTCTTACCTTTATTATTGGAGGGAGTCTGGGGTTAGCTCAGGATGTAAAAAAGAGAGCTAATCTTTCTGTTAGTTTTGGCCGTTTAACCTTGCCCCATCAGTTAATGAGACTAGTTCTTGTTGAACAAATCTATCGCGCTTTTACGATTCAGCAGGGATCACCCTATCATAAATAGAAAATTGACTTTTAATTGAATTTTTGGTAGAATGATTGTGTTAGGTCTCATAGCTCAGCTGGATAGAGCATTCGCCTTCTAAGCGAACGGTCGCAGGTTCGAATCCTGCTGGGATCAATATAGTAGCAAAGCTGGGAATTTTCCCGGCTTTTTTCTTAAAAAAGTACACTTGGGGAGAAAAAAATGACAGTTGAGAGAATTTTATCTAAAATGAAATTCCATTTTGTATAATTGTTTTTGTAAGTTAGCTTACAAAAAAAACATTTTAGGAGATTTTATTATGAAAAACACAGTTAAATTGGAACAGTTTGTCGCCTTGAAGGAAAAAGACTTGCAGGAGATTCAAGGTGGGGAAAGTAGAATTTCAGACCTCCTCCTTGATTTTCTTTTCCAACGAAAAAAGTAATGAAATAAGGAGAAAGAGTAATGAATTTACTTGGATTTGGGACAGTTATTGGTCATTTTTTAATTATTAGTCACAGTTACCATTTAATTTGTAAAGGTCAAATAAATAGAAAAGAGCTATACGTTTTTGGTGCTTATACATTACTAGTAGAAGCAGTACTTGAACTTTCCTTTTATCTTCTAAATTTGGAAGGGTTAGGGACTGCAACATTTTTACTTCCTTTGGGCTTATATTCCTATTTTCGATGGATTAAACAGTATGAGAGGGATAGAGGACTATTTCTAAGTTTACTACTATCTCTTTTATATGAGAGCACTCATAACTTTCTGTCCGTAACTTTCTCCTCTATAACAGGAGACAATTTTGTTTTACAACATTATTACCCATTCTTTTTCGTTGTAACAGTGTTGACCTATTTTGTTGTCTTAAAAATCATTCATTATTTCCATTTGGAACTAACCTATTTTGACAAGGACTACCTTTATCCTTTCTTGAAAAAAGTATTTTTTGCTTTACTATTGCTACATATTGTATCTTTCGTTTCTGATATGGTAAGTACGATTAAACATTTGAATAGTTTTGGAAGTATTTTGTCATCTATTGTCTTTATTTCTCTCCTTTTGACCTTCTTTACAATGAATTCGCATAAAGAACAAATGGAGAAAGAGATTGCTTTGAAGCAGAAGAAATTTGAACAGAAACATTTACAGAATTACACAGATGAAATTGTTGGACTGTATAATGAAATCCGTGGTTTTAGACATGACTATGCTGGGATGCTTGTCAGCATGCAGATGGCAATTGACAGTGGTGATTTACAGGAAATTGACAGAGTTTACAATAAAGTTTTGGTCAAAGCTAATCATAAACTGCGTTCAGATAAGTATACTTACTTTGATTTGAACAACATAGAGGATTCAGCTTTACGAAGTTTGGTTGCACAGTCCATTGTCTATGCTCGAAATAATGGTGTAGAGTTTACACTGGAAGTAAAAGATACGATTACCAAGCTCCCAATTGAACTATTGGATTTGGTTCGTATCATGAGTGTTTTATTGAACAATGCTGTCGAAGGATCAGCTGATAGCTATAAAAAGCAGATGGAAGTAGCAGTTATTAAGATGGAAACTGAAACAGTTATTGTGATTCAGAATTCATGTAAAATGACGATGACTCCTTCAGGAGATCTATTTGCCTTAGGATTCTCCACTAAGGGAAGAAATCGCGGAGTAGGATTAAATAATGTGAAAGAACTACTAGATAAGTACAACAATATTATTTTAGAAACAGAGATGGAAGGCAGTACATTTAGACAAATTATTAGATTTAAGAGGGAATTTGAATGAAAGTTTTAATTTTAGAAGATGTTATTGAACATCAAGTGAGACTAGAGAGAATATTGGATGAAATTTCGAAAGAATCGAATATTCCAATATCATACAAGACAACGGGAAAAGTCCGTGAATTTGAAGAATACATTGAAAACGATGAAGTAAATCAGCTTTATTTCCTAGATATTGATATTCATGGGATTGAGAAAAAGGGATTTGAAGTGGCTCAGCTCATTCGTCATTACAATCCTTATGCTATTATCGTCTTTATCACTAGTCGATCAGAGTTTGCGACTTTAACCTATAAATACCAGGTATCAGCCCTAGATTTTGTTGATAAGGATATCAATGATGAGATGTTCAAGAAGAGAATTGAGCAAAATATATTCTACACGAAGAGTATGTTACTTGAAAATGAAGATGTGGTGGATTATTTTGACTACAATTACAAGGGAAATGATTTAAAAATCCCTTACCATGATATTTTGTATATTGAAACAACAGGTGTCTCTCATAAATTACGCATTATTGGTAAGAATTTTGCCAAAGAGTTTTACGGTACCATGACAGATATTCAGGAAAAGGACAAACATACTCAACGATTTTATTCTCCTCATAAGTCATTTTTGGTAAATATAGGCAATATCAGAGAAATTGACCGAAAGAATCTAGAAGTTGTTTTCTATGAAGACCATCGCTGTCCTATTTCAAGGTTAAAAATTAGAAAGTTAAAAGATATTTTAGAGAAAAAATCTCAAAAATGATTGACAATTAGTAAGAAATTGATATAATGGTTATATCTGCTACAGATAGAAGGTCCGTTGGTCAAGGGGTTAAGACACCGCCTTTTCACGGCGGTAACACGGGTTCGAATCCCGTACGGACTATTTTATCCGCCATAGCTCAGTTGGTAGTAGCGCATGACTGTTAATCATGATGTCGTAGGTTCGAGTCCTACTGGCGGAGTATAGATAAAAGGGAACACAACTGTGTTCCTCTTTTTATATCAATTTGCATTACCAAGCATTTTCATAAGGAAGTCTGTTATTTCTTGAGGACTTTCTTTTTTTCCATGTGCAATCCAAGTTTGGCAGACACCAAAAAGTGCATGAGTTAGATAGATGCTACTATATTCTAATTCAGTGGTATTGAGATTTAGTTGCATAAATTGCTTTTGTAAATCTGTACTGAGCATGATATGAAGTTTATTTCGTAAGAAATTTTGGATTTCTTTAGTCCCATTTTCAGAAAGAAGGGCAGCCAGAAGTGGTTCTGACTCTAGATATTCAAAGACTTCTAAAATAGCGTCTCTTTTGTGATGAGCATGTTTTTGAAAAATATATTCAAATGTATGGAATAGCTTACTTTGATAGTGCTCAATCATATCATACTTATCCTTATAGTGAGTATAGAAGCTGGAACGACTAATTCCGGCTTTTTCTGCTAACTTGACAGTAGAAATTTGATCAAATGGCTGTTCCATCAGTAATTGTACCATAGCATTTTCAATAGTTCGCTTTGTTTTTAAGCGTTTGTTACTTTCTTGCATATTTCCTCCTTGTAAACAAATTAGACTATCTGTCTAAAAATGGATTTTTTATCTTGTAATTTAGATTTTTTAATGTATAATCTATTATATCAAAATTTTAGACAATATGTTTAAAAAAGGAGAAGATATGTTTAAAGAATGGAAAGCAATTTTTAAAAAACCAACCTTTATTATTGTCATGATAGGGATTTCTCTTATTCCAGCTCTGTACAATATCATATTTTTGTCATCAATGTGGGATCCATATGGTCAATTGTCTGACTTACCTGTGGCAGTTGTCAATCATGATAAAGAGGCTTCCTATAATGGTAATATCATGGCAATAGGAAAAGACATGGTGTCTAATTTAAAAGAAAATAAAACCTTAGATTTTCATTTTGTAGATGAAGAGGAAGGAAAGAAGGGATTGGAAGATGGCGATTACTATATGGTAGTGACTTTACCAAGTGATTTATCTGAAAAAGCAGCTTCGATTTTAACGGATCATCCAGAGCAAATGAAAATCGATTATCAGACTTCAAGTGGTCATAGTTTTATTGCTAGCAAGATGAGCGATTCTGCGATGACACAATTGAAGCAGAATGTTTCTACCAATGTAACCGAGACCTATACTAAAGCCTTATTTGATAAGATGGTCGAATTAAAGGATGGTATGAGTCAAGCAGCTTCTGGTAGTGAAAAATTAACTGATGGAGCGAATCAGTTAGTGACAGGAAGTCAAACATTGACTACTAACCTACACTCTTTAGCAGATTCAAGTTTAACATTTTCAAATGGAACGGAGCAGTTTACTAAAGGATTATCCTCTTATGTTTCTGGTGTTGAACAACTTCATCTTGGATTAGGGAATTTTAATAGTGGCTTAGTTACATATACTGGTGCAGTGAGTCAATTAGATAGCGGGCTAGGTCAATTAGCTTCTAAAAGTCCTGAATTAGTAGGGGGAATCACTCAGTTATATACTGGTGTAGAGGCCTATACTGGCGGTGTTTCTCAGCTCAATACTGGTCTTAATCAATTTTCATCTGGTGTTAGTGCCTATACAAATGGAGTGGGAAATCTTGCAACAGGTGCGAATCAGTTATCTAGTCAATCAGCTACACTTCGAATGGGTGTGGAGCAATTAAGTGAAGGGATTCAACAACTTTCTAGTAAGTTAGATGCATCGTCTGGGCAAAAAGATCAAATTAATCAATTATCTTCTGGTCTGAGTCAGTTAAATCAAGCTATTCAAAATATTGATGTTGGAGATACAAAACAATTGTCTTCTGTTTTATCAAGTATAGTTTCTCTTTCTAATCAAATGTTAGCAAGTGCTCAGTCTGAAAAAGCAACTACATTAGCCAATATTCAATCAACAGCAGCTTATCAATCATTGACAAGTGAGCAACAAGCTGAGATAAGTGCTTCTGTATCTCAAAATTCGACTGATAGTATTCAATCGGCTCAGTCAATTATAGCTTCAGTACAAGGTTTACAGGGAAGTTTAGAAAACTTACAAAATCAATCTTCAAATCTTTCGACGTTAAAAAATCAAGCTAATCAAGTATTACCTATTGCTTCTACTTCTTTGACAGGATTGTCAAGTGGATTAACAGAAATGCAGGGAGCAGTGACGAGTAAATTAGTTCCTGCTAGTCAGTCGATTACATCAAGTGTAAAGGCATATACTACAGGTGTTGATAAAGTTTCTCAGGGCGCAAGTCAACTAAGTGAAAAGAATTCCACCTTGACAGGTAGTTTGGATCAACTAGTTTCAGGCTCAAATACCTTGACACAAAAATCTTCTAGCTTGACAGCAGGAGTTGGTCAATTAGTTGAAAAAACTCCAGAATTAGTATCTGGTATTGAAAAATTATCAACTGGCTCTAACCAATTGAATCAAAAGAGTCAAGAATTAATGGCAGGAGTTGATAAATTACAATCAGGATCTGGTCAATTAGCAGACAAATCCAGTCAGTTACTTTCAGGTGCTTCTCAATTAGAGAATGGAGCTAATAAATTGGCAGATGGATCTGGGAAACTTGCAGAAGGTGGAACAAAGTTAACTGCTGGATTGGAAGATTTACAGGCAGGAGTTGCTTCTTTAGGACAAGGACTAGGTAATGCTAGTGATCAACTCAAATCAGCATCAACAGAATCTAAAAATGCAGAGATTTTGTCAAATCCACTCAATCTTTCAAAAACAGACAATGATCAAGTTCCTGTAAATGGGATTGCTATGGCTCCTTATATGATATCAGTCGCTCTCTTTGTCGCTGCATTATCAACAAATATGATTTTTGCTAAATTACCTTCAGGTCGTCATCCTGAAACTCGCTGGGCTTGGTTCAAATCTCGCTTTGAGATAAATGGAGTTATAGCTGTTTTAGCCGCTTTCTTAGTCTATGGTGGCGTTCATCTTATTGGTCTAACAGCAAATCATGAAATGAGAACCTTGTTCTTAATTATTATCGCAAGCTTAACATTTATGTCTATGGTAACTGCATTAACAACATGGAATAGCCGTGTAGGAGCTTTCTTCTCTCTTATTTTGCTATTATTACAGTTAGCATCAAGTGCAGGTACCTATCCACTTGCTTTGACAAATAATTTCTTTAGAGCTATTAATCCTTGGTTACCAATGAGTTATTCGGTTTCTGGATTACGACAAACAATTTCTATGACAGGAAATATTCATCATCAAGTCATTTTCCTTGCTGTGATATTAGCCCTATTTACAGGTTTAGGTATGCTAGCCTATCAACCTAAAAAAATGGAAGAAGATTAAAAAAATCGACCAACTGGTCGATTTTTTATGTCTTAGATGACTTTCGTTTGTGATTATAGATTGCAAATAGTAAAAGAGAAGTAAAGGAACAGATTGCTCCAATAACAAAACCATTGGGAATAAAGGAAAGTGTAATCGTTCCTTTTCCCTCAGGAACGTCAACTTTCATAAAACCAGTTTGAGCTTGTTTAATTTCTATTTTCTTACCATCTTGGTAGGCAGACCAGCCTTTGTCATAAGGAATGGTGAAGAAAATGGACGTATCTTGTTTAACATCATATGTAGCAAAGACCTTGTTTTTAGAAGTTGATATTGTGACAGGTTGTTCTTTAATTTTTTGAATTGCCTTGGTGAAAGTTTTGGTATCTAAACGATAGAAGGTAGGAGATTCAAATGATACTTGTGAATTTCCAGGGAAACTAACATTAATATTGAAAGTTTTTTTCTCTTTTGTATAGCCTAGATTAAAGAAGGAGAAGACATTATCAGTTGTAAAAATTTTCTTTTCTCCATTTACAAGGATGTCAACCTTCTTTTGTTTATCATTAGAAAAGTGAAGGTTTGTGAAAGAAAGATAGACTTGACTGTTTTCTGGCACTTCAATTTGATATTGGATTGCTGCATCCTCATTTGAAGAACTTGTAACACTAATCAAATCATCAGTATTCTCTGTTTTTTCATAAGGTATTGGAGAAAAATAATCAAAATTGACGTCAGCAAGTTGATTTAAAAACGAGGCTTGATTGTCCAAAGTGTGTTCATTGAACTTGACATCATTGTAAACAGATTGACTAGCAAAGGAAATCGGAAGAGAGTATTGATTTTCATATAGGGTAAGATTATCTTTTTGATAGATATCTTTAAAACCATACTTGTCAACAGGACTGTCTGAGATATTGTACTGGATCCCAAATAAACTATCAGCCAAAATACTATTATTTGCATAACGGAGATTGAGATTGGTTCCAGAGGATTTAAAACCAAGTTTATCTAAAGTAGAGCTTGCTGAACGATTTCGAACAGATGAAAATTGAGAGATTCCATTGTAGTTGAATTTCATACTGTCATTCCCTGTCTGAGTTTGTAGTTTCTCAGTACGAGTAAATGAATTTCCAATATATGTTGAGAAAGATTCCATAGTTGGGATATCTCTACTATATGCACTTCGAGAAGCAAATCCCCATTCCTTTGCAATTCCGTCCATTTGAGATGAAGCATTTAAACTTATTTCAACCATTATAAATAAAGAGATTAGAATGGCAAATAGATTTACAGAGATAAACTTTTTGATAAATGCAAGGAGTAAAAGCGAATAGACAACCAAAAATTCAAGAGTAAGCAGAATATTCAAATCTGTTAAAAAAGAATAATGCGATTTTAGATAGATGGTAGCTAAAAATCCTGTTACTATAAGAAAAAGCGAAACTAAAAAATTCCAGATTTTAATTTCTTTCAGACGATTTAAGACTTCCGCTGCTGTATAAATTAACAAGGTAGAGAAAATCCAAGCATAGCGATGTAAAAACATGTTTGGAGTATGCATGCCTTGCCAAAATAAATCAAGCGCTTCAATATAAAAGCTTGCAATTAGAAATGTAAAGAAGACTGCATAGATAAGTTTCACGTGAAACTTAATAGATTTCAGCGTAAAAAATAAAATAGTTAAAATAAAGGGAAGCAGTCCAACAAAAATCATTGGGATAGCTCCATACTTTGTTGTGTCAAAGGAACCAATGAATTGCTTAGCAAAGAGATCAAGATACCAGCTACTTTCAGTTTGAAACTTTGTAACTTCAGTTAATTTTTCCCCATGTATCTGTAAATCAAATAGAGTGGGAAGAGTCATAATCAAACTAGCCATACCAGCTAAAACGGAGGTGATTATGAAATCAAGAAAAGATGATTTTCGAGTTTTAAAGTCCCAAGCAATTTGACAGATATACCAGAAAACAAGAAACAATGCTGTCATATAGCCAAAATAATAGTTTTGGATAAATAAGATTGACAAACTTGTAAAGTATAGTAGGAGTTTCTTTTCAGTTATAAGTAGATGTAAACCTGTTATAATTAAAGGGATTAAGATAAAAACGTCTAGCCAGGTTTTTATCTCTAGTTGACTAACGGTAAAGCTCATCAGAGCATAGGAAGTGGATAAGGCTAGTTTTAAAGATTTCGGAATATCTTTAAATAATTTATTTAAACTAAAGAAGGTTGACAGACCAATCAATCCAAATTTTAAGAGAGTTGTCAGATAGACAGCATCTGGCATATTTGTTAGATCAAAAAAGTAAACTAGAGGTGAAAGGAAACTTCCCAAGTAATAACTAGATAGGGCATAGAAATTTAATCCGAGGCCACTTGTAAAAGTGTAAAACAGACTACCATTTCCATGTATGATATTTCGTAAAGTTACATCAAAAATAACGTATTGATGAAAGCCATCTCCTAATAGAGGAGAGATGTTACTATTCCAGTAGATACCTTGAGATAGGTATACTCCTGCCATAATCAATACAGGAATGATGAAAGAAACAAAATAGGTCCAATATGTTTTAAAAAATGATTTCATGTTACCTCGTAGAATGATAGAAAACTCAGCTGGTTAACCCAACTGAGTTTTGAAGTTTTATTTAGTCTTTCCAAAGTTCTTTAACTTTTGCTTGTACTTCTGCATTTTCTAGGAATTCATCATAGGTTTCATCGATACGATCGATGACGCCATTTTTAGACAAGACAATGATATGGTTAGCCAAAGTTTGAATAAACTCGTGGTCATGACTGGCAAAGATGATTGATTCTTTAAAGTTTTTCAATCCATCATTCAAGCTTGAGATAGATTCCAAGTCCAAGTGATTGGTTGGATCATCGAGGACAAGCACATTTGATTTCAAGAGCATGAGTTTTGAAAGCATGACACGGACTTTTTCTCCCCCTGACAAGACGTTTACAGGTTTGTTAACTTCATCTCCAGAGAAGAGCATACGGCCGAGGAAACCGCGTAGGAAAGTATTGTCATCTTCTTCTTTACTTGCAAATTGACGCAACCAGTCAAGAATTGATTCTCCCCCTGCGAAATCAGCTGAGTTATCTTTTGGCAGGTAAGATTGACTAGTTGTAACTCCCCACTTGACAGTTCCTTCATAGTCAATATCTCCCATGATTGCACGAATTAATGCAGTCGTTTGGATATCATTTTGTCCAATAAGAGCTGTCTTATCACCTGGACGCAAGATAAAGCTGATATTATCTAAGATAGTTTCACCATCAATCTTTACAGTTAGATTTTCTACTATCAAGAGATCATTACCGATCTCACGTTCTGCTTTAAAGTTGATAAATGGATATTTACGACTAGATGGCACAATCTCTTCTAATTCAATCTTATCAAGCATTTTCTTACGTGATGTTGCTTGTCTTGATTTAGAAGCATTGGCAGAGAAACGAGCAACGAATTCTTGCAATTGCTTAATTTTTTCTTCTGCTTTGGCATTACGGTCGGCTAGCAATTTAGCAGCAAGCTCAGAAGATTCTTTCCAGAAGTCATAGTTTCCGACATAGAGTTTGATTTTTCCAAAATCAAGGTCGGCCATGTGGGTACATACTTTATTCAAGAAGTGGCGGTCATGAGATACTACGATAACTGTATTATCAAAGTCAATCAAGAAGTCTTCTAGCCAAGTAATAGATTGGATATCCAAACCGTTAGTAGGCTCGTCCAAAAGAAGAACATCTGGTTTACCAAAAAGTGCTTTGGCGAGGAGAACCTTCACTTTCTCACCATTGGCCAATTCGCTCATATTTTGGTAGTGCAATTCTTCTGGAATGTTTAGGTTTTGAAGTAGTTGAGAGGCTTCACTTTCTGCTTCCCAGCCTCCAAGCTCGGCAAACTCTCCTTCAAGTTCGGCAGCACGCACGCCATCCTCATCTGAGAAATCTTCCTTCATGTAGATAGCATCTTTTTCCTTCATGATGCTATAAAGTTTTTCATTTCCCATGATAACGACATCAATGGCACGTTCATCTTCATAGTCAAAGTGATTTTGACGGAGAACAGAGAGACGCTCATCTGGACCAAGAGAGATGTGACCAGTAGTAGGTTCGATATCTCCAGCTAAAATTTTTAAAAAGGTTGATTTTCCGGCACCATTAGCACCGATTAATCCATAGGTATTTCCTTCTGTAAATTTGATATTGACATCATCAAAAAGTTTGCGATCACTAAAACGTAGTGAAACATCAGATACTGTAAGCAATGTTTTTCTCCTATATGTGTAATATATTTATTCTACTAGAAAATACGGAAATATTCAAATTTTTATCTGTCAATTTTGTGTAAATTACATTTACAGTACACTTTACACAAAACCGTGAATAGCAAGGTTGATTTATTTTGATAAATTGCGGTTATTTCATTAAAAAAATGCTATAATTGAAGGGACTATATCGAAGGAGAATAAAATGACTAAACCCATTATTTTAACAGGAGACCGTCCAACAGGAAAATTGCATATTGGACATTATGTTGGAAGTCTCAAAAATAGAGTTTTATTACAGGAAGAGGATAAGTATGATATGTTTGTGTTCTTGGCTGACCAACAAGCCTTGACAGATCACGCCAAAGATCCTCAAACCATTGTAGAGTCTATTGGAAATGTGGCTTTGGATTACCTTGCAGTTGGATTGGACCCAAGTAAATCGACTATCTTTATTCAAAGCCAGATTCCAGAGCTGGCTGAACTATCTATGTACTATATGAATCTGGTTTCATTAGCACGTTTGGAACGAAATCCCACAGTAAAAACAGAGATTGCTCAAAAAGGCTTTGGAGAAAGCATTCCGACAGGATTCTTGGTCTATCCAATCGCTCAAGCAGCTGACATCACTGCTTTCAAGGCTAATTATGTTCCTGTTGGGACAGATCAGAAACCAATGATTGAGCAAACCCGTGAGATTGTTCGTTCTTTTAACAATGCATATAACTGTGATGTCTTGGTAGAACCGGAAGGTATTTATCCAGAAAATGAGAGAGCAGGGCGTTTGCCTGGTTTAGATGGAAATGCTAAAATGTCTAAATCCCTCAATAACGGTATTTATTTAGCTGATGATGCGGATACTTTGCGTAAAAAAGTAATGAGTATGTATACAGATCCAGATCATATTCGAGTGGAAGATCCAGGTAAGATTGAAGGAAATATGGTTTTCCATTATCTAGATGTTTTTGGTCGTCCAGAAGATGCTCAAGAAATTGCTGAAATGAAAGAACATTATCAACGAGGTGGTCTTGGTGATGTGAAGACCAAGCGTTATCTACTTGAAATATTAGAACGTGAACTGGGTCCTATTCGTGAGCGCCGTATCGAATTTGCTAAGGATATGGGAGAAGTGTATAATATGCTTCAAAAAGGTAGTGAAAGAGCGCGTGAAGTTGCAGGTCAAACCCTATCTGAGGTTAAAGGAGCAATGGGACTTCATTACTTTAACTAAGTTTATTTTACAAGAAACTATCATTTCTATTTCGAAGAAAAGATAGTTTTTTATTTACCCCTGTAACATTTGACAAATTTTTATAGAATGGTATGATAGATACAATATAAAAAGAGTCAAGCTCAAAAAGGAAGAAAAGAGGAAACTTCGAATGTCTAATTGGGACACTAAATTTTTGAAAAAAGGTTTTACCTTTGATGATGTATTGCTTATTCCAGCTGAAAGTCATGTGTTGCCTAACGATGCAGATTTAACAACTAAATTGGCAGATAATTTGACTTTAAATATCCCAATTATTACCGCTGCTATGGACACAGTAACAGAGAGTCAAATGGCTATTGCTATTGCTCGTGCAGGTGGTCTCGGAGTTATCCATAAAAACATGTCAATTGCTCAACAAGCAGACGAGGTTCGCAAGGTAAAACGTTCTGAAAATGGGGTTATTATTGATCCCTTCTTCTTGACGCCTGAACATACAATTGCTGAAGCAGATGAGCTTATGGGACGTTACCGCATCAGTGGTGTTCCAGTTGTTGAAACACTTGAAAATCGTAAATTAGTTGGTATTTTGACAAACCGAGATCTTCGTTTTATTTCAGATTATAACCAACCAATTTCAAACCATATGACTAGTGAAAATCTTGTGACTGCTCCTGTAGGTACAGACCTTGCAACAGCTGAGAGTATTCTTCAAGAGCACCGTATTGAAAAACTTCCTTTGGTAGATGAAGAAGGTCGTCTTTCTGGTTTGATTACTATCAAAGATATTGAAAAAGTTATTGAGTTTCCAAATGCTGCTAAAGATGAGTTTGGTCGTCTCTTAGTTGCAGGTGCAGTAGGTGTTACTTCAGATACCTTTGAACGTGCAGAGGCACTTTTTGAGGCAGGAGCGGATGCGATTGTTATTGATACTGCACATGGTCATTCTGCAGGTGTCTTGCGTAAAATTGCTGAGATTCGTGCTCACTTCCCAGATCGTACTTTGATTGCTGGAAATATTGCTACTGCTGAGGGAGCGCGCGCACTTTACGAAGCAGGTGTAGACGTTGTCAAGGTTGGTATTGGACCAGGTTCTATCTGTACTACTCGTGTAATTGCAGGTGTTGGTGTTCCACAAGTAACAGCTATCTATGATGCTGCATCTGTTGCGCGTGAATATGGTAAAACTATCATTGCTGACGGTGGAATCAAGTATTCTGGAGATATTGTAAAAGCTCTTGCTGCTGGTGGAAATGCAGTTATGCTTGGATCAATGTTTGCTGGAACAGACGAAGCACCAGGTGAAACTGAAATCTTCCAAGGACGTAAATTCAAGACTTACCGTGGTATGGGATCAATTGCAGCAATGAAGAAAGGTTCAAGCGATCGTTACTTCCAAGGTTCTGTCAATGAAGCAAACAAACTTGTTCCAGAAGGAATTGAAGGTCGTGTTGCTTATAAAGGAGCGGCAGCTGATATCGTCTTCCAAATGATTGGCGGTATCCGATCTGGTATGGGTTACTGTGGTGCAGCTAACCTTAAAGAACTACATGATAATGCTCAATTTATTGAAATGTCTGGTGCTGGTTTGAAAGAAAGCCACCCTCATGATGTACAAATTACTAATGAGGCACCAAATTATTCTATGTAAAAGAAATAAAAAGAACTCCCGTGAAAACAGGAGTTCTTTTACAATATTGTCAATTTTAGTTTACAGCAACTTTACCATCCTGAATAGTGAAGATACTTAGATTTTCTGGTAGATTTTGCAGATGGTCTAAGCTTGTTGTTGTGATAAAGGTTTGGATTGACTGAGAAATCGTTTCTAATAATTTTAACTGTCTAGTGTTGTCAAGCTCGCTCATAACATCGTCAAGCAATAATATCGGGGATTCTGTAGTAATACTTTCCATTAGATCGATTTCTGCTAATTTTATAGACAGGACGAGACTACGATGTTGGCCTTGACTTCCAAAACTAGCATCCATTCCATTTATATAAAAAGAAATATCATCTCGATGAGGACCGACACCAGTGTTCTTTTTAAATAAATCTCTGGATCTACTTTTTTCTAAAGCAAATTTGAAAGATTCGGATAAGTTTTGTTTATCAGTTATCTTGACAGAAGATTGATAGGATATTGACAACTCTTCAATCTGATTAGAGAGCTCAAAATGTTTCTTACGCCCAAATGATTCTAGTTTTTTTATGAAATCTAAGCGGTGATTCATTACACGACATCCATAATCAACTAGCTGATCATCCAATACTGAAAGGAAGGTTTCATCTATTTTTTGAGCTGATTTTAGGTAAGTGTTTCTTTGTTTTAGGATGTGATTATAATTGGTTAAGTCAGATAAATAGATTGGCTTGATTTGTCCAAGTTCCATATCAATGAATTTCCGTCGAACCGAAGGTGCTCCTTT
The DNA here is from genome assembly GCA_905221095.1 of bacterium. Lineage (GTDB taxonomy): Bacteria > Bacillota > Bacilli > Lactobacillales > Streptococcaceae > Streptococcus. The sequence continues at coordinate 33,004 of CAJNBV010000009.1, forward strand.
AATTAGTTGTAAATCTTCAGGAGCAAATAAAACAACATTCATGTGTCCTACATAATCTGAAAGGCGCGCCTGTTTTAAGTGATTAACTTTTGTCACACGGCCTTTTTGTGTTAGTTCGATTTCTAGGGGAATGGATCCAGTTTTTTTCTGAACAAGACCTGAAAGATGAAGTTGTTCCTCATCAAAATGAATGAGATTTTTATCTGTTCGAGTTCGATGACTACGCGTTAAGGCTAAAAAATAGATAGCCTCTAGCATGTTTGTTTTTCCTTGTGCATTACGTCCTAAAAAGACATTTAATTTAGGATTAAAGTCTATTTTCGTCTCTTTGTAGTTACGAAAAGTCTTGAGAGATAGGTTTTGTAGCCACATGATTATCTACCAGGGAATCTCGGAGCTTGTTTGCTTTTAGGTGATGAAGCAGGTTTCGATTTGTCTCTTTTAAATCCCTTATTCATCTCTTTGACGAGTTTAGCGATTCGTTCTTTTTCAACTTTATCAGCTTGGTATTCATCTTGTTCTTCAGAAGTAGGTTGTGTCAACAAGATGTCAATGTCCATGTCAGGGATGTCAACTTTATCGCCAATACGAAGTTTTTTACCGCGACGACTTTCTAATTCCCCATTAAAGTAAACAGAATGTTCAGAGAGAAATGATTTGATAGCTCCTCCGCTATGTGTAATTCCAAGTTCTTTGAGTAGTGCTTGGAGGGTAATAAATTCTTCAAATAATTTGTATTCCATAATTCACCTCAATCTTTGGTATTATACCATATTTTCCTAAAAATAGTGATAGAAACAGGAAGAAATGTAAGCGATTTTTATTTCAAAAGTGTTACAGGGAACAAGAAAATTTCAGGTTTTCGTGATATAATAGAAGTCTGTATATAAGGAGGTAAATCATGGAGTTAGTGCGTGGAATTTCAACACATTTTATCCAATCAAAGAAGTTTAAAACGAACAAAATTACCGTGCGTTTTACAGCTCCATTATCTCTTGATACGATTGCAGGTCGCATGTTGAGTGCGAGTATGCTAGAAACAGCTAACCAGATGTATCCTACTTCTCAAACTTTGAGAAGACACTTGGCCAGTCTATATGGTACAGATATGTCAACCAATTGTTTCAGAAGAGGGCAAAGTCACATTGTAGAATTGACATTTACTTATGTTCGTGATGAGTTTTTAAGTAGGAAAAATGTGCTAACTTCACAGGTTTTGGAACTAGTAAAAGAAACTCTTTTTTCACCCGTTGTAGTTGATAATGGGTTTGATTCGGCCTTATTTGAAATTGAGAGAAAGCAATTGCTAGCAAGTTTAGCAGCTGATATGGATGATTCTTTTTATTTTGCACATAAAGAATTAGATAAATTATTTTTTCATGATGAACGTCTCCAATTGGAATATAGTGATTTACGAAATCGTATTTTAGCTGAAACTCCACAAAGTTCTTATTCTTGTTTACAAGAATTTTTGGCTAATGATCGAATAGATTTCTTTTTCCTGGGTGATTTTAATGAGGTTGAAATTCAAAATGTATTAGAATCATTTGGTTTTAAAGATCGAGAAGGTAATGTAAAGATTCAGTATTGTCAACCTTATTCCAATATCCTTCAGGAAGGAATGGTTAGGAAAAATGTGGGACAGTCTATTTTAGAGTTGGGCTATCATTGTTCTGCTGAATATGGTGATGAGCAACATTTATCCATGATTGTAATGAATGGTTTACTGGGTGGATTTGCTCATTCTAAGCTCTTTACAAATGTCCGTGAAAATGCTGGATTAGCTTATACCATTTCAAGTCAGCTTGATTTATTTAGTGGATTTTTAAGGATGTATGCTGGTATTGATCGAGAAAATCGGAATCAGGCTCGAAAAATGATGAATAATCAACTGCTTGATTTAAAAAAAGGTTATTTTACAGATCTTGAGTTAGAGCAGACCAAGGAAATGATTCATCGGTCTTTGTTGCTTTCTCAAGATAATCAAGGTTCATTGATTGAACGTGCTTATCAAAATGCCTTACTTGGAAAATCTTCAGCAGACTTTAAAAGTTGGATTGAAAAGCTTGAGCAAATTGACAAAGATGCTATTTGTAGAGCAGCTAATAATGTGAAGCTACAAGCAATTTACTTTATGGAAGGAATAGAATGACAAAGGTTGTTTTTGAAGAAAAATACTATCCAGCTGTAAAAGAAATGGTTTATCGAACTCGTTTGACAAACGGATTGACAGTAGCTCTTCTACCTAAAAAGGAATTTAAAGAGGTTTACGGGAGTGTCACTGTACAGTTTGGCTCGGTAGATACGCTTGTTACAGGAGTTGACAGAGGTGTAAAACAATATCCTGCAGGAATTGCTCATTTTCTTGAACATAAATTATTTGAGAGAGAAGATTCTAGCGATTTGATGTCGGCTTTTACGAGTCTAGGTGCAGACAGTAATGCCTTTACAAGCTTTACAAAAACAAACTATCTTTTTTCATCGACGGATTATCTCTTAGAGAATTTAGATTTACTTGATGAATTGGTAACATCAGCGCATTTTACTGAAGATTCCATTTTAAGAGAGCAGGATATTATCCAGCAGGAACGAGAAATGTACCAAGATGATCCAGATTCGTGTTTATTCTTTTCAACCTTAGCGAATTTGTATCCTGGTACACCTTTAGCAACGGATATAGTTGGAAGTGAGGAGTCCATTTCCCAAATCAATCTAACTAATTTGCAAGAAAATTTTACAAGATTTTACAAACCTGTAAATATGTCTCTGTTTTTAGTTGGTAATTTTGATGTGGAGCGAGTACAGGACTATTTTGAAAGCAAAGAACTGAAAGATTCAGATCTTCAGGAAGTAGCAAGAGAAAAATTGCTTTTACAAGATGTAAAGCCAACAGATAGTATGAGAATGGAAGTATCTTCTCCCAAACTAGCGATTGGAGTTAGAGGTAATCGAGAAGTTGCTGAGGGGGATTGCTATCGACATCATATTTTATTAAAATTATTGTTTGCAATGATGTTTGGTTGGACTTCAGATCGTTTTCAAAAATTATATGAATCAGGTAAAATAGATGCTTCCTTATCTCTTGAAATTGAAGTAACAAGTCGTTTTCATTTTGTTATGTTGACAATGGATACGAAAGAGCCAGTTGCTTTATCTCATCAGTTTAGGAAGGTCATTCGTAATTTTACAAAGGATTTGGATATTACAGAGGATCATTTAGATATTATCAAAAGAGAGATGTTTGGGGAATTTTTCAGTAGCATGAACTCTCTTGAATTTATTGCAACACAATATGATGCTTTTGAAAATGGTGAGACAATTTTTGATTTGCCAAAGATTTTACAGGAAATTACTTTAGAGGATGTCTTTGAAGCAGGACATCACTTAATAGATGAAGGGGATATAGTTGATTTTACAATATTCCCATCGTAGTAACCTATCATAATAGACACTAGAAAGAAGGGATGACAAGTATGAGGAAAAAAACAATTGGTGAGGTTTTACGATTAGCTAGAATCAATCAGGGATTGAGTTTAGATGAATTGCAGAAAAAGACAGACATCCAGTTAGATATGTTGGAAGCAATGGAAGCAGACGATTTCGATCAACTTCCAAGTCCTTTTTACACACGCTCTTTCTTGAGAAAATATGCATGGGCTGTTGAGTTAGATGACCAAATTGTTTTGGATGCTTATGATTCTGGGAGTATGATTACTTATGAGGAAGTAGATGTTGATGAAGATGAGTTGACAGGGCGCAGACGTTCAAGTAAGAAAAATAAGAAAAAAACATCATTTTTACCTTTATTTTATTTTATCCTTTTTGCCTTATCGATTTTAATTTTTGTGACCTATTATGTTTGGAACTATATTCAAACTCAACCAGAGGGGTCTTCTCTTTCTAATTACAGTGTGGTTCAATCAACAAGTTCAATAAGTTCAACTAGCTCTGTTCCCCACTCTTCAAGTAGTAGTTTATCTAGCAGTTCTTCCAGTGCAGAACCATCTATAACGGTATCGGGTGAAGGAAATCGAGTAGAAGTTGCTTATAAAACGAGCAAGGAAACTGCAAAATTGCAATTGGCAGTTTCAGATGTTACAAGTTGGGTTAGTATTTCAGAAAGTGATCTTGAGGGTGGTGTGACTTTATCACCGGATAATAAAAGTGCGGAAACAAGCGTTTCAACTAAAAATCCTGTGACCATTACTTTAGGTGTTGTCAAAGGTGTTGCCTTAACAGTAGACAATCAGACTGTTGATTTATCGAAATTAACAGCGCAGACTGGACAAATCACTGTAACCTTTACTAAAAATTAAGGAAAAACGAATGAAAAAAGAACAAATTCCAAATATCTTAACAATAGGTCGAATTCTCTTTATACCTATTTTTATCTTTATTTTAACAGTAGGAAATTCGATAGAGAGTCATATAGTAGCAGCTATTATCTTTGCGATTGCCAGTATTACAGACTATTTAGATGGATATTTAGCTCGTAAATGGAATGTGGTCAGTAATTTTGGTAAATTTGCAGATCCTATGGCGGATAAGCTACTAGTTATGTCGGCTTTTATTATGCTGATTGAGTTAGGAATGGCTCCGGCTTGGATTGTTGCAGTGATTATCTGTCGTGAGTTGGCTGTGACAGGTTTAAGGCTTTTACTGGTTGAAACTGGAGGAACAGTTTTAGCAGCAGCAATGCCTGGGAAAATTAAAACTTTCAGTCAGATGTTTGCGATTATTTTCTTGCTATTACATTGGACTTTGATTGGTCAAGTTCTACTTTATGTAGCCTTGTTTTTCACTATCTACTCTGGCTATGACTATTTCAAGGGTAGTGCCTATGTATTTAAAGGGACATTTGGTTCGAAATGAAATCAATAATTGATGTACAAAATCTTTCTTTTCGCTATAAAGAAAATCAGAAATACTACGATGTGAAGGATATTACGTTTCACGTGAAACGTGGAGAATGGCTTTCGATTGTAGGGCACAATGGTAGTGGTAAATCAACGACTGTACGATTAATTGATGGCTTACTGGAAGCAGAATCTGGAGAGATTGTAATCGATGGCCAACGGCTGACTGAGGAAAATGTTTGGAACATACGTCGTCAAATCGGTATGGTTTTTCAAAATCCAGACAATCAATTTGTTGGAGCGACTGTTGAAGATGACGTTGCCTTTGGTTTGGAAAATCAGGGACTTTCTCGTCAAGAAATGAAAAAGAGAGTGGAGGAAGCTCTGGATTTGGTTGGCATGTTGGACTTTAAAAAGAGAGAGCCAGCGCGTTTATCGGGTGGCCAAAAGCAACGTGTGGCTATTGCAGGTGTTGTAGCCCTAAGACCAGCTATTTTAATCCTAGATGAAGCAACGAGTATGTTGGATCCTGAGGGTCGTAGAGAACTTATTGAGACAGTAAAAGGAATTCGAAAAGACTATGATATGACGGTCATTTCCATTACACATGATTTGGAAGAAGTTGCCATGAGTGATCGTGTATTGGTCATGAAAAAAGGGTCAATTGAATCAACTAGTAGTCCAAGAGAGCTTTTCTCTCGAAATGATTTAGATCAAATTGGATTAGACGATCCTTTTGCCAATCAATTAAAAAATTCTTTGAGCCAGAATGGCTATGATTTGCCTGGAAATTATTTGACAGAAAGTGAGCTAGAGGATAAGCTATGGGAATTGCTCTAGAAAATGTGAGTTTTACATATCAAGAAGGGACTCCTTTAGCTTCAATAGCTTTGTCGGATGTTTCTTTGACGATTGAAGATGGTTCTTATACGGCCTTAATTGGGCACACAGGTAGCGGTAAATCAACTATTTTACAACTATTAAATGGGTTATTGGTGCCAAGTCAAGGAACTGTGCGAGTTTTTGATACCTTAATCACTTCGACTTCTAAAAACAAGGATATTCGTCAAATTAGAAAACAGGTTGGCTTGGTATTTCAGTTTGCTGAAAATCAGATTTTTGAAGAAACGGTTTTGAAAGACGTTGCTTTTGGACCGCAAAATTTTGGAGTTTCTGAAGAAGATGCGGAGCAGATTGCGCGTGAAAAACTGGCTCTGGTTGGAATTGATGAATCACTTTTTGATCGTAGCCCGTTTGAGTTGTCAGGTGGACAAATGAGACGTGTCGCCATTGCAGGCATACTTGCCATGAAGCCAGCAATATTAGTCTTAGATGAGCCCACGGCAGGTCTAGATCCCCTGGGGAGAAAAGAGTTGATGACCCTGTTCAAAAAACTTCACCAGTCAGGGATGACCATTGTCTTAGTAACGCATTTGATGGATGATGTTGCTGAATATGCGAATCAAGTCTATGTGATGGAAAAGGGACGTTTAGTGAAGGGTGGCAAACCAAGTGATGTCTTTCAAGATGTTGTTTTTATGGAAGAAGTGCAGTTGGGAGTACCTAAGATTACAGCTTTTTGTAAACGATTGGTTGATAGAGGCGTGTCATTTAAACGATTACCGATTAAGATAGAGGAGTTCAAGGAGTCGCTAAATGGATAGTATGATTTTGGGGCGTTATATCCCAGGGGATTCGATTGTTCACCGGTTGGACCCACGTAGCAAATTGCTGGCTATGATGCTACTGATTTTGATCGTTTTTTGGGCTAATAATCCTTTGACGAATCTGATTCTTTTTATAGCAACAGGGATATTTATTGCCTTGTCAGGAGTATCTCTTTCATTTTTTATTCAGGGCTTGAAGTCTATGTTTTTCTTGATTGCCTTCACAACTATTTTTCAACTGTTTTTCATTTCTAGTGGGAATGTTTTATTTGAGTTTTCGTTTGTGAGAATCACGGATTATGCTTTGCAACAAGCCGGAATTATTTTTTGTCGCTTTGTATTAATTATTTTCTTTTCAACTTTGTTAACCTTAACGACTATGCCATTAAGTTTGGCATCAGCTGTTGAAGCTTTGTTAGCGCCTTTAAAACGTGTGAAAGTTCCAGTTCATGAAATTGGATTGATGCTGTCCATGAGTCTACGTTTTGTCCCAACCTTGATGGATGATACGACGCGGATTATGAATGCACAGAAAGCGCGTGGAGTGGATTTTGGTGAAGGAAGCATTGTTCAAAAAGTAAAGGCGATGATTCCCATTTTGATTCCTCTTTTTGCGACAAGTTTAAAACGTGCGGATTCCTTGGCTATCGCCATGGAAGCGCGTGGTTATCAGGGTGGAAAAGGTAGAAGTCAATACCGACAATTGAAATGGACGCGAAAGGATACGCTGACCATTCTTGTTATTCTTGTACTTGGTTGTTGCTTATTTTTCTTAAAATCTTAGTAGCTTTCAGGAATTTATAAAAAAGTTACTGTAACAGTTTTTGATATAAAGGTAGGGATATGAACCGTTTTAAAAAATCAAAATATGTCATTATTGTTTTTGTCACTGTTCTGCTTGTGTCAGCTCTCTTAGCGACGACTTATTCAAGCGCAATTGTGACGAAATTAGGAGATGGAATCTCATTGGTTGATAGGGTTGTGCAAAAACCTTTTCAGTGGTTTGATTCTGTCAAATCAGATTTGGCTCATTTGACAAGAACATATAATGAAAATGAAAGTTTGAAGAAACAGATTTACCAGTTAGAAGTTAAATCAAATGAGGCGGAAAGTTTAAAGACAGAAAATGAGCAACTGCGCCAATTGCTTGATATGAAGTCTAAATTGCAAGCCACAAAGACTTTGGCAGCAGATGTTATTATGCGTTCTCCGGTATCTTGGAAGCAGGAATTGACCTTAGATGTAGGTAAATCAAAAGGGGCTTCTGAGAACATGTTAGCTATTGCAAATGGTGGTTTGATTGGGAGCGTTTCAAAAGTAGAGGAGAACTCTACTATGGTTAACCTTCTGACAAATACGGAAAATGCTGATAAGATTTCTGTTAAAATTCAACACGGCACTACTACAATTTATGGAATTATTGTTGGCTACGACAAGGAAAATGAAGTTCTTAAAATCAGTCAATTAAATAGCAATAGCGATATTAGTGCAGGCGATAAGGTGACAACGGGTGGATTAGGAAACTTTAACGTTGCGGATATTCCTGTTGGTGAAGTGGTTGCCACAACGCATAGTACGGACTATTTGACACGAGAAGTAACTGTTAAGTTGAGTGCAGATACTCATAATGTAGATGTGATAGAATTAGTGGGGAATTCATAATGAGACAGTTGAAGCGAGTTGGAGTGTTTTTATTGCTTCCTTTCTTTGTTCTAATTGATGCCCATATTAGCCAGCTTCTGGGCTCATTTTTCCCCCATGTACATTTGGCTAGTCATTTTCTTTTTCTATTTCTCTTATTTGAGACGATAGAAGTATCAGAGTATCTCTACCTAGTCTATTGTTTTGTGATAGGTTTGGTTTACGATGTTTACTTTTTCCATCTAATAGGGATTGCAACTCTCTTATTTATCTTATTGGGAGCGTTTCTTCATAAATTGAATAGTGTTATTTTGTTGAATCGTTGGACAAGAATCTTGGCTATGATTGTTATGAGTTTTCTATTTGATATGGGAGCTTATCTCTTTGCATTAGTGGTAGGTTTAACTGTAGATAGTCTGCCGATTTTTATCGTTTATAGCCTAGTACCATCCATGATTTTAAATCTTGTGTGGATGCTTATTTTTCAGTTTATTTTTGAAAAATATTATCTATGAGAAAGAAACAAAAATGTAACAAAGGCGTAATATTCATTAGGCCTTTTTTTGGTATACTAGTATTGTCTTTAAAAGAAGGAGTATCTACGTAATTATGAAGAAAAAAATCTTAGCGTCACTTTTATTAAGTACAGTAATGGTTTCTCAAGTAGCTGTTTTAACAACTGCGCATGCAGAAACGACTGATGACAAAATTGCTGCTCAAGATAATAAAATTAGTAACTTAACAGCACAACAACAAGAAGCCCAAAAACAAGTTGACCAAATTCAGGAGCAAGTATCAGCTATCCAAGCTGAGCAATCTAACTTGCAAGCTGAAAATGATAGATTACAAGCAGAATCCAAAAAACTTGAGAGTGAGATTACAGAACTTTCTAAAAACATTGTATCTCGCAATGATTCTTTGGAAAAACAAGCTCGCAGTGCTCAAACAAATGGAGCGGCAACTAGCTACATCAATACAATTGTAAACTCAAAATCAATTACAGAAGCTATTTCACGTGTTGCAGCAATGAGTGAAATCGTATCTGCTAACAACAAAATGTTGGAACAACAAAAAGCAGATAAAAAAGCAATTTCTGAGAAGCAAGTGGCAAACAATGACGCAATTAATACAGTTATTGCAAATCAACAGAAATTGTCTGATGATGCACAAGCTCTAACAACGAAACAAGCTGAGTTGAAAGCTGCAGAATTAAATCTTGCTGCTGAAAAAGCGACAGCAGAAGATGAAAAAGCAAGTTTGCTAGAGAAAAAAGCAGAAGCAGAAGCGGCAGCAAAAGCAGCAGCAGCGGCAGAGACAGCTTATAAAGAAAAACAAGCTAGCCAACAACAATCAGTACTTGCTTCAGCAAACACTAACTTAACAGCTCAAGTGCAAGCAGTATCTGAATCTGCGGCAGCACCTGTCCGTGCAAAAGTTCGTCCAACATACAGTACAAATGCTTCAAGTTATCCAATTGGAGAATGTACATGGGGAGTTAAAACATTAGCACCTTGGGCTGGAGACTATTGGGGTAATGGAGCACAGTGGGCTACAAGTGCAGCTGCTGCAGGATTCCGTACAGGTTCAACACCTCAAGTTGGTGCGATTGCATGTTGGAACGATGGTGGATATGGACACGTAGCGGTAGTTACAGCTGTTTCATCATCAACAAGTATTCAAGTATCAGAATCAAATTATGCAGGTAATCGTACAATTGGAAATCACCGTGGATGGTTCAATCCAACAACAACTTCTGAAGGTTTTGTTACATATATTTACGCAGATTAATTTACAGAGGGACTCGAATAGAGCCCTCTTTTTTATGTTTTACCGTGACAATCCCTATTAAAAAATTATATCAAAATAGCTTGAAAATATTGGAAAAGTATGGTAAAATGAAACTTGTCGTGTGAACGATAATACTCATTCTTGATGAATTGTGAGACAGTTGCCCTTGGGTCGTTTTGCGAGTTGAAGTCAAGAAGAGGAAAAAAACAAAAAGGAGAAATACTCATGGCAGTAATTTCAATGAAACAACTTCTTGAGGCTGGTGTACACTTTGGTCACCAAACTCGTCGCTGGAACCCTAAGATGGCTAAGTACATCTTCACTGAGCGTAACGGAATCCACGTTATCGACTTGCAACAAACTGTAAAATACGCTGACCAAGCATACGACTTCATGCGTGATGCAGCAGCTAACGATGCAGTTGTATTGTTTGTTGGTACTAAGAAACAAGCAGCTGATGCAGTTGCTGAAGAAGCAGTACGTTCAGGTCAATACTTCATCAACCACCGTTGGTTGGGTGGAACTCTTACAAACTGGGGAACAATCCAAAAACGTATCGCTCGTTTGAAAGAAATCAAACGTATGGAAGAAGATGGAACTTTCGAAGTTCTTCCTAAGAAAGAAGTTGCACTTCTTAACAAACAACGTGCACGTCTTGAAAAATTCTTGGGTGGTATCGAAGATATGCCTCGTATTCCAGATGTGATGTACGTAGTTGACCCACATAAAGAGCAAATCGCTGTTAAAGAAGCTAAAAAATTGGGAATCCCAGTTGTAGCGATGGTTGATACAAACACTGATCCAGATGATATCGATGTAATCATCCCAGCTAACGATGACGCTATCCGCGCTGTTAAATTGATTACAGCTAAATTGGCTGACGCTATCATCGAAGGACGTCAAGGTGAAGATGCAGCAGCAGTTGAAGCAGAATTTGCAGCTTCAGAAACTCAAGCAGATTCAATTGAAGAAATCGTTGAAGTTGTAGAAGGCGACAACGCTTAATTCATATAAATAGTAATTACCTAGGAGGGCGGGGCTTAGCCCGGCTCTCCTATTTTTAAAAAATATAGGAGAATCAAAATGGCAGAAATTACAGCTAAACTTGTAAAAGAGTTGCGTGAAAAATCTGGTGCCGGAGTTATGGACGCTAAAAAAGCGCTTGTAGAAACAGACGGTGACATCGAAAAAGCGATTGAATTGCTTCGTGAAAAAGGTATGGCTAAGGCAGCTAAGAAAGCTGACCGTGTTGCTGCAGAAGGTTTGACTGGTGTTTATGTTAACGGTAATGTTGCAGCAGTTATTGAAGTAAACGCTGAAACTGACTTCGTTGCAAAAAACGCTCAATTCGTTGAATTGGTAAATACTACAGCTAAAGTTATTGCTGAAGGAAAACCTGCTAACAATGAAGAAGCTCTTGCTTTGACAATGCCTTCAGGTGAAACACTTGAAGCTGCATACGTATCTGCAACAGCAACTATCGGAGAAAAAATCTCATTCCGTCGTTTTGCATTGATTGAAAAAACAGATGCACAACACTTTGGTGCTTACCAACATAACGGTGGACGTATCGGTGTTATTTCAGTTGTTGAAGGTGGAGACGAAGCACTTGCTAAACAATTGTCAATGCACATCGCAGCGATGAAACCAACAGTTCTTTCTTACAAAGAATTGGATGAGCAATTCGTTAAAGATGAGTTGGCACAATTGAACCACGTTATCGACCAAGACAACGAAAGCCGTGCAATGGTTAACAAACCAGCCCTTCCACACTTGAAGTATGGATCAAAAGCTCAATTGACTGATGAAGTGATTGCTCAAGCTGAAGCTGACATCAAAGCTGAGTTGGCTGCAGAAGGCAAACCAGAAAAAATCTGGGACAAAATCATCCCAGGTAAAATGGATCGCTTCATGCTTGACAACACTAAAGTTGACCAAGCATACACACTTCTTGCACAAGTTTACATCATGGATGATAGCAAGACAGTTGAAGCATACCTTGAATCAGTTAACGCTTCAGTAGTTGAGTTCGCTCGCTTTGAAGTTGGTGAAGGTATCGAGAAAGCTGCAAACGACTTTGAAGCTGAAGTTGCAGCTACAATGGCAGCAGCCTTGAATAACTAATCATAGAAAGGAAGCAAATTTGCTTCCTTTTTTGTATAGGGATTAGATTTCTCCTGAAATTGTTTTTTACCTAGCATCACTCAATTAGAAATAGTTAATACTCTTCGAAAATCTCTTCAAACCACGTCAGCGTCGCCTTATCGTAGGTATATGTTACTGACTTCGTCAGTTCTATCTGCAACCTCAAAACAGTGTTTTGAGCAGCCTGCGGCTAGCTTCCTAGTTTGCTCTTTGATTTTCATTGAGTATAAAACAAAAAGCCCTATAATAAGGGCCAATTGTATTTAGGAGACTAAACTTCAAATTCATAGAGTGCTGTAGATAGATAACGTTCGCCGTTATCTGGTGCTAGAGCAAGGACTTTTTTACCTGTACCTAATTTTTTGGCAACCTCGATGGCTCCGTAGATAGCTGCAGCTGAAGAAATCCCTACAAGGAAGCCTTCTTTTCCGCCAATTTCACGGCCGAGTGCGAGAGCGTTGTCTGATGTTACACGAACGATACCATCATAAGCCTTTGTATCCAGTGTATCAGGAATAAATCCAGCTGAGATACCTTGAATTTTGTGAGGACCAGGTTTTTCACCAGATAGAATAGCAGATTCGTCTGCTTCCACTGCATAAACTTTAATACCTGAATTTGCTGTTTTGAGTGCATGAGAAACACCAGAAATTGTTCCACCGGTACCAACTCCAGCAACAAAGGCATCTAATTCATCTTTACCGAAAGCAGCTAGTATCTCAGCTCCTGTTGTTCTTTCGTGTACTTCTGGATTAGCTGGATTGTCAAACTGAAGAGGAAGGAAACCATCACGTTCAGCAGCGATTTCTTGGGCTTTTGCGATAGCACCTTTCATTCCTTCGCTACCAGGAGTGAGGACGAGTTCGGCACCATAGGCTTGGATAATCTTACGTCGTTCAACACTCATAGTTTCAGGCATAACGATAACAACTTTATACCCTTTAGCAGCTCCTACCCATGAAAGTCCAATACCAGTATTTCCACTTGTTGCTTCAACAATAGTAGCACCCGGTTTTAGAATACCGTCTTGTTCAGCTTTTTCAATCATGCTAAGAGCAATACGATCTTTTACAGAAGAACCAGGATTAAATGCTTCAAGCTTTACATAGACGTCCGCAGCACCTTCTGGTACAATGTTGTTGAGTTTAACAATCGGAGTTTGACCGATTAGTTCAGTAATGTTGTTATAAATAGACATATGAATACCTCTTTGTATAAGATATCTCTAGTATAACGCTATCTATACCATTTGTAAAATATAGAAATCCTATCGAAGTGATAGGATTTTTTTATATCATAGGTCTAAGCCATTAATTTTCAAGTGATTGTGATAAGCTAATTCTAGTAAATAGGTGTAAAGAAGAAAGTTATCCGTTTTCTTTTTGAATTGCTTCATTTTCTAGTAGGTCTTGTCAAACATCTTTTTATTTTGTTAATTGAAGTAGCGGTGAAAATGTTAGTGAAACACTGTATTATCCATTGTTTACACTAAGTTTACAGGAATTTCAACTTCGCGTAAATCTTGGTCAGTTAAAGTGACTTTTCCATTAAAAAACTCTACAAGTGCAGCTTTAATAGTTTCTTTTTCTTCTTTATCAACATAAATCATCGTATCGACTTGATCTGTAAAATTTGTATCTAGCTCCATGAGATTATGTTCTTTAAGGAAGTTACTGTACTCTTGGTACTGAGCGTAGGACATTTGAATAGCAATTCCAGCCTGTTCCTTTATTTCAATGATGCCAATTTCTTTGACAGCTAAGGCCACACTGCCGGCGTAAGCACGAATCAATCCTCCAGCGCCTAGTTTAATACCACCAAAGTAGCGTGTCACGACCACACAGACATTGGTGAGGCTGTGATTTTCTAGTACCCCAAGCATGGGAACGCCAGCAGTACCACTAGGCTCACCATCATCACTTGTACGTTTGATTTCACTACGTTCTCCAATAATAAATGCAGAGCAATTATGTGTCGCTTTGTAGTGTTCTTTTTTGATGGCAGTAATGAAGTCACGAGCCTCTTCTTCGCTATAAACACGCTTGGCATGACAGATAAAGCGGGATTTTTTGATTTCTTCTTGGACTTGACCGTCTTCTTTAATTGTTCTAAATTCCATGATTTAATTGTACTAAAAAATCATCTAAAGCGCTAGGTTTTTACGAATAAAGAAGTATGAAAGTAAATCCAAATTATCTCGGTCGTTTGTTTACTGAGAATGAATTAACTAAAGAGGAACGTCAGTTGGCGGAGAAACTTCCAGCAATGAGAAAGGAGAAGGGGAAACTTTTCTGTCAACGTTGTGATAGTACTATTCTGGAAGAATGGTATTTGCCCATCGGTGCTTACTATTGTCGAGAGTGCTTGCTGATGAAGCGAGTCAGGAGTGACCAAGCTTTATACTATTTTCCGCAGGAGGATTTTCCTAAACAGGATGTTCTTAAATGGCGTAGTCAATTAACTCCTTTTCAAGAGAAGGTGTCAGAGGGACTGATTCAAGCAGTAGATGAGCAAGAACCAACCTTGGTTCATGCGGTAACAGGAGCAGGAAAGACAGAAATGATTTATCAAGTTGTGGCTAAGGTGATTAATAGGGGTGGTGCAGTTTGTTTGGCCAGTCCTCGCATAGATGTTTGTTTGGAGCTGTACAAGCGCCTGCAAGATGATTTTGCTTGCGAGATAGCTCTTCTACATGGAGAATCAGAACCGTACTTCCGAACCCCATTAGTTGTTGCGACGACCCATCAGTTATTGAAGTTTTATCAAGCATTTGATTTACTGATAGTGGATGAAGTAGATGCCTTTCCTTATGTTGACAATCCAACGCTTTACCATGCTGTCAAGAATAGTGTAAAGGAGAATGGGCTGAGAATCTTTTTAACAGCGACTTCGACAGATGAGTTAGATAGGAAGGTTCGTTTAGGGGAACTAAAAAGATTGAGTTTGCCTAGACGATTCCATGGGAATCCATTGATTATTCCTAAGCCAGTTTGGTTATCGGATTTTAATCGCTATTTGGATAAAAATCGTTTGTCACCAAAGTTAAAGACTTATATTGAGAAACAGAGAAAGACAGCTTATCCTTTACTCATTTTTGCATCAGAAATTAAAAAAGGGGAGCAGCTAAAAGAAATCTTACAGGAGCAATTTCCAAATGAGAAAATTGGCTTTGTGTCTTCTGTAACAGAAGATCGATTAGAGCAAGTACAAGCTTTTCGAGATGGAGAATTGACAATACTGATTAGTACGACGATATTGGAACGTGGAGTTACCTTCCCTTGTGTGGATGTTTTTGTAGTAGAGGCCAATCATCGTTTGTTTACCAAGTCTAGTTTGATTCAGATTGGTGGCCGAGTTGGACGAAGCATGGATAGACCGACAGGAGATTTGCTTTTCTTTCATGACGGATTAAATGATTCAATCAAGAAGGCAATTAAGGAAATTCAGCAGATGAACAAGGAGGCAGGCTTATGAAGTGTTTGCTATGTGGGCATACAATGAAGACTGTCTTAACTTTTAGTAGTCTCTTACTTCTGAAGAATGGTGACTCTTGTCTTTGTTCAGACTGTGACTCTACTTTTGAGAGAATTGGAGAAAAGAACTGTCCAAATTGTATGAAAACAGGTTTGTCAACAAAGTGTCAAGATTGTCAATTTTGGTGTAAAGAAGGAGTTGAGGTCAATCATAGAGCGATTTTTACTTACAATCAAGCTATGAAAGATTTTTTCAGTCGGTATAAGTTTGATGGGGACTTCCTTTTAAGAAAAGTTTTTTCTTCATTTTTAAGTGAGGAGTTGAAAAAGTACAAAGAGTATCAATTTGTAGTCATTCCCCTAAGTCCTGAAAGATTGCTTGACAGAGGATTTAATCAGGTTGAAGGTTTAGTTGAAGCAGCAGGTTTCAAGTATCTGGATTTATTAGAGAAAAGAGAAGAGAGAGCTAGTTCTTCTAAAAGTCGCTCAGAACGTCTGGCGACAGAACTTCCGTTCTTTATTAAAAGTGGAGTCAGCATTCCTAAGAAAATCCTACTTATAGATGATATTTATACTACAGGAACAACTATAAATCGTGTGAAGAAACTGCTGGCAGAAGCTGGTGCTGAGGATGTAAAAACTTTTTCCCTTGTAAGATGAGGAAAAAATTTGCAAAAATAAAATGAAAGCGTTATAATGAAATCAGAAAAACAAAAATGTTTAGAAAGAAGGTACTCATATGATTAAATATAGTATCCGTGGTGAAAACCTAGAAGTAACAGAAGCAATTCGTGATTATGTAGTTTCTAAACTCGAAAAGATCGAAAAGTATTTTCAAGCTGAACAAGAGTTGGATGCTCGAGTTAACTTGAAGGTGTATCGTGAAAAAACTGCTAAAGTGGAAGTAACGATTCCGCTTGGCTCTATTACTCTTCGTGCAGAAGATGTGTCTCAAGATATGTATGGTTCAATTGACCTTGTAACCGATAAAATTGAACGTCAGATTCGTAAAAATAAAACAAAAATCGAGCGTAAAAATAAAAATAAGGTGGCAACTAGTCAATTATTTACAGATGCTTTGGTGGAAGATCCAAATGTTGTCCAGTCTAGAGTTGTTCGTTCAAAACAAATTGATTTAAAACCAATGGATTTGGAAGAAGCTATTCTACAGATGGATTTGTTGGGACATGATTTCTTTATCTATGTGGATGTTGAAGATCAAACAACCAATGTGATTTATCGTCGTGAGGATGGCGAGATTGGCTTGTTAGAAGTTAAAGAATCTTAATTTCAATATGTGTAAAGGTAGGTTTACTGAGTTGTAAACCTCCTTTTTCTTATAGTTTGTAGAATTACTGATTACACTTTTAAAAAGTCGCTTTTTGGTGGTTATTATGGTATAATGGGTGCCAAGAGGTTTGGAATGAAAAAATTTTATGTAAGTCCTATTTTCCCCTTAATATTAGGAATAGTGGCGTTCGGAGTGCTATCTGTGCAACTTGTTTTTGTAACGAATACACTGGTAACGCTATTTCTTTTGCTACTTATTTTGGGTTCATATATTTTATTGTTCATCCATCAGAGAGACTACTACTCAAGGAGTGAAGTAGAACAAATCCAGTATGTAAACCATCAAGCTGAAGAAAGTTTGACAACCTTGTTAGAACAGATGCCTGTTGGAGTTATTAAATTAGACTTGTCGTCAGGTGAAGTTGAATGGTTTAATCCTTATGCTGAATTGATTTTGACTAATGAAGTGGGCGAGATTGATGTGGCATTAATTCAAACAATTATAAAGGCTTCTGTAGGGAATCCAGGTTCTTATGCCACCTTGGGTGAAACCCGTTATTCGGTTCATATGGACAAGGTATCTGGAGTTCTTTACTTCTTTGATGTGTCTGGAGAATACGAAGCGACTGTTGAGTTAGTGACGAGTCGGCCTGTGATTGGAATCGTTTCTGTTGACAACTACGATGATTTAGAAGATGAAACATCCGAGTCTGATATCAGTCATATCAATAGTTTTGTAGCCAATTTTGTTTCAGAATTTGCTGGTAAACATGCCATGTTCTCCCGTCGAGTAAGTATGGATCGTTTTTATCTGTTTACGGACTATACGGTGCTTGAGGGTTTGATGAATGATAAATTTTCTGTTATTGATGCTTTCAGAGAAGAGTCAAAACAGAGACAGTTGCCTTTGACCTTGAGTATGGGATTTTCTTATGGTGATGGAAATCATGATGAAATTGGGAAAGTTGCATTGCTCAACTTGAACTTGGCTGAAGTGCGTGGTGGCGACCAGGTGGTTGTCAAGGAGAATGATGAAACGAAAAATCCCGTTTATTTTGGTGGTGGATCTGCGGCGTCAATCAAACGTACAAGGACACGTACGCGCGCTATGATGACGGCTATTTCAGATAAAATTCGAAGTGTGGATCAGGTTTTTGTAGTTGGTCACAAAAATCTAGATATGGATGCTTTGGGCTCTGCTGTAGGTATGCAGTTGTTTGCTAGTAATGTGACTGAAAATAGCTATGCTCTTTATGATGAAGATCAAATGTCACCGGATATTGAACGAGCTGTTTCATTCTTAGAAAAAGAAGGAGTTACGAAGTTGTTGTCTGTTAAGGAGGCAATGGGCTTGGTGACTAATCGTTCTTTGTTGATACTTGTAGACCATTCAAAGACAGCTTTAACTTTATCAAAAGATTTTTATGATTTGTTTACACAGACCATCGTTATTGACCACCACAGAAGGGATCAGGATTTTCCTGATAATGCAGTTATCACTTATATCGAAAGTGGTGCAAGCAGTGCCAGTGAGTTGGTAACGGAATTGATTCAGTTCCAAAATTCTAAGAAAAATCGTTTGAGTCGTATGCAAGCCAGTGTTTTAATGGCTGGTATGATGCTGGATACTAAAAATTTCACCTCCCGAGTGACTAGTCGGACATTTGATGTTGCTAGCTATCTCAGAACGCGCGGAAGTGATAGTATTGCTATCCAAGAAATCGCTGCGACAGATTTTGAAGAATATCGTGAGGTCAATGAACTGATTTTACAGGGGCGTAAATTAGGTTCAGATGTATTGATAGCAGAGGCTACGGACTCGAAATGCTATGATACAGTTGTTATTAGTAAGGCAGCAGATGCCATGTTAGCCATGTCAGGTATTGAAGCGAGTTTTGTTCTTGCGAAGAATACACAAGGATTTATCTCTATCTCAGCTCGAAGTCGTAGTAAAATGAATGTACAACGGATTATGGAAGAGCTGGGAGGTGGCGGCCACTTTAATTTGGCAGCAGCTCAAATTAAGGATTTAACCTTGTCAGAAGCAGGTGAAAAACTGACAGAAATTGTATTAAATGAAATAAAGGAAAAGGAGAAAGAAGAATGAAAGTAATCTTTTTAGCAGATGTTAAAGGAAAAGGTAAAAAAGGCGAAATTAAGGAAGTACCAACAGGGTATGCGCAAAACTTTCTTATCAAAAAGAATCTAGCCAAAGAAGCGACTGCTCAAGCGGTAGGTGAACTACGTGGTAAACAAAAATCTGAAGAAAAAGCTCATGCTGAGATGATTGCAGAAGCAAAAGCAATTAAAGCACAACTTGAAGCAGAGGAAACTGTTGTAGAATTTGTTGAAAAAGTTGGTCCAGATGGTCGTACCTTTGGTTCTATTACCAATAAGAAAATTGCAGAAGAATTGCAAAAGCAATTTGGAATTAAGATTGATAAACGTCATATCCAAGTACAAGCTCCGATTCGAGCAGTTGGTTTGATTGATGTACCAGTGAAAATCTATCAAGATATCACAAGTGTGATCAATCTTCGTGTGAAAGAAGGATAAATTTACACCTTCTTGACAAGATTGTAAAAGGAAGGGAAGTCTGATGGCAGAAGTAGAAGAGTTACGAGTACAACCTCAAGATATTTTGGCTGAGCAATCCGTTTTGGGGGCTATCTTTATTGATGAGAGTAAGCTTGTTTTTGTGCGAGAATACATTGAGTCTCGCGACTTTTTTAAGTATGCCCATCGATTGATTTTCCAAGCCATGGTTGATTTATCCGATCGTGGCGATGCTATAGATGCAACAACGGTTCGTACCATTCTTGATAATCAAGGGGATTTACAGAATATTGGTGGCTTGTCTTACTTGGTTGAGATTGTCAATTCTGTGCCAACTTCTGCCAATGCGGAGTACTATGCTAAAATTGTTGCAGAAAAGGCTATGCTTCGGCGTTTAATCGCTAAGTTGACAGAGTCTGTCAACCAAGCTTACGAGGCTTCGCAACCAGCTGATGAAATCATTGCTCAGGCAGAAAAAGGGCTGATTGATGTCAGTGAAAATGCAAATCGAAGTGGATTTAAGAACATTCGAGATGTGTTGAACGTCAACTTTGGAAATCTGGAATCTCGCTCGCAACAAACGACCGATATTACTGGTATTGCGACAGGTTATCGTGATTTGGATCATATGACGACTGGTCTGCACGAGGAGGAGTTGATTATTCTAGCAGCTCGTCCGGCGGTTGGTAAGACAGCCTTTGCCTTGAATATTGCTCAGAATATTGGAACCAAGTTGGACAAAACGGTTGCTATCTTTTCGCTCGAAATGGGTGCAGAGAGTCTAGTAGACCGTATGCTTGCGGCAGAAGGGTTGGTGGAGTCGCATTCTATTCGTACGGGTCAATTGACCGATGAGGAATGGCAAAAGTATACCATTGCCCAAGGTAATTTGGCTAATGCAAGTATCTATATCGATGATACACCAGGGATTCGGATTACAGAGATTCGATCACGTTCACGTAAACTGGCTCAAGAAACTGGAAATCTTGGTTTGATTTTGATAGACTACCTTCAATTGATCACGGGAACTGGTCGAGAAAACCGCCAACAAGAAGTTTCAGAAATTTCACGTCAGTTGAAAATTTTAGCTAAGGAACTGAAGGTTCCTGTAATTGCTCTAAGTCAGCTTTCTCGTGGTGTAGAACAACGTCAGGACAAGAGACCAGTCTTGTCTGATATTCGTGAATCTGGGTCTATTGAGCAGGACGCTGATATCGTAGCCTTTCTTTATCGCGACGATTACTATGAGCGTGGTGGTGAAGAAGAGGAAGGTATACCAAATAATAAGGTAGAAGTTATTATTGAGAAAAACCGTAGTGGAGCTCGTGGAACGGTGGAATTAATTTTCCAAAAAGAATACAATAAATTTTCAAGTATCTCAAAAAGGGAGGCATAAAATGACAGATGCATTTACAGATGTAGCCAAGATGAAAAAAATTAAAGAAGAAATCAAGGCGCATGAGGGTCATGTAATTGAAATGACTTTGGAAAATGGACGTAAGCGCCAAAAAAATAGATTGGGTAAGCTAATTGAAGTTTATCCATCCCTATTTATCGTGGAATTTGGGAACGTTGAAGGAGATAAGCAAGCTAATGTTTATGTTGAGTCCTTTACTTACTCAGATATCCTTACGGAAAAGAATTTGATTCATTATCTGGACTAAAGTGAGAAATTTTCTCACTTTTTCTTTTTTCTTCGAATAGTTTAAGTGAAGGCAATCTTCGATTTATACTCTTCGAAAATCAAATTCAAACCACGTCAGCTTCGCCTTGCCATACTCAAGTATAGCCTGCGCCTAGCTTCCTAGTTTGATCTTTAATTTTCATTGAGTACTATATTATTTTCAAGGAGGAAGAATGAAAATTTCACCATTTACAGTAACAGAGACAGGGTTTTCTTTTAGAAAATCAGTTAAAAAGGTTGTTCCTTTTTTAGTAGTAGGATTGATCCTAGCAGCGGGTGATAGTGTATATGCCTATTCTGGAGGGAACGGGTCGATTGCGCGAGGGGATGATTATCCTATTCATTATAAAAATGGCAGCCAGGAGATTGATAAGTGGCGCATGTATTCTCGTCAATGTACTTCTTTTGCAGCTTTTCGCTTAAGTGGTGTAAATGGTTTTGAGATTCCAGCTGCTTATGGAAATGCGAATGAATGGGGGCATCGTGCTCGTCGTGAAGGTTATCGTGTCGATAATACACCGACGATTGGTTCCATTGCTTGGTCTACTGCAGGAACGTATGGTCACGTTGCCTGGGTTTCGAATGTAATGGGGGATAATATAGAAATTGAGGAATACAACTATGGTTATACAGGATCCTATAATAAACGAATTATAAAAGCCAATACGATGACAGGATTTATTCATTTTAAAGATTTGGATGGGGGTAATGTAGTAAGTAGTGGCAAAGTATTCGATAGTCAACCGTTGTTTTCGACAGGAGGAACACATTATTTTAAGAATAAGGCAGCTATAAAAAATAAACCTTTAGTTAGTGCAACTTCAATTGCATATTATTCTCCAGGTGAGAGTGTTCATTATGATCAGGTACTTGAAAAAGATGGGTACAAGTGGTTGAGTTATATATCTTATAGTGGAAGTCGTCGTTATATTCAGTTAGAGGAGGTTGCGTCATCGCAGAATCAAACAGAAGGTAGTTCCAATGATTTTCTGACTGTTGGTTGGAAAAAAATAAATGGTAGTTGGTATCATTTTAAATCAAATGGATCTAAATCAACGGGATGGCTGAAGGATGGTTCAAGTTGGTATTATTTGAAATCATCTGGTGAAATGCAGACAGGATGGTTAAAGGAAAATGGCTCTTGGTATTATCTGGATAGTTCAGGGGCAATGAAAACAGGTTGGTATCAAGTCTCAGGTAAGTGGTATTATTCCTACTCTTCAGGCGTCTTAGCTGTCAATACGACGGTGGATGGCTACAGAGTAAACAGTGATGGAGTACGAGTATAGAAAATTGGGGCAGGAAAAATTTCCTGCTCTTTTCTGTAAGCAGTTTCCTTGACTTTTTTTTTGTTTTGCGCTATCATATGTCCATATAATATATGGGAGTCTGTGTACAGTCTGAGAGGAAGTGTTAAACTTCGACCGCACCTGATCTGGGTAATGCCAGCGTAGGGAACGATACTTAGTCTAATTCTGCACCTTTTCCATATATGGTAAAGGTTTTTCTTTTTGTCAAAGGAAAACGAGAAGAGGAGGTTGTTATGAAAGCAAGCATTGCCTTGCAAGTTTTACCCCTATCACAGGGGATTGATCGGATAGCTGTTATCGATCAGGTCATTGCTTATCTGCAAGCTCAAGAAGTGACCATGGTGGTGACACCATTTGAAACGGTCTTGGAAGGGGAGTTTGATGAGCTCATGCGCATTCTTAAAGAATCGCTAGAAGTGGCAGGGCGTGAGGCAGATAATGTCTTTGCCAATGTCAAAATAAATGTAGGAGAGATTTTAAGTATTGATGAGAAACTTGAAAAGTATACTGAGACGACACATTAGTCTATTGGGTTTTCTAGGAGTCTTGTCAATCTGGCAGTTAGCAGGTTTTCTTAAACTTCTCCCCAAGTTTATCCTGCCGACACCTCTTGAAATTCTCCAGGCCTTTGTTCGTGACAGAGAATTTCTCTGGCACCATAGCTGGGCTACCTTGAGAGTGGCTTTACTGGGGTTGGTTCTAGGAGTCTTGATTGCCTGTCTCATGGCTGTGCTTATGGACAGTTTGACTTGGCTCAATGACTTGATTTACCCTATGATGGTGGTTGTGCAGACCATTCCGACTATTGCCATAGCTCCTATCTTGGTCTTGTGGCTAGGTTATGGGATTTTGCCCAAGATTGTCTTGATTATCCTGACGACAACCTTTCCTATCATCGTCAGCATTTTGGACGGTTTTAGGCATTGTGACAAGGATATGCTGACCCTGTTTAGTCTGATGCGTGCCAAGCCTTGGCAAATCCTGTGGCATTTTAAAATTCCAGTCAGCCTGCCTTACTTTTATGCAGGTCTGAGGGTCAGTGTTTCCTACGCCTTTATCACAACAGTGGTATCTGAGTGGTTGGGAGGCTTTGAAGGACTAGGTGTCTACATGATTCAGTCCAAGAAACTGTTTCAGTATGATACCATGTTTGCTATTATTATTTTGGTATCGATTATTAGCCTTCTTGGTATGAAATTGGTCGATATTAGTGAAAAATATGTGATTAAATGGAAACGTTCGTAGAATAAGGATGTTTCAAAAAAGAAAAGAGGAAATCAAAATGAAAAAAACATGGAAAGTGTTTTTAACGATTGTGACAGCTCTTGTAGCTGTTGTGCTTGTGGCCTGTGGTCAAGGAACTGCTTCTAAGGATAATAAAGAAGCAGAACTCAAGAAAATTGACTTTATCCTAGACTGGACACCAAATACCAACCACACAGGGCTTTATGTTGCCAAGGAAAAAGGTTATTTCAAAGAAGCTGGAGTGGATGTTGATTTGAAATTGCCACCAGAAGAAAGTTCTTCTGACTTGGTTATCAATGGTAAGGCACCATTTGCAGTGTATTTCCAAGACTACATGGCTAAAAAATTGGAAAAAGGGGCAGGAATTACTGCCGTTGCAGCTATCGTAGAGCACAATACATCAGGAATTATCTCTCGTAAATCTGACAATGTAGCTAGTCCAAAAGACTTGGTTGGTAAGAAATACGGAACTTGGAATGACCCAACTGAACTTGCTATGTTGAAAACCTTAGTAGAATCTCAAGGTGGAGACTTTGAGAAGGTTGAAAAAGTACCAAATAACGACTCAAACTCAATCACACCGATTGCCAATGGCGTTTTTGACACTGCTTGGATCTACTACGGTTGGGATGGTATCCTTGCTAAATCTCAAGGTGTTGATGCTAACTTCATGTATTTGAAAGACTATGTCAAGGAGTTTGACTACTACTCACCAGTTATCATCGCAAACAACGACTATCTGAAAGACAACAAGGAAGAAGCTCGTAAAGTCATCCAAGCTATCAAAAAAGGCTACCAATACGCTATGGAACACCCAGAAGAAGCTGCAGATATCTTGATTAAGAATGCACCTGAACTTCAGGAAAAACGTGACTTTGTCATCGAATCTCAAAAATACTTGTCAAAAGAATACGCAAGCGACAAGGAAAAATGGGGTCAATTTGATGCAGCTCGCTGGAATGCCTTCTACAAATGGGATAAAGAAAATGGTATCCTTAAAGAAGACTTGACAGACAAAGGCTTCACTAACGAATTTGTAAAATAATGACAGAAATTAGACTAGAACACGTCAGTTATGCCTATGGTGAGGAGAGGATTTTAGAGGATATCAACCTACAGGTGACTTCAGGTGAAGTGGTTTCTATCTTAGGTCCAAGTGGTGTTGGAAAAACCACCCTCTTTAACCTAATCGCTGGGATTTTAGAAGTTCAGTCAGGGCGAATTGTCCTTGACGGCGAGGAAAATCCTAAGGGGCGCGTGAGTTATATGTTGCAAAAGGATTTGCTCTTGGAGCACAAGACGGTGCTTGGCAATATCATCCTGCCCCTCTTGATTCAAAAAGTGGATAAGGCAGAAGCTATTGCCCGCGCGGATGACATTCTTGCGACCTTCCAGTTGACAGCTGTAAGAGATAAATACCCTCATGAACTCAGTGGCGGGATGCGCCAGCGTGTAGCCTTGCTTCGAACTTACCTTTTCGGGCACAAGCTCTTTCTCTTAGACGAGGCCTTTAGTGCCTTAGATGAGATGACAAAGATGGAACTCCACGCTTGGTACCTTGAGATCCACAAACAGTTGCAGCTGACGACCCTGATTATCACGCATAGTATCGAAGAGGCCCTCAATCTCAGCGACCGCGTCTATATCTTGAAAAATCGCCCCGGGCAGATTGTTTCAGAAATTAAACTAGATTGGTCGGGAGATGAGGACAAGGAAGTCCAAAAGATTGCCTATAAACGTCAGATATTGGCAGAATTAGGCTTAGATAAGTAGAAAAATAGGGAGTTGGTGAAGATTATCCTTTACAGCGCCCTTTTTCTTTTAAAAATGAGAAAATTTCGGTATAATAGTCAAAGATAGTCAAGGTTTAGAGAGAGGTGGGTTTGTAATGAGATTTAAAAATACATCGGATCATATTGAGGCCTACATCAAGGCGATTTTAGATCAATCTGGTATCGTGGAGTTGCAACGGAGTCAGCTGGCAGATACTTTCCAGGTTGTTCCTAGTCAGATTAACTACGTGATCAAGACACGCTTTACGGAAAGTAGAGGCTATTTGGTTGAAAGTAAGCGTGGTGGTGGAGGCTACATTCGTATAGGACGGATTGAGTTTTCTAGTCATCATGAAATGCTCCGCGATTTGCTTTACTCAATTGGTGAGCGAGTCAGTCAAGAAATTTATGAAGATATTCTGCAGCTTTTGGTTGAGCAGGAATTGATGACCAAGCAGGAGATGAATTTGCTGGTGGCAGTAGCTTTGGATCGCGTTCTAGGAGAAGAAGCTCCAGTCCTTCGAGCTAATATGCTACGACAGGTCATACAAGAGGTAGATAGAAAAGGGAAGTAAGATGAACTATTCAAAAGCATTGAATGAATGTATCGAAAGTGCCTACATGGTTGCTGGCCATTTCGGAGCTCGTTACCTAGAGTCTTGGCACTTGTTGATTGCCATGTCCAATCATAGTTATAGTGTGGCAGGGGCGACATTAAACGATTATCCATATGAGATAGACCGTTTAGAAGAAGTCGCTTTGGAACTGACTGAAACGGACTATAGCCAGGATGAAACCTTTACGGAGTTGCCGTTTTCTCATCGTTTGCAGATTCTCTTTGATGAAGCAGAATATGTAGCGTCAGTGGTCCATGCAAAGGTGCTAGGGACGGAGCACGTCCTCTATGCGATTTTGCATGATGGAAATGCCTTGGCAACTCGTATCTTGGAGAGGGCCGGTTTTTCTTATGAAGACAAGAAAGATCAGGTCAAGATTGCAGCCCTACGTCGAAATCTAGAAGAACGAGCAGGCTGGACTCGTGAAGATCTCAAGGCTTTACGCCAACGTCATCGTACAGTAGCTGATAAGCAAAATTCTATGGCCAATATGATGGGCATGCCCCAGACTCCTAGTGGTGGTCTCGAGGACTATACGCATGATTTGACAGAGCAAGCGCATTCTGGCAAGTTAGAACCAGTCATCGGTCGGGATAAGGAAATCTCGCGTATGATTCAAATCTTGAGTCGAAAGACCAAGAATAATCCTGTCTTGGTTGGGGATGCTGGTGTCGGAAAAACCGCTCTGGCGCTTGGTCTTGCCCAGCGTATTGCTAGTGGTGACGTGCCTGCGGAAATGGCCAAGATGCGCGTGTTAGAGCTTGATTTGATGAATGTCGTTGCAGGGACACGCTTCCGTGGTGACTTTGAAGAGCGCATGAACAATATCATCAAGGATATTGAGGAAGATGGACAAGTCATCCTCTTTATCGATGAACTCCACACTATCATGGGTTCTGGTAGTGGGATTGACTCGACTCTGGATGCGGCCAATATCTTGAAGCCAGCCTTGGCGCGTGGCACCTTGAGAACGGTTGGTGCGACCACTCAGGAAGAATACCAAAAACACATCGAAAAAGATGCGGCCCTTTCTCGTCGTTTCGCCAAAGTGACGATTGAAGAGCCAAGCGTGGCCGACAGTATGACTATTTTGCAAGGTTTGAAGGCGACTTATGAGAAACATCATCGTGTGCAAATCACAGATGAAGCGGTTGAAACAGCTGTCAAGATGGCCCATCGTTACTTAACCAGTCGTCATTTGCCAGACTCTGCAATCGACCTCTTAGATGAGGCGGCAGCAACAGTACAAAATAAGGCTAAGCATGTAAAAGCAGACGATTCTGGCTTAAGTCCAGCTGACAAGGCCTTGATGGATGGTAAGTGGAAACAGGCAGCCCAGCTAATCGCAAAAGAAGAGGAAGTCCCAGTCTACAAAGACTTGGTGACAGAGTCTGATATTTTGACCACCTTGAGTCGTTTGTCAGGAATTCCAGTCCAAAAACTGACTCAAACGGATGCTAAAAAATACCTGAATTTGGAAGCTGAACTGCACAAACGTGTCATCGGTCAAGATCAAGCTGTTTCAAGCATTAGTCGTGCCATTCGCCGCAACCAGTCAGGAATTCGCAGTCACAAGCGTCCGATTGGTTCCTTTATGTTCCTAGGACCCACAGGTGTCGGGAAGACCGAATTGGCCAAGGCTTTGGCAGAAGTCCTCTTTGATGACGAATCTGCTCTTATTCGCTTTGATATGAGTGAGTATATGGAGAAATTCGCAGCTAGCCGTCTCAATGGAGCTCCTCCGGGCTATGTGGGGTATGAAGAAGGTGGGGAGTTGACCGAGAAGGTTCGCAACAAACCATACTCTGTTCTCCTCTTTGACGAGGTAGAGAAGGCCCATCCAGACATCTTTAATGTTCTCTTGCAGGTCTTGGATGATGGTGTCTTGACCGATAGCAAGGGCCGCAAGGTCGACTTTTCAAATACCATTATCATCATGACGTCAAACCTTGGTGCGACAGCCCTTCGTGATGATAAGACTGTTGGTTTTGGAGCTAAGGACATTCGTTTTGACCAGGAAAATATGGAAAAACGCATGTTTGAAGAGTTGAAAAAGGCTTATAGACCTGAGTTTATCAACCGTATTGATGAAAAGGTGGTCTTCCATAGCTTGTCTAGCGACCATATGCAGGAAGTGGTGAAGATTATGGTTAAACCTTTAGTAGCAAGTTTGGCTGAAAAAGGTATTGACTTGAAATTACAAGCTTCCGCACTGAAATTGCTGGCAAATCAAGGATATGATCCAGAGATGGGAGCTCGTCCACTTCGCAGAACTCTGCAAACAGAAGTGGAAGACAAGTTGGCAGAACTTCTTCTCAAGGGAGAATTAGTGGCAGGCAGCACACTTAAGATTGGTGTTAAAGCAGGCCAGTTAAAATTTGATATTGTATAAAAAACGAGGTCGGGACAAAGTTCCTGACCTCTTTATGTACCATCATGAGATGTTTTTGTGTTGTGACTATTTTTATGAATGGCTATCTTTCTTAGAATTGCTCAACATGTGAGTAAAGAAGTCTTTGTATCGATACTTGAGATAGCTCTCATGTAAAAATAACAAGGCGATATAGACAATCAAAAAGATTGTAGTCAGATAGAAGACGTCAAATGCAGTTAGCGCATAGTAAGTGGCTGATTGATAAGAGCCAATAGCTCCCAAAATCAACCAAGGAAGATACTTGTAATACTTATTTAGCATAAGAGTCCACCTCCTATATTCTATTTCAATGTTATTATATTCCTTTGAACTTAAAGTTGCAAACGATTACAAAAAATTAAAAATTTTTAATAGGAAAATCTTCTGTTTTTCTGTTTTATTACAAAAATATTTCTTAATGTTTCAAAAAACGTTACAAAGGAGTAGAAAAAATGAAAAAGAAAACCTATGTTAAATTAATGGCAGCAACTGTATTGGCTTCTACCTTGCTACTGGGAGCTTGTGGAAATAAAAAGGAAACAACTCAAGCAAGCAGTTCTGTTAAGACAAGCCAATCATCAAGCTCTAAAGCAGCTTATTCTAGCAAAGAAAGTAAGACTCAGAAGTCCTCAAGTTCAGCTTCATCTGAAAAGTCCAAGACATCTACTGACCAGTCTGTAGCAACTGCGACACCATCAGAAGCAACACCTGCACCAGAGCAAAGACAAGGTCAAGAGGTGTCTAACCAACAGGCGGCTAGTCAACAAACTCCTGCTCAAGTTCCTTCAACTAAACAGGCACCTCAATCCAAGTCTAACCAATCAAGCTATGACTCAACAACTGACCGAAAACTTCAAGACAAGCAAGCAGAGCAAAATAAACGCTACAAGGGTGTTTTAACCATGGTAGACGGTGATTTCTCAGCTGCATCGGGCAATTGGAAGGGAGCAAATGGTGAAACCATTACAGTTTCATCAGGAGGTCAATTTACAGTAGAATCTGCTGATGGAAAGAAAGAAAACTACTCTATCAGAGGTTATTCTTATACTCTTGATGATGGCAAGTATAATGCTAAAATCGGTGGAGGAAAAGTCATCCAAATTACAACAGGAGCGGATGGCAAGGTTTCCAGTGTTGCTTTGAGTCAATAATAGCTCTCGGTATTTGAATTTTTACAATAAAAGAAAATCCGTCAGCTCAAATAAGAGTTGACGGATTATTTTATACTTATACTTGGGTTAAAAATTCTTCTGTAGTAAGAATTTGAGCAAATTCATCCTGTAGAGAAAGGAGATTAATTTCATGGATAGTTTCAGGAGAGATGGCCTGACCATTTTTGTTAGACAGGGTAAAACTGGCAGTAGCATCTGCTAGTAAAGTGACTTCAAAACCAAGATTTGCTGCCATTCGTGTCGTAGTAGACACACAATGAGGCAGAGTCAGACCAGCAACGACTAAATGACAAATCTGATTTTTTCGTAAATATGTTTCAAGATTTGTTCCAATAAAGGCGCTATTAACCGTTTTTTGAAAGACAGGTTCGGAAGCAACTGGTTCAAATCCACTTTTAAACTCCTGATTTTGTTTGTTATGAAATTGCGACTGGGGATTGTCAGATATGTGTTGAACATGTAAGACTGGAAGAGCGTGTTTACGAAAGTATCCCAGTACCCTCAATGCTTGATGTTCAGCTTGAGGATTGTTTCGTTCTCCCCAAATAGGTCTATCAAATGCTTTTTGCATATCGATAATCAGTAGAGCAGTACGAACCATTTTAAGCCTTATCCAATTGTAAGAGAGCTTCAATCTCTGCTAGGGTGCTAGCTTGTGAAATAGCTCCACGAAGTTTGGCAGCGCCAGATGTTCCACGGAGGTAGTGAGGAGCGAGGCCACGGAATTCACGAACTGCGACATTTTCCCCTTTGAGGTTAATCAAGCGTTTCAAGTGCTCGTAGGCGATTTTCATCTTATCTTCAAAGGTCAAATCAGGGAGGATTTCTCCTGTTTCAAAGTAGTGGTTGATTTGGTTGAAGAGGTAGGGATTTCCCATGGCAGCGCGGCCAATCATGACTGCGTCAGCACCGACTTCTTCGATACGCTGTTTGGCTTCTTGAACTGTACGGATGTCACCGTTGGCGATGAATGGAATTTTTGTGAGTGCTTGAGCGACCTTGTGAAGGGTCTCAAGGTCTGCGTGGCCAGTATACATTTGCTTACGGGTGCGGCCATGCATGGCGAGGGCAGAAACACCTGCAGCTTCAGCAGCGAGGGCATTTTCTACTGCCAGAGATGGATCAGCCCAGCCTGTGCGCATTTTGACAGTAAGTGGAATATCAAGGACAGATTGGACCTTGTTGATGATAGAGTAAATCTTATCTGGATCCTTGAGCCACATAGCGCCAGCTTCGTTCTTCACGATTTTATTAACTGGGCAGCCCATGTTGATATCCACGATATCGGTTTTGGTATTTTCTTGGATGAATTCTGCTGCGCGTGCTAGGCTGTCTTCATCGCTACCAAAGAGTTGGATAGAGACTGGGTTTTCGCCTTCATCGATATGAAGCATATGCAGGGTTTTTTCGTTGTTGTATTGGATTCCCTTGTCAGAGACCATTTCCATGACAACGAGCCCAGCTCCGAGCTCTTTTGCGATAGTACGAAAGGCTGAGTTGGTGACACCAGCCATGGGTGCTAGAACGGTACGATTGGGAATCTCAACATTGCCAATCATAAAGGGTGTATTAAGATTTGTCACGAATGAGTTCCTCCAGGTCGTTTTCATCAAAGTTGTAAGTAGTTTGGCAGAATTGACAAGTGATTTCTGCCCCGTGGTCTTCCTCTTTCATTTCCTGTAAGTCTGAGCTTGGAAGACTGGCAAGAGCGTTCATAAAGCGTTCATGGCTACAGTCACATTGGAAACGGATTTCTTCTTCAGAGAGACGCTTGTAGGCCTCGTCACCGTAGATAGCTTTGAGAAGGGCTTCGATATGGTCGTCGCTTTCCAGAAGGGTTGAGATAGCTGGCATTGCTTGGATGCGTTTTTCAAAGCGAGCAATCTCCTCTTCCTTGGCTCCTGGCAAGACTTGGACTAGGAAACCACCTGCAACCTTGACCTTGTCTTCCTCGTCCAAAAGGACATTGAGACCGACTGCTGAAGGCGTTTGTTGGCTTTCAGTCAGGTAAAAGGCAAGGTCTTCACCGATTTCTCCAGAGATGAGGGGAGTCATAGAGTTGTAAGGATTTCCAGTGCCGTAGTCTGTGATAACAAGGAATTGACCATTTCCAACAAAAGGTCCGACTAGGACTTCACCAGTTGCAGTCTTTTTGATGTCAACACCGGGATTTTGAACGTAGCCTTTGACATTCCCCCTGGTATTAGCGACGGTGATGATAGCACCTAGAGAGCTAGATCCCAGCACTTTAACTGTTAGTTTGGTATTTCCTTTTTCATTAGCTGCGAGAATCTGGCTAGCGATAAGAGTTCGACCAAGCGCTACAGTTGAGCTAGCTTGGGTTTGGTGTTTTTCTTGAGCAGTGCGGACGGTTTCTGTGCTATCAAGGACAAAAGCACGAAAGGCTCCGCTTTCTGATATAGTTTTAATAATTTTATCCATAGCTACTATTTTAGCATAAAAATGCCCAAAGGGGGAGCCGTGTGTTTGCTGATTTTCAGGATAATGGACCGGGAATTTAGCAGGGAAATAAAAAGAGAAACAGATTATTTCAGCATTTGTAAGATTTATGCTATGCTTAAGGTAGAACATGAAAGGGGTAACAAATGTATTTAGGAGATTTTATGGAAAAGGCTGAATCTGGCCAATTTTCAATCCTTTCCTTTCTCTTACAAGAGTCTGAGACAACCGTCAAGGCTGTAATGGAGGAAACAGGATTTTCAAAAGCAACCCTAACCAAATATGTCACCCTGCTCAATGACAAGGCTTTGGACAGTGGTTTAGAGCTGAACATCTCCTTAGAAGATGAAAATCTGAGTCTGTCAATCGGTGCAGCTACCAAGGGGAGAGATATCCGTAGCCTGTTTTTGGAGAATGCTGTTAAATATCAGATTCTTGTTTATCTTCTTTACCACCAACAGTTTTTGGCCCATCAGCTGGCTCAAGAATTGATGATTAGTGAGGCTACGCTTGGTCGCCACTTAGCTAGTCTAAATCAGATTTTGTCAGAATTTGACTTATCCATCCAAAATGGACGGTGGCGAGGTCCAGAACATCAAATTCGCTATTTCTATTTCTGTCTTTTCCGCAAGGTTTGGTCCAGTCAGGAGTGGGAAGGTCACATGCAGAAACCAGAGAGAAAACAGGAGATTGCTACTTTAGAAGAAATCTGCGGTGCAAGTTTGTCTTCGGGTCAGAAATTGGACCTGGTTCTCTGGGCTCACATCAGTCAACAACGTCTCCGGGTCAATGCCTGTCAGTTTCAAGTCATAGAAGAAAAAATGCGAGGGTATTTTGACAATATTTTCTACCTTCGTTTGCTTAGAAAGGCTCCGTCCTTTTTTGCTGGGCAACACCTTCCTCTAGGAACTGAGGATGGTGAGATGATGATATTCTTCTCTTTTCTTCTATCTCATCGCATTCTTCCTCTTCATACTATGGAGTATATCCTTGGTTTTGGAGGGCAGTTGGCAGATTTACTGACGCAATTGATACAAGAAATGAAGAAGGAGGAGTT
This sequence comes from bacterium, assembly GCA_905221095.1. Taxonomy (GTDB): domain Bacteria; phylum Bacillota; class Bacilli; order Lactobacillales; family Streptococcaceae; genus Streptococcus. The sequence continues at coordinate 66,150 of CAJNBV010000009.1, forward strand.
GCTGGGTGATTATACAGAGGACCATGTCACCTATGAACTTAGTCAGCTTTGTGCTCAAATCTACCTATACAAGGGTTATATTTTACAGGATCACTACAGATACCAGACAGAGAATCGTCATCCTTATTTGCTGATGGAACATGATTTTAAAGAGACAGCAGAAGAGATTTTTCATGCTCTACCCGCCTTTCAGCAGGGGACGGATTTGGATAAGAAAATTCTCTGGGAATGGCTCCAGTTGATAGAATATATGGCTGAAAATGGTGGTCAGCATATGCGAATTGGTCTGGATTTGACATCTGGTTTTCTTGTTTTTTCAAGGATGGCAGCCATTTTGAAACGGTATTTGGAATACAACCGTTTTATTACCATTGAAGCCTATGATTGTACTCGGCATTATGATTTGCTGGTTACCAATAACCCGATTCATAAGAAGGAACAGACACCAGTCTATTATTTAAAAAATGATTTGGACATGGAAGATTTGGAGATGATTAGAAAGCAGCTCTATCAGACACCATATAAATAGACTACAATACCATATAAGAGATGCTAATTACCTTTCATTGATAGAAGTCGCTTGTTTCATTGATTCAGCGTGAATTTAATAGATGAGATTGATTTGTATCACTGTTATAAAATATTAGGCACTTCTCGATAAAGTGTCGCTGATTGAAAAATTGGCAATTATAGGCATCAATCGTTGTTCATTTTCTCCTTTCTTTTCCGAATAAATAGATAGAGCCAGAGAATCTAGTAAACCTAGATTTAAAAATGTGCTATAATGAAAGGAGAAGAAATATGACTGTACGTCATCCGGGCATCAGCCCGACCAACGATTTGGTTGCTAAGAAAATTTTTAGCAATCCAGAAATCACTTGTCAATTTATTCGCGATATGTTGGACTTGCCAGCCAAAAATGTAACCATTTTGGAGGGAAGTAATATTCATGTTTTGCCTTCCCTACCGTACTCGGCGCAGGATTTCTATACCAGTATAGACGTTTTAGCTGAACTAGATAATGGAACTCAAGTTATCATTGAGATTCAGGTGCATCATCAGAATTTTTTCATCAATCGTTTGTGGGCTTACCTGTGTAGTCAGGTCAATCAAAATCTAGAAAAAATTCGCCAGCAAGAAGGGAACACTCATCAGAGTTACAAGCATATCGCACCTGTTTACGCTATCGCAATTGTGGATAGTAATTATTTCTCAGATGACTTAGCTTTTCACAGTTTTAGCATGTGCGAGGATACGACAGGTGAGGTTTTAACCATCACAAACAATGGACAAGAAAACCATCTAGTCAAGATGGCGTTCTTGGAACTAAAGAAATACAGAGAAACCAGCAAAGATAAGGTTCGCAAGCCTTGGTTGGAGTTTTTTGGGAATAAACCTTTTACCCAAGAACCCGAGCGAGCCATCAGTCAGGCGGACCAACTGCTGGACTATAAAAGCTGGTCCGAGGAGGACAGGAAAATGTTTAGTCAACTACGTATGCGCGAAGAACAGGCATTGTTGGCACAGGACTATGCCTTGGAAACTGCTAGGGCGGAAGGTATCGAACAAGGTCTAGAACGTGGGAAAATTTTTACCTTTCTAGATTTAGTACGCCAACATGTTCTAACTTCCGAATTTGCGAGTGAGCAATTGGGTATGTCAGTCGCTGAGTTTGAGGCGCTGTTGTAATTAATTAAAAAAATGACAGATTTTTCCTTCATACAAAAGGAGAAATCTGTTTTTTTACAATGGTTAGCCACAGTCTAGAAAATGAATTTTCCCTTTTATAATCCTCTAGCATACCATCCAGGGAGCAGGCGATATGCTCTTCCAAAACACGTCAACCGCGCGATAGGCTTGCGCCTATCCTTAGTAAGAAAAATACAAAGCTCCGCTCCCATTATTCAAAAAATAGAATCTTAATATTAAAAATGTAAGGAGAAAAAGAAATTTTCAAAACAATTTTCATAAAAACTTTGATAAAACAAATAAAATTACGAACAAAAACGTAACAAAAGTTTAATATGAAACGCTTGACAAGGATTTAGGGGGGGGGGTATAATTACGGTAAGAGTGTTCTACATTATGCACTACAAATATAAAAAAGAGGTGTCCAAATGGATAAGAAAAGAATGATATTGGCGAGCTTAGCAAGTGCGGCAGTCTTAGGAGCAGGTTTTACTACGGTTCAACCGTTAGTTGTAAAAGCTGACGAAAATGCTGCTAAACCAGCAACGCCAAAAGTGATTCAAGATGCTGAAGCTGATGCTAAGAAGGCTGAAGAAAAAGTTACTGAAGCTCAAGCAAAAGTAGAAGCTAAAACAACAGATGCAACTGCTGCTGCGGCTAAACTAGAAGCAGAGAAAAAAGAAGATGCTGATGCTAAAGCAGCAAAAGCAGAAGCTGAAGCAGCTAAAACTAAAGCTGACGAAGCTAAGAAAACTGCTGACGGTGAATTAACTGTAGCTAAAGAAGCAGCTAAACAAGCAGACGCTAAAGCTAAAGAAGAAGCTAAAAAAGCAGAAGATAAAGCTAAGGAAGATGCTGCTAAAAAAGAAGCTCTTAAAGGTGCTTTAGAAGATCTTGAAAAAAATGCAGAAGCTGCAATCAATGCTAATAATAAAATTTTAGACAAAGATAAAGCTATCAAGGAAGTTAAAGATTTTATTGGGAAAGAAGCTATATTAGCTGCAATTGAAGCTGGAGATATAACAGTAGATGATGCTATTAGTAATTTACCTAATGAAGAAGATGGAAAAGCTGATGAAGCTTTGAAAAAAGAAGATAAAGCCAACAAAGGTAATAAAGATTACAAAAAATTTGAAAATCCTACAAACGGACAAAAGGATGATCTTTCTACTACTAATCCTGAACTAAAATCTCAACTTGATGAAGCTGAAAAAGCTGATGCTGCTCGTCCAAAATCAGAAAAACTTCAAGACAAAGCAGATCAAATAGAAGATCAACTTGATAATGTAGAAAAACAATATGACGAAGCTAAGAAAGTTTCTGATGAAAAAGCTGCTGTTTTAGTCAAAAAAGAAAAAGCTCTTAAAGAAGCTAAAGAAGCTGCTGATATTGCAGAAAAATACAACCTTAAAGATGAAATTGTTAAACCATTAAAAAATGTTGTAACAGAAATCGAAAAAGATCGTGACGAAGCTAATTCTGAATTTGACAAAGCTAATGAAGTTACTGTAGATTATGCAGAACAAGGTAAAGAATTAGAAGCAGAATACAATGATACTGTTGCTGCTGTGAAAGCTGCTAAGGAAGAAGAAGCTAAGAATCCTAAACCAGCAGAAAAACCTGTTGAAAAACCAAAAGTAAAAACAGAAGCTGAAAAAGCTGCAGAAGCAAAAGCCGAAGCTGATAAAAAAGTAGCAGCTGCAGAAGCTAAAGTCGCAGAAGCTGATGCAAAGGTTAACGAAACAACTAAAGCTCTTGAGGAAGCTACAACTAAAGCTACTAAAGAAGAAGCGGATGTTCAACCTGCTGAAGATGCAAAAACTGCAGCAGACAAAGCTAAAGCTGAAGCAGAAGATGAATTAGCTAAAGCTAAAGAAGCAGCAGTAACAGCTAAAGCTAAAGTTGAAGAGCTTAAAAAAGATGAAGCAGATAGTTTGGCTGGTCTTAAATATGCTTTAGAAAAAATGGAAGCTGATGCTATCGAAAAAATCAACAAAGACGATAAAATCACTGACAAAGATGCAGCTATTGACAAAGCTAAAGCTGCAATCGGTAAAGAAGATCTATTAAAAGCTATCGAAAATGGTGAAATTTCAGCTTCTGAAGCTGCCAGAGATTTAGATGATCAAGCTGCAACTGCTGAAGCTAATAAAAACCAAGATCCTCAAGCTGATAACATTGGAGCAACAACTCCAACTATCAAAGATGGAGCTAAAGTTTCTGAAGCAGATAAAAAAGCATTTGCTGAAGCAGACAAGAAAGCAGTAGATGAAGAAGCTGCTCGCCCAGCATCAGAAAAAATTCAAGATAGAGTAGATCAATTACTAAAAGAAATCAACTACTTAACAGCAATCGCTGATAAAGATAAAGCTGCAGCTGAAGTTCTGTTAGAAAAATTCAATCACGCTAAAGAAGTATTACTAGAAGCTGGACAAGCTGAAAGAGCAGCAGAAGAAGCTAATTCTAATCCTGAAGTTCTTGAAGCATTGAAGAAAGTTGTTTATAATCTAGAACTGGATCGTGACACTGCGAAACAAGAACTAGCTAAAATTCTAGTGCCATTGGAAGCTTACACAGAACAAATCAACAAGCTAACTGACGAGTACAATCAAACTCTTAAAGATCTAGAAGCAGCTAAAGCAGCAGAGAAGAAAGTAGATGCTTTAAAAGTAGAAATTAAAGATTTAGAAGCAGAGCTTGCTAAAGACAAAGACAATGAGGAAATTAGCGATAAATTAAATGCAATGCGTTCTGCATTAGCAAGAGCTGAAAAAGATCTTAAAGAAAATCCGAATGCATTAGTATATGCAGTTTTACTTCCAAAAGTAGATGCTCTGCCAACTGCATCACAAGCGTTAAAAGCAGAAATTAACAAGCTTAAAGAAGAAAAAGAAAAAACAACTGATGATAGCCAAAAAGCTGAATTAGAGAAAGAAATTAAAGAAAAAGAAGCTCTTTTAGCAGAAGTTGAAAAAGCTGAAGCAACACCAGCACCAGGTAGTGAAACACCAGCACCAGGCACTGAAACACCAGCACCAAATAAACCAGCTGAAGAAACACCAGCACCAAATAAACCAGCTGAAGAAACACCAGCACCAAATAAACCAGCTGAAGAAACACCAGC
>CAJNBV010000010.1 GCA_905221095.1 bacterium
TTTCCACTGGTTTTTAGGATTTTTATCAGACTAACTTCCACTTGGATTAGCAGTGGAACTTAGTTTGGGAATTTACCGACGAAGATTGGCCGACTACGGAGCCTACAGACTTTGATGGGGTCTTGATGAACCCACCCTATTCACTGAAGTGGTCAGCAGATAGTGGATTCTTGCAAGATCCTCGCTTTTCAAGTTATGGAGTTCTTGCACCTAAGTCTAAAGCAGATTTTGCCTTCCTCCTTCACGGTTTTTACCACCTCAAGCATAATGGAGTTATGGCTATCGTTCTCCCTCACGGAGTTCTCTTTCGAGGAGCAGCCGAGCAAAAGATTCGCCAGCACCTGCTAGAAGAGGGCGCTATTGATACAGTTATCGGCTTGCCAGCAAATATCTTCTACAACACCTCTATCCCGACAACTATTATTATTCTTAAAAAGAATCGCACCAATAAGGATGTCTTCTTTATCGATGCCTCAAAAGAGTTTGAAAAAGGGAAAAATCAAAACAATATGACCGAAGAGCATATTGCCAAGATTTTAGAGACTTATCAAAAACGCGAGAATGTCGAGAAGTTTGCCCATCTAGCCAGCTTTGAAGAGATTATCGAAAATGACTACAACCTCAACATTCCACGCTATGTCGATACCTTTGAGGAAGAACCAGTTGTTCCCCTCGCCGACCTCGCCGACCAGCTCGCAGAGATTGATAAAGAGATTGGAGAGGTAGAAGCCAGACTCGCACACATGCGTAGCCAGTTAGTAGGCACAACACCAGAAGCCCAAGCAGAATTAACCGCCTATCTTGAAAAGTTGAAAGAGATTTAGGGAGTGTAGGGTAAGAATGAAAACATCTCGTATAAATTGTACGAGGTGTTTTTAATATTTCGCTGATTTATACATCATGTATAATACAGGTGAAAAATGATGACATCGGTTAACTCGAGTGCAGAAGAGTGCAGTAAAGTGCTAAAATCACCTGATTCAAATCAGTTTTACAAAAAAGATTGTAGGACGAGTAGAGTTTGAATTGAAATATAAGTTATTTGATAAAAAATACTGGGTCTTCTATCTAAATTAACTAGTACTTCTCCATCCTTTTATTTTTTCATAAATGTCTTTTTTAAATTTTCCTAATGATTTATTAATAAGATCGTCCTCAGATGTAAATATTACATCACCATAAATAAGAGCATCAATTTTTTCATCAATGTCAGTTTCCTCTCCTGAGAACAGATTTTTTAAATCTTCTCTATATTTTTCATTATATTCTTTTTCTCTATTTATCATCTCTATGACTTCAATAACATGAACTTTGTAAGCCTCATCCAGTTTTAAAATATCAACTAAATCATTTTTCAAATCGTCAGTTTCTACTAAAGGATATAAATTACAATCTAGTACTTGTTTTATCTCAATTCTATAACCATCTAAATCCGTGATTAGATCAAATTTTACTTTTTGTGTATTATTTCTAAGATATGGGTTGATTTTTAATTTCTTTGTACCTTTGATATGATTACAAGTACTACAACTTGGTATAAAATTATATAATGAAATTGAAAACATCGGAAATGTATCTTTATTATAGAAATGATCCATCTCTGCGCCAAGCGATCTATCCCGAGTATTGATATAATTACGATTGCAATAGGGACAAACCAGTAATCCTCTACTATCCGAATTGATAAAATTTTGAATCATGAAGCAATTTATTTTTGCAGAGTTACCCATTATAGCGATTTCCTCAGATAAATTATACAGAACTTTTATCTCTTTAAAATCATTTTCACTACCAATACTATAGATATTATTGACGTATGTTTTCATACGTTGAGGTTCTAATAAAATTAATGTTTTAAAATACTCAGCAAACGAAGAAAATTGTCTACCTTCTATTTCCTCAACTAAATTTTTAATGTTCTCAATTTTTCTAATCATTATGTTTTCAAAATCATCAGTGAAATCATTATACCAAGTTTCTGTCTTATAATCATTAAATTGGGAATCTCGTATTTTTTGCATTATAACTTTATTTTGCGTTCCAATCTTCCTAGATACAAACTCCTTAAAATCAGTATTTCGCTGATTAGAATAGTTAGTTATCGCATTGAAATAATCTTCTTGAAAACAATACTCTCTAATTAAACTTGTTATCACTTTAGGACCAACATAACCAAAAGTTTTTCTAATTTCTTTCCCATAAGTTATCAATAACAAATCTTTTACATCTGTACTTTCTATATATTTGATAATCATAAACTGAACATAGGCATCAACAAATTCCTGTGGATAGTTTGGTAGTTTCAGATGCATCATTGAGAGTGTTCCTCCTCAAGTTGTTCGAGTTTTTTTTGAAGTTGATTAATTTTATTTTGAATTTCACTAATCTCATCATTTTTATTTGGAAATGCTTTATAAAATAATTCTTTTAGCTGATTTGCAATGATTGGCTCTCCAATAGAATCAATAACTTTTTTAGCAATTTTTCTATTATAACTTTCATCCGAATTATGATATAAACTTTCAGAGAGGATAGCACCGTCATCCGAATTAATCTGAAAATTTAAATATGCTATCGTTTCCTTAATTATGTTATATGAATATTCTCCCATTACATTATCTAAAAAAAATGAATTCTTGAAGAGAGTATATATATTTTGACCGAATGTTTTTTCGAATATCTTTTCTTCGTATCTCTCATTTTCTTTAGTTAGAAAAATGATATTTTCTTTATAAATATCTGATAAAAAAATTGGGGAATGAGATGTAATAATGATTTGTAGATGTTTATCTTCGAATATTTTTTCAATGATAGGCAAAGCTGTACTAACCCACTTACGTTGCCACTCAGGATGTAAACCAAGATCGATTTCATCTAGTAACAATAAGAGATTTTTTCTTTGAACTCCCTGACCAGTTTTTTTCTCTATTGATTGTTTTGCTAGATACAAATTAGCAAAAGATTTTAATAATCCTAGTTCACCAGAACTTAATCCTTTCCAGCTCATTTGTATAGATTGAATTACTTCAGGTATGTTAATTTTGGAAACACAGTTTACAATTGAAGTTAGAGATTCAAAATCGGTAGTGTTTTCTTCTAATTCCAGCAATAACTTTTCAAATTTCTTTAGTTGCTCTATTTCTTCGTTAGGTACTCCAAAAGATAATAAATCATTCCATACTTTCTGATTATCTAATGTATATTTTATGGAGCTTTCACATTTATGTAAATTAAAATAGGAGATATAAGTTACTGCTTTAGACACTATAATACACTGTTTTTCGATCTGTTTCCATATTTTTTTCCATTCATCAGAATATTTATTGTTCAGATTAGGTGATTTGAGATCACGTAGGTCAATGTCAAGAGCTTTAATTGCATATGCAATGGCGGGGTATTGTTCATATAGTGTTTTACTAACTGCTCCGTTATTGCAATTATTTTTAAATATAGATATATTTGTTTCGATAATAGAAACTAATTTATTCTTGTATTTGTTGTACTTACCAGTTTTATTTTCCAAACACTTTTCAACATAATTAGCATATATATAAAAAAGAAATAGATTATACAGTATTTTTATATCACATATGCTATATTTATTGTAAGGATATTTAAGCATTCCAGATAAGGCTTCTTGTAAATTTTGATTGTTCTGGTTGTTAAAATTATCATTCCAAAGTGAAAGATGGTAATCCAAAAGTTTTTCAATATCCTTGATTTTTATATTAGTGGAGTAATTATCAGTTATATGATTTATTAACGCTGAAAAATAATCTACTATTCTAATATTAATTGAATTTTTTTCAGCATTGCTCTTTTCCATACTATCTACAGAGACTAATTGATTAGTATTGTATGCTAAGTTGCTACTTTGAAAATTAACTGTAACTCCTTTTGCAGTGTAATCTACAAATTGGTTAATTTTATATTTAAACTCTTCAATAAATTTTATTTGATTAATGGTTTCTTGTAAAAAAATAATTTTTTCTTCATTAGATTTTAAAACACTATTATTAAATAAAAGTATGTTTTTAAAATTCGAAGCATCAATTGCACCTGGACGAATAGATTTCTCCCTATTCGAAAACTCCTTAGCATTAGAAAATTTGATCATGTAAGGGTGCATGTTGCTTTGTTTAAAAGATATAGATTCTTGTTTGAAATTAGGATATGTGTACAGGCTACCATCTCTCTCAAAAATAAGGTGAACCAAAGTTTCTCTGTTATCTTCTCTCAGTATTTTATTAATGGTCATAGTTTTGCCAGATCCATTTTGACCAACAATAACTGATAGGTCTTTTATATTCTTAGTGTATGGAATTTGTACTGCATTTTTTTCTTTATTAATGTCGAAATAATAGATTCCATTGTCTTGTTTATGAGTACCATTCTCTATAACTTTGTTTACCTTAATATCTGGTAAAAAATTGATAACTTTAAAAAACTTATCGTTTTGAGGATAGCAACTTTCTTCTATCAAAGCAACTAATCTCATTTTAATATCTTTGATCATTAATCTTATCCCTTCTTATTATAATTTTATTCTACTATAGTATGAAATTTTTAGCAAAATAAATAAAATGTCGTAAATGAGGAATTATGACTAGAGCATTTTATATATATCCGAATATCTAATTTATTTCATAAATAATGTAGTAATTCGAATGATTTTTCTTTCAATGTACTGAATTAAACAAAAAGAAAAAAACGCTTGAATGCGTTTTTCTTCTGTATTAATTCGTATTGAATGCTTACTTAACTTCTGTAAACACAACGTGTTTGCGAAGTTTTGGTGAGTATTTCTTCAATTGAAGACGGTCTGGAGTGTTACGTTTGTTTTTAGAAGTAAGGTACAAGCGTTCACCAGATTCTTTGTGTTCAAGTGTAATATTTACGCGCATGGTATCTCCCTTCTATTATTCAGCTGATGCAGCTTTAGCGATTTTACGTCCTTTGTAGTATCCTTTAAGTGATACACGGTGAGAACGTGAGTAATCTCCAGTAGTTTCGTCAAAGTTTACAGATGGAGCTGTTACTTTGTAGTGTGTACGACGTTTGTTTTTCTTCGCTTTTGAAGTGCGACGTGCAGGTACTGCCATTTTGATTTCTCCTTTAGGTATTTATATTCGATTCAATCTACTGATTTTCATCAACCATACTAGGATAACACATTTTTTTTGTAAAGTAAAGTTACTTGACAAAAAAAGATGAAAAAATTAAAAGGACATCAACCGAATTAATCGAAATTTTCTGAAAATTCAAGAATTTTCTTCTGTTCATTGACTTTAAAATGTGCTATAATAGTAAAAACTGAACTGGGAGGGATAAGATGACTGAATTAGATAAACGTCACCGCAGTAGCATTTATGACAGCATGGTTAAATCACCAAACCGTGCCATGCTTCGTGCGACTGGTATGACAGATAAGGACTTTGAAACACCGATTGTGGGAGTGATTTCGACTTGGGCGGAAAATACACCATGTAACATCCACTTGCATGATTTTGGGAAATTGGCGAAAGAGGGTGTCAAATCGGCAGGTGCTTGGCCTGTGCAGTTTGGGACTATTACCGTAGCGGATGGGATTGCTATGGGAACGCCTGGTATGCGTTTCTCTCTAACATCTCGTGATATCATTGCGGACTCTATCGAAGCGGCTATGGGTGGTCACAATGTGGATGCCTTTGTTGCTATTGGTGGCTGTGATAAGAATATGCCTGGTTCTATGATTGCCATTGCTAATATGGATATTCCAGCTATTTTCGCCTATGGTGGAACCATTGCACCGGGAAATCTTGATGGCAAAGACATTGACCTGGTTTCTGTCTTTGAGGGTATCGGAAAATGGAACCACGGTGACATGACGGCTGAGGACGTGAAACGTCTTGAATGTAATGCCTGCCCTGGCCCTGGTGGCTGTGGTGGTATGTACACTGCTAATACTATGGCGACTGCTATCGAAGTTCTCGGTATGAGTTTGCCAGGGTCTTCATCTCACCCAGCTGAATCAGCAGACAAGAAAGAAGATATCGAAGCAGCAGGACGTGCTGTTGTTAAGATGCTGGAGCTTGGTCTCAAACCATCTGATATCTTGACTCGTGAAGCCTTTGAAGATGCCATCACTGTAACCATGGCTCTTGGTGGTTCTACAAATGCCACTCTTCACTTGCTTGCCATTGCCCATGCGGCTAATGTTGATTTGTCACTTGAGGACTTCAATACGATCCAAGAGCGTGTGCCTCACTTGGCCGACTTGAAACCATCTGGTCAGTATGTCTTCCAAGACCTCTATGAAGTCGGTGGTGTTCCTGCGGTTATGAGATATCTCTTGGCGAATGGTTTCCTTCATGGAGACCGCATCACATGTACTGGTAAGACAGTTGCTGAAAACTTGGCTGACTTTGCAGACCTTACACCAGGTCAAAAAGTTATCATGCCACTTGAAAATCCAAAACGTGCGGATGGTCCGCTTATCATCTTGAACGGGAACCTCGCTCCTGATGGTGCGGTTGCCAAGGTATCAGGTGTGAAAGTGCGTCGTCACGTTGGTCCAGCTAAGGTATTCGACTCAGAAGAAGATGCGATTCAGGCTGTCTTGACAGATGAAATCGTTGATGGCGATGTTGTCGTTGTTCGTTTTGTTGGACCTAAGGGTGGTCCTGGTATGCCTGAGATGCTCTCACTTTCATCCATGATTGTTGGTAAAGGTCAAGGAGACAAGGTTGCCCTCTTGACGGATGGCCGTTTCTCTGGTGGTACTTATGGTCTGGTTGTCGGACATATCGCCCCTGAAGCTCAGGATGGTGGACCGATTGCTTATCTCCGTACAGGCGATATCGTTACGGTTGACCAAGATACCAAAGAAATATCTATGGCCGTATCCGAAGAAGAACTTGAAAAACGTAAGGCAGAAACAACCTTGCCACCACTTTACAGCCGTGGTGTTCTTGGTAAATATGCCCACATCGTATCATCCGCTTCACGCGGAGCCGTGACAGACTTCTGGAATATGGACAAGTCAGGTAAAAAATAAAATCAAAAAGCAAGCCAACTTCGGCTTGCTTCTTTTCATCTTCAAAAGTGATTTGCCTGCTTATACTCAATAAAAATCAAAGAGCAAACTAGAAAGCTAGGCGCAGGTTGCTCAAAGCACAGCTTTGAGGTTGGAGATAAAGCTGACGTGGTTTGAAGAGATTTTTGAAGAGTATTAACGAGGTGGCAGTCCAAGGGCAATACGGCCGTAGCGACTGATTCGTGTGATCTTCCAAGCAGGCGACCAGGTAACTTCAACCTTGACATCTTCGATACCCTCGATTTGTTTCAGACCTGCAACGATTTCGATAGGCAAACTTTCTGCACAATCGCATGCGGTGTCAGTGAAGGTCATGACAATCTTGCAGAGACCCGTTTCATCCAGATTGATTTCATAAATCAATCCTAGATTGTAAACATCCAATTCCACATCTGTATCAAAAACCTTCTCTAGTTTTTCGATAATTTGGTCTTGTAAGGCCAAAGCACGGTCATTGATTTTGATATCCTCTCTCATTACAGTCCCTCCACGTGATAAATATCCTCTATTTTCTCATAATTCTGACAATTTGGCAAGTTTTTGATGAATTTTCTGAAAAATATGATAAAATGAAGAAAATACGGAATCAAGGGGAAGTCTATGGAGCAGATTGGAAAAGTCTTTAGACAATTACGAGAGTCAAGAAATATCTCGCTGAGACAGGCGACTGGGGGACAATTTTCTCCGTCTATGTTGTCCCGATTTGAAACTGGTCAGAGTGAGCTTTCGGTGGAAAAGTTTCTATTTGCCCTAGAAAATATATCTGCCAGTGTGGAGGAAATCCTCTTTCTAGCTAGAGGTTTTCAGTATGATACAGATTCTGAGTTGAGAAAAGAAATCCTAGATGTCTTGGATATAAAGAATATAGCACCTCTTGAAGACTTGTATCGCAAGGAGTATCAAAAGCATGCCCATTCTCAAAACAAACAGAAACATATTCTAAATGCCATTATTATCAAGTCTTATATGAAGAGCATGGATGAAACGGTAGAGTTAACGGCAGAGGAAGGGAAAGTCCTTCATGATTATCTGTTTTCTACCGAGATTTGGGGAATCTATGAACTCAATTTGTTCTCAGTCAGTTCTCCGTTCTTATCTGTTTCTCTCTTTACTAGATATGTACGAGAAATGGTCCGCAAATCTGATTTTCTAATGGAAATGTCTGGAAACCGAAACCTTTTTCACACTATGCTATTGAATGGTTTTTTGGCCAGTATTGAGTGTGAAGAATTTACCAATGCCTCTTATTTTAAACGTGTCATCAAAGAGCATTTCTACAAGGAAAATGAAACCTATTTCCGAATTGTCTATTTGTGGGCGGAAGGTCTCCTTGATAGCAAGCAAGGCAGAGTCAAGGAAGGTCAGAAAAAGATGGAAGATGCTGTCCGTATTTTTGAGATGCTTGGCTGTCACAAATCTGCCGAATACTACAGAAAAACGACCGATTGTTGAATATCTGCAAACCAAGAAAATAATTTGAAATTTTAAGCGATAGAACTCTTGACTACTCTCGGGTTATCAAAGAGATTTTATCGTTGTTTTGCTTATTTTGTGTGTTGCATATATTCAAAAAAATTTCTCGCTAATTCATAAGTGCTATACTATGGTCATACTTCATATTGAACTTATAACAAGAAGGGAGATTACCTATGAAACTATTGTTTAGAAATCAAGCTTATCGGCTCTTGACTTTGTCACGCTTCTTCAATGCTTTTGGTGCTTCGATTTTCAATCTGGTATTTATCGTCTATGCATCGACCTTGCCACAAGCCTCCTTTGCTGTTGCTATGGCCAATATTGTTATGATTCTTCCAACTCTCTTTACAGTTTTTGTAGGGATTCGGGCAGATTACACAAGGGACAAGGTCAAATGGATGGTCTATAGTGGTTTGTTTCAGGCGGTTTTATTTTTTCTGGCAGCCCTAGTTGTTCAGCAAGCTAGTCTCTTTGCCTTTTCTAGCCTGTGTTTGATCAATGTCATTAGTGATGTCATCAGTGATTTTGCTGGTGGTTTGCGCATGCCTCTCGTTAAGGAAAAAGTAGCTGAAGATGATCTGATGGAAGCTTATTCTTTTTCCCAGTTCATCACCTATATTTCAGCTATTGGTGGTCAAGCTTTCGGAGTCTGGCTCTTAGGTTTATCGGTCAATAATTTTTCTCTCGTTGCGGGAATCAATGCTTGCTTTTTCCTAGTATCAGCCGTGATTCTCTTTCTAGGAAGAAGCAAGTTAAGCCTGTCAATGTCATCTCCTGATGGTGAAAACTTAAAAAATGAGAAGCTTTCTATCAAAGAACAGTTTCTAACAATTTACCGAAATTTACGTCTCGTTTTTCTTAAAGGTGGACAGAAAAACTTTGGCTTTATGCTCTTTGCAGTCTTGCTTATCAATGCCTTGGGTGGCGCTTTAGGAAGCATCTATAACATCTTCTTTTTGAGCCATTCTCTTTTGGACTTTTCTTACACAGAGGCATTATTTATCAGTCAATTCTGTGCTTTGTTAGCAATCATCATCAGTAGCCTTACGGGCAATGATTATTTTGGGAAGCAGTCCTTGCCTAGATTGATGATGTGGGTGACCGTAGGACTCAGTCTAGTTGGTTTGGCTAATGTATTCAATCAAGTCGTACTTGGTTTACTATTTCTCTGTTCAACTCTGTATGTGTCTGGTAAAGTTCAACCAAAGATTAGTGCCATGCTCCTGAAAAATCTAGCTCCAGAGGTTCTAGCTCGTACCAGTAATTTTTTGGGTTTATTGTTTACCTTATCCATACCTGTGGGAACAGCTTGCTTTTCACTTATAGCTGTATGGAATATACAGTTGACTTGGATGCTATTTGTTGGTCTTTCCTTGCTAGCTATCCTGTTGACAGGTCTTAATCTCAAAAATGATATCTAATACTCTTCGAAAATCTCTTCAAACCACGTCAACGTCGCCTTGCCGTAGATATGTTACTGACTTCGTCAGTTCTATCTACAACCTCAAAGCAGTGCTTTGAGCTGACTTCGTCAGTTCTATCCACAACCTCAAAACACTGTTTTGAGCAACCTGCGGCTAGTTTCCTAGTTTGCTCTTTGATTTTCATTGAGTATAAATCCTAATTTTTTCTTACTGTTTTAATCCCTCTATTTATGGTAAAATAAGACTATTAAGTTTAAAGAGGATTCCTTATGAAATTACAAAAACCAAAAGGAACGCAGGATATTTTGCCTGCTGAATCTGCCAAGTGGCAGTACGTTGAGGGCTTTGCCCGTGAGATTTTCAAGCGCTATAACTATGCAGAAGTGCGCACGCCTATTTTTGAGCATTACGAGGTTATCAGTCGCTCTGTCGGAGATACAACGGATATCGTAACTAAGGAAATGTACGATTTCTATGACAAGGGTGACCGTCATATTACCCTCCGTCCAGAAGGAACAGCGCCAGTTGTCCGTTCCTATGTGGAAAATAAACTCTTCGCTCCCGAAGTGCAAAAGCCAAGTAAGTTCTACTACATGGGACCAATGTTCCGTTATGAGCGTCCACAAGCAGGGCGTTTACGCCAGTTCCACCAGATTGGTGTTGAGTGTTTTGGATCTAGCAATCCAGCTACCGATGTGGAAACGATCGCTATGGCAGCTCATTTCTTGAAAGAAATCGGTATCCAAGGTGTTAAATTGCACCTCAACACGCTTGGAAATCCTGAGAGTCGTGCGGCCTATCGTCAAGCCTTGATTGACTATTTGACACCGCTTAAGGAGACCTTGTCTAAGGATAGCCAGCGTCGCTTGGAGGAAAATCCTCTCCGTGTCTTGGACTCTAAGGAAAAAGAAGACAAGGTGGCAGTGGAGAATGCGCCGTCTATCTTGGATTTCCTTGATGAAGAAAGCCAAGCTCATTTTGATGCTGTGCGTCAGATGTTAGAAAATCTGGGTGTAGACTATATCATCGATACCAATATGGTGCGTGGTCTGGATTACTACAACCACACCATTTTCGAGTTCATCACTGAGATTGAGGGCAATGACTTGACAGTCTGTGCGGGTGGTCGCTATGATGGTTTGGTTGCTTACTTTGGTGGCCCTGAAACTGCTGGCTTTGGTTTTGGACTTGGTGTAGAGCGCCTGCTTCTCATTCTTGAAAAGCAAGGTGTGGCCCTCCCTATCGAAAACGCCCTAGATGTTTATATCGCAGTCTTGGGAGAAGGAGCAAATGTCAAGGCCTTGGAGTTGGTACAGGCTCTTCGCCAACAAGGATTCAAAGCGGAGCGTGATTACCTTAACCGTAAACTCAAAGCTCAGTTCAAGTCAGCCGATGTCTTTGCGGCTAAGACCCTCATCACTCTAGGTGAGAGCGAAGTCGAAAGCGGACAAGTGACGGTCAAGAACAACCAAACCCGAGAAGAAGTGCAAGTGTCACTTGATGCTATCAGTCAAAACTTCTCAGAAATTTTTGAAAAATTAGGCTTTTAATAGTAGATAAACTGGTCAGGACCTTACTCCTGACCTTTTTCTTTTGCAAAATGACAAAAATCATAAACTTTTTGACAAATATGCTTGTCAAAAAGAAAAAGATGTGTTACAATATAAGCAAGTTAAGAGAAAAGGAGAAAGGAACGATTATGTGGGCATTAGGATTTGTACCTCTTGTGATTATGTATTATATCTACCATTCCCAAAAGGTCAAGAAACTGGAGAATAAAATCAAAAGAATTGAGCAAAAACAGAAAGGAAATATAGAAATGTCAAGAATTTTAAAAGAATTGATTGGGAAAAAACCAACAATCGTTGGACAAGTGTTTGGAACAGACAACTGGGAAGTTGTGGATGTTGATGAGGAATGGGTCAAGCTACGCCGTGTTGATAAAAAGGGAAAAGAAAAATTCAAACTACAACGCATTGAGGATATCCAAACCGTTGAATTTGACGGAAAGTAGGTGTGTAACATGCAACTAAAAAATCGTCTAAAAGAGCTGCGGGCTCGCGATGGCCTCAATCAAACCGAACTAGCCAAACTAGCAGAGGTTTCCAGACAGACCATTAGCCTATTAGAACGGGACGAATACACCCCGTCCGTTGTGATTGCCTTGAAAATATCTCAGATTTTCAACGAAACAGTCGAATCGGTATTTCGCTTGGAGGAGGACGAGTGATGAACATGTATAGAGTGGTTTATTATATGAGTGTTCTTGCTCTTATTGTGAATGCCTTGGCTATGATTGGAACATTACTGGGGTGGTTCTATTTTGTTGAAAGTAAGTATTTGTTTTGGATTAACTTAGTCCTCTTGTCCATTTTCAATCGGTTGAAGAAGAAGGAGAAAAATGATGAACAAGTATAAAGTAATCTATTATGTAGTTGCCATAGCTCTATTAGTCAGCGTGTTTCTACTGATTGGGATGGACCTAGGCTGGTTTAGTCCCTATCAAAGTGACCAATTTATTTGGGCCTACTTTGCCCTCATCCCAGTAGTTGAATGGATTGAAAAGAAATCCAAAAATCTAGCAAGTGAAAAAGGAGAATGAATATGAAAGAGTTTTTAGCAGGTTTTCAAGTAGATACTGAGAACAAAGAACTTGCAGGTGTCTGTGCAGGTTTAGGAAATTATTTTAATATCAAGACTAACATCATCCGTTTAGTAGCCATTTTGTTGTTTCTTTCGTCAACAGAGTTTGGAATTTTAACAGTCATCCTATATGCTTATCTAGCAGGTTGGCTTGGGAGAGACCCTTTAGGAGAAGGGGCGAAAAAAGCAAGAAACCAAGCTATTCTCTTGTTTGCTGTTTGTTTGATTTTAGTATCACTGGGAACAGAGGGCTTGACAGCTATTTATGAATCAGGTAAAGCCTTTGGTCAGTGGTTAGTTGGATTGGTTTAGTTTAGAAAGAGAATGAATATGAAAAAGAAAAATAAACGTGGATTGTTGTTATTTTTAATGTCTGTTGTCTTGGGAGGTTTCTTGGGCATGTTTGTAGGGATGTTTAAGGCACGTGCCGAATCCCACGAAATTATGTTAGATGTGAAAGTCTTGATACCATGGATATCAGCTATTTGTTTACTGATAGGTTTCATTAGTCTTCTTTTGACTTTCAATTTCCTAAAGAAAAGCAGAAAATTTCACTCCTTGTATCAAGAGGAAATGGATGATGATCTGAATGAAGCCTATTATGTGCAGATGTATCGGAATCTCGAGTTTGGAACCATTGCTTTTAATAGTGCAAGCGTAGCGATTTTATTGGCTCTCTTCATTTCAGGAAGTGAAGTAATTGTACTCGATATAAGCCATATAACCTTATCCCTTTCCTTTTTGGGATTAGTGTTGGTTTTCAATGCTCAAAATTATCTTTTTAAGACTATTGCGATTGTTCGTCAGATTGGTTTGGTGTTTTTCTCTACACCAAAGGATATCTTGGAGCATTTCGATTCTTACGATGAAGGGGAGCGCAAGGCTAATTTGGAACAGAGTTTTCGGATTTTATTCCAATTAAATAACTATGTCTTGCCAGGTCTCTACTTTCTGATTGCTCTCTTTTCTTTACTGGCAGGAGAGATTCAGTTACTAGCCTTCTTGCTTGTAGGAGCCATCCATATTTATATTAATGTGATGCAGTTACCTATGGTGAAACGTTATTTTAAATAAAGGAGTTTCTATGATTCGTGTTGAAAATGTAAG
The DNA here is from genome assembly GCA_905221095.1 of bacterium. Lineage (GTDB taxonomy): Bacteria > Bacillota > Bacilli > Lactobacillales > Streptococcaceae > Streptococcus. Next base: position 13,726 of record CAJNBV010000010.1, read on the forward strand.
CAAAAGTTTTGGGAGCAAAAAAGCTCTTCATCAGATTTCTTTTGAGATTAAGGAAGGTGAAATCTTTGGTTTTCTTGGACCTTCTGGCTCAGGTAAAACAACCATGATCAATGTCTTAACAGGTCAGTTGGCTGCAGATCAAGGTAACACAATTTTGTTAGGCAAGAATTCTCAAGATTTAACCTCAAATGATTTGGAACAAATCGGTATAGTTAGTGATGGCAGTGGTTTTTATGAAAAGATGAGCCTTTATAAAAATCTGCTCATTTACGCTAAGTTATATGGTCTCAAGTCAGATAGAGTAGTTCAGGTGCTTCAACAGGTTGGATTGGCAGATGCTAAAGATATTATCGCAGAAAAACTATCTACAGGAATGAAACAACGAATGTTCTTGGCTCGTGCCCTTCTTAATGCTCCTAAGATTCTTTTCCTAGATGAGCCAACCAGTGGCTTAGACCCCACAACATCTAAGATGATTCATACTCTACTTCAAGAACTAAAGCAGGCGGGGACAACTATCTTTTTGACAACGCATGATATGCATGAAGCAACACTGCTTTGTGATCGCTTATCTCTTTTAAATAAGGGGAATTTAATAGAGTATGGAAGTCCGCAAGATATCATCCAGAAGTACCATGTGGATAAGAAAGTACATGTGGTTTATAACGATGGACGAGAACAGATAGTTCCATTTGAAGAATTGCCACATTTAGACACGACAGATTTGATGGTGGTTCACTCTTGTGAGCCAACTTTAGAAGAAATCTTTATCAGATTGACAGGAGACAAGTTAGATGTTTAGAAAATTAAATGCCCTACTATGGTTAAGAGTACAAGTTCTTATTAGCAATTCAAGTTTGTTAGCAACTTTATTGATGCCTTTTGGTACTGCTGTTCTATATAATGAATTTTCAAATAAGGATGGACAATTGAGCCTATTTTTACTATCTGCTAGCTTGACGATGGTCTTGAGCATGGGAAGTGGTTATATGGTATCGATTATGATGGCAGAAGATAAGGAAAAACGAAATCTCAAATCACTCATTCTAAGTGGTGTGACAGCAACAGAATATACTTTCAGTATGCTCGTTCTCCCTTTGTTGATTATGTTGCTTGGAATGATTTTACTACCAGTCTATCTTAAAGTAGATGTATCGGGTTATTTATTTGCATATGTTATCTATTTGATTCTAGCAACTATTAGTGTTATTTTTCTCAACCTTCTAATCGGTGCGGTGTCAGATACTCAATCTAAAGCGCAAGTTTATAGTATCTTCCCTATGTTAATCGTCTCTGTGTTACCTATGATTGCTCTTCAAAATGATACGGCTCAGAAAGTGTTAGATTACTCGTTCGTTGGTCCTATTGTAAATCTTTTAAATAAAAAAGGTGGGGAAATATCTTTTTCTAACATCGGTATGTTACTTGCCTGGGTGGTTGTGTTAGGAATAGCGAACCTCTTTGTATTGAAAAACAGTTATAAAGCAAGATAGGAGATTTATATGAAATTACTTAAAAACCTTGGCTGGTTTCTCCTAGCCATTCTATCCTTTTTATTCATCTATGGCTTCATTCAGGGGCTCGCGACTACGTCGCTTGCCTTAGGCGCTTCACCCTATGCTGTGACCTTGCTTTATGTGGCCTTGGCTGGAGTTTATGTGTACGGCATTTACAAATGGTATCAGAAAGGTCCTGTTCGTATTGAGAAGAGTGGCTTCAACCGATTTATTTGGCTTCCTGCCTTGGTTTGGTTCTTATCTCTGGTTGTCCAGTTTTTCTTGCCAAATGATCCTTCAGTAAATCAGCAAATAGCGATAGACTTGACCTTGTCTCAACCACTTTTCTCATTCTTTGCGGTCGTTATTTTTGCTCCTTTGACGGAAGAACTTATCTTTAGAGGAATGCTGGCACGCTACCTCTTTCCTAAGCAGGACAATAGCAAACAAACTCTGATTTTCCTTCTGGTAACTAGTGTTCTGTTTGCCTTGATTCATTTCCCAGGTGATGTGCAACAATTTTTTGTCTATTTTAGCCTTGGTTTTAGCTTGGGCTTGGCTTATATTAGCAGAAAAGGTCTTCTTTACAGTATTTCTCTCCACGCTTTGAATAATTTAGTCGGCTTTTTGATGATTCTCATGCTATAATAGAGTCAGGAGGTCACATGAAACGAGTAATTTTATTAGCAGTGATTCAGGCAGTCGTTCTATTTTTCATCATTGGGGCGCTGGCTTATGCCTTCAAGGGAGATTTTTTCTATAGCCATCTAGCAGTGGTCTTTGCCCCTATTGCCGGTATCTGGCGTTTTGGGACAGCTTACACAACAGAAATTGTCTTGCCTCGAAAGGCAGCCGAAATTGCTGAAAAGCGTAAAGCAGGCAAAAATTCAAAATAAAAGAGTCCGGTGAAGTGTTCATCGGATTTTTGTATTGGCGTTAATTTTTATGTCCTTTATTTGTTTTTTAAAGACTGGCAAACTTTTCTGCTGATTTTCATGAAGAGCCTGCGCTTTTATGGTAAAATAGTAACAGAATAAAAGAGGAGAGAAACAATGAAACGTAGTATGTATGCTGGTCGTGTTCGTGAAGAACACATCGGACAAGAAATTACCTTGAAAGGATGGGTTGGCCGTCGTCGTGACCTTGGTGGTTTGATCTTTATCGACCTTCGTGACCGTGAAGGAATCATGCAGTTGGTTATCAACCCTGAAAAAGTATCTGCAGAGGTTATGGCAACAGCTGAAAGTCTTCGTAGCGAATTTGTCATCGAGGTGACTGGTCAGGTCGTTGCGCGTGAGCAAGCCAATGATAAGTTGCCAACAGGTGCAGTTGAGTTAAACGTGACAGCTCTTACTGTGCTCAATACAGCTAAAACAACACCATTTGAGATTAAGGATGGCATTGAGGCCAATGACGATACACGTTTGCGTTACCGATACCTTGACCTTCGTCGTCCAGAAATGTTGGAAAATCTTAAACTTCGTGCCAAGGTGACCCACTCTATCCGTAATTACTTGGATGAGTTGGAGTTTATCGATGTGGAAACACCATTCCTTTCTAAATCAACACCAGAAGGGGCGCGTGACTACTTGGTACCGTCTCGTGTTAATAAAGGGCATTTTTATGCCCTTCCTCAAAGTCCACAAATCACGAAACAGCTCTTGATGAATGCTGGTTTTGACCGTTATTACCAAATCGTTAAATGTTTCCGTGACGAGGACTTGCGTGGAGACCGCCAGCCTGAGTTCACTCAGGTCGACTTGGAAACGTCTTTCCTTACTGAGCAAGAAATCCAAGATATCACAGAAGGCTTGATTGCGCGCGTGATGAAGGAAACTAAAGGCATCGAAGTGACGCTTCCATTCCCTCGTATGAAATACGATGATGCTATGGCTCTTTACGGTTCTGACAAGCCAGATACCCGTTTTGACATGTTGCTTCAGGACTTGACAGAAGTGGTCAAAGGTGTGGACTTTAAAGTCTTTTCAGAAGCACCTGCTGTAAAAGCCATTGTGGTCAAAGGAGCTGCGGACAACTATTCACGTAAAGACATTGACAAGATGACTGAAGTAGCCAAACAATACGGTGCCAAAGGTCTTGCTTGGGTCAAGGTAGTTGATGGAGAATTAAACGGACCAGTTGCCAAGTTCTTGACTGGTATCCAAGAAGAATTGACAGCAGCGCTTGCTCTTGAAGACAAGGACTTGGTTCTCTTTGTAGCAGATACGCTTGAAGTGGCCAATGCAACGCTCGGTGCCCTTCGTGGGCGCATTGCCAAAGAGCTTGGTTTGATTGATAACAATAAATTCAACTTCCTTTGGGTGGTTGACTGGCCAATGTTTGAATGGTCTGAAGAAGAAGGCCGCTACATGAGCGCCCACCATCCATTCACACTTCCACAGGAAGAAACAGCTCACGAACTAGAAGGTGATTTGGCCAAGGTTCGTGCCATTGCTTACGATATCGTTTTGAACGGTTATGAACTTGGTGGTGGTAGCCTCCGTATCAACCAAAAAGACCTTCAAGAACGTATGTTCAAGGCTCTTGGTTTCTCAGCCGAAGAAGCAAATGATCAGTTTGGATTCCTTCTTGAAGCCATGGACTATGGTTTCCCACCACACGGTGGTTTGGCTATCGGGCTTGACCGTTTTGTCATGTTGCTTGCAGGAGAAGAAAATATCCGTGAAGTTATTGCCTTTCCTAAGAACAACAAGGCAACTGATCCAATGACCCAAGCTCCTTCAACAGTCGCTCTCAAACAACTAGAGGAACTCAGCTTACAAGTAGAAGAAGATGAAACAAGCAAAACGAATTAAGCGGTGGCGCTATTATCTGCGCCGCTTTGCTTATCAGATAAAAATTTTACGTGTCTTACAAAGCATCTCTCGGGAAAAATATGACGAAAAGATTTCGGCCTCTCTGGTCTATGGATTTCTATCAGCAGTAGCGGTCAATTTCTTTTTCCAACCAGGGCATGTGTATTCGAGTGGTGCGACAGGTTTGGCACAGATTATTTCTGCCTTGAGTAATCACTGGTTTGGGTTTCATATTCCGATTTCGCTGACCTTCTACGCTATTAATTTTCCTTTGATGGTCTTAGCCTGGTATCAGATTGGGCATAAGTTCACTATTTTTACCTTTATCACGGTGTCCATGAGTTCCTTCTTTATCCAGTTTGTCCCTGTGGCGACCCTGACGGAGGATCCTATTATCAATGCTCTTTTTGGGGGTGTTGTCATGGGCTTGGGGATTGGTTTTGCTCTTCGAAACAATATCTCCAGTGGTGGGACGGATATTGTCAGTCTGACTATTCGCAAGAAAACGGGTAAGAATGTTGGCAGTATCTCTTTCTTGGTAAATGGGACTATCATGCTGATAGCAGGTTTGACCTTTGGTTGGAAATACGCTCTCTACTCTATGATTACCATCTTTGTATCTAGTCGTGTGACAGACGCTGTCTTTACTAAGCAAAAACGTATGCAGGCCATGATTGTGACCAATCATCCAGACAAGGTAATTGAAAAAATCCATAAAAAATTGCACCGCGGAGCAACTATGATCCACGATGCAGAAGGAACCTATAATCACGAGAGAAAGGCAGTTTTAATCACTGTCATTACACGTGCAGAGTTTAATGAATTTAAACAGATTATGAAACAGGTGGACCCAAGCGCCTTTGTCTCTGTATCGGAGAATGTTCATATTCTGGGACGATTCGTTGAAACAGAAAATTAGTGACCAAAAAAACCAGCGCAAGCTGGTTTTTATTTTTCAATAATTTTGTGGGCAATCAACTGGCGGTAGCAAATTTGTTTATTGCTTTTAGCATCGTTGATAATCTGAAGAATGGTTTCAAATGATGTTCGACCAAGTTCTAGGCTATTAATATCGACATAGGCTGCCAAGTTGAGCTTGGGATTGACTGAGTCGAAGCTGAGAACAGGGACATCCAGTTGGTGTTTTGCGATGTAATCACAGACCCCTTCGGCTAGGAGGCTATCAGTTGTGATAATAGCATCAATCATAGGATCGTGTTTAAACAAACGCTTACTGAATTGATATCCTTTTTCTTCTAGAAATTCGTTCGCAAAATAGGTCAAGTTACTATCAATAGGCAGTTGGTACTGTTTGAGTGCTGACTCATAGCCTGTTAAACGGTCTTGTGTTACGAAGAGTCTCTTAGTCCCTCCGATAAAAGCAATTCGTTTGCAGCCTTTTTTGATGAAATATTCAGTCGCATCAAAGCCAGCTTGAACATTGTCATTATCGACAAGTGGAATAAAGGGGGACAGAGATTTTCCTAGGATGAGGAAGGGGAACTGCTCATCAGCCACCAGTTTGACTAAAGGATCTTCTTCTTCGGCATAAAGGAAAATTAAACCGTCTACACGTTTACCATAGACCATTTGTGAGATGGCAGTAAGACGCTCCTTCTCATCTTTCCCTGTTGCTATCTGAATGGCATAGTGGTTTTCAGATGCGACTTGAGAGATGCCACGTAGGACTGATGGAAAGAAAGGATTCTGGTAGAAGGCGTCTGAGTCGTCAGGAAGAACCAATCCGATAACTTGGGTATAACTGCTTACCAAGCTACGAGCGTTGAGGTTGGGATGGTAATTGAGCTCCTTCATAGCCTTGCGAACGCGTTTTTTTGTTTCGTCGCTAATGGTTGATTTATTTTGAATAACACGGGTTACGGTTGAAGGCGAAACACCAGCAGCCTTGGCCACGTCTTTAATCGTAACGGGCATAAAAATCTCCTATTTATGGTAATCTGGATCACGGAAATGCGTTTTATAAAAGATAGTGACCAGATATAGAACAAAAAGAATGTTTTGTACAGTAATCAGAGTTGTCATATTTTGGCCAAATAATCCCAAAATAAGCGTAATCAGAGTCGGCAATCCTAAACAGTTCAAGATAAAATGGTAGCACTCTTTAAAGGTTCTAAATGAAAAGAGGCGTGATTTCTTAGTGATATAAAGAAGAAGACTAGCTCCTAGAGAGACGATAAAGAAATTCAAACCAAAAAGGAAGCTCGCACCGAGAACTAGGAAGAGACTGATATAGACACGATTTTGTTGGTACCAGTCTTTAGAAATCGCTTGGGTCAAGCTTTCTTTGTTTTTGAAACTCTCAGTCTGAATCGCTCGGTAAGAGATGCGAGTCAGTTCCTTACTTTCCTTGCTGATGACTAGTTCTTTTGTATCGAAATGTAGTTGCAAGTCTTTCGGTAAGTCTTTGCTTTGACTTGGACCAATCACAAGAGAAGGCGCTTGACTAGCTGTGCCTGTATAAGTTAAATTGCCATCAACAATTCTAGCATGCTCAGAGAGATCCTGTACAACCTCATCTGTCAATGGTTTATAGACATCATCAATAAAGGTTTCTAGCGGATAAGTCTCCTGGGAGCTGTTTTGAATGGCAATGGGTACCATAGACAAGCTGATAAGGAAGATACTGGTAAAGAGTAGTTGAAACCAGTTGAGTCCGAAACGTTTGGACAGGGGCTTACGAAATCCCCAAATACTTGAAAAATAGGAAAATGGATATGGAAGCATAGGTATCTTTCTAAAAGGTGTTTTCTATATGAGTATTATTATATAGAGAAATGTGCTTTATTTCAAGTCTAGGAGAGAAATTGCTTATCGCAAGGATATTATTTACAGTCACAAGCTCCAAAATGAAAAAGGGTGGCGGGGATATATTATCCCTTGTCGCCACCACTTGTAAGTCCTGAAACAAAGTTCTTTTGTAGGAAGAAGAAGAGAATACAGATTGGAAGGGCGATGAGGATAGCACCTGCTGAGAAGTAGGCAATCTTCATGTTTTTCGCATTGTTAACGAAGGTTTGGAGACCAACGGCAACAGTAAAGTATTCTTTCTCACGAAGCAAGAAACTAGAGAGGATGTAGTCCCCGAAAGGTCCCATGAAGGCCCAGAGAGCTTGTACGGCAACCATTGGGCGAACAAGTGGAAGAACAATTTGCCAGAAGCGGCGGAAGTGTCCTGCACCGTCTAGTTTTGCAGATTCGTCTAGAGACATTGGCACTGTATCGAAGTAGCCTTTCATGAGCCAAGCATTCATCGGAATACCACCACCAACGTAGAGGAAGATGAGGAACCAGCTGTGGTTAAGGGCGTTCAACATAAGTGCCATAACGAAGAAGGCTGTCAAAGCGGCCATGGTTGGCACCATTTGGATAATCAAGAAGAAGACCAAACTTTGTTTACGAGCCAAGAAGTTGTAACGGCTGTATGCATAACCAGCAAGTACGATGATACTTGTTTGAACAGCCATAGTAATTAAGGCGATAATCAAAGTGTTGAGGTACCAAGTACCGTACAAGGTTTCAGAGAAGAGCCCTTGGAAGTTAGCAAAACTAAAGTCGACGTTGCTGTCTAGTTTAAAGGCTACTACGTTACCAGTCTTGAAGGCTGACATAATGGTAATCAAAAGTGGATAGATAATCACGATTGAGAGACCAATCAAGTAAAGGTATGTAAGGGTTTGAGTCAGTCTACGTTTGAGTTTAATTGAGTTATTCATCTTAGACGTCCTCCATATCAAATGCGTGTAGTTTCTTGAATGCGATCATAGAGATTGAGATGACAATGATAGAGATAATCAAGGTAACAGCTGCCGCCATAGAGTATTGAGGAGATGTACCTGTTGTCAAACGGTAAATCCATGAAATCAAGATATCGGTTGAACCAGCTCCACCACCGACACTACCAGGTCCTCCAGCGTTGAAGAGGTACATGATAGAGAAGTTGTTAAAGTTGAAGGTGTATTGACTGATCAAAGTAGGTGCCGCAACGGCCAAAATCATTGGGAAAGTGATGTTGCGGAATTTTTGCCAAGCATTGGCACCGTCAATATAAGCTGCTTCGTAAAGGTCGTTAGGAATAGATTGCAAGATACCCAAGGTCAAAACGTAGATGTATGGGAATCCGAGCCAACCTTGCATCATAATCAAGGCAATTTTAGTCCAAGTTGGGTCTGTTTTCCAAGGAATAAGAGCCCCATCAAGGAAAGGAAGGAATTTAGCCAAGATTGGCAATACTTGAGTGTTGATAGCTCCGACACTATCGTTAAACATGTTTGAGAATGTCAAGATAGTGATGAAGGCTGGGACAGCCCAAGGAAGAAGGAAAATGACACCGAAGATACGTTTTCCTTTGATAAATGGTTGGTTAGCAATGATAGCTGTGAAGATACCGATTACGATTTGTAAAGTAGAAGCTGCCAAAGCCCAGATGATAGTCCAAGAAAGAACGGCACCAAAGGCTGAACGGAAGGTACTCAAGCTCCAAATGTTCGTAAAGTTTGTCAAACCAACCCAGTCCAATAATTTGTTTGGTGGCAAGTGTTGGAAGTCGTAGTTAGTAAAGGCGATCATCAAGGTTACGATAACTGGGAAGATAATCGCGAATGTCATGGCAACATAAGATGGGATGATCAAGAGGTAAGGGAAGCCATTTTCATAGATTCCTTTGATCATATCTTTGAGGCTACGTGGAACTGGAATTCCATTGTTAATGCGTTTTGCAATTGTATGTGCATCTTTGATATTTGAGAAATAAAAGAGTACATAAACGACTACAAAGATTAAATGGAAGGCACCACGAATCAGCATAAAGAGGGAATTATCACGACCTGGTTTGTCACCAAGAGTGATGAGATTACTCAATTCAGGGGCTGCAAGTGCTAGGAAGTAAAGGACAAATACAAGGGTTACACCAAGGAAGATAAAACCTTTTGCTTTTTGTTTATTGTAAATCTGTCCTAACCCAGGAATGATAGACAGCAGGGCTGCTTTACTAGGTTGTTGCTTTTCCATAATAACTCCTTTCATAGGATACTGGTTTTTAGATAAAACCTAAACTATTTATGTTTCTATTGATAAATTCAAAGGGGGATTTGATTTCCACCCCCCTTGAACAAATTTTTTATTCACCAAATTTTTGTTTGATTGTTTCTTTGATCAATGTTACAGCATCGTTAGCAGCTGTTTTAGCATCTTTCTTACCACTTACAGAGTCAAAGAGCATGTTAGCAGCTGGTTCCCAAACTGCAGACATTTGAGAGATGTTTGGCATTGGTTGAGCGTTCTTGAACTGTTTGATAACAGCTGTTGTCAACTCATCGTTTTTACCTTCAGCGTATGAACGAGCTTCAGTGTTAGCTGGGATTTCGTTAGTTGCATCGTAGAAGGCTTTTTGTTGTTCAGTTGAAACAAGGAAGTCTACAAATTTTTGTGCGCCTTCAAGGTTCTTAGTGCTTGATGGGATGATCCAAGCTTTACCACCACCGAATGCTGAGTAGTCTTTTCCGTTTGGAAGAGTTGGGATAGTTGCAACACCGTAGTTTACTTTAGCATCTTTGAATGCTTGAGCTTTCCAAGGTCCGTCGATGATAGCAGCTGTTTTACCTTCTTGGAATTGAGTTTGGATTAAGTTTCCAGCAGCTGTACCATCTTGCATACCTTTAGGCCATTTTTCATACCAAGATTTAGCGTAGTTGATACCTGCGATAGAACCGTCGTTTGCAAGACCGATGTCTTTAGCATCTTTACCATTTTGACCGAATACGTAAGCGCCGTTACCAGCAAGAAGTCCGTATGCATAGTAGAAGTTTGTCCAGTCAGCTAGGAAAGCAGAAGTTTTTCCATCTTCTCCAGCGAATGCGTATTTGCTATCTTTAGCAAGGTTTTCTAAGTCAGCAAATGTTTTTGGAGCTTCTTTTACCAAGTCTTTGTTGTAGTACATAACAAGTGACTCGATAACGGCAGGAGCACCGTAAACTTTACCGTCAGCAGCTGTTACAAGAGATTTAGTTTTATCATCTGTTTTAGCTCCGTCGCTCAATTTAACTTCTGAAAGTTGTCCGTCAGTACCAAGGCTACCTACACGGTCGTATGGAGCCATCATAACGTCAGCAGCTTGACCTGATTGGTTGTCAAGAGAAAGTTTGTCAAGACCACCAAGTTGGTCACCAGATTTGATGTTAACTTTTGTTCCTGATTCTTTTTCATAAGCTTTAGCAACTGTTTCAGCATAAGCTTTGTATTGGTCTTCAACGTAAAGAGTGATTTCTTTCGCTTCAGATGAACCAGAATCAGCAGGCTTATCAGCAGTTTTGCTTCCGCAAGCTACTAAAAGCAAGCTAGCAAGTGTAACAGTTCCAAGCACAGCAGCGCTCTTCATGAATTTAGATGACATAGTGTATTCCTCCTAAAGAATAACAAATTTTATAATGAGGAAACGCAAACGTTTTCCTTTATGGGACTAGTATAGCACAAACAGAAAACGGTTGCAAGTGTTTTTTGTAAAAATTTTAAAAAAATTTCACGCAAAGGGTAAGCGTTTTATTTGTTTATAATAGAAGAAAAGTCAGAAAATATATTTTCATGATTTTACTGAAATTATTTAGGGAAACGATTGCCTAGATTTTGAACAAAAAATAAATTGCTCTAGACCAAAAGTAAGCTAAGTTGGGCCTTCGATTTGTAGTTGAAGAAGATTTTGTAAATAGAAAAGGAAAATGTATATGTATACATAAAGAAGGACAACTTTTTAAAAAAAAATAATCAAAAGTTTTTTTAAAAACGCTTGCAATTATTCCAAAAATGAAGTATACTTATCTTAACGCAAACGTTTGCGTCCAAAAATGAAAATTTAAACTACAAATACACGAGGTGTTGTTTATGAAAAAACGTCAAAGTGGTGTGTTGATGCACATCTCTTCTCTCCCAGGAGCCTACGGAATCGGATCATTTGGTCAAAGTGCTTATGACTTCGTTGATTTCTTGGTTCGTACCAAACAACGTTACTGGCAAATCCTTCCATTAGGAACAACTAGTTACGGAGATTCTCCTTACCAATCTTTCTCAGCCTTCGCAGGGAACACTCATTTTATCGATTTGGATATCTTGGTGGAGCAAGGTTTATTGGAAGCAAGTGACCTTGAAGGAGTTGACTTTGGTAGCGATGCATCTGAAGTTGACTATGCTAAAATCTACTATGCACGTCGTCCTCTTTTAGAAAAAGCGGTAAAACGTTTCTTTGAAGTCGGAGATGTTAAAGATTTTGAGAAATTTGCTCAAGACAACCAATCATGGCTTGAGCTCTTTGCTGAGTATATGGCTATCAAAGAGCATTTTGAAAATCTTGCTTGGACAGAATGGCCAGATGCAGATGCGCGTGCTCGTAAAGCTTCAGCACTTGAAAGTTACCGTGAGCAATTGGCAGATAAGTTGGTTTACCACCGTGTGACTCAATACTTCTTCTTCCAACAATGGTTGAAATTGAAAGCTTACGCTAACGACAACCACATCGAAATCGTTGGGGACATGCCAATCTACGTAGCGGAAGATTCAAGCGATATGTGGGCAAATCCACATCTCTTCAAGACAGATGTCAACGGTAAGGCGACTTGCATCGCAGGATGCCCACCAGATGAATTTTCTGCAACTGGTCAGCTTTGGGGCAACCCAATCTATGACTGGGAAGCAATGGACAAAGACGGCTACAAATGGTGGATTGAACGCTTGCGTGAAAGCTTCAAAATCTACGACATCGTTCGTATCGACCACTTCCGTGGTTTCGAATCTTACTGGGAAATCCCTGCTGGTTCTGATACAGCAGCACCTGGTGAGTGGGTGAAAGGTCCTGGCTACAAGCTTTTTGCAGCCGTTAAGGAAGAACTTGGTGAGCTAAACATCATCGCTGAAGACCTTGGCTTCATGACAGATGAAGTTATTGAGTTGCGTGAACGTACTGGATTCCCAGGAATGAAGATTCTTCAATTTGCCTTCAACCCAGAAGACGAAAGTATCGATAGCCCACACTTGGCACCTGCTAACTCAGTTATGTACACAGGAACTCACGATAACAATACGGTCCTTGGTTGGTACCGTAACGAGATCGATGATGCGACTCGTGAGTACATGGCTCGCTACACGAACCGTAAAGAATACGAAACAGTGCCACACGCTATGCTTCGCACAGTCTTTTCATCAGTTAGCTTCATGGCAATTGCAACTATGCAAGATTTGCTAGAATTGGATGAGACAGCTCGTATGAACTTCCCATCTACCCTTGGTGGAAACTGGTCTTGGCGTATGACTGAAGATCAATTGACACCAGCTGTCGAGGAAGGCTTGCTTGACTTGACAACAATCTATCGACGAATTAATGAAAATTTGGTAGAATTAAAGAAATAATACAATATCAGGAGACACCTTAAACATGTTATCACTACAAGAATTTGTACAAAATCGTTACAATAAAACCATTGCAGAATGTAGCAATGAAGAGCTTTACCTTGCTCTTCTTAACTACAGCAAGCTTGCAAGCAGCCAAAAACCAGTCAACACTGGTAAAAAGAAAGTTTACTACATCTCAGCTGAGTTCTTGATTGGTAAACTCTTGTCAAACAACTTGATCAACCTTGGTCTTTACGACGATGTCAAAAAAGAACTTGCTGCTGCAGGTAAAGACTTGATCGAAGTTGAAGAAGTTGAATTGGAACCATCTCTTGGTAATGGTGGTTTGGGACGTTTGGCTGCCTGCTTTATCGACTCAATTGCGACTCTTGGTTTGAATGGTGACGGTGTTGGTCTTAACTACCACTTTGGTCTTTTCCAACAAGTTCTTAAAAACAACCAACAAGAAACAATTCCAAATGCATGGTTGACAGAGCAAAACTGGTTGGTTCGCTCAAGCCGTAGCTACCAAGTACCATTTGCAGACTTTACTTTGACATCAACTCTTTATGATATTGATGTTACTGGTTATGAAACAGCAACTAAAAATCGCTTGCGTTTGTTTGACTTGGATTCAGTTGATTCTTCTATTATTAAAGACGGTATCAACTTTGACAAGACAGATATCGCTCGCAACTTGACTCTCTTCCTTTACCCAGATGATAGTGATCGTCAAGGTGAATTGCTCCGTATCTTCCAACAATACTTCATGGTTTCAAACGGTGCGCAATTGATCATCGACGAAGCAATCGAAAAAGGAAGCAACTTGCATGACCTTGCTGACTACGCAGTTGTACAAATCAACGATACTCACCCATCAATGGTTATCCCTGAATTGATCCGTCTTTTGACTGCACGTGGTATCGAGCTTGACGAAGCAATCTCAATCGTTCGTAGCATGACTGCCTACACTAACCACACAATCCTTGCTGAAGCCCTTGAAAAATGGCCTCTTGAATTCTTGCAAGAAGTGGTTCCTCACTTGGTACCAATCATTAAAGAATTGGACCGTCGCGTGAAAGCAGAATACAAAGATCCAGCTGTTCAAATTATCGATGAGAGCGGACGTGTTCACATGGCTCACATGGATATCCACTACGGATACAGCGTTAACGGGGTAGCAGCACTTCACACTGAAATCTTGAAAAATTCTGAGTTGAAAGCTTTCTACGACCTTTACCCAGAAAAATTCAACAACAAAACAAACGGTATCACTTTCCGTCGTTGGCTCATGCATGCTAACCCAAGCTTGTCTCACTACTTGGATGAGATTCTTGGAGACGGTTGGCACCATGAAGCAGATGAGCTTGAAAAACTCTTGTCTTACGAAGACAAAGCAGCTGTCAAAGAAAAATTGGAAAGCATCAAGGCTCACAACAAACGCAAATTGGCTCGTCACTTGAAAGAACACCAAGGTGTGGAAATCAATCCAAACTCTATCTTTGATATCCAAATCAAACGTCTTCACGAGTACAAACGCCAACAAATGAACGCTTTGTACGTAATCCACAAATACCTTGACATCAAAGCTGGTAACATCCCTGCTCGTCCAATCACAATCTTCTTTGGTGGTAAAGCAGCTCCAGCCTACACAATCGCTCAAGACATTATCCACTTGATTCTTTGCATGTCAGAAGTTATTGCTAACGACCCAGCAGTAGCTCCACACTTGCAAGTAGTTATGGTTGAAAACTACAACGTTACTGCAGCAAGTTTCCTTATCCCAGCATGTGATATCTCAGAACAAATCTCACTTGCTTCTAAAGAAGCTTCAGGTACTGGTAACATGAAATTCATGTTGAACGGAGCTTTGACTCTTGGTACTATGGACGGAGCTAACGTGGAAATCGCTGAGTTGGTTGGCGACGAAAACATCTACATCTTCGGTGAAGATTCAGAAACTGTTATCGACCTTTACGCAAAAGCAGCTTACAAATCAAGCGAATTTTACGCTCGTGAAGCTATCAAACCATTGGTTGACTTCATCGTTAGCGATGCAGTTCTTGCAGCTGGAAACAAAGAGCGCTTGGAACGTCTTTACAATGAATTGATCAACAAAGACTGGTTCATGACTCTTCTTGACTTGGAAGACTACATCAAAGTGAAAGAGCAAATGCTTGCTGACTACGAAGACCGTGACGCATGGTTGGATAAAGTCATCGTTAACATTTCTAAAGCAGGATTCTTCTCATCTGACCGTACAATCGCTCAGTATAACGAAGATATCTGGCACTTGAACTAATACTCTTCGAAAATCAAATTCAAACCACGTCAGCGTTGCCTTGCCGTACTCAAGTACAGTCTGCGGCTAGCTTCCTAGTTTGCTCTTTGATTTTCATTGAGTATAAGATACAAATTTATACTAATACATCTTGTAAAAAAGCGAGTTTCGATTGAAATTCGCTTTTTTTGAATGCTGTGGATTTGGGTCAATCTTGTCTTAAAAAGATAGAAATCATAGACGTATTGAAGGTTTAACACTCTCTTTCAACCTCATCTTTCTTTGTAGATAATTACCTCATATTCCTTGTATTCGCTTACATAAAGTATTATAATATGATTGTAGGAAAGAAGGTGTTTTTATGTGGAAAAAATATTTTTCAAAATATAGATGGACAGATTTATTTTGGATTTTATTTATCATTTTGACCTGCCTCTATATTGGTAACCATGATTTGTTTCCTCTCAATCATCAAGAAATCTCTTTTCGTGGTAGTTTCTGGGGATTTGTACTTGCCTTATATCATTTACTATTCATTGATAAGTTTGTTATATCGAATCGAAAATAAATATGAGGTATATACCTGACTGCCTACTTTTAAGATTGATTTTGGAGAAAGATTTTGTCTCTATTATTTGTTATTTTAAATTTATCTATTTTGTACAAGATCTATTCTTTGAGGCGGGAGAAATCGAAATACTTGATTTATACGGCCTATATCATATTTGGGGTAAATGTAATATATGGTATTCAATGGTTATTAAGAGAACTGATTTCAACTAATTCCCCTTAATGTGTATGGAAACTATAACAAAACGCATAAGATTAAGGTTTTGAGCACCTGTTCTTATGCGTTTTTGTAATATTGAGGATTTTCAGTAAGTTTTCTACCTTTGCGAAGTCTAGTTTAGAATACTTTCCCAACCAGAATCTCAGCCTCAATAGTAATCTCTGTCAGTTGGCTCCAGTCAATCTTAGTCTGGTCGATGTGAAAGAGAAGGGGTGTCATACTGAGTAGGGCTTGGAGTTGTTCTGCTGTGATAGTCTTAGTCAGAGAGGCCGTTTGGCTAGATAGGATGGTAAAGTGTTCTTGGAAATGATTTTTGATATCTTGATTAGAATAATCCTTGTTTGTCAGCTGGTCCTGTACCCTTTGACGGATTTCTTTGAGGTGATTTTCAGTTGGGATAACCTTTATCAGGATACCGTCTTTGGATAAAACGCGACGAAATTCTCCATAGTTAGCAGGCGAAAAGATATCAAGTAGAATATCCATGCTGGCGTCTTTTATAGGAAGACGAGATAGGTCACCAACGAACCAATTGACTGCCCAGTTAGGTTCGCTCTTGGCAGCGATTTGGACGGAATCTTTGGAGATATCAAATGCATAGAAGGTTTTGCCAGGATGACTTTCTTGGAGTTTACGAGAGTAGAAACCTTCGCCACAACCAATATCCAAGACTGTTTTGGCACTTTCTGAGCTTGAAAGTAAATTTGAGATGGCTTCTAAAATAGCTTGGTAAAAGCCGGCTTCTAGGATTTGTTGACGGTTTTGAAAGTTTTCCTTGTCATAGTTGGCAGATTGCTTGATTTGAGGTGCCAGATTGACATAGCCAAATTTAGCCAAGTCGAAAGAATGGCGATTGTTACATTTGAGACTGCTCTCTACCAGAGTCAGATTTTCTTGGCAGATAGGACAGGCAAAGGCAGTCGCAGCAGCGAAGCGCTGAAGTTTGGGTTTGAGGTTTGTATTCATAGTTTAAGTGTATCAAAAGAGGCAAGTGAAAGCAACTTTAGGAGTAAGTAGATGGGAGATTCAGTAGAAATAAAACTAATACTCTTCGAAAATCAAATTCAAACCACGTCAACGTCGCCTTGCCGTACTCAAGTATAGCCTGCGGCTAGTTTCCTAGTTTGCTCTTTGATTTTCATTGAGTATAATTCTCCAATTTATAAAATGAAATTGCTTTTATATCTAAATTGCTATATAATAATTATAAGGAGGAAATAAGTATGTTAAAAGAAGTATTAACCGTTGCAAAAGTTGCGAAAAAATCTTCATTATTTTTGGGTGGTGTCGCATTTGGTACCCTTGGTTTGAAAATCTTAGCAAGTAAGGAAGCTAAAAAAGGTTATTCTAAAGCTTTGGCTAAGGCTTACAAGTTAAAAGACGAGCTAGATGCATCTGTTTCTGTTGTGAAACAACATGGAGACGATGTTTTGCAAGATGCCAAATATTTGTACGAGCAAGAGAAAAAAGAAGAGCAATTAGATAGCCTTATAGGAGAATAATATGTCTTTTAAAGTGCTATATAGAGGATATCAACATATCCGACTATCATCTTCTTTTTCACTTACCTTGGATATTCAAGACTATCTTCGTTCCTTGGCGAGAGATGAGAAGGGAATTGAGTCTATCCAGTTTTACATGGATCAACAGCACTTTACCCTACGTATAAAAGAAGGCTTCTCTGTATTAGACAATGCAGAAGCCTTTTTAAAAAGAATTGATAAAGGGAAAGTTTCTGAGTTGATGACTCTTCCTGTTCGTAGAGAAGAGAGTGCCTATTCTATCGTTTCAGGTGCAGCGATTAAGCGTGTGCTTTTTCGTAGTCTTGTGCCGTCTCCTATTCGCTATATATGGACTTGTTATCAGGCTTTTGGCTATGTTAAAGAAGCCTATCAAACACTAGCGCGTAAGGAGCTAACGATGGAAGTCTTGGACTGTTCGGCTATTTTATTGTCTTTGTTTATGAACCAATCCAAGACTGCCAGCAACATCATGTTTATGCTTGATTTGGGGAATCATTTAGATCAGTGGTCCTTGAAAAAAACTGCAACAGATTTAGAACAAAGCCTTCTTGCAAAAGAAAGCGATGTATTCTTGGTACAGGGCGATACGGTCGTTAGTATCAAGAGTTCCGATGTTCAAATAGGAGATGTCTTGGTCCTATCTCAAGGAAATGAAATTCTGTTTGATGGACAAGTAGTTTCAGGTTTAGGTATGGTCAACGAAAGTTCCTTGACGGGAGAGAGTTTTCCAGTTGAAAAAAGAGAGTCTGATTTGGTTTGTGCAAACACAGTCTTGGAGACTGGGGAGCTACGCATTCGTGTAACCGATAATCAGATGAACAGCCGTATTTTACAGCTGATTGAGTTGATGAAGAAATCTGAAGAAAACAAGAAAACGAAACAACGCTATTTCATCAAGATGGCGGACAAGGTCGTCAAATATAATTTCTTGGGGGCTGGGCTGACTTACCTATTGACAGGTTCTTTTTCTAAGGCTATTTCATTCCTATTGGTTGATTTCTCCTGCGCTTTGAAAATCTCTACTCCTGTAGCTTATTTGACAGCTATCAAAGAAGGGTTGAACCGTGAAATGGTGATTAAGGATGGAGATGTTCTAGAGAAATATCTGGAAGTTGATACTTTCTTGTTTGATAAGACAGGAACAATCACAACTAGCTATCCTATAGTTGAAAAGGTGTTACCTTTTGGGGACTATAGCGAGGAAGATATTCTCAGAATCAGTGCCTGTCTTGAGGAACACATTTATCATCCTATTGCTAATGCCATTGTCAAACAAGCCGAGATAGAGGGGATTGAACATGAGGAAATGCATGGGAAACTCCAATATATCGCAAGTAAGGGAATTAAGTCACATATTGATGGCCAACCAGTTCTTATTGGGAATTATGTCTTGATGCAGGATGAGCAGATTCACATTAGTTTGGAACAACATGCTTTGATTGAAGAGCACAAGAATCACTACAATCTCTTATTTTTAGCCTACCAGAATGAATTGATTGGAATGTTCTGCATTCATACTCCTTTGAGAAAAGAAGCAAAAGCAGCCTTGGAGAAACTTAAGGCACAAGGGAAAAAATTGATTCTGGCAACAGGGGACACCTTGGTTAGAACAGAGGAATTAGTCAAAGATTTGCCCTTTGATCAGGTCTATACAGACTTGAAACCTGATGGGAAATTTGAGTTAGTAGAGGAACTGCAGAAAGCAGGTCACACTATTTTGATGGTTGGAGATGGATTGAATGACTCGGCGGCTCTAACCCTATCAGATATCGGTGTGGTGATGAATGAGAGTGCAGATATTTCTAAGCAGATGAGTGATATCTTATTGTTAGATAATCGCTTGGATTTCTTCCAAGAGTTGGATTCGCTATCATCATCTTTGCAAACACTCATCAAGAAGAATATTCAAGATACCGTTGTCGTAAATAGTAGTTTGATTGGCTTTGGCTTGTTTAATTGGCTCAGTCCTTCAAATCTCTCTATCTTACATAATCTAACAACCTTGCGCATTGTCCTGCGTAGTCTGTCTATTAAAAATAGATAGATGATAGTTATTAACAGCAAAAAGGAGTTACCTTTCTCGAGGTTAACTCCTTTGTTTATAGGTAAATGTTGAACAGTTTAGTAAGTCAATACAAAGTATTTTTTCTTACCACGACGGATAACAGTCAGTTCGTTTTCTAACTTATCTGCGTCACTCAAGACATAGTCAAGGTCTTGGATACGGTCGCCGTTTACGTAGATAGCTCCGTTTTGGACATCTTCACGGGCTTGGCGTTTTGAGTTCACCACACCAGATGAAACGAGCAGTTCCACGATATTGTGGTTTTCGTCTGCTTGAACTTGGTAGTTTGGTACTCCACGAAGTCCTTGTTTGAGTTCTTTGACAGAAAGGTTTTTGATGTTTCCTGCAAAGAGTTGCTCAGTGATGTTAAGAGCTTCTTTGTAGGCTTCTTCGCCGTGAACAAGTGTGACAACTTCACGAGCCAAGACTTTTTGAGCTAAGCGTTCGTGTGGAGCTGCTTCAAATTGTTTGCGGATGTCTTCAATCTCCGCAAGTGACAAGAAAGTGAAGATTTTCAAGAAGCGAACAGCGTCTGCGTCCATAACGTTCATCCAGAATTGGTACATTTCGTATGGAGAAGTCTTTTCAGGATTGAGCCAGACTGCGTTTCCTTCTGATTTACCAAATTTCTTACCAGTTGCATCTGTAATCAATGGAACTGTGATAACGTGACCAGTCTTGTCAGACTTACGACGAAGCAATTCGGTACCAGCTGTCATATTTCCCCATTGGTCAGAACCGCCGATTTGTAGCGTTACGTTGTGGTCTTGGTTAAGGACGAAGAAGTCGTAACCTTGCATGATTTGGTAGGCAAACTCAGTGTAAGAAATTCCTGTTTCTATGCGTTTTTTAACAGATTCTTTACTCATCATGTAGTTGACAGTAAAGTATTTTCCGATATCACGGAGGAAGTCAATGAAGCTGATGCTGCCAAACCAGTCGTAGTTGTTGACCATGACAGCTTTGTTTTCACCATTTTCAAAGTCAAGAAAACGAGAAAGTTGTCCTTGGATAGACTTGACCCAGCCATCTACTGTGTCTTTTGTTTGGAGACTACGTTCAGCATCTTTGAAGGACGGATCTCCGATGAGACCTGTAGCACCGCCAACGAGCGCATAAGGTTTGTGACCTGCTAGTTGCAAGCGACGACTTGTCAAGATTGCGACAAGGTGGCCTAGGTGAAGGCTGTCAGCAGTTGGATCGTAGCCAGTATAATAAGAAACTTGACCTTCTTCTAGGGCTTTACGCAAAGCTTCTTCATCAGTCGTTTGAAAAATCAAACCACGCTCTTTTAGCTCATCAAAAATGTGCATGTGTCTTTTCTCCTTTTTAAAATTATTGTTTCTAACTATTGTATCACAAACTTGGGCAATAGCCTAGCAGAATAGGGAAGAAAGTGGCTATTTTATTGAAAGTTTCCCTTTTGTGGTATAATAGATAGAGTGAGGAAATCCATGCAAAATCAATTAAATGAATTAAAACGAAAAATGCTGGAATTTTTCCAGCAAAAACAAAAAAATAAAAAATCAGCTAGCCCTGGCAAGAAAGGCTCAAGTGTCCAAACATCTAAATCCTTAGAGAAGCCAGCCATTTTTCCAGCTATTTTACTGAGTATAAAGGCTTTATTTAACTTGCTCTTTGTACTCGGTTTTCTAGGAGGAATGTTGGGAGCTGGGATTGCTTTGGGGTACGGGGTGGCTTTGTTTGACAAGGTACGGGTGCCTCAGACGGAAGAATTGGTACATCAGGTCAAGGACATCTCTTCTATTTCAGAGATTACCTATGCGGATGGGACGGTGATTGCTTCCATAGAGAGTGATTTGTTGCGCACTTCTATCTCATCTGAGCAAATTTCGGAAAATCTGAAGAAGGCTATCATTGCGACGGAAGATGAACACTTTAAAGAACATAAGGGTGTAGTGCCCAAGGCGGTGATTCGTGCGACCTTGGGGAAATTTGTAGGTTTGGGTTCCTCTAGTGGGGGTTCAACTTTGACCCAGCAACTGATTAAACAGCAGGTGGTTGGGGATGCGCCGACATTGGCTCGTAAGGCGACAGAGATTGTGGATGCTCTTGCCTTGGAACGCGCCATGAATAAAGACGAGATTTTAACGACCTATCTCAATGTGGCTCCGTTTGGTCGAAATAATAAGGGGCAGAATATTGCAGGAGCTCAGCAGGCAGCCGAGGGGATTTTCGGTGTAGATGCGAGTCAGTTGACGGTTCCTCAAGCAGCATTTTTAGCAGGACTTCCACAGAGTCCCATTACCTATTCTCCTTATGAAAATACTGGAGAGTTGAAGAGTGATGAAGACCTAGAAATTGGCTTGAGACGAGCTAAGGCGGTTCTTTACAGTATGTATCGCACAGGTGCCTTAAGCCAAGACGAGTATTCTCAATATAAGGATTACAATCTTAAACAGGACTTTCTCCCTTCAGCTACAGTCACAGGTGTGTCCCGCGGCTATTTATACTTTACAGCCTTGGCAGAAGCTCAGGAACGTATGTATGATTATCTAGCTCAGAGAGATAATGTCTCCGCTAAGGAGTTGAAAAATGAGGCAACTCAGAAGTTTTATCGCGATTTGGCAGCCAAGGAGATTGAAAATGGTGGTTATAAGATTACTACTACCATAGACCAGAAAATTCATGCTGCTATGCAAAATGCGGTTGCTGACTATGGCTATCTTTTAGATGATGGAACAGGTCGTGTGGAAGTAGGGAATGTCTTGATGGACAACCAAACAGGTGCTATCCTAGGCTTTGTAGGTGGTCGTAATTATCAAGAAAATCAAAACAATCATGCCTTTGATACCAAACGTTCACCAGCTTCTACTACCAAGCCCTTGCTGGCCTACGGTATTGCTATTGATCAGGGCTTGATGGGAAGTGAGACGATTCTGTCTAACTATCCAACAAACTTTGCCAATGGCAACCCAATTATGTATGCTAATAGCAAGGGGACAGGAATGATGACCTTGGGAGAAGCCCTGAACTATTCATGGAATATTCCGGCTTACTGGACCTATCGTATGCTCCGTGAAAAGGGCGTTGATGTCAAGGGTTATATGGAAAAGATGGGCTACGAGATTCCTGAGTACGGTATTGAGAGCCTGCCAATGGGTGGTGGTATTGAGGTCACAGTTGCCCAGCATACCAATGGCTATCAGACCCTGGCAAATAATGGTCTATATCATAAAAAACATGTGATTTCTAAAATTGAAGCAGCAGATGGTAGAGTGGTTTATGAGTATCAGGATAAACCGGTTCAAGTCTATTCAAAAGCTACTGCGACAATTATGCAGGGCTTGTTGCGAGAAGTTCTATCCTCTCGTGTGACAACAACCTTCAAGACTAACCTGACTTCTTTAAATCCTACTTTAGCTAATGCAGATTGGATTGGGAAGACTGGGACAACCAACCAAGACGAAAATATGTGGCTCATGCTTTCGACACCTAGATTAACCCTAGGTGGCTGGATTGGGCATGATGATAATCATTCATTGTCACGTAGAGCAGGTTATTCCAATAACTCTAATTACATGGCTCATCTGGTAAATGCGATTCAGCAAGCCTCCCCAAGTATTTGGGGGAACGAGAGCTTCGCTTTAGATCCTAGTGTAGTAAAATCCGAAGTCTTGAAATCAACAGGTCAAAAACCAGGGAAGGTTTCTGTTGAAGGAAAAGAGGTAGATGTTACAGGTTCGACTGTTACCAGCTATTGGGCTAATAAGGCAGGGGCGCCAACGACCAGTTATCGCTTTGCTATTGGTGGAAGTGATGCGGATTATCAGAATGCTTGGTCTAGCATCGTGGGGAGTCTACCAACTCCATCAAGCTCCAGCAGTTCAAGTAGTAGCTCTAGCGACAGTAGCAACTCAAGTGCTACACGACCTTCTTCTTCAAGGACAAGACGATAAGTTCTATGAACTGTGCTAAATGAAGTGGCTAATCAATTGATTGCCACTTTTTTCTTTTGTCCTTTCGTGTTACAATAAAGGTATGAATCAGTATCAGAAAAAGATTGTTAAAGGAACCATTTATTCGCTTCTATCCGGCTTAATCTGGGGAATCTGTGGAATTTTAGGAGAGTATTTCTTTACTCATTATCAGGTGTCCTCTGGCTGGATTACCTCTATGCGTTTGACACTGGCAGGAAGTCTTGTACTCATTTGGTCTGCAATGCAATTAAAATCACAAGTGTTAGATATCTGGCGAGACAAGAAAAATTATCTGTCCTTTCTAGCCTATGCTATTTTGGGAATTTTCTCAGTCCAGTATTTTTTCTATCTCTGCGTAGAATACTCAAATGCGGCGACAGCAACTATTTTACAGTTTATTAGTCCAGTTTTTATCCTCTTTTACAATCGTTTAGTTTATCACAAACGAGCCTCAAAAAGCGCTATTTTCTATGTTTTGGTTGCCATGCTGGGTGTTGGCTTGATGGCGACAAAAGGCGATCTCTCTCAGTTATCTATGACGCCACTAGCCCTTGTGACGGGTTTGCTGAGTGCCATGGGAGTTATGTTTAATGTTATCCTGCCCCAACCTTTTGCGAAGCGATATGGTTTTGTTCCCACGGTTGGGTGGGGAATGATTTTGGCAGGTTTATTTAGCAATGTTCTCTCGCCGGTTTATCAGCTTTCCTTTACTCCTGATATTTGGAGTATCTTGATTTGCCTTATTATCGCTTTCTTTGGGACGGCTTTTGCCTTTTTCATTTCCATGAAGGCAGTGTCCTTGGTTTCTCCCTTGGTGGTTTCTGTCATTAGTGCCAGTGAACCTCTCTCCTCTGCTCTCTTGAGTGTTTTGTTTTTAGGATTGGTGGTGGATTGGTCCCTTCTTCTAGCTATGGTCCTGATTATTTTACCCATGATTTTCCTATCAATAGAAGAAGCGAAAGAAAGTGAATAAAAAGTCTTTTCTTAATTCTAAAAGTGTGCTATACTAGAATAGTCAATAAAACACGGGGAGATAGTTGTGAAGAGTGTTTTTAGGTTGTATCGGTAGGGGCTTGCTTTTACCGACAGCACGTTTTATCTCACATCCCTAAAAATCATACCTAAAAACAAACAAAAAGGCTTCAAATTTGAGGCCTTTTTTGGTAGAATAGGTATCATTAAAATGAACTAGGAGGCGCCTATGACTGCTACAAAAATGAACGCACAAGAAATTATCCAATTTATCGCCAATGCTGAAAAGAAAACCAGTGTGAAAGTAACATTTGAAGGACAACTCGCAACTGCTGTACCAAGCTCTGTTGTCAAACTAGGGAATGTCTTATTCGGAGACTGGAAGGACGTATCTCCTCTTCTCGATGGCTTGGTAGAAAATCAAGACTATGTTGTTGAGCAAGACGCTCGTAATTCAGCAGTTCCTTTGCTAGATAAACGTGCTATCAACGCTCGTATCGAGCCAGGTGCGATTATCCGTGATCAGGTAGAAATTGGTGATAATGCTGTTATCATGATGGGAGCTGTTATCAATATCGGTGCTGAAATCGGTGCAGGAACCATGATTGACATGGGTGCTATCCTTGGTGGCCGTGCTATCGTTGGGAAAAACAGCCACGTTGGTGCAGGTGCAGTTTTGGCAGGTGTGATTGAGCCAGCTAGTGCTGAACCAGTTCGTGTCGGAGATAATGTTCTTATCGGTGCCAATGCAGTGGTTATCGAAGGAGTCCAAATCGGTAGTGGTTCAGTTGTCGCTGCAGGAGCTATCGTTACCCAAGATGTCCCAGAAAACGTTGTCGTAGCAGGTGTTCCAGCTCGTATCATCAAAGAGATTGATGCCCAAACTCAACAAAAAACAGCGCTAGAAGATGCGCTTCGTACCTTGTAATTGTAAAAGTAAAAAAGAGGCGGAACCCTTTTTCCAGCCTCTTTCTGCTATATCGGAGGATAGATAGATGTTAGATTTGATTCAGACTAGACGAGATTTGCACCAGATTCCAGAGATTGGCTTGGAGGAGTTCAAGACTCATGCTTATTTGCTGGATGTGATTGAGAAATTGACTGCGGGCAAGGATTTTGTCCAAGTTCGTACTTGGCGGACAGGTATTTTGGTTTATTTGCAGGGAAGTAAGCCAGAGCGAACCATTGGTTGGAGAACAGATATTGATGGCCTACCTATCGTCGAACAAACAGGACTGTCTTTCGCTTCTCAACATCAAGGTCGCATGCACGCTTGTGGACATGATTTCCACATGACCATTGCCTTAGGGTGTCTCGAGCGTGCACTGGAGGAGCAACCCAAGAACAATCTGCTCTTCCTTTTTCAGCCTGCTGAAGAAAATGAAGCTGGTGGCATGCTCATGTATGAAGATGGTGCTTTTGGGGACTGGCTACCAGACCAATTTTATGGCCTTCATGTTCGCCCAGATCTGAAGGTTGGACAGATTGCAACCAATACTCATACACTTTTTGCAGGAACCTGTGAGGTGAAGATTCGTTTCAAAGGAAAAGGGGGCCATGCAGCCTTTCCGCATGAAGCCAATGACGCTTTGGTAGCGGCTAGTTACTTTGTGACCCAGGTGCAGTCAGTGGTCAGCCGCAATGTCAACCCAATCGAGGGAGCGGTGGTGACCTTTGGCCTTTTCCAAGCTGGAACCACTAACAATGTCATCACAGACACAGCCTTTTTGCATGGAACCATTCGTGCCTTGACACAGGACATGAGCTTCTTGGTGCAAAAGAGGGTCAAAACAGTTGCAGAAGGCGTTGCAGCTGCCTTTGATATGGAAGTCGAAGTCGAACTTAAACAAGGGGGCTACTTGCCTGTTGAGAACCATCCAGCCTTGGCGCGTGAACTGATGGACTTCTTTGAAGAAAAAGAGGGAATCGAGTTGATTGATATCGAACCTGCTATGACAGGCGAGGACTTTGGTTATCTCCTTTCAAAGGTTGATGGTGTTATGTTTTGGCTGGGTATTGATAGTCCCTACGCCCTTCATCACCCTCAGATGACTCCTAAGGAAGAGGCTTTAGCTATTGGGGTTGATGCGGTTTCTAGTTTCCTGAAAAAGAAGGCAGCAGAGTAGAGGATTTGTCTATGAAAGCAGAACTACGTAAGCAAGTCTTGCAAGAAATGAAGGCTATCCCTCGAGAGCAAAAACAGGCTATGGATCGAGCTTTAACCGAGCGATTTTTAAAGCATCCCTTTTACAATGAGGCCAAGGTTATCGCAACCTATCTCTCTTTTCCTCATGAATTTCAAACGCAGGAACTGATTGAGCAGGCGCTGAGGGATGGCAAGAAGGTCCTGATACCCAAAACCTATCCCAAGGGGCGCATGGACTTTGTGGTCTATGATCCGCAACAACTGGTCAAAACTTCCTTTGGTTTACTGGAGCCACAGGGAGATTTGGAAGTGGTGGATGCCTCTCAGATTGATTTGATTCATGTTCCAGGACTGGCTTTTACAATGGAAGGCTACCGGATTGGCTACGGCGGAGGCTATTATGACCGCTATCTGAAACATTTTACTGGTCATACTTTGAGTCCGGTTTATCCTTGTCAAATTCAGGACTTTATGCCTGAAGATCATGATATTCCTGTTCAGGAGGTTTTGATTGATGAAGGAAATCTTTGATAGGCGTTACCCTGTGACGAGTTTCTTCCTCTTAGTGACGGCCTTGGTATTTCTACTAATGTTGGTGACCACAGGTGGAAACTTTTACAGGGCAGATACCTTATTTCGATTTGGAGCCATGTACGGACCTGCCATTCGTCTCTTTCCTGAGCAGATTTGGCGTCTCTTTTCGGCTATTTTTGTTCATATTGGGTGGGAGCATTTCATAGTTAATATGCTTTCGCTTTATTATCTTGGTAGGCAGGTAGAGGAGATTTTCGGTTCTAAGCAGTTTTTCTTTCTCTATCTCTTATCAGGAATGATGGGCAATCTCTTTGTTTTTGAGTTTAGTTCTAAATCCATAGCGGCAGGTGCATCCACCTCTCTTTATGGTCTTTTTGCCGCGATTATCATTCTTCGCTATGCTACGCGTAATCCTTATATCCAACAGCTAGGGCAATCTTATCTGACACTTTTTGTGGTTAACATTATTGGAAGTGTTCTGATTCCAGGAATCAGTCTAGCAGGCCATATCGGAGGCGCAGTAGGTGGCGCATTTCTAGCAGTTATCTTTCCAGTTAGAGGAGAAAGACGGATGTATAGCGCTAGTCAGAGACTGGTAGCGTTAGTGTTGTTCGTAGGACTCGCAGTTTTTCTTTTCTACAAGGGAATGGGGTTGTGACGACTAATATGTAAACTTGAATAAGAAAAAAGCTACTTAAAAAATGAGTAGCTTTTAATGTGTTTCGGAACCATTCGAAACAACACAGCTCTAAAACAGTCAGAGTGAATTGTTTTATAATTGGGTCGTTTTGGAACCATTCGAAACAACACAGCTCTAAAACCGGTCTCTATGGTAGGCAACCACAACTCCTGTTTTGGAACCATTCGAAACAACACAGCTCTAAAACTCCGAGACATTGGATAATGTGGGCAAATCAGTTTTGGAACCATTCGAAACAACACAGCTCTAAAACTGGTTGTATAGGCTGAACCTGTGCGCTGTGGTTTTGGAACCATTCGAAACAACACAGCTCTAAAACTCCAGAGAGGAGACGGCTCGATAATCTTCAGTTTTGGAACCATTCGAAACAACACAGCTCTAAAACTCAAATTGAGCTAGATTAGTCGTGTTACAGGTTTTGGAACCATTCGAAACAACACAGCTCTAAAACTTATCGTTATAGATATTCCCGATTAAAGAGGTTTTGGAACCATTCGAAACAACACAGCTCTAAAACTGATAGGCTTGTAGGAAGGTTGAACTAGACGTTTTGGAACCATTCGAAACAACACAGCTCTAAAACTCAAAAATAAAAGTTGGACTCTCGTTCCAAGTTTTGGAACCATTCGAAACAACACAGCTCTAAAACATACCAGAGAATATGTTCACAATGGCGTCCGTTTTGGAACCATTCGAAACAACACAGCTCTAAAACCTTGGACTTGCGGAAATCGTAGAGGCTAACGTTTTGGAACCATTCGAAACAACACAGCTCTAAAACTGAGCCTTGAGCCATTCTTTGAATTGCTCCGTTTTGGAACCATTCGAAACAACACAGCTCTAAAACTTACGCTTTAACCCAAGCAGAAAATGAGATGTTTTGGAACCATTCGAAACAACACAGCTCTAAAACTCGTTAAAAGTTGGTCCGACTAAAGATATTGTTTTGGAACCATTCGAAACAACACAGCTCTAAAACGCTAATCGATTCTTGTTGTAACGAGTAATTGTTTTGGAACCATTCGAAACAACACAGCTCTAAAACCTCGTAGAAAAATTTTTCTCACAAAATTTCGTAATCGCGCCATTCGTCCCAGCCAGACTTCAGCTCGTCAGGTTCCAATTGTTACTCTTATTATACCATATTTTCAGGGTTCAAGAAATAGTCTTGATCCAATACATACTGCGGAAAATCATA
This sequence comes from bacterium, assembly GCA_905221095.1. Taxonomy (GTDB): domain Bacteria; phylum Bacillota; class Bacilli; order Lactobacillales; family Streptococcaceae; genus Streptococcus. The sequence goes on from CAJNBV010000010.1 coordinate 42,582, forward strand.
GATTTTCCGAGGCTCAACAAACAAGACGGACAGTTGATTGAGTTGGATATACTCTATCAAATTTACTAACTCATCCTTTGATAGATAGGCGGATGCATTGATGAAAACAAGGAGTTTCTTTTTAGAAAGATATTTAAAAACCTGGACAATTTCTAGCATCTTTTCAAAAGGTGTATCACTCAGGGTTTCGACTTTGACACCAAGTGCATCGATTAACTCTAGAATGGTAATTTCATCATACTCTAGGTCTAACTCGTTTTCTAAACACTCAAATGCTAGCAATTCTGTAATCGTAGCAACCAGCTTTTCAATCATGGATTTGACTTCGGGCTTGTCATTGAGCTGATTTTCAAGATCTGCATGTATCAGCTTGAGCATCGCAGGTGAGTTGAGATTGTATCCTAAGACATCCGTTATCACTAGTAATTCAGCTTCTTTCAGATCTTTTAGATTTCTATCAAACAACTTCAACTCCCCATCATCAGTATATTGGTAGAATTGCTTGACGATAGTTGAAAAGGTAAACTGGTCCTCCAACACTAAAAAAGTGGCATTTTCAATAGTTAATGGTTCATCCAGTAGTGGGAAATTAATCTTCATCTCTAGGCTCCTCTCCTAGAAAGACCAAGCGTGCATCGGAATTTGCTATGCTGGTATTTCGCTCGCCATTTAAGTAAATCATACGAGAAAACTGCTTTTCTGTAACGGTTAAGAGAGTAATGTTCCCTTTTTTAGGGTTATGAGTCTTGAGTCGCTCAATCATGGCGTTATTAGCAGAATTATTGAGCAAGAGCTTGCTATAGATGGAGAATTGGTGCATGATAAATCCCTCATCTATGAGGAACTTCCGAAATTTCCGATAGGCCTTGCGTTCCTCTACGGTATCGACTGGCATATCAAACATTAAAATCATACGCATATATCGATAATTCATATCCTAAACTCAGGAACTCCTTTCTCGGGTTGATTGAGAGCTTGGATGACTTTCTTAGTATAGTCACTGATGATATTGGACAGGTACATATCTTTACCATTGTAGTGGAAGGTGTCTGAGAAAATAGTAAAAAGTTCTCGTTTGATTTTGATAAAAGAGCTGTTTCGATTTTCATAGACAATTCTGTCAATAATCGGACGGAAAGGCTCCATAATATCACTGGCTAGGTTGAATTGATTGAACTGATTGGCATGTTTCAAGCCAAACTGAGTCATACAGCCAGACAAAACAATCTCACGCGCAAACATACTCAAAATCAAAGTGTAGCCATAGTCTAAGGCAGCATTAACATCACTATCTTGCTCACGATTAAAATCATTTCCAAACAAGGTGTTGAAATAAATACGAGCTGCGTGTCCCTCACGGTTACTAGGATCAAACAAATCCAATCCATGATAGAGATCGATGACGGACTGGCTCTTTTCCAGAAAACCACAACTCCCCAGATAAAAAGCTTGATTGAGAATTTTTTGTGCAATGATGGTTGTCCATATTTCCGCCTTTACATCTTCATTCCAAGCAATTTGACGAGAGAGTTGCAAACTGGAATCATGACGACCATAGTAAGGCATTAAATATGCCGTTGGTAAGCGTTTATCATCACAAAAGATGACCAGAATATTTTCATCCACCAAGCGCTTTATCAGCATAGTGGAGAGAACAATATCTGTCGTCTCCAAAAGCAGGATGTCCACCTCGGACAGGTGAATTAACTCTGTCCGAGAGGCATCTTTAAAAATCAAGTGGTTATTCTTGTAGGAGAGCTTAGAGTGCGTATTGACTACAATAGTTCTCCATCCCATTAGTCTTCTCCTAATTTGCTTAAGTCAATCCGAGTCTCGTAGAGACCAGTTATGGATTGGTGGATGAGGGTGGCGTTGAGGAGTGAAGAAGGTGTATAGTCTCTGTATCGTGGAATTTTTACTCCCAAGAACTCGAAGTCAGAAGCACTTCCTTGTGAAGTTAACTCGAATAAACCAGCATTTTTACTATTTCTTGGACCAATGAAACTGAAACATAACTTTTCGATATCAACTGTTTCCCAATCAATAAATGCTTGTCTGATTCTTTCTCCATTTTTTAATGCGCCTACATATTTATCGTTAAAATCAAGTACAGATTCTAAAAGTTTAGCAAAATCATTTCGATGTTTCTCAACATACTCTATGTGTTCTGGTTCAAGTGTTTTATTAATATTCTTAGCATGATACAAAAGAGTCGTATACTTTTCGGAGATGACCAATTCATTACCTTTATGAATTTCTCCTCGTTTATTGTTTGTCGATAGAATACTTGCTAGTCTTCTTCTTGTACCATCAGGAAACTCAAACAAACTATATTTAGGTAAAGTAATAGTTGATAGAATTTTTATGTATCCTTTTTCAAGAAGATAGTTTTCTTTGTTCTTTTCAAAATTTATTTTATCTAAAATAGAGATACCTTGAAATTCAAGGACTGTCTTTTGTTGTTTTTTCGCTCCTTTTTCAATAATAGCTTTAACTAAGACCGCGTATGAGTTAGAAATACCAGCATAACCACCGTATTTTCGTGGGTCAAGCCCTTGTTTAATTGGTACAAGATTTTCTTTACTATCTTCTGAAGGTTTAGGAGATGGATTAGAATTGAACAATCCTCTAGGTTTACCTCTATCTAGACCATGTGTTTGAATCTCTGTCTTCTTCACAATATTCACCTGCGGAAGTGAAAGAACTTTTTTAATTGTAGCGAAATCTTTTTCTTTATTCCAAGCGATTTCTCCAGTATCCTTAGAGTATTCGATATTCTCTCTTTTTACGATGGTTCCGTCTGCGTAATGCACCTCTTCTTTAAAGAAGTTCAACAAGTTTGAGTAGAAGAAATACTTTTCAGTTGCTTTTTCAACATCTTTAGGATCTTTGGATCTTGAGATGTAGCGCTTAAGATCGTACTTTTGATAGTCACCATAGACGAATTCAGGCTCTAGTTTAGGATATTTCTTAAGGATAGCCTTAGCCACTACTGCATTTAAGTAGGCATCATGTGCATGGTGGTAGTCATTGATTTCCCGCACCTTATATAATTTAAATTCTTTACGGAAGTTGGAAACTAGATTGGATTTCAAAGTGATAATTTTGACGTTACGGTTCTTCTTATCCTTCTCAGTCACTTCTGTATTAAAACGGGCATCCAAAATCTGAGCAACATGTTTTGTGATTTGCCGTGTTTCAACTAGTTGGCGTCTGATAAAGCCAACTTTATCTCGCTCATCTAGCCCACCACGTTCAGCCTTGGTTAAATTATTAAATTTACGTTCTGAAATCAATTTGGAATCCAGTAATTGTTGCCAAAAAGCTTTTCTTTTTTGAACAACCTCTAAACTTGGAACATTATCAGATTTACCACGATTATCCTTTGAACTAGTCAAGACACGGTTGTCTAGAGAATCATCTTTTATAAAAGCCTGTGGGACGATATGGTCAATGTCATAGCTACTTAGTTGGTTGATGTCAAGAGGTTCCCCAGTGTACATATCCTTCCCATTTTGGAGATAGTAAAGGAAGAGACGGTCGTTTTGAAGTTGAATATTATCTGTTGGATATTCTTTTAATATATTTGAATCAAGTCCAGGTGCTAAATTTTTTAGTGCATCTTCAATGCGTTTATATCTTTGTTGGGAATTCTTTTTCCCTCTGGCAGTTGTCTGATTTTCTCGTGCCATCTCAATCACAATGGACTCGGGAGTGTGGCCCATAATCTTGACAAGTTCATCAACAATCTTGATACTTTGTAAAATTCCTTTTTTGATAGCAGGACTACCTGGGAGTTCATGGACAATTTGCTTCACATCGTTTGTCTTACCAACTACTTGTGCTTTTTGAATAATGTCTTTGAAGGAAAGCCCGTCATCATTGATTAACTGCATAAAATTACGATTGCTGTAGCCATCATCAATCAAGTAGTCAAGAATTGTTTTACCAGTTTTTTTATCACAGATACCGTTGATTAGCTTAGCAGAGAGTTTTCCCCAACCAGTATAATGTTGACGAATCAGTGCTTTAATCACTTTTTCATCAAAGAGAGAGTCATATTGAGCAAGACGTTGCTTGATCATCTCACGATCTTCAAAGATAGTGAGCATGTGGATGATATTTTCAAGAGTTGCTTCATTTTCAGCATCATCCATAAACGCTTTATCCTTGATTATTTTAAGTAAATCATGATAAGTAGAAAGACTAGCGTTAAATTGTTTTTCAATTCCTTTTAGTTCGATTCCATCGTAGCCATCAACATTGTGTAGGTACTGAATGATGTCTTTTTCAGTTACTTTTCTTTTCTCTTTGAATAATTGATTGACAATTTGCTTCTTTTGCCCACTATCAAGGAATTGATAGTCTCTCAATCCCTCTGCAATAAATTTTACTTTTGTTAATTCATTGTAGACAGCAAATGTTTCATACAAGATACTATGCTTGGGCAAAACTTTTTCCTCTGGCAGATACAAGTCATAGTTAGTCATCTTATTGATGAAGTCTTCCGCAGAGCTTGCTTGATCAACAATTTCTTCAAAATTCCAAGGTCGGATTGCTTGGTCAGAATTTCGAGTAAGCCAAGCAAAATCACGATTGCCACGAGCCAATGGGCCAATGTAGTAAGGAATACGGAAAGTCAAGATTTTCTCTATCTTTTCTTTATTTTCCTTCAGGAATGGATAATGTTCTCCTTGCCGACGGATAATGGCATTCATTTCTTGAAGATGAATTTGATGAGGAATAGAACCATTATCAAAGGTGCGTTGTTTTCTCAAGAAATCTTCACGTTCAATTTTATCAAGGAAATAATTTGCTCTTTCAAATTTAGAGAGAAGATTTTTGATGTACTTGTAAAATGCTTCTTGAGTGGTTTTGCCATTGATATACCCAGCATACCCATCTTTAGATTGGTCAGAGAAAACTTCATCATATTTTTCTTGAAGATTGTTTTTGATGAATTGTTTTAAAGCTGCTAAGTCTTTTTGGTGGTTTTCATAGCGCTCAATCATAGACGCCGATAATGGAGCCTTGGTTGATGAATCTGTGACAGTCAAAATTCCAGATAGAAGAATGGCGTCATAGAGTTTTTTAGCAACTATGAAAAGGTCTGCAAAATCATCTCCAATTTGTCCGAGCAAGTTTTCCAAATCCTCATCAAAGGTATCTTTAGAGAATTGTAGTGGAGCTTTTTCTTCTAGTTCAAAATGTTTCTTGAAATCAGCTTGATTTCCAACAATTAGCTTGAGAAATTCTGAAAACAAACCAGTGGACTTTTCGTCAGGAAAGAGTTTCAGGACACGTTCTCTCTTTGCAGATTTACTAATTTTATCAGTAAAAATTGCTTCTACTTGTGCGTTTTGTCCACTAAGTGAACTTCCTTCAAATGTGTTATCGTAAATACTTATAAATTCATTAAAGATTTTTTGTATATCATTGTTTTTAATATCGAAAGATTCTTCATACAAAAAATGTCCGCGGTATTTAATCATATGAGCTAATGCTAGATAGATCAAGCGCAAGTCAGTTTTTTCTTTTGAGTCCGCCAGGTGCTTTCTCAAATGATAGATAGTTGGAAATTTCTTGTGATATTCTTTTTCTTCTGCCAAGGTAGCAAAAATAGGGTATTTACTTCCTCTCTTATCCTCAGGAATTAAGAAGGAGTCATCTAATCGATGAAAGAAACTACTATCCACCTTGTTCATTTCCTCAGCGAAGATTTCTTGAAGATAGCGAAGACGATTTTTTCGACGAGTATAGCGACGGCGTGCTGTTCGTTTGAGACGTCTATCTTCAGCAGTAGTTCCTTCATCAAATAATAAAGCTCCAATTAGATTTTTCTTGATAAAGTGTTTATCAGTATTGCCTAGAACTTTCATCTTTTTCGATGGCACCTTATAGTCATCTGCAATGACGGCCCATCCGACGCTGTTTGTTCCGATATCGAGTCCAATAGAGTAATTATTATTGTTCATAAAGTTATAAACCTCTTTTATATTAAGATTAAGTTATGTTAAAAAAATTACGAAATAAGAGTTTTGATTAAGTCAATGCAACCTTTCATAAACTTTAACAGCTCAGTTAGAATGACAAGATTATCTTTAGTAAATTTGAACTTTTCCAAAGTAGACTCCTTAAAATACAATCTTAAATAAATTATAGCATTTCCAATGAGAATTTCAATAAAATGGGTGATATATTCGTAGAAATCTGTTAGAATTAGTAAGGGATTGTATTTTAGTTTTAGAACTGTATTGTTTCAAATAATCATAAACAAACTTTTATATAGTATTTGTAAGATGATTTGTATTTCACTTGATAATTTGTACAAAGTTTAGTACAATAAATTTGTTGGAACTATTCGAAACAACACAGCAAGTTAAAATAAGGCTTTGTCCGTATACAACTTGAAAAAGTGCGCACCGATTCGGTGCTTTTTTGTTTTACTATACTAATTTATTGTACTCTTATTTTAATGAAAAGACAAATGCAAGTATAACGCTTTCAATAATTTTTATGAAATTGCTAGATTCAAGTATAGAATTTGCTTAATTGATGTGTGTCTAATCTTGATATATAAAAGAAGAACTAGGATGCTGAATGTTCCTAGCTCTTCTTTTATACAAATTATTTTATTCCTTCTCAGCCAATTCTTTTCCTAGTTGGATGAGGTATTCTTTCAAATCATCTTTGACTTGTGGATGTTTGAGGGCGTAGTCAATAGATGTTTTCATAAAGCCAAACTTATCCCCAACGTCGTAACGAGCTCCTGTAAATTCACGGGCAAAAACACGCTGTGTTTTATTAAGCGTATCGATAGCATCGGTAAGTTGGATTTCATTTCCAGCGCCGGGAGCTTGATTTTCGAGGATTTCAAAAATTTCTGGTGTCAGAAGATAGCGACCGATAATAGCTAAATCACTTGGTGCATCTTCGGGAGCTGGTTTTTCAACGAAAGTTTCGACACTGTAGAGACCATTGATTCCTTCGCCTTGAGGAGCAATGACTCCATATGATGAAACGTCTTCGTGTGGTACGGGCATGACAGCAATGGTTGATGCGTGTGTCTTTTCGTAATCATTCATCAGTTGTTTTGTCAATGGAACGGCATTCTCATCTGTGATGTCCATAAGGTCATCACCCAGCATAACAACGAAAGGCTCATTCCCTACAAAAGCTTTGGCTTGTAAGACAGCATCTCCAAGACCACGAGGGTGAGTTTGGCGAATGAAATGGAGGCGCATGCCAGTTGCTTCATCTACTAGTTTTAACAGATCCGTTTTGCCTTTTTCTTTGAGGTTGTACTCAAGCTCAAAATTTGAGTCAAAGTGGTCCTCAATAGAACGTTTTGACTTACCAGTGACAACTAGAATATCTTCGATACCTGATTTAAGAGCTTCTTCTACGATAAACTGGATAGTTGGTTTGTCTACGATTGGCAACATTTCTTTGGCAAGGGCCTTGGTTGCTGGTAAAAATCGAGTTCCTAGTCCAGCGGCAGGAATGACTGCTTTTCTAACTTTCAGTGCCATAATAATCCTTTCTATAGAGGGTTAAGACCACTCATTTTCTGCTTTAAATTCATTGTTCATGATGTCATAAATGGCATCTTTGATATTGGTTCCGTTGTAGATAACTTGGTAAATGGCTTGTGTAATTGGCATATAAACTCCAAGTTCTTGCGCTAGTTCATAGGCTGCTCGAGTCGTTGAGATTCCTTCAATCACCATGCCCATATTGGCCTCGATATCAGCTAGGGATTCTCCACGACCAAGGGCATCGCCGGCTCTCCAGTTGCGAGAGTGGATGGAGGTTCCCGTTACAATCAAATCTCCCACACCAGATAAGCCACTATAGGTCAACGGACTGGCACCGAGTGCCACCCCTAGGCGGGTAATTTCTGCCAAACCTCGAGCGATGATGGCTGCCTTGGCATTGTCACCAAATCCTAAACCATGTAAAGCTCCAGCACCGACAGCGATAATATTTTTAAGAGCACCAGCAGTTTCAACTCCAATGACATCCGTATTGGTATAAAGTCGGAAGTAGTGATTGCTAAAGAGCTCCTGAACGTATTGAGCTGTTTGTAAATCTTTAGAAGCAGCAGTGATTAAAGTCAGGTCACGCACAATGGTCTCTTCTGCATGACTAGGACCTGAAACAACGACGATATCACTGCGGAGCTGTTCAGGAATTTCTTCTTCAAGGATGGCTGATAATCGTTTATGACTATCGGGTTCTAATCCCTTTGATGCGTGCATGATGATAGCCTTATGATTCAAGGTTTTTGCGACTTGTTGGGCAACAAGTCGTGTCACTTTTGTTGGGACAACAAACAAAATCGCATCCACATCTTTCAGTGCCTCTGCTAAGTCAGTGTAGGCAATGATTTTGTCATCTAGAACAACATCTTTAAAGTAATGTTTATTAGTATGGTGTGTATTAATTTCATTGATTTGTTCGGGAATATTTCCCCAAATACGTACCTCGTGTCCATTGTCATTTAAGACTTGTGAAAGGGCAGTCCCCCAAGAACCAGGCCCCAAGACGGCGACGGTTTGTTTTTCCATGATTTCCTCCTTAATAGAGTCCTTTTCATTATTCTATCATATTCTAGAGGATTTTGCACTTGCATTGCTGGGATAGTGGTGGCTTTGTTGCTTGAAAAACATACAAAAACCGAGACTCAGTATTAAAGTCTTAGTCTTTAGTTAAAGTGAGAAGAAATCTGATAGATAGTTTGATTCAGTATATGCTATAATAGTGGTAAACAACTCAGGAGGTTCTTGTAGGTTGCGAGAGTTTGGCGAAAAAATTAAAAGATTACGTTTGGCTAAAAAAATCAGTCGTTCAGAATTTTGTGGTGATGAGTCTGAATTAAGTATCCGTCAATTAATTAGAATTGAAAATGGAGAATCCAGACCAACACTAACAAAGTTAAAATATATCGCTGAACGTTTGGGGGTTGAAGATTACAAGTTGATGCCAAGTTATATAGAGTTGGATAAGGAATACCTAGAATTGAAGTATTTCTTGATGAGGACTCCTACATACGAAGATGAAACTATCGCCCAAAAGAAAGAGAGTGTTTTTGATAAGATTTTTGAAGAGTATTATGATAGGCTACCTGAGGAAGAAAGATTTATCATAGATGTTTTACAAGCATATGATGACTTTGGTTGGTGGAATGATGATAGCAATTTAGGAATGATTTTACAAGAGTATTTCGATCACATTTTGTTGAAATCAAAATATGAAGTTAACGATATTTTAATCATAAAGCTATTTTTGGTAAGATTAGTACACCAAGATACAATAATAGATGAGATTGAAGTGAATACCTTCTTAGTAATAGCTGATAAAATTTTACAACAAGTTGAGATGTTTGATATTGAATATTCATTTCTAATTAGAGATTCATTACTTTTGTTGTTAGGAATATTTGAAAAAATTGCTAATTACAGTCAATTTGAAAATATTCTTTACAAATTAAATGAAATTACCTCAAAGTCATACGACTATCAGAAAAAACCAATTATTCGACTATGGGAGTGGCGCTATGCATTATTTGTAAAAAAAGATTATCCAGTAGCTGAAAATTATTTTCAAGAAGCAAAAATATTTGCTAGAATGATTGATAATAGTCATTTGATAGAACAGCTAGAAAAACAATGGCAACATGACCTCCAGGATTTTTTTAAAAATAAACATTAAAAAATAAAAAAGTGACAAAAATGTCATTAGTTAAAAAGACCGAGAGAAAGTTTTCGAAATCATAAAAACGCATGATATCAGGTGTTTAAAAACTTGATATTATGCGTTTTATCATTTAAAGAGTTATTATGTTTTTCCCTTAGATTGAGTTCGTATCTAGTTTCCTTTTATACTAATTGAGTACTTATTAGTATAAAAGTTGTTGAAATTAGTGACATTTATGACCTTGGAGAATGTGTAACATAGAAGTATAATAATCCTGTAGAAAAAATAAGGAGAGAAAATATGTTAGTGCTAGTTGTTGCCATTTTTTGGATTTATAAATAATAAAGATAGAATGGGAAGGTCTATGTTAGAACTAAAAAATATTAGTAAAAGTTACGGACAAGGGACGTTAAAAAATAATGTTTTAAGAGAAATAAATTTTAAGGTAGTTGAAGGAGAATTTGTATCGATAATGGGACCATCAGGTTCGGGCAAATCGACATTTATCAATATTTTGGGACTGATTGATTCTGAATTTGAAGGAGAATATATATTAGACGGAAAAAGCATTGAGAAGTTAAATGAAAATCAACAAGCAAGTTACCGTAACCGTGATATTGGATTTGTTTTTCAACAATTTCATCTTATTGATGAATATACTGTTAAAGAAAATATTTTATTATCATTTCTATATTCTGATCAACAGCCAGATATAGAATACATTGATAGTTTATTACAAGACTTGGGACTTATAGATAAGATGAATGAGTATCCAAGTCATTTATCAGGTGGGCAGAAGCAACGAGTCGCTTTAATTAGAGCTCTTGCTCATAAACCTAGATTTCTTATAGCAGATGAACCTACAGGTGCATTAGATGAGAAAAATAGGAATGAGATATTGCAAATCCTACAAAATTTGAATCATTCTGGAACGACAATTATTGTAGTAACTCACGATGAGTTTGTTGCCAGTCATTGTAGAACAAGGTATCGAATGAAAAATGGGTATCTAACACTTGAGGGAGAAGGATTACATGAAGTTTAAAAAGCTGTTAATAGATACTTTAAAGCTGTTAAAGAGGAATAAAAGACAGAGTATTCTGACATCCCTAGCCATCACAGTGGCAACATTTGTTTTATTAGTAATACTATCAAGTTCTTCCTATACAACTTCTACATTAGGAAATGATTTAAAGATAGAAGAAGACACAGCAACAATGACTTATACTCCTCAAAATATGTTGGATATTAGAGGGTTTACACAGGAAGATAAACAATTGGTTGAGCAAACTATTGGAAAACATGCAAGACTTTCTTCCAGCTCTTATGCTTTGTATGCTGAAACGTATTTTAATGATTCTAAGCAGAATCTTAGTTTTCGAACATTGGGCGATTTGAATAAGAATGGTTTAGTTATGCCTGCTTTATTAAAAGGAAGAGCCTTAGAGGAACTAGATGGCGGTGTAGCTATTAGCGATAAGGCTCTCATGTCATTGACTCGAAAGGAAAATATTGAAACTTTTTTAGGAGAGACTATCAATATATCTGGGAAAGAATATCCAATTCAGGCAATATATTATGGATCAGCTGTTAATGAAAGATTACCTTCTTTATTGGTTACTAATGAAATCAAAGAGTTACTTTTAGGAAAAAGGGAATATTTTGATGAGTTAGTGGTAGAAACTAATCAGTTGGAGAATATAAATAAGGCTTTATCTGCTTTAGATACTTATGGAACATTCCGAAAGGAAGGAACCTATGCATATATAGATAATAGAAGGGTATATGAGGAAACAAAGGCTCAAGCTACTACAATATTAAATTTCATTGCACTTTTATCAAGCATTTCAATTTTTGTAGCTGGTTTTGGGGTTATGAATGCTATGTTGTCTTCTGTTAGCGAACGTAGCAAGGAGATAGCGATTCGTCGAGCTTTGGGAGCTAAAAAATCTGATATTTATCAATCATATATGATGGAGGGGACTCTTTTATCGATTATGGGAGCTATAGCTGGTATTGGAGTAGCGACATTATTTGTTATTTTAATGAATATGAGTGGTTTTGTTACGACATTAACTCTGGATCATATTTTGATTACTCTATTCACAACGGGTGTATTTGGAATTGTATTTAGTATTATGCCTGCAATGGTTGCAGCAAATAAAAATGTTATTGAAGGTCTAAGGTAATGATGGATGTGAATTTAAAGGAGGTAAAATGAAATTTACAAAAATAGATAGAGTATTTTCTCTAATGTTAATTGTGGAATTTACAATATGTTTTTTTACACTAGATAATTTTAATCTTTTTCAATTTATGCTGTTTGTACAAATTATACCGTCAATATTATTAGCTTTGTTATCGGGAAGTATTTCTTCTAGAAGTAAGCACAGCTGGGTGTTATTAATTATTTTTGGAATAATCTATGCTTTAATGATGTTTGGAATTTTCAGAGTTACTCCTATGACGCTTATAGAACAAAATACGATTCAATCTGAAACTTCCGTATTTACATTCAATAGAAATTTACAGTTAGGAACTTATTTTGGATTTTTCTTGCAGGAATTTTTACTAGGAGCTTTTATTTGCACTATTTCAAAATGTTTTGGGAGAATTAAACAAGGGAAATTTTAATGAAGCCTGCCTTAAAAGAAGAATTGCTTCTGCAGTTATTTAGAAAATGATATTATTGAAATGGTGTAACATTTGGAGAAAATTATTTTTGAACGAAAAAGATTTGAGTATATCAGTCCTAAAAGAAAGCAAGTAAAGGACTTTATGATTCTAAAAAATTTCATGTCTAAGACAATTCAAGTTGAAATCAGAGTGGAGGACTACTTGTTAGACCTTCTTATTTTAAAAGAGATGAGTACAGAATTTTATAATTTAGATTTTCTTTCTTTGCCCTATGATGTCAATATAGATGTGAAAGAAGTTGTAGAGGATGTTGATTTAACAGTCTATAAGAATAGTAAATATAGGGAGTTTAATTTCTTTAAAAATATTTGTAAATGATATTTTTGAAAGTCTATCCATCCCTATATTAGAATTGCTACAACAAGTTTTCAACACTTGTTTCAATTGAACATACGAAAAACCGAGACGAAGTATTAAACTTTCAGTCTCGGTTTTGATATTTCTTAAAGAATGGCTCGGTTTATTTCAATTGATCTGTAATGTCTTTTGATAGCAACATTCCTAGATGATAAGTTTTATTGATGTAAGCAATGACATCATTGATGTTTTCAGTCGTTTGAATTTTCTCTTTGATGTCAGCCCTAAATGTTTCATCCTTTAAAAGTTGTTCTTGGTAGAGTCTTTGAAGTCTCTCCTTCTCGTACTTATTGAGCAGAAAAAGGAACACCAAGCTAATCACAACGAGGATATAAGCATATTGGCTCATAGAATATCTCCCTGTATGATAAAGAAGTAGTAGTGAGTAGATTGAATTAGTGAAGCAGTTAGCTAGTCCGCCTATAAGCGGCTAGCGTCTAACAATTAGGAACTTTAGTTCCAATAACTTTAAGATTACGACGTTTTAGGACATAAATCGATCATATTTATGTCCTAAAACTAGTGAAGCGCCTAGCCAAAGTCCGAATAGGATTTGGCGTTAGTTACTTAGACTACTTTACAATAAAGTGATTAAAAGATTACGACATGAGCCTAACCAAATCGATATTATTTGGTTAGGTGAATTAGTGAAGTAGTTAGCTAGTCCGCATAAAAGCGACTAGCGTCTAACAATTAGGAACTTTAGTTCCAATAACTTTAAGATTACGACGTTTTAGGACATAAATCGATTATATTTATGTCCTAAAACTAGTGAAGCGCCTAGCCAAAGTCCGAATAGGATTTGGCGTTAGTTACTTAGATTGCTCCGCAATCAAGTAACTTTGGCGATTTACATCTTCTCTGGCGCTTCTACTCCGAGCAAGCGAAGAGCTTCTTTGAGAACGACTGCAGTTGCGTAGCTGAGGGCTAGACGGCTTTCGCGTTCTGAGCTTTCATCCAAGATACGTGTATGTGCATAGTATTTGTTGAAGGCTTGAGCCAGGCTAATTGCAAATTTAGCAATGATAGAAGGTTCAAAGTTATCCGCCGCACGGTTGATAATACGTGGGAAGTCTTGGATGAGTTTGATGATTTCCCAGCTTTCAGCATCATTCAAGCTATAGTTGACAGCTGTTTCTGGTTTGAAATCCGCTTTGCGTAAGATAGATTGGATACGAGCGTAGGCATATTGAACGTAAGGTCCAGTTTCACCCTCGAAGGATACCATAGCCTCTAAGTCGAAGTCGTATCCATTTGTACGGTCGGTTTTGAGGTCATAGAATTTAATGGCTCCAACCCCAACAGCATGCGCTACTTGATCTTTGTTTTCAAGTTCAGGATTTTTAGCCTCGATTTGGGCTTTAGCACGGCTAACAGCCTCTGCAATAGTAGGCTCTAGCAAGATGACATTCCCTTTACGAGTAGAGAGTTTCTTCCCTTCTTTTGTAACCAAACCAAAAGGAACATGAGTAATGTCTTCACTCCAGTCGTAGCCCATCTCTTGCAAGACAGCTTTGAGCTGTTTAAAGTGGGCGGATTGCTCTTGACCAACGACGTAGATAGATTTAGCAAATTGGTATTCGTTTTTACGGTAAAGGGCTGCAGCCAAGTCACGTGTGATATAGAGAGTTGCACCATCAGATTTTTTGATAAGGGCTGGATGTTCAATTCCATATTTCTCAAGATTGACAACTTGGGCACCTTCTGACTCAACAAGAAGTCCTTTTTCAGAAAGAATGTCTACAACTGCATCCATCTTATCGTTGTAGAAGGCTTCTCCGTTGTAGCTATCAAAGTCAACCTTCAATTCATTGTAAAGGCGGTTAAATTCTACCAAACTTTCATCGCGGAACCATTGCCAAAGTGCAAGAGCTTCCTCATCTCCATTTTCCAGTTTACGGAACCATTCGCGTGCTTCTTCATCCAAGCTAGGGTCATTTTCAGCTTCAGCATTGATGCGAACGTAGAGTTTAAGAAGTTCATCGATTGGATGAGCTTTTACAGCTTCTTCGTCTCCCCATTTTTTGTAGGCAACAATCAGCATCCCAAACTGTTTACCCCAGTCTCCCAAGTGGTTGACTTTGACAGTTTGATAACCGATTTTTTGGAAAATATGTGACAAGCTATCTCCGATAACAGTTGAGCGTAGGTGGCCGATAGAAAATGGTTTAGCAATATTGGGGCTAGACATGTCGATCACAACATTTTCTTGTTTACCAATGTTTTGGTCAGCATAGTGTTCTTTTTCAGTGATAACAGCTTGCAATACTTGAGCAGAAATGGCAGATTTATCAAGGAAAAAGTTAACGTAAGGTCCTGTTGCGACAACCTTTTCAAAGGCTTGACTGTTAATCTTTTCAGCCAGTTCAGCCGCAATCATTTGAGGGGCTTTACGCTCGACTTTGGCAAGAGAAAAAGCAGGGAAAGCGATGTCTCCCATTTCTGAGTTTTTAGGGGTTTCCAGTAAATTTAAAATAGCCTCTTGGTCCAGGCTATCAATGACGCTAGCCAACTCGCTAGCAATCAATTCTTTTGTATTCATTAAGAGCTCCTTTTTGGACTTTTCTACTATTTTATCACAATTTTAAAGAAAGAAGAAAAAATTTTTGAAATCTCCTATTTTTTTGGTATAATATAGTTATAAAATTAGTTATAAATATTCACATAAGAGGATTTTATGAGAAAAAGAGATCGTCATCAGTTAATAAAAAAAATGATTACTGAGGAGAAATTAAGTACACAAAAAGAAATTCAAGATCGGTTGGAGGCGCACAATGTCTTTGTAACGCAGACAACCCTGTCTCGTGATTTGCGCGAAATCGGCTTGACCAAGGTCAAGAAAAATGATATGGTGTATTATGTACTAGCAAATGAGACAGAAAAGATTGATTTGGTGGAATTTTTGTCTCATCATTTAGAAGGTGTTGCGAGAGCAGAGTTTACCTTGGTGCTTCATACCAAATTGGGCGAAGCCTCTGTTTTGGCAAATATTGTAGATGCAAACAAGGATGAATGGATTTTAGGAACAGTTGCTGGTGCCAATACCTTATTGGTCATTTGTCGAGACCAGCACGTTGCCAAACTCATGGAAGATCGTTTGCTAGATTTGATGAAAGATAAGTAAGGTCTTGAGAGTTGCTCTCAAGACTTATTTTTGACAAGGAGAGACGGAAAATGGCGACAGAAAAGCTATCACCCGGCATGCAACAGTATGTGGATATTAAAAAGCAATATCCAGATGCGTTTTTGCTCTTTCGGATGGGTGATTTTTATGAATTGTTTTATGAGGATGCGGTCAATGCTGCGCAGATTCTGGAAATTTCCTTAACGAGTCGCAACAAGAATGCCGACAATCCGATTCCTATGGCGGGTGTTCCCTATCATTCTGCCCAGCAGTATATCGATGTCTTGATTGAGCAGGGCTATAAGGTAGCCATTGCAGAGCAGATGGAAGATCCTAAACAAGCAGTTGGGGTTGTTAAAAGAGAGGTTGTTCAGGTCATTACGCCAGGAACAGTGGTCGATAGCAGTAAGCCGGATAGTCAGAATAATTTTTTGGTTGCCATAGACCGCGAAGGCAATCAATTTGGCCTAGCTTATATGGACCTGGTGACGGGTGACTTTTATGTGACAGGTCTTTTGGATTTCACGCTGGTTTGTGGGGAAATCCGCAATCTCAAGGCGCGAGAAGTGGTGCTGGGTTATGACTTGTCTGAGGAAGAGGAGCAAATCCTCAGTCGTCAGATGAATCTGGTGCTTTCCTATGAAAAAGAAGGCTTTGAAGACCTTCATTTAATGGATTCACGATTGGCATCTGTGGAGCAAGCGGCATCTAGTAAGTTGCTCCAGTATGTCCATCGAACCCAGATGAGGGAATTGAACCACCTCAAGCCTGTTATCCGCTATGAAATCAAAGATTTCTTACAGATGGATTATGCGACCAAGGCTAGTCTGGATTTAGTTGAGAATGCCCGTTCAGGCAAGAAACAAGGCAGTCTTTTCTGGCTTTTGGATGAAACCAAAACAGCTATGGGCATGCGTCTCTTGCGTTCTTGGATCCATCGTCCCTTGATTGATAAGAAGCGAATCGTCCAACGTCAAGAGGTCGTGCAGGTCTTTCTTGATCACTTCTTTGAGCGCAGTGATTTGACAGATAGCCTCAAGGGTGTTTATGATATCGAACGATTGGCTAGTCGGGTTTCTTTTGGCAAAACCAATCCCAAGGATCTCTTGCAGTTGGCGACTACCTTGTCTAGTGTGCCACGGATTCGTGCGATTTTAGAAGGCATGGAGCAACCTGCTCTAGCTTATCTCATAGAACAACTGGATGGAATCCCTGAGTTGGAGAGTTTGATTAGCGCAGCCATTGCTCCTGAAGCTCCTCATGTAATTACGGATGGGGGTATTATCCGAACTGGATTTGATGAGACTTTAGACAAGTACCGTCGTGTACTCAGAGAAGGGACTAGCTGGATTGCTGAGATTGAGGCAAAAGAGAGAGAAAACTCTGGCATCAGTACGCTCAAGATTGACTACAATAAAAAGGATGGCTACTATTTCCATGTGACCAATTCGCAACTGGGGAATGTGCCAGCCCACTTTTTCCGTAAGGCAACACTGAAAAACTCGGAACGTTTTGGAACTGAGGAATTGGCCCGTATCGAGGGCGATATGCTGGAGGCGCGTGAGAAGTCAGCCAACCTAGAGTACGAAATCTTTATGCGTATTCGTGAAGAGGTCAGCAAGTACATCCAGCGTTTACAAGCTCTAGCCCAAGGAATTGCGACAGTTGATGTCTTGCAAAGTTTAGCAGTTGTGGCTGAAACCCAGCATTTGATTCGACCTGAGTTTGGAGACGATTCACAAATTGATATCCAGAAAGGGCGCCATGCTGTCGTTGAAAAAGTTATGGGAGCACAGACCTATATTCCTAATACGATTCAGATGGCAGAAGATACCAGTATTCAACTGATTACAGGGCCAAACATGAGTGGGAAGTCAACCTACATGCGTCAGTTAGCCATGACGGCGGTTATGGCTCAGTTGGGTTCTTATGTGCCAGCAGAAAGTGCCCATTTACCGATTTTTGATGCGATTTTTACCCGTATCGGAGCAGCTGATGATTTGGTTTCAGGTCAATCAACCTTTATGGTGGAGATGATGGAAGCTAACAATGCCATTTCGCATGCGACTAAGAATTCTTTGATTCTCTTTGATGAGTTAGGACGGGGAACCGCGACTTATGACGGGATGGCTCTTGCCCAGTCCATCATCGAATATATCCATGAGCACATCGGAGCCAAGACCCTCTTTGCGACCCACTACCATGAGTTGACCAGTCTGGAGTCTAGTTTACAACACTTGGTCAATGTTCACGTGGCAACCTTGGAGCAGGATGGGCAGGTCACTTTCCTTCATAAGATTGAACCAGGCCCAGCTGACAAATCCTACGGTATTCATGTTGCTAAGATTGCTGGTTTGCCAGCAGACCTTCTAGCAAGGGCGGATAAGATATTGACTCAGTTAGAGAGTCAGGGTACAGAAAGTCCTGCTCCAATGAGGCAGACAAGTGCTGTCACTGAACAAATTTCACTCTTTGACGCGCCAGCAGAGCACCCTATCCTAGCAGAATTAGCTAAACTGGATGTTTATAATATGACACCTATGCAAGCTATGAATGTCTTGGTCGAGTTAAAACAAAAACTATAAAGCCAAGAATGACTAGTCATTCTAGCTATATCAAGGAGACTTCTTTGACAAGTTCTCACTTTTTTGCTAGAATAACATCACACAAACAGAATGAGAAGGAGCTGACGCATTGTCGCTCCCTTTTGTCTATTTTTTAAGGAGAAAGTATGCTGATTCAGAAAATAAAAACCTACAAGTGGCAGGCCTTGGCTTCGCTCCTGATGACAGGCTTGATGGTCGCTAGTTCACTTTTGCAACCGCGTTATCTGCAGGAAGTGTTAGACGCCCTCCTTGCTGGAAAATATGAAGCCATTTATAGTATCGGGGTTTGGTTGATTGGTGTGGCCTTGGTCGGTCTGGTTGCTGGCGGGCTCAATGTTATCCTTGCAGCCTATATTGCTCAAGGAGTTTCATCCGACCTTCGGGAGGATGCCTTCCGTAAAATCCAAACCTTTTCTTATGCCAATATTGAACAATTTAATGCGGGAAATTTAGTCGTTCGTATGACAAATGATATCAACCAGATTCAGAACGTCGTCATGATGACCTTCCAAATTCTTTTCAGGCTTCCCCTCTTGTTCATCGGTTCGTTTATCCTTGCAGTTCAAACCCTCCCTTCTCTATGGTGGGTCATTGTTCTCATGGTGATCTTAATTTTTGGTTTGACTGCTGTTATGATGGGGATGATGGGGCCACGTTTTGCCAAGTTTCAAACCCTTCTTGAGCGCATCAATGCTATTGCTAAGGAAAATCTGCGCGGTGTTCGTGTGGTCAAGTCCTTTGTCCAAGAAAAAGAGCAGTTTGCTAAGTTTACAGAGGTCTCAGACGAGCTTCTCGGTCAAAATCTTTATATCGGCTATGCCTTTTCAGTAGTGGAACCCTTTATGATGTTGGTCGGTTATGGGGCGGTTTTCCTCTCTATTTGGCTGGTCGCGGGGATGGTTCAGTCGGATCCATCGGTTGTTGGTTCCATTGCTTCCTTTGTCAATTACCTGAGCCAGATTATCTTTACCATTGTTATGGTTGGATTTTTGGGAAATTCTGTCAGCCGTGCCATGATTTCCATGCGTCGTATTCGAGAAATTCTTGATGCAGAGCCAGCTATGACCTTCAAGGATATCCCAGATGAAGAGTTGGTGGGAAGTCTTAGCTTTGAAAATGTGACCTTTACCTATCCAATGGACAAGGAACCGATGCTGAAAGATGTGAGCTTTACTATTGAACCTGGTCAAATGGTTGGTGTAGTTGGGGCGACTGGTGCAGGAAAGTCAACCTTGGCTCAATTGATTCCACGTCTCTTTGACCCACAGGAAGGGGCCATCAAAATTGGAGGCAAGGATATTCGAGAAGTGAGTGAAGGAACCCTGCGTAAAACTGTTTCCATCGTTCTCCAACGTGCCATTCTCTTTAGTGGAACGATTGCAGATAACTTGAGACAGGGTAAGGGAGATGCTACTCTATTTGAAATGGAGCGCGCAGCCAATATTGCTCAAGCCAGTGAATTCATTCATCGTATGGAGAAAACCTTTGAAAGTCCAGTTGAGGAACGAGGAACAAATTTCTCAGGTGGGCAAAAACAAAGGATGTCGATTGCCCGTGGGATTGTCAGCAATCCACGTATTCTGATTTTTGACGATTCGACCTCAGCCTTGGATGCCAAGTCAGAGCGTTTGGTTCAGGAGGCTTTGAATAAGGACCTGAAGGGGACGACAACCATTATCATCGCTCAAAAGATTAGTTCGGTTGTCCATGCGGATAAAATCTTGGTGCTGGATCAAGGGCGATTGATTGGTCAAGGGACGCATGCAGATTTGGTTGCCAACAATGCCGTTTACCGCGAAATCTATGAAACACAGAAAGGAAAGGAGGAGTAAGATGAAGACAGTTCAATTTTTTTGGAATTATTTTAAAGTCTATAAGCTTTCATTTGTAGTTGTTATCCTGATGATTGTTTTAGCGACTCTCGCCCAAGCCCTCTTTCCGGTCTTTTCTGGACAAGCAGTGACACAGTTAGCTAACTTAGTTCAAGCTTATCAAAATGGCAATCCAGAACTTGTTTGGCAAAGCCTATCAGGAATCATGGTCAATCTTGGTCTGCTGGTTTTGGTTCTCTTTATCTCCAGTGTCATATACATGTGTCTTATGACGCACGTGATTGCAGAGTCGACCAACGAAATGCGCAAAGGCCTCTTTGGCAAGCTTGCGCGATTGACGGTTTCTTTCTTTGACCGCCGACAAGATGGCGATATCCTGTCTCGTTTTACCAGTGATTTGGACAATATCCTCCAAGCCTTTAACGAGAGCTTGATTCAGGTTATGAGCAATATTGTTTTATATATCGGTCTGATTCTTGTCATGTTTTCGAGAAATGTGACGCTGGCTCTCATCACCATTGCCAGCACACCAGTGGCCTTTCTTATGCTGATTTTCATCGTGAAAATGGCACGCAAATACACCAACCTCCAGCAGAAAGAGGTAGGGAAACTCAACGCCTATATGGATGAGAGTATCTCAGGCCAAAAAGCTGTAATTGTGCAAGGCATTCAAGAGGATATGATGGCAGGATTTCTTGAACAAAATGAGCGCGTGCGCAAGGCAACCTTTAAAGGAAGAATGTTCTCTGGAATTCTTTTCCCTGTCATGAATGGGATGAGTTTGGTTAATACAGCCATAGTTATCTTTGCTGGTTCAGCTGTACTTTTGAATGATAAGTCTATTGAAACAAGTACAGCCCTCGGTTTGATTGTTATGTTTGCCCAATTTTCACAGCAGTACTACCAGCCTATTATTCAAGTTGCAGCTAGTTGGGGAAGTCTTCAGTTAGCCTTTACTGGGGCTGAACGAATTCAGGAAATGTTTGATGCGGAGGAAGAAATCCGACCTGAAAAAGCTCCAATCTTCACTCAGTTGCAAGAAGGTGTCGAAATCAGTCATATTGATTTCTCATATTTGCCTGAAAAACCTATTTTGAAAGATGTCAGCATTTCCGCTCCGAAAGGCAAGATGACCGCGGTTGTTGGTCCGACAGGTTCAGGGAAAACGACTATTATGAATCTCATCAATCGCTTTTATGATGTTGATGCTGGTGGTATTTATTTTGACGGCAAAGACATTCGTGACTATGATTTAGATAGTCTAAGAAGTAAGGTGGGAATTGTCTTGCAAGATTCGGTCTTATTTAGCAGAACCATTCGAGACAATATCCGTTTTGGTGTGCCAGATGCCAGTCAGGAAATGGTTGAGGCAGCAGCCAAAGCAACCCATATTCACGACTATATCGAAAGCTTGCCTGATAAGTATGATACTCTTATCGATGATGATCAGAGCATCTTCTCGACAGGGCAAAAGCAATTGATTTCCATTGCTCGAACCCTGATGACAGATCCAGAAGTCCTCATTCTCGATGAAGCCACTTCAAACGTAGATACGGTGACAGAAAGCAAGATTCAGCATGCCATGGAGGCGGTTGTAGCAGGAAGAACCAGTTTCGTCATTGCCCACCGTTTGAAAACCATTCTCAATGCAAATCAGATTATTGTCCTTAAAGATGGAGAAGTCATTGAACGTGGTAACCACCATGAACTTTTGAAGTTAGGTGGATTTTATTCAGAACTCTATCACAATCAGTTTGTTTTTGAATAAGAAAAAAGTTGTCCTATGTGGGCAGCTTTTTCTTGTCCATAAAAAATTTTTATCACGGCCTTAAAAAAAACATATTAGACGAGAGTCATTTTGAGTGATATGATAGGACTATCGTTAATATTCGAAAGGAGAGACATCATGGCTAGAACGGTTGTAGGAGTTGCTGCAAATCTATGTCCCGTAGACGCAGAAGGCAAAAACATTCACTCATCTGTATCTTGTAGATTTGCAGAGAGTATTCGTCAAGTCGGTGGTCTCCCTTTAGTCATTCCTGTTGGCGATGAGTCCGTTGTACGCGATTATGTGGAAATGATTGACAAGCTTATTTTGACAGGCGGGCAAAATGTCCATCCTCAGTTTTATGGAGAGAAGAAGACCATTGAGAGCGATGATTACAATCTGGTCCGTGATGAATTTGAATTGGCACTCTTGAAGGAAGCGCTCCGTCAGAATAAACCAATTATGGCAATCTGCCGCGGTGTCCAACTTGTCAATGTTGCCTTTGGTGGAACCCTCAATCAAGAAATCGAAGGTCATTGGCAAGGACTACCTTTCGGAACATCTCACTCTATTGAGACAGTGGAAGGAAGCGTGGTAGCTAAGTTATTTGGAAAAGAAAGTCAGGTCAACTCCGTCCATCGTCAAAGTATTAAGGATTTGGCACCTAATTTTCGTGTAACTGCTATTGATCCAAGAGACCAAACCATCGAAGCGATTGAATCTATCGACGAGCACCGCATTATCGGTTTGCAGTGGCATCCAGAGTTTCTGGTTAATGAAGAAGATGGCAATTTAGAATTATTTGAGTATTTATTGAATGAACTGTAACGACTGGAACATCTAGTCGTTCTTTCTTTTATTATTTCAAAATTTTTGGAATGTGGGATTTTTACGCAAACGTTTGAATTCTGATAAAAATTGGAGAAATTCGACAAAAAAACTTGAAAAAAACGAAGGTAAGCGTTATGATAGAAAAGAAGAAATATTGGAGGAATAACATGTCACATATTAAATTTGATTATTCAAAAGTTTTAGACAAATTTGTTGCACCACATGAAGTGGAATACATGCAATCACAAGTAACAGCAGCAGATGAATTGATCCGTAAAGGAACTGGTGCTGGTAGCGACTTCTTAGGATGGTTGGATCTTCCTGAAAACTACGACCGTGAAGAATTTGACCGCATCTTGAAAGCTGCTGAGCAAATTAAGTCAGACAGCGATGTTTTGGTTGTGATTGGTATCGGTGGATCTTACCTTGGTGCCAAAGCAGCAATCGACTTCTTGAACCACCATTTTGCTAACTTGCAAACAAAAGAAGAACGTAAGGCTCCACAAATCCTTTACGCTGGAAACTCAATCTCATCTACTTACCTTGCTGACTTGGTAGAGTACGTAGCTGACAAAGACTTCTCAGTAAACGTGATTTCTAAATCAGGTACAACAACTGAACCAGCTATCGCTTTCCGTGTCTTCAAAGAACTTTTGGTTAAGAAATACGGACAAGAAGAAGCCAACAAACGTATCTATGCAACAACTGACCGCCAAAAAGGTGCTGTTAAGGTTGAAGCAGACGCTAACGGTTGGGAAACATTTGTTGTTCCAGACGACATCGGTGGACGCTTCTCAGTATTGACAGCAGTTGGATTGCTTCCAATCGCAGCATCAGGAGCTGATATCAAAGCACTTATGGAAGGTGCGAACGCAGCTCGCAAAGACTACACTTCAGATAAAATCTCTGAAAACGAAGCATACCAATACGCAGCAGTTCGTAACATCCTTTACCGTAAAGGCTATGCAACTGAAATCTTGGTAAATTATGAGCCATCACTTCAATACTTCTCAGAATGGTGGAAACAATTGGCTGGTGAATCAGAAGGGAAAGACCAAAAAGGTATCTACCCAACTTCAGCTAACTTCTCAACTGACTTGCACTCACTTGGTCAATTTATCCAAGAAGGAACTCGTATCATGTTTGAAACAGTTGTTCGTGTTGACAAACCACGTAAAAACGTGATCATTCCTACATTGGAAGAAGATCTTGATGGACTTGGTTACCTTCAAGGAAAAGACGTTGACTTTGTAAACAAAAAAGCAACTGACGGTGTTCTTCTTGCCCACACTGATGGTGATGTACCAAACATGTATGTGACTCTTCCAGAGCAAGATGCTTTCACTCTTGGTTACACTATCTACTTCTTCGAATTGGCAATTGCTCTTTCAGGTTACTTGAATGCTATCAACCCATTTGACCAACCAGGTGTTGAAGCTTACAAACGTAACATGTTTGCCCTTCTTGGAAAACCAGGATTTGAAGAATTGAGCAAAGAACTTAACGCACGTCTATAATAGAAGAAAAGAGTGGTTTGTCCACTCTTTTTACTCTCTTTATCCATAGAAATTGGACTCAGCCAAGACTTGTGATATAATATAGAGAGCAAAAAGGCAGACGCCTAAAGACTTTATAGGAGAAACTATGTCAAAAGATATCCGCGTACGTTACGCACCAAGTCCAACAGGACTACTACACATCGGAAATGCCCGTACAGCATTGTTCAACTACCTTTACGCACGTCATCACGGTGGCACTTTTATTATCCGTATCGAAGATACTGACCGTAAACGTCATGTCGAAGATGGTGAACGTTCACAGCTTGAAAACCTTCGTTGGTTAGGTATGGATTGGGATGAAAGCCCAGAAACACATGAAAATTACCGCCAGTCTGAGCGTTTGGACTTGTATCAAAAATATATCGATCAATTGCTAGCTGAAGGAAAAGCCTACAAATCTTATGTTACAGAAGAAGAGTTGGCAGCTGAACGCGAACGCCAAGAAGCAGCTGGTGAAACACCACGTTACATCAATGAATACCTTGGGATGAGTGAAGAGGAAAAGGCTACTTACATCGCAGAACGCGAAGCAGCAGGGATCATCCCAACGGTCCGTTTGGCTGTCAATGAGTCAGGTATCTACAAGTGGCATGACATGGTCAAAGGCGATATCGAATTTGAAGGTGGCAATATCGGTGGTGACTGGGTTATTCAAAAGAAAGACGGTTACCCAACTTACAACTTTGCCGTTGTTATCGATGACCACGATATGCAAATCTCTCATGTTATCCGTGGAGATGACCATATTGCTAATACACCAAAACAGCTTATGGTTTATGAAGCCCTTGGTTGGGAAGCTCCAGAGTTCGGTCACATGACCTTGATCATCAACTCTGAAACTGGGAAAAAATTGTCTAAACGTGACACCAACACCCTTCAGTTTATCGAAGACTACCGTAAAAAAGGTTATTTACCAGAAGCAGTCTTTAACTTTATTGCTCTTCTTGGTTGGAACCCAGGTGGCGAAGATGAGATTTTTTCTCGTGAAGAACTCATTAAACTTTTCGATGAAAACCGCCTCAGCAAGTCTCCAGCAGCCTTCGACCAGAAAAAACTTGACTGGATGAGCAATGATTATATCAAGAATGCAGACCTAGAAACTATCTTTGAAATGGCAAAACCATTCCTAGAAGAAGCGGGTCGATTGACAGACAAGGCTGAAAAATTAGTTGAGCTCTATAAACCACAAATGAAATCAGTAGATGAGATTATCCCATTGACAGATCTCTTCTTCTCAGATTTCCCAGAATTGACAGAAGCAGAGCGCGAAGTCATGACGGGTGAAACAGTTCCAACAGTTCTTGAAGCCTTCAAAGCAAAACTTGAAGCGATGACAGATGATGAATTTGTAACAGAAAATATCTTCCCACAAATTAAAGCAGTCCAAAAAGAAACAGGTATTAAAGGGAAAAATCTTTTCATGCCAATTCGTATCGCTGTTTCAGGTGAAATGCATGGACCAGAATTGCCAGATACGATCTTCTTGCTAGGTCGTGAAAAATCAATCCAGCATATCGAAAATATGTTAAAAGAAATCTCTAGGTAAGAAGGGTACAATAATGGACATCTGGGAAAAGATGTACGAAGAAGCACAGAAACTATACGATCCACATGAAGTATCTGATTTTGTTTATGCCAACCATGTTGTAGCCGCAGTAGAAGCAGAAGATGGACAAATATTTACAGGTTTCTGTATGGAGGGAACCTGTGGTGTATTCCATCTCTGCGCAGAGCGGGCAGCACTCTTCAATATGTACCAATTTTCAGGGCAAACTAAGGTTAAAAAAGTATTAGCCTTCCGAGATAAACCGCCGTATGGTGGAAGTTCAGGAATGCCCTGTGGAGCTTGCAGAGAATTCCTTTTAGAGTTGAACGTTGAAAATAAAGATGCAGAATTCATGATGGACTACGATAGAAGAAAGATAGTGAAAGTCGCAGAGCTAATGCCCTATTGGTGGGGAGAAGAACGTGCTTCTAAGTTTAATGAACAATAGAAGAGTCAGTATAATTCTGGCTCTTTTTACTATAAGTTGAAAAAGTCGATTTGAAAAAAATGAAAAAAATTAGAAAAAGATGTTGACAAAAAATAAAAAGTCGGTATAATAGTAAGAGTTGAAAATAACAACTCTGGTC
>CAJNBV010000011.1 GCA_905221095.1 bacterium
GCCAGAAAACTTTTTCCTAACGCTAAAATCGTTCTCGACCGCTTTCACATTGTCCAACATCTCAGCCGTGCTATGAGTCGTGTCCGTGTTAAAATCATGAATCAGTTCGATCGAAAATCTCATGAATACAAGGCCATCAAGCGCTACTGGAAGCTCATCCAGCAGGATAGTCGTAAACTGAGTGATAAACGTTTTTATCGCCCTACTTTTCGCATGCACTTAACAAATAAAGAGATTCTAGACAAGCTTTTGAGCTATTCAGAAGACTTGAAACACCACTACAATCTCTATCAGCTCTTGCTTTTTCACTTCCAAAATAAAGAGACTGACAAATTTTTCGGACTCATTGAGGACAATCTTAAGCAGGTTCATCCTCTTTTTCAGACTATCTTTAAAACCTTCCTCAAGGATAAAGAAAAGATTGTCAACGCTCTTCAACTACCCTATTCTAACGCCAAATTAGAAGCGACTAATAATCTCATCAAACTTATCAAGCGAAATGCCTTTGGTTTTCGGAACTTTGAAAACTTCAAAAAACGGATTTTCATCGCTCTAAATATCAAAAAAGAAAGGACGAAATCCGTCCTTTCTCGATCTTAGCTTTTCTTCAACCCACTACAGTTGACAAAGAGCCGTAAAATCTATAAAGAATCCAAGTAAACACTCTATAGTAAGAAGAAAAAGTCAATCTGATTTATGATAAAAGGCAACATATCAAATGTTAAAAAACGTTGATATGTTGCCTTTTTCTTATCTTAAAAATTTTTTCCCAATCGCTTTATTTCACAAGTATCTCCTTAATCACGCGCGCAGGATTGCCAGCTAAGACAACATTGTCTCCGAAGGATTTAGTGATTACTGCCCCTGCTCCTGCAACGACATTATTTCCCAGTGTCACTCCAGAAAGGACAATGACGCCACCACCAGCCCAGAAATTGTCTCCAATTGTGATAGGCTTTCCGTACTCGATACCTGAATTTCGCTCCTGTGGATCTAGTGGATGGAGGGGAGTCAAGAACTGACAGTTGGGACCTATCATAGCATTGTCCCCGATACGAATGGGGCAGATGTCCAACATGGGCAAGTTCCAGTTAGAGTAAAAGTTTTCTCCTAGATGGATGTTGACACCGTAGTCCACCATCAAGCGCGTATTGATATAAAGATTTTTCCCGGTTGAGCCAAACCAAGTCTTGATGATTTCGGCTCCTTTCAAGGGGTCCTCTTCCTTGTTAAAGGCAGCCTGTTTTTGGCGAGAAGCTTGAGCTAAGGCTCTCAGTTCTGGGTCTGATGGACGGTAAAACTCGCCTGCTATCATTTTCTGGTATTCGCTAGTCATAGTATTTTTCTCCTTATCCCCTACTATCATATCAATTTTCGACATATCTGACTAGGATAAGGAGCACTTTCCACAATTGATGCTCTGATTGTCATCATATCCTGTCTAAGCGAACACGAGTCACAATTCCATCTGGGTCTGTGATTTCCAGCTGGCTAGATGTCAACCACTTGATTGGTGCATCAACATCTTGTGCTCGCTGGGCAATCGTTAACAGTTCTTCTTTATGTGCGACTTCGATGACATAATAGGCCAAACCTGGCAATCCTTGCTTACGTGGAGCCAGACCTTTTCCTCCCCATTCATTGACTGCTAAATGATGATGGTAGTCCCCAGCTGCAATCCAACTAGCACTAGGTACACTGAACTTATCCTCTAGCCCTAACACCTTTTGATAAAACTGGCTGGACTTTCGACTATCCTTGACGGACAGGTGGATATGCCCCATTCTCGTACCTTCTGCTAGGATAAAAGGCTCTACTCTTTCCCCCAACTCATAGATATCCTGCGCCGCAAGAACCTCAGTCACCCCGATAATGCGTCCATCTTCTCGAATATCCCATGTAGAAACCGGCTTGTCTCGATAGAGTTCAATACCATTTCCCTCTAAATCCGCCAAAGCCTTTCGTGTCGACAAGAGAATAGCCAGATGGTAAAGACCATAATGTTCCCTTACTTCACCGCTCTCTTGTGCTTGAATCAAGTGTACCAAGGCTTTTCCACCAAGTCCCAGAATAGCATCTGTATCATTTTGAGATAAGATTTCTAAACCAATAATCTGCTGATAAAAGGCTGTTTGACTGGCCAAATCCTTCACATTTAAAACTGCCTCTGCTAAATAAATGTGGCTCTTGTATTCATAGGTCATAAATATTTCCTCTTTTGTTGTAACCTCAATCATTACAACCATTATATAACTTCCATCAAGAAAGTCAAGTCAGACAACTTGAGGCCTCTATTCTAACAAAAAGAGGCCAATGTTCGCCATCAACCTCTTTCTTATCGTTCATTCTTTTTGCTAAGTAAGATGAATACTTTACCTATGGCCTGACATTTTCAGCCTAGTTTACCCATTCACCATTACCATTTACACGGTAACCATCTGGTGTTGTTGTGCTCACAGCCAAAGCTCCTGAACCATATGCATAGTACCAGTGTGGTCCGACTTTAAACCAACCTGTCTTCATGATACCTGCTTCGTCAAGGTAATACCAAGTGCCATTTTCCTTGTACCAGCCTGTCTTCATAGCTCCTGAGCCATCGAAGTAGAACCATCTGCTACCATCTGTTCCCCAGCCTGTAAACATAGCACCTGAATTGCTCAAGTAATACCAGCTACCAGAAACTTTTACAAATCCAGTCTGCATGATACCTAAGTCATTCAAATAGTACCATTTACCATCTGTTTTCACCCAGCCTGTCTTCACATCACCAGACTCATAAAAATACCATTTGCCATTAGATTCCACCCAACCAGACTGATCAGACGTAGACGCTCTAAAATCTTTCAGTGGTTTTTCTACAACCGTAGCTTTAGTTTTAACTGTTGAAAGGTTTGAGGCAGTCACTTCTGTATACTGAACAGCAGAACCATATCCACCAGCCAATTCCTCTGAAGAAGCATCATCACCTAGAGTTTGAGCAATTGTAATAGCTTTGTATTGATTGTTAGGATTTTTAAAAGCTGCCATCCCCATGTGTGTAAATTTAGGATTAATTAGAGACTCATAGTGACCTGATTTCCCGTTGTCTGAACCACTATTTTTTTTCTTCACATAATCTGCTTTTTCAGAACGCCATTGTTCAATTGCTTTTAGAAAACCATCGTAATTCCATGCCAAATTTTCTCCCATCATGCTGTTAGAAGTTGGAAAGGCGCTCCAAATTTCTTTATTAGAAAGACGCTCATGTTTCATAGTTACAGATGCTTCTGTAGCTCTAACAAAAGCTGCCTTTTCTAGGTCAGTTGACCATTTGATAGGGACATACTTATCCACCAAACCTTCGTCCGCTGCTTCTTTACGAATAGCATTAATGGCATCCAAAATAGATTGTTGATGAGGAGCCACAAATTCTCCTTTGATCCCAACCAAAACATTGCCACTAGAAGGTTTTAGCACCTCTGAGGTCAATACATTACCATCAGTAGATTGCGTTGCCACCAATCTGTCATTGGCAAAAACATCATTTGTCAAAACTGCTCCAGCCAAGGTCAAAGCCAAGGCACTAGCAAATACAATTTTCTTCATTGTTTACTCCTTATATCTTTTGAATCGTATCTTGATAAATACTTCTCAACATCTAATTATATCATATTTTCCTATTTTGTGCCTGTTTCTACTAGTGTTATAAGGCAAATGCTATTCACACCGCAAAGCAGAAACTCCATTCTTTATTTTACAACAAGCTCGTAGCGAGTTTTGCTAGTGAAAGTTTGACCGGCTTTAAGAATGACTTGGTCTTTGAGGTCACTGTGAATGGCATCTGGTAAAGCTTGCGCTTCAAGGGCAATCCCATTGTGCTGTACCATTGGCTGACCTCCTATGATGACACTCTCATCCACAAAGTTTGCTGTGTAGACAACAAAACAAGGAGCCTCTGTCTTGAAAAGCAAGAAGCGACCTGAGTTTTGGTCATAAAGGAAACCAGCATTGTCATGGCCTGTAGGAAGTGCAAATGGATGATCCAAACCAGATACCAGTTGGATTTGCTCATCTTCTTCTGCAAAGATGTCCTTCAACAAGGCTCCATTGTAGATGTGTTTGACTACATCGCGATTGGCATCTGGAGTTTTGGCCGGAACACCGTCTGGAGCGATTGGGTAAATCCCCTCTGTGTTTAATTGGAAGACATGGCGGTCAACTGTCTGCGTGAAATCCCCAGACAAGTTGAAATAGCTGTGGTTGGTTGGGTTGACCAAGGTATCTTGATCAGTTGTTACCTTGTAGCTGATTTCGTAAGCACCAGTTTCTTCCAAGTTGTAGCTAATCCAAATCTGGAGATTACCAGGAAATCCTCCTGTGCCATCTGTACGCTCTGTGTAGAGGGTCAAGCCATGGTCACTCACTTCAACTAGTTCAAACAAGCTCGAATCCCAACCTGTTGAGCCACTGTGGTTGCAGTTGCTAGCATTGTTGACTTCAAGGGCATAGGTCTGGCCATTGAGCTCAAAGGTCGCACCTGCAATACGGCCTGCCACAGGACCTACACTAGCTCCATGCTTAGGACTATTGCCTACATAGCTATTAAAATCATCAAATCCCAAGATAACGTTGGCAAAATTTCCATCCTTGTCAGGGGTGACATAACGCAAGATGGTCGCACCATAAGTCATGACCTCAAGCTGGTAACCACCGTCCGTCTCAAAGCGATAGGCCAAGACATCCTTGCCCTCAACATTTCCAAATACACGCTCTGTGTATGCTTTCATTCTATTCTCCTTTTACTATTTCTCTCAAGCAAACAAACCATAGAAAGCCTACTAACAATCTATGGTTTATCTGATAATTTATACTCTTCGAAAATCAAATTCAAACCACGTCAGCTTCGCCTTGCCGTACTCAAGTACAGCCTGCGGCTAGCTTCCTAGTTTGCTCTTTGATTTTCATTGAGTATTACAAATTCTCTTGTCAAGAATTCATAAACACTGTCTTACTTTTGGTATTCGTGGATGATAACACCTTGTACCACACGGTTTACTGTACCTGTAGGAGACGGTGTATCTGGTTTATTTTCTACCTTGAGTGAAGTCAAGAGGGCAAAGAGTTGAGCATAAACGATATATGGGAAGACACGGTAAATATCATTCAAGACACCGCCACAACCAAGGGTTACTTCTTTGACATTTTCAAGACCAAAGGCTTGATCACTCAAAAGCACAACACGACGAGCAATCTGATCACCAGCAACTTCACGAACCAAGTCCAAGTCATACTTGCGAGTGTAATCTGTCGTAGTACCAAAGACCAAAACAACTGTATCTTCGTTGATAAGAGATTTTGGACCATGACGGAAGCCAACTGGACTTTCATACATAGTCGCCACTTGACCAGCTGTTAACTCCAAAATCTTGAGCTGAGCTTCATGAGCAAGCCCAAAGAAAGGACCAGCACCTAGATAGATGACACGGTTAAAGTCTAAATCAACAAGCTCTTTGACATCTTCTACATTGTCTAGAACTTTACGTGCAAGACTAGACACAACCTCAAAACGTTCAGCTTTCACAGCAAATTCTGCAGGGTCAAAGACCAAGAGAGCTGTCAACATCATTGACGTAAAGCTAGAAGTCATGGCAAAGCCAGCATCATTAGAAGCAGCTGGTTGCAAGAGCAAGAGATTGCGGTCATCGCCATGGGCTTGAAGAGCCAATTTACCATCCGCTGCACAAGTAATCGTCACTTGGTAAAGCTCATCCACCAAGGCTTTAGCCAAATCAACAGTCGCCACACTTTCAGGCGAGTTCCCACTACGAGCAAAAGACACAAGGACAGTTGCCACATCTTTTTTCAAATAAGTTTCTGGATTGGCAACGATATCTGTTGTCGCAATAGCATTGAAATTCCATTTGCGTTCGTCATAGACTTCCTTAAAGTAAGGTACCAAGGTATCTCCCACATAAGCAGAAGTCCCCGCACCTGTCAAGATAACCTTGATATAGTCATGTTTATCCGCAATCTCTTGCAGGAAGGCCGCAATTTCTTCACGTTTTGCTTGATAAGATTCAAAAGCTTCTTTCCATACATCAGGTTGTTGGTAGATTTCACGCGTAGTGATTTCTGCACCCAATTCGAGCAAGTCTTCTTTTGTATAATGTAGCATTGAGTTCCTCTTTTTCTATTAAATATGGGAATGGGAGTAAGCCCCATTCCCATGTATATTCTATATAAGATGCTCTAACGATTTTCACGTTATCACATCGTATACTCAATGAAAATCAAAGAGCAAACTAGGAAACTAGCCGCAGGCTGCTCAAAGCACTGCTTTGAGGTTGCAGATAGAACTGACGAAGTCAGTAACATCTATACGGCAAGGCGACACTAGCATGGTTTAAAGAGATTTTCAAAGAGTATTATTCATCTTCGTCATCATCGAAGCCCGCTAACAGGTCATTGACTTTCACAATGCTTTCTGCAGCACGGTTCTTGTAGTCCGCATCTGCACCTGTCAGGCTCGCATTGATAAATTCAATCACCATTGGAAGATTCATCCCTGCGTAAAGTTCGATGTCACGACCTTCCATAATCAAACGGCTTACCGCGTTACATGGTGTTCCACCGAGAAGATCCGCAAAGACTAGGAAATCATCCAATCCTTCAATAGCAGCTTCAAATTTTGCAGTAAATTCTTCTGGGCCATCTTCTGGAAGAAGAGCTACTGTGTAAATGTTGTCTTGTGGACCCATAATCATTTCAGTGCTACCTTTAAGTTCTTCACAGAAGCGACCATGACTCACCAAAATTAATGATTTAGCCATAAATTATGCGCCCATTCCAAGTACAAATTTACCAAAGGCAGAAAGAGCCAAAGCAAGTACGATAATAATACCGATAGCTTTAGTAGAGTTCATACCTTTCTTACCAAGCAACCAGAAGATAAAGGCAGTAAAGATTGCTGGAAGCAAGCGTGGGAAGATTTGGTTCAAGATGTCTTGGAAGTCAATCATCTTCTCACCGATTGCCCATTTGTAAGAAATTTCAAAGTTGATCATTGTTGCTACAAGAGCACCCATCATGAAGACACCAAGTACAGATGCAGCGTCAATCAAAGCTGTCAAGGTACTTTGCATGTTGTTGATAAGGTTAACCCCTTCTTTGTAGGCAAATTCCAACTGTTTCCAACGGAAGATATCATACGCTACTGCAACTGCAATCCAAAGGAAGATACCCCAAGGTTGACCACCGATAGCCATAGTTGCTGCGATAGATCCCATGATAGCAGGTACAAGTGAACCAAAGATTGTATCTCCAAGAGGAGCAAATGGTCCCATCAAACCTGTCTTGATACCGTTAACGGCATCTTTTGAACCTACACCATCTTTTTCTTCCATGGCAAGGTCAAAACCAGCGATAATGGTGTGGAAGAATGGTGAAGTATTGAAGAATTGAGTATGAACTTTCATCATTTCTTTCAATTCAGGAGTTCCATCTCCATACATTTTACGCAATTGAGGCAAGATCATGTACAGGTAACCAGAAGCTTGCATACGTTCGTAGTTCCAACCTAATTGGAAAGTAAACAAGCTACGTTTGTTGATTTGATTAAAATCTTCTTTTGTAAGTTTGTAATTAGAATTCGTCATCTTCGATTTCCCCACTTTCTGATGGTGTAGAAGGTGCTGCTACAGCTACTTTTTGGCTATTTTTGAAGTGAAGCACTGCAAGGAAGATACCTACGATAGAGATACCAATCATAGACAAACCTTTGAAGTTGTTCACGAAACCAATTTTTTCAGCAATATCTTTAGGTAGAGTACCGATAACACCTGCAACAGCGCCACCAAGACCTGTTACATATGAGTAAAGAACAGTCAACATAGCTGTCAAACCAAATCCCATTGCAAGGTAGTGAAGGTTACGTTTAACTGGAAGGTAACGAAGCAAGATTGCAAATCCAAGACCTGGAAGCATACGTCCTGCGAGTGTCAAACCATCTGCAACCCATTGGTATTTTGTAACGAAATCTACTACGTGTTGTACAAATTCACCACCAAAAGCAAGCGCAAAGAAGACTGGAAGGGCACGAGATAGAGCCCAAGGAATTGCACCAAGCAAGTAGTTGCGTTCAATACCTTTATAGTCAAAGCGTTCGATTGCAGCATCCACACGGTGAGCAAAGAAAGTAGTTGTCATACGTCCAAGAACGTCGAAGTATGTCAAGAGAGTTGCTACTGGCACAGCGATTGTTGTAATCGCAAGTGCTGTATCGATACCTTGTGAAACAGAGAAGGCTGTCGCAAGAACCGCACCAGAAGTTGCGTCGATACGAGAAGCACCACCGAAGGTACCAACCCCAAGAACGAATAGCTGCAAGTTACCACCGATAAGCAGACCAGTAGTCACATCTCCCATAATTAAACCAGTAATGAAACCAGCAAATACAGGGGAACCTGCAGATGAAACGATTGTCAACTCATCACAAATTTGATAAGCTGAGTACAAAGTGAGAAGTAAAATTTGCCACCATTGTATCATAACAATGACCTCCTAAAAATTTTTTCCTATTTTAATAAGCTCAAAAAGTCTGAAATTGGATCATTTGGAACCATTTGAGCAGTAAGTTTAACACCTTTTTCTGCCAGTTTGTGGAAATCTTCCACATCCTTGTCTACTACGTTGATAGAACGTGTAATAGAACGAGTTTCTGGTGTTTGAGACATATTCCCAACATTAAGGCTTTCAAGGGGTACACCTGCTTCGACCAAACCAAGGAAACGGTCTGGTTTACGAGCCACGATAAAGAGACGTTGGCTATCGTATTTTCCAGCAAGAATATTGGCTGCCGCTTTTTCAATTGGCAAAATACTCAATTTCACACCTGGTGGTGTCGCAAGTTTCAAACCACTCTTTTCAACGTCATTGTTGACAACTTCGTCATCTACAACCATAATGCGTGAAACATTTAGTTTTCCAGCCCATAGATTGGCTACTTGTCCGTGGATCAAACGTCCATCGATACGGCATCCTACAATTGTCATAAGTTTTCCCCCTTTATGTGTTTTAGTGTAGGTTTACGAGTTAAATAAATCTCTTCTTTATATTCACCCTCTGTCTCAAAGATAATGATGCGGTTGGCACCTTCCTTGAGATAGCTATGAGGGATATAAAGCGAGAGGGTTGGGCCGACGTTCCAAAAACGTCCTAGATTCTGCCCATTGACAAAGGCAACTCCCTTACCAAACTCAGACAAGTCTAGGTAAGTATCTTTTGGCGCTTCGATTGTAAAATCATAAGCATAAAAGGCTGGTTGCCCTTGAGTCCATCCTTTTGAAAAATCAATTTTCTCAGGATTGTCTAGTGGGAGTGGATAGTGTTTCCAGTTTAGTAAGAAGTGCAAATCCTTACAAACCCCTGTCCGAATTCCCTTACGTTGCGTATCCGCTAAGAACTTATGCCCATAGTTGACACGCCCCATATTTTCTACCAGGATATCCAATCTAGACAGCGCTTTCTTTTCACCTTGATAAAAAATATCTTCCCCAATCTCTGTCTGATATTGGGTTTCGACCCACTGACCATCAACATAAAGCTGAGCCCTATCTCGACCATCAATGATACGAAGTCTTTCTTCTTCTGCATCCCAACTTGTTTCTGTTCGATAGAGTAGGTAGCCATAACTTTGTCCCAGCTCCTCCATCTTTTTAGGATAAAGGCTTTCTACAGGACTAGACAAGCTATCCAAGGTTTCAAACAAGGAAACTTTTTCAGCAAGTGGAATAGCATCCAACTCCATACTCTCTTTATAGAGTGGTTCTAACTGCGGATACTCTGGGAAATGTGTTGCCATCATCTTCTTGACTGCCAGATATTTGGCAGTTGGATTTCCTTCTTCATCCAGAAGGGCATCGTAATCATAAGATGTAACTTGTGGTAGGTCCAAAGTTCCTCGAGCCGAGCAACCATTCATGAAACCAAAGTTTGTACCACCATGGAACATGTAAAGATTGATAGAGCCTTGTTCCAAAACCTCTCGAACTGCATCTGCCAACTCTTTCGGATCCCGTGTGATAATCGGTTCTTTCCATCGATTGAACCAACCATCCCAAAATTCCATACACATGAGTGGCCATTTCTTGCCATGCTCATCAAAGAATTCCTGCATCTGTGAAAAGTTATAAGGTGCCTTAGAACCAAAGTTCCCTGTTACAAAGAGGTCATCTTCGATTAAGGTTCCTGCTTTCAGAGTAGCTCGCCATGGACCATCTGATGTAAAGAGTGGACAGGTCACGCCACGCTCTTCCATCAACTGTCGAATGGCTCTCAGATAAGCCTTATCTTCTCCATAAGAACCATACTCATTTTCAACCTGCATCATGAGGATATTGCCACCCTTGTCCAACAAATGTGGAACCAATCGTGGCAAGAGCTGGTCATAATAGCGACCGACAGCTTCAATATAAGCAGGATCTGAGGAACGAAGCCTCATATTCTTTGTTAAGAGCCAAGCTGGCAAGCCACCGAATTCCCACTCTGCACAGATGAAAGGTGACGGACGAACGATAGCGTAGAGACCCAAATCTTGTGCTGTATGGAGAAATCGCTCCAAATCCAGAGCCCCTTCAAAGTGAAATTCGCCCTCACGAGGCTCGTGTAAATTCCAAGCCACATAAGTCTCTACCGTATTAAAACCCAGAGCCTTCAAATTATAGAGCGAATGATACCAATCTTCTGGAGGAACCCTAAAATAATGAATGGCGCCAGATAAAATCTTAAATGATTTTCCATCGAGATAAAAATCATCCCGTATCTCAAATCGTGTCATAAAACTACCTTTTGATTGCAAAAGTTTGCGCTTTCACTTATTGTTATATTAAATATAGCGCAATCATTCATGTTTGTCAATAGCCTTAACTAGATTATTTAAAATTTTTCTATTTTTTTACTAACTTTTAGGCAAAATACTTATAAAATCGTATAAGCCCTGGCACTTCGCTCTTTTTCGCCAAAAACCTTGTATAAAAATGTATAAAATCCTGATTATTTAGATGTAAATTAACCTTTTAGCCTATTATTTTAATTTTTTATTCAAAAGACTACTATTCTTTTCTTTTTTATGGTAAAATCTTTTATGGAGAAGGAAAATCGAGGTGAAAATATGGCAATTCCTAAATATCAATATATAAAAGACGAATTAAAGAACAAAATCATCTCTGGTCAATTCGCCAGTGGAGATAAATTTTACACTGAAGCTGAATTGATTTCAATGTATGATGTGAGTTCTATCACAGTTGTCCGCGCCTTAAACGACCTTGCCAAAGATGGCTATATTGTCCGCCAACAAGGAAAGGGTACATTCGTTTCACGCGCACGCAAACACAAACTCGTAGAGTTTTCAGATGTAGAAGTTTTTGAAACTAAAGATGATAAAGTGACCGTCCTTTCTATTGAACGCGGAAATAAACTAAGCTACTTAGAAAAACTTGGATTACGTGGTGACCAGTTCTACTATAAGATTGAGCGCGTACGTAAATCAAACGGTGTTGTATACATCTACCATACATCTTACATTCCAGAACAATACATCAACGCAAATTATCCAAACCTTGAATACTATAGCTCTATCTATAGCCGTTTCAAATTGGATTACCACATTCACATGAATGATGAACACTTTGAAGAAATCAATGAAATAGCATTTCCAACTCCAGAACACGTGGTTTCCATTCTAGGAATCAATGATCAATTCCCTACTGTCCTTCAGACCAAGATTACGAAACTCGAATCTACTGGTCAAGTTTTGGAATATAGTGAAACCTACAAACGATCTGATTACTACAAGATTAAATTCATCTCATGTGACCGTGATCACTAAGAAGAAAGCCTGAGCCTCATCGCTTGGGCCTTTTCTATGCTTATTATATCCCATCAAAACTGTATTTTCTATATGTCAATGAAGATTAATTAAATTTGTTTAAATTTTACTAAAATATTGGGAATCTTTTTAGCAAAAAAGCTTTAATAAACAAGAAAAACCGAGGTTCTTCTACTCCAGTAAATAGAGTAATAGAACTTCGAT
Organism: bacterium; assembly: GCA_905221095.1. Lineage (GTDB taxonomy): Bacteria > Bacillota > Bacilli > Lactobacillales > Streptococcaceae > Streptococcus. The sequence goes on from CAJNBV010000011.1 coordinate 12,068, forward strand.
TTTATTTTAATTATCCTAAACCAAGACGTTCAAAGATATCATCCACTCGTTTAGTGTAGTAAAGAGGGTTGAAAATCTCATCGATTTCCTCTTGTGTGAGGCGTGATGTTACTTCTGGATCTGCTTCAAGAAGTGGTTTAAAATCTACTTGATTGTCCCAAGAGTAGGCTGTTTTTGGTTGCACCAAGTCATAGGCTTGCTCACGTGTCATCCCTTTTTCAATCAAGGTCAACATAGCACGTTGGCTAAAGATCAGACCAAAAGTAGAATTCATGTTGCGGATCATGTTTTCTGGGAAGACCGTCAAATTCTTGACGATATTTCCAAAGCGGTTGAGCATGTAGTCAATCAAAATGGTCGTATCTGGTGTGATGATGCGCTCAGCTGATGAATGGGAAATATCGCGTTCATGCCAGAGAGCGACATTCTCATAGGCCGTAATCATGTGACCACGGATAACACGCGCAAGACCAGTCATATTTTCAGAACCGATTGGGTTGCGTTTATGAGGCATAGCAGATGAACCTTTTTGTCCCTTGGCAAAGAACTCTTCCACTTCGCGTTGCTCAGATTTTTGTAGACCACGGATCTCCGTCGCCATACGCTCGATTGAAGTCGCGATACTAGCAAGAACTGCAAAGTACTCAGCGTGAAGGTCACGAGGAAGGACTTGTGTAGAGATTTCTTGGGCACGGATGCCAAGTTTGTCGCATACATATTGCTCAACGAATGGCGGGATATTGGCAAAGTTACCAACCGCACCAGAAATCTTACCAGCTTCTACACCAGCAGCCGCATGCTCGAAACGCTCGATATTGCGCTTCATTTCGCTGTACCAAGTCGCCAATTTAAGACCAAAGGTTGTCGGCTCAGCGTGAACACCGTGGGTACGACCCATCATGATGGTGAACTTGTGCTCCTTAGCCTTGTCAGCGATGATGTTAGTGAAGTTTTCAAGGTCACGACGAATGATGTCGTTGGCCTGCTTATAGAGGTAACCGTAGGCAGTATCCACCACGTCGGTAGAAGTCAACCCATAGTGAACCCACTTGCGCTCTTTACCAAGCGTCTCAGAAACTGCACGTGTGAAGGCAACCACATCGTGACGCGTCTCCTGCTCAATCTCCAAAATACGGTCGATGTCAAAGTCCGCCTTCTCGCGAATCAAAGCCACATCTTCCTTAGGGATTTCCCCCAACTCAGCCCATGCCTCGTCAGCCAAGATTTCCACCTCAAGCCAAGCACGGTATTTATTTTCTTCACTCCAAATGTTCGCCATCTCAGGGCGAGAATAACGGTTGATCATGTTGTTAATTTTTCCTTTCTTCTTATTTTTCACTTATGTGGACTGTAACAAGAAAATTACTTATAAAAGTTCGATGTGATGTCGATAATCTCTTGTTAATAATTTCTTACTTATAGAATCTCCATCACCATTTAATAAATAGTCTATTGTATCTTTAACACGATCTGATGAGTATGTTTTTGTGCTTAATTCCGTAATTATATCCTTTAATATCTGAACTTGATGGGAAGTCAAAGACTGATTAAATTCTTGCCTTTGAATATATAAATAATTCAAAAATAGCTTAACTTGATCTTGATTAAGAATGTTAAAGAATTTTTGGTAATATGGAAGTCCACTCCTAGACACTCCATAAAAATTACCTAATCTACAGATTAAAACCACTGAAATTAATTTTTCTGCTACAGAGTCTGGAATATCACTGGATTGCTCAATATAAGACATGATATCTTTTATTTTTGGTCCTTCGTGATAAAAATTATCATATGAGTAATGTATATTTTCAAGTTCATCTATCATTGAACTCAAAGCAATACTCCTCGTACTATTTGATTTATATCTATTACCATCACAAATATCGAAAAATTCCTTTGCTTTCGACTCTTTATCTTTTTCAAGATTTAAAGAATATGAATCAATATCTAACCCCAGTTCGTATTTCATTCTATCGTCCGAATTTTTCCAAACAATCGGAGCAATCATTCTAATATTATTTGTTAAAGCATCAGATTGAGAACTTACATATTTTTTAAAGAGAATCTTTAATAAATTATTAGTTAAAGTTACTGAAATATCTTTTATTTTATTATCCAGTTGTGATAAATAAGCATCATCTATATTCAAGCCTTCTTGGCCAATTCCATTAATAATCTTCTTTACTTCTAATGAATTCGGACTAGTCTCATCTAAAAACACATTTTTAATGCAATCCTCAACCCAACCTACCAATATTAGGGGGCCAATTACTTCTCTTGTAGGATGTGAACCGCCAATATTATTTCTCATATCTAAAATATGAAGTAATTTTTTCTTCGTAATTTCAGATATTATTTCTAATTTACTACAAGCTTGAACTAGCTCTATGTCTTTTAGTAGGACAAAATCTTCTCTTCCAGAAAAAAAGGTTCGTTTATTACCAGAGACAGCACTATCAAAAAACAAATCTAGACCATATGACTCTGCTTTATTCCTAAGTGTTTCTACAACCTCATTCCATAAATCATTTAAGGCTGAATCAAAACGACCAATAGCAACGCTCGAAATAAATTTTGACATATATAAAGCATTTTTCCTATGACTTTCTGGAATAGAATTTAAAAGATCAGGTAAGTTAGCAGATACTCTATTTTTATCAGCAGTTGATGCGATAACATCTTCATAAGGAAGACCAAATTGTTTTAAATAATTCTCAAATGGAGAAGATTCAACTATTTGCAACGAATCCACTGGTTGTTCAATAATATCAGTCATAACAATACTCCTTTTTGTAGCTCTAAAACTTATCAGTAGTACTATACTCAATAATAAAATAATTTAATCAACTTTGGCATAATATTAAGATTATAGCTTCTGGATAATTTCTGAGTCTACTACCTTTCTATATTTTCGTAAAAATGGTTAACAATTATTTGGAGATACTTTTAGTAAATATTATACCCCTGAAATAAAATTTTTTATTATATCTTGCCATTTATTTAAAAACCAACTATTTTTCATCAATATAAAAAATACTTTTCAAAACAATAATTACAAATCGTATATCATTAAGTAAAAGCTTGAACAGTTAGTCATACACAAATAATACTAAAATTATCACAAACATTAACTGTTCTAAAAATCAATCCCTTCCCCAAACTCTCCCACACTATCTGGTTCATCACTAAACAAAGTGACATGTCCCATCTTGCGGTTGTGCTTTGCTTCTATTTTACCATACATGTGGAGATGGGCGCTTGGATTTTCTGTGACATATTTTTCAGCAGCCTCGATATGCTGGCCGAGAACATTAAGCATAACAGCAGGTGCATGGAGTTTGATGGCTGGTAATGATGCTCCCAGAACACCTAAAATGTGGGTATCAAACTGGGAGAAGTCGCAGGCTTCGATAGAGTAGTGCCCAGAATTGTGTGGTCGTGGGGCAATCTCGTTGACAATGATATCATCAGCTGTCGCAAACATTTCCACACAAAGGGTTCCAGAGAGGCTCAGTTGTTCAGCGATTCGCACTGCCATAGCTTTAGCCTTGTCAGCTAGACTTGTTGAAATGCGAGCTGGTACAATGGTTTTAGACAGGATATTATTACGGTGGATATTTTCCTGAACTGGGAAAACTGTCACTTCCTTGCCATTTCCTGTCACGATGACAGAAATTTCGAGGTCAAAGTTGACAAATTCTTCCAAGACACAGTCTGATGAATCCGCTAGCGCATAAGCTTCTTCCAAGTCTTCTGCCGAGCGAATGACCTTTTGTCCATGACCATCGTAGCCACCAGTCGCAGTCTTAAGGACATAGTTTTTCGATAGATCGATATCTGCCAAATCTTGACTTGAAGTCACAACCTTGTAGGGTGCTACAGTGACTTGAGCCTTGTTTGAGAGAAAATCCTTTTCAAAAATGCGATTTTGAGAAATACGGAGTAGGTCTGTCCCTTGAGGGAGCTGACCATCCTTAATGACAGCATCCAAACCGTCAGCATCGACATTTTCAAACTCATAGGTGAGGACATCGCAACGCTCAGCCAACTGACGCAGAGCATCCACGTCATTATAAGGAGCCACGATGATCTCCGCTACACGAGAGGCTGGGCAATCCGCCGCAGGATCCAGCGCGATAACCTTGTGGCCCATGTAGATAGCAGAAATGGCCATCATCTGACCCAGTTGACCACCACCAATAATTCCGATTGTTTTAGATGAGCTCATTTGTAGACTCCTCTGCGATTTTTCCTTGCTCTTCTGCAAAATCTGCCAATGCTGTCGCAATAGCCTGATCCTCTACTGAAAGGAGACGAAGGGCAAAGAGGGCCGCATTTGTCGCACCTGCTTCACCGATAGCCATAGTTGCGACTGGTACCCCACCTGGCATCTGCACGATAGAGTAGAGAGAATCCACACCGCTAAGCGCACGTGATTTGACGGGCACACCAATGACTGGAAGTGTAGTCTTAGCAGCGACCATACCTGGCAAATGGGCTGCGCCACCTGCACCAGCTATAATGACCTTAATGCCGCGGCTACGAGCTTCCTCCGCATGTCTGAACATGAGGTCTGGAGTACGGTGAGCAGAGACAACCTTCTTTTCGTAGGCTACACCGAAGCGGTCCAGGACTTCGGCTGTTTTTTGCATGGTTGCCCAGTCGGATTTTGAGCCCATGATAATGGAAATTACTGGTTTGGTCATAATTTTCCTTTCTTTTTTCAATCACCTTAGGTTGTGAGGGACGGCAACAGCCACCAAAGGTGTCTCATGCCTAAATTGGAAGCCCAAAGTCTTCCAATTTCTCTGAACAATTGGATTGTCATCCAATCGTTCTTTCACAGCGGAGGTGATTGTTCTATATTAGCTCTCTAACGCTCGCAAGTTATGCGATAATTATTGTACTTTGCGACTACGTCGCTTTTTCTTATATCTTTACTTAATTGCCTTGCTTCCGATATCTGTTCGGTAGAAGAGGCCTTCTGTGTTTTGTTTGTTAAGTTCGCTGTAGATGGTGTTTTGAACTTCTTTGACGGTGTCGGCTGTGGTAACCAGCATATAGACACGTCCGCCGTTGGATAGCAGTGCTCTGCTATTTTCTGCAAACTTAGCCCCTGCATAGTAGGTGATGATGTCGCCATCGGTTTTGGCTGGCAACTTGACACCTTTTTCATAATCTATCGGGTATCCCTTGGATGCGACAACCACACCCAGAGTCACACCCTTGTCCGTCCAGGTGATGTTTGGCTCCTTGCCATCGAGGATATCCGTAATATTTTGTGCAAAGTCAGATGTTAAACGAGGCAAGATGATTTGCGTTTCAGGATCTCCGAAACGAGCGTTAAACTCGATAACCTTAGGCCCATCAGCTGTCAAGATAAGACCTGCGTAAAGGACACCCAGATAAAGGCGACCTTCCTGAATCATGCCTTCTAGTACTGGCTTGACAATAGTCTCCACCGCTGTATCAACTACACTCTCTGGAAAGTGTGGGACTGGCGCATAGGCACCCATCCCGCCCGTGTTAGGACCCTTGTCGCCATCGTAAGCACGTTTGTGGTCCTGAGCTGTTGGCATGATGTAGAATTTGTCCCCATTGACAAAGGCAAAAAGTGAAAATTCCTCTCCTTCAAGGAATTCCTCAATAACCACACGCGCACCTGAGTCCCCGAATTTATTGTCCAAAAGCATCTCGTGAGCGGCTTCGATCGCTTGCTCAACCGTTACAGCAACGACAACACCTTTACCAAGCGCCAAACCATCCGCCTTGACTACAATTGGAGCGCCTTTTTCTTCGATGTAAGCCTTGGCTTCCTCGAAATCTGAAAATGTGCCATAAGCTGCTGTCGGAACGCCGTATTTGACCATAATTTCCTTAGCAAAATCCTTGGACCACTCTAGCTCCGCTGCAGCCCTAGTCGGACCAAAAGCCTTGAGCCCAGCTTGGTTAAAATCGTCCACGATTCCAGCGGCCAGTGCGTCATCTGGACCGATAAAGGTCCAAGCAATATCGTTGGCCTTTGCAAAGTCAATTAACTTAGAATGTTCGGAAATAGAGATATTCACCAATTCCAGACCATCCAGAGTCATCCCGTCATTTCCAGGAGCCACAAAGACTTGTTCAACGTCTTTTGATTCAAGCAACTTCTTAGCAATCGCATGTTCACGACCACCAGAACCGACAACTAACAGTTTCATCCCACAACCTCTTTTGCGAATTATTTACTAACATTATACCACAAACGTTCGTTTTAATCTTGTTTCACTTAGCATTTTAAGCCAAAAAAGGAAAGAAACTGTTTTCTTTCCTTTACGTTCTTAATGTCTAAAATGTCTCACACCTGTAAATACCATAGTCAAGCCGTATTTGTCAGCAGCTTCGATGGATTCCTGATCACGGACTGAGCCTCCAGGCTGGATGATTGCCTTAATTCCCGCTTTGGCGATTTCTTCCACGTTATCCGCAAATGGGAAGAAGGCATCTGAAGCAAGGACGGCACCGTCAAGACGGTCTTTGGCTTGTTCGATGGCGATACGAACAGAAGCTACACGGTTAGTTTGTCCTGGTCCCACACCAAGTGTCATGTGGTCATTGGTCACAATGATACCATTTGATTTCACGTACTTGATGGCCTTCCAAGCGAATTCAAGAGCAGTCGCCTCTGTCTCAGTTGGCTGGCGTTTAGTCACCACTTGCCAGTCATCTGAGCTCTCTTTGATCACATCTTGGTTTTGCACAAGAAGTCCACCAACCACACCTGTGTATTCTCCTTCCACTTCGCTAGCCTCTTGAGCGTCAAATGGCAAGGCAAGGATACGCAAGTTTTTCTTTTTATTAGTCAAAATAGCTAGCGCTTCATCCGTATAGCTTGGTGCGATGATGATTTCAAGGAAAACACCATGCATCTTTTCAGCTGTCGCAGCATCCACCTCACGGTTGAGAACGACAATACCACCGAAAATTGAGACTGGGTCAGACTCATAAGCATAGTCCCAAGCAGTTTCGATGTCGTCAGCTTGACCGATTCCACATGGGTTCATGTGTTTGAGGGCCACAACGGTTGGACGGTCTTTGAAGTCACGGATGATACGGATAGCAGCATCAGCGTCACGGATATTATTGAATGACAATTCTTTCCCATTGAGCTGTTTCGCTGAAGCAATCGAGTAGTCAGTCGACAAAGCTTTTTGGTAGAAGTCCGCATCTTGTTGAGGGTTCTCACCGTAACGCATGGCTTGCTTGAGGTCATAGGTCAAGGTCAGTTTTTCAGGTTTTACTTCACCCACTTGAGCTGTGAAGTACTCTGCAATCAAGGCATCATAAGCTGCCGTGTGACGGAAAACCTTGGCTGCCAAACGTTGGCGCGTTTCGTAAGTCGTTTCATCATTGGCTGCCAATTCGTCCAAAATCACAGCATAGTCAGCAGGGTCTACCACAACCGTCACGCTAGCGTGGTTTTTAGCCGCTGAACGAATCATAGACGGCCCACCGATATCGATATTCTCCACCGCATCAGCGTACGTCACATCTGGTTTGAGAATGGTTTCCTTGAAAGGATAGAGGTTGACCACTACAAGGTCAATGAGCTCGATTTGATTGTCTTTGGCCGCTTCCAGGTGACTAGCCAAATCCCGACGAGCGAGGAGTCCACCGTGTATATTTGGATGAAGTGTCTTAACACGACCGTCCATCATCTCTGGAAAACCGGTCACATCATCAATCGCAATGGTATCTACTCCAGCATTATCAAGGGCAACCTTGGTTCCACCTGTCGAGATAATCTCCCAACCAAGTTTTTTAAGTTCTTGGGCAAATTCAACAATGCCCGCTTTGTCTGAGACGCTGATTAAGGCGCGTTTAGTCATGTTACTTCCTTTCATTTTCAAACTCTCTACTTAGGCAATTTTCTTTTCATAAAGTATAGGGAGACGATTACCAAGACTCCTAAAATCACTGTCAGTAAAAATCTCCCCCAATAGGGAAACTCTGGGAAGAAGAAATTTACCAGTAAACGTAGAACGATTACCAAGCTAATCAAAGCAAATGTTTCCAACCATTTTTTCATTTATTTGTCCAACAATTCTCTAATAACTTCCGGATACAACTTGTACTCTGCCTCATGAATGCGTTCTTCAAAGCTGTCAATGGTATCATCAGCAAGCCGTGGCACACGCACTTGTTTGATGACCTTGCCTGTATCCACACCTGAGTCCACCCAGTGAATGGTCACACCACTTTCAGCAACGCCAGCATTCCAAGCATCCTCAATTCCATGAGCTCCTGGAAATTCGGGCAGGTAGGCAGGATGAATGTTGATAATTCGACCTTCATAGGCTGCCAATAAGGTTGGCCCAACGATTTTCATATAGCCGGCGAGGCAAATCAAGTCAATCTGGTGTTCTTCCAAGAGTTCGACAAGGGCTGCTTCGTAGTCTACCTTGTTCTCAAACTCCTTGAGTTCAAAAGCATAGGATAGGACACCAAGCTTTTCTGCACGCTCAAGCACATAGGCGTCACGATGGTCTGAAAAGACAAACTCCACTGGAAATTCTTCGGCAATCACCTGAAAATTTGAGCCATTACCAGAGGCAAAAACCGCTATTTTTTTCATTTGATGATGACACTTTCATTTTCTTTCTTGACGATGCGACCAATTTCATAGACTAGTTCATCCAACAATTCCTTGACGCGACCTACATTTTCAGGGCTAACTGCCAGCATGAGTCCCACACCCATATTGAAGATTTCAAACATTTCTTCATGCTTGATTTCACCGTATTTTTCAAGAGCTTTAAAGATTGGTAAGACTGGGACTTTGCTTTCCTCAATCTCAGCAGCTAGGTCATCTGCAAACATGCGAGGGACATTCTCAATAAAGCCACCGCCTGTGATGTGGGCAATGCCGTTGACCAACCCTTCCTTAATGAGTGGCAAGACAGCCTTGACATAGATACGAGTCGGCTCAAGAAGAACTTCCTTGAGTTGCTTGCCTTCCAATTCTGGAAGGATTTCCTCACCTGTGTAATCCGCAAAAACACGACGGACGAGAGAGTAACCATTGGAATGAATCCCACTTGAAGCAAGTCCGAGAAGAACATCTCCCTCTGCCACTTTTGAACCGTCAATGATTTGAGATTTTTCAGCCACTCCGACCGCAAAACCAGCCAAGTCATAGTCATTTTCGCCATACATACCAGGCATTTCAGCCGTTTCCCCACCAATGAGGGCAGCGCCTGCCTGCACACAACCTTCTGCCACACCAGCAACCACTTGTTCTAGCTTAGCTGGTTCATTCTTGCCAGTTGCGACGTAGTCAAGGAAATAGAGGGGCTCCGCACCTGCAGCAATGATATCGTTGACACACATGGCCACACAGTCCTGACCGATGGTATCATGCTTGTCGTACTTGATAGCCAGCATGAGTTTGGTTCCGACACCGTCAGTTCCTGAAATCAAGACAGGTTCTTTAACCCCAGTCTTTGAAAGGTCAAACATACCACCAAAACCACCAAGAGCTCCCATTACACCTGCACGCTCCGTACGAGCCACGTGCTTTTTGATTCGTTCAACAACTTCATAACCCGCTTCAACATCTACACCCGACTGGGCATAAGCATTTTTTGTCATTTATTTATTCCTTTTCTTTGAGAAGATTGCGACGTATTTTTAGATAAACAATTATTTTATCTAAAAATACTAGTCAGGGCTCTAGCTTTGATCCTATAGGACAAAGCGTCTACTGACAAATGCTTTAGCTTTTAGTCAGTAGTGAGACGTGAAGCATAAGCATTTTTATTTGCCATTTTATTTTTCCTTTTCTTTAATGGAGAATCTGTCATCTATCTGTAAAAACTGGTCTTTTCTTCCAAACTTTTACGATAGTCTTCTTCGTAGTCGTAGAGAGGTGTTGGGTAGTCACCGTCAAAGTAAGCGACACAAAGACCACCATTCGGTGCATCTGTTTCAATCCCAATTGACTCAATCAAGCCCTCAACAGAAAGATAAGTCAGACTGTCCGCACCAATGATTTGGCGAGTTTCTTCAACCGTATGATTGGCCGCAATTAGCTCCTGACGGGTCTGGATATCAATTCCATAGAAGCATGGATAAGCTAGTGCTGGACTGCCAATAGCAACGTGAACCTCAGTTGCACCCGCTTCTTTTAAGAGTTGAACAATACGACGAGAGGTCGTTCCACGTACAATAGAGTCATCAATCATAACCACACGCTTGCCTTTTACAACGCCTGAAACAGCAGACAGTTTCATCCGTACCCCTTGCTCCCGCAATTCTTGAGTCGGTTGGATAAAGGTCCGTTGGGTGTATTGGTTCTTGATAAGGCCCATTTCATTTGGTAGCCCGGACTCTTCCGCAAATCCCATAGCTGCGCTGAGGGAAGAATTGGGCACACCAACTACGATATCTGCCTCATGCTTAAATTCACGCGCTAATTGCGCTCCCATACGCTTACGAGCTGTATGAACATTGACACCGTGGATATTAGAATCAGGACGAGCAAAGTAGATATACTCCATTGAACAAATCGCCAACTGGGTATCATCTGTATAGCTGTCATACTGGATGCCCTTGTCATCAATGATCACAATCTCACCTGGCTTCAAATCACGAATCCACTCAGCACCAATGACTTCAAAAGCGCAAGTTTCAGAGGACACCACCACCGCTCCGTTGGCCATTTTCCCGATAGAAAGCGGACGAAAACCATTAGGATCAAGAGCAGCAATCAGCTTATCCTCAAATAACAAGATATAAGCAAAGCCACCTTTGACAAGACTGAGTGCTTCCTTTATTTTGCCCATCAGGCTAGGATTGTGACTGCGACGAATGAGGTGAGCCAAGATTTCCGAGTCCGAAGTCGCGCTGAAAATCGCTCCTCTATCTTCCAATTCTTTCTTGAGAGAGGCTGCATTTGTCAGATTTCCATTATGAGCCAAGCCAAACTGCATATCGTGAAAACGGAAGAGGAAGGGCTGGATGTTATCTACAGAAGCTTCGCCAGCAGTCGCGTAACGAACATGCCCAATCGCACCAGTTCCTGTCAATTTATCCAAATTAGCTGGATTTCTGAAGACTTCTGATAGAAGACCCATATCGCGATGGCGCTTTAGTTTCCCTTGGTCATTGGAGAGAATTCCTGCCCCCTCCTGACCACGGTGCTGAAGACTGTGGAGACCAAAGTAGGTCAATTTGGCAGCATCTGGATGCCCCCAGATACCGAAAACACCACATTCTTCATTAAGAGATTTTACTTCGTATGTCATTTTTTATACCTAATTTTCATTTGCAATTGTCATGAGCTAGATCTACATTACTTTTACATTCCTGATACTATCTATTAGAAAATCTGCAAGTCTTATTTTCCAGTAAAGTATTTAACCGCCGACGCGAATAGGTGCTGGTCTTTATTTCCTGGGATGTTTTGGAAAAGACCGTCTTCATAACGTTCTGAGTGTCCCATCTTACCGATGATTTGGCCGTTATTGCTAGTAATTCCTTCAATGGCATGAACAGAACCATTTGGATTGTACTTAGAATCCATGCTTGGTTTTCCGTCAAAGTCAACATATTGGCTGAAAATTTGTCCATTGTCACGGAGCTCCGCAAATTCCTCAGCCGTCACGACAAACTTCCCTTCACCGTGCGAAACAGGAATAGCATGGATATCGCCCACTTGCACACCAGTCAACCATGGTGAGTTGGTATTGGCAATCCGAGTTTCCACCATCTTAGCCACGTGCTGGTTGGCATCATTGTAGAAGAGGGTTGGGCTAGTACTAGTGACTTCTTCAAAGTTCCCGTATGGTAGGAGGCCTGATTTGACCAAGGCCTGGAATCCATTACAGATACCGATAATCAAGCCACCACGAGCGATAAAGGTATCAATGGCTGAACGTACTTTTTCATTAAGAAGGATATTGACAATAAACTTAGCTGATCCATCCGGCTCATCCGCAGCTGAGAAACCACCTGCAAAGAAGAGGATATTAGCCTTGCTAATATTGTCAACCATGGTTTCAACCGACTTGACAATGGCTTCTTCATCCAAGGTCACAAATGGCACCAAGTTGACCTCTGCACCTTCTTTTTCGAAGGCTTTTGCTGAATCATATTCTGAGTTGGTTCCTGGGAAGACTGGGATGTAAACCACAGGTTTTTCAATGGTTTCTTTGGATTTGATGACTGCCTTAGAAGCGACAGCTGGAACTTCTTCCAGTTCTTTGGCTTGCGCAAATTCTGTTGGATAAACTTCTTCCAGTTTTCCTTGGAAGGTACTGTCAAGTTTGTGTCCATCTAGCTTCACACTGTTGACAAGGAGTATAAAGTCTGCGCTTGTTTGTCCAATCTTCTCCACTCCATCGATTTCTTCAGGAGATGTAAAGACAAATCCGCCCAATTGTGCTGTCAAAGCTGTCTCAAGTTCAGGCAAGGTTACCTCTGCACCGATATGGTTCCCAAAGGTAGCAAGGGCCAAGCTTTCAAGCACACCACCATATTTGACAGCTGATGCAGATGTTACTTTGTAATCCTTTTGAATAGCCTCAAGTTGAGCAAAGTTTTTCTTAATCAAGTCAAAATCAATCTCTGCAGAGAGGGCTTTACCTGGAATGTAGTAGATATTTTCGCCAGCAGTCTTGAACTCTGGAGAAAGCACCTTACGGCTATCTGCCGTCGTCACCCCAAAAGCGACCAAGGTTGGTGGTACGGTCAATTCTTCAAAGGTACCAGACATGGAGTCCTTACCACCAATAGATGGCAAACCAAGTTGGATTTGTGCTTCAATAGATCCAAGAAGAGCTGCTACTGGCTGACCAAAACGCTCTGCCTGTTTATCCATCCGCTCGAAATACTCTTGGTAAGAGAAACGAGCCTTAGACCAGTTTGCGCCAGCAGCAACCAAACGAGCAGTTGCCTCGATCACCGCATAGGCAGCACCGTGGTATGGAGACCATTCAGCTACATATGGGTTGAATCCTTGAGCCATGACTGACGCAGTATGAGTCACACCATGCTGAACTGGCAATTTTTGTACAGAAGCCTCAGTCGGTGTGAGTTGGTAGCGACCACCAAGCGGGTGATTGACTGTTGAACGACCGACCGAACAGTCAAAGATGGTTTGCAATCCTTTTTGACTCGCATGGTTGAGGTCAGACAGAACCGCAAGGGTATCTGCTTCAAGTGTGTCAGCGCTTGTTGTACGTTCTTCTGGGAGTTTGACATCCTTATCGACAACCTTGGCATCGACGACCACGCGCACACCATTTGTATCAAGGAAACGACGTTCCAAGTCGACGATGGTTTCACCATTCCAGTGCATGACTAGATTTGGTTTTTCAGTCACTATCGCCACTACAACAGCATCAATATTTTCTTTGTTACATTCGGCAACGAAGGCATCCACATCTTCAGGACGAACCACGACTGCCATCCGTTCTTGTGATTCAGAGATAGCAATTTCTGTACCATTCAAACCTTGGTATTTAAGAGGCACTTTATTAAGGTCGATTTCAAGACCATCTGCCAATTCACCAATAGCCACACAGACACCACCAGCGCCAAAGTCATTTGATTTCTTGATAAGACGTGTCACGTCCCCATTACGGAAAAGACGTTGAATCTTACGTTCTTCGATAGCATTCCCTTTTTGGACCTCAGCTCCAGCAGTCTCTACAGACTCAACCGTTTGAACCTTAGAAGACCCTGTCGCACCACCGACACCATCACGACCAGTCTTCCCACCGAGTAGAATAATCACATCGCCCGCCTCAGGTTTTTCACGAACGACATTACCCTTGGGAGCCGCACCAACAACTGCACCAAGCTCCATACGTTTAGCTACAAAGCCTGGGTGGAAGTATTCACGGACATAAGTCGTCGCCAGACCAATCTGGTTCCCATACGAAGAATAACCATGAGCCGCTGTTTTCGAAATGACTTGTTGTGGCAATTTCCCAGCGCGAGTTTCCGAAATCGGTGCTGTAATATCACCAGCACCCGAGATACGCATGGCTTGGTAAACATATGAACGACCTGACAACGGGTCACGAATGGCTCCACCGATACAGGTAGCCGCGCCACCAAATGGCTCAATCTCCGTTGGGTGATTGTGGGTTTCGTTCTTGAACATGAGGAGCCAAGGTTCTTTCACACCATTGACATCCACTTCAATTTCAACCGAGCAGGCATTGATTTCATCAGATACTTCCATGTCGTCCAAACGACCATTGGCACGCTCATAACGACCGAAAATAGTCGCCATATCCATCAAGGTTTGCGGTTTTTCAGAACGGCCCAACTCCTCACGCATGGCAATATACTTGTCATAAGTCGCCTGCAATTGTTTTTGGAATTTCGATGCTGAGAAATCAATCTGTTTCAACTCTGTTTCAAAAGTCGTATGACGGCAGTGGTCAGACCAGTAAGTGTCCAAAACCTTGAGTTCTGTTTCCGTCGGCACACGCCCAATTGATTTGAAATAGTCTTGGATAAAGAGTAAATCATCCACTTCCATTGCCATCCCTTGCTCGGCCTTGTAGCGAGCAAAGTCTTCTGCTGTATAGCTTTCAAAGAAAGTCAATTTAGGAATGGTCTTGTCTGACTCAGAAAATTCCTGCTTGGCAATCCCTGTCGTGATGTCCTTGAAACGAGAATCAACTGGGTTGAGCAAGTAGTTCTTGACCGCTTCCAACTCAGTCGCATCAATATCTTTATTCACCAAGTAAAGTTGGGCTGTATTGACTGTCACATCACTCGAACTTCCTAGTAAAAGCAAGGCTTCCTGTGAAGAAGCCGCACGCTGGTCAAACTGCCCTGGCAGGCTTTCAATAGCAAAGAAAGCATAGTTAGCAAGATCCGCCTGCACAGCCGCTTCGTCCAAGACGTGGTCTGTCACCTGCTCAGAGAAGATGTGTTTCTCTGCAGACGCAAACAGGTCCTTAGCCAAATCAAACACATCATAAACTTGCACAATGCGAATACTTTTCAAGGTTGACAGTCCCAAGTTGTGCTGGAGCTCTCTAACCAAACTCTCTGACTTGACCTGAAAATCAGCCTTTTTTTCAACAAAAATACGTTTATCCATCAATTCTTATTCCTTTATTTCAGCTCTTGCAATGTTCTCAAACGACCTTGAGGTTGTTATTTCAATTCCTGCAACTTTTCCCAGACAATCTCATAAACATCTGTTAGTTCACCTAGTCCTCTACGAAAAACATCCTTATCCATGTGGTTGCCATCCGCATCCCACAAGCGGCAGTTATCTGGTGAAAATTCGTCTGCCAAGATAATCTTGCCATCCTTGTCAAAACCGAACTCTAGCTTAAAGTCAATCAATTTAAGCCCAATCTCAGCAAACCAGCCTTTCAAAAGTTCATTGATACGACGCGTTTCTTCTTTCAAGTAGGAAATCTGCTGGTCATCCGCAATCTGTAGGAATTTCACATGTTCGTCATTGATAAAGGGATCATCCAAATCATCATTTTTATAGTAAAATTCGACAATCGGAGTCTCAAATGCGACACCTTCGTCTACACCAAAACGTTTTGAAAAGGAACCAGCCGTGTAGTTGCGAAGCACAACCTCGAGAGGAATAATTTCAACCTTTTTATTGAGTTGTTCTGTATCTGAAAGTTTCTCCACAAAGTGAGTCGCCACACCAGCCGCATTTAACTTCTCAAAAATAAAAGATGAAATCTGATTATTCAAAACTCCCTTACCTGCAATCTGCTCCTTCTTGACACCATTGAAAGCAGTCGCCTGGTCCTTGTAAGTTGAAATAATAAGATTTTCATCCTCAGTTGTATAGATATCTTTAGCTTTTCCCGAATAGATCAATTGTTTTGACATTTTAAAGTTCGCCTTTCGTATTACTTGAGCACATTCTACCATAAAAAACCTAAAATTACAAGAATTTAACCGAATAAATAACGTGACAATCTCAAAAATCGTAAAGAAAAAACTGCAAGAAGTATCTTTCTCACAGTTTTAAAATCATTTAATACTCTTCGAAAATCAAATTCAAACCGCGTCAACGTCGCCTTGCCGTACTCAAGTACAGCCTGCGGCTAGTTTTCTAGTTTGCTCTTTGATTTTCATTGAGTATAACTCTAAAAACACGAACATTACTCTTTATTCAAAAACTGATCCAAATAATAACGTAAATAACTTTTCTTGCCTGTAATCATCTGCAGGCGACCTTCCACCCCATACCGAAGTTTTTCAGCCTGCTCAGAAGTTAGATTAGTCTCCGCCTCGATTTTAAAGAAATTCCCTTTCTCAGTCTTAGTAGCTGTCGCATCAATACTTGTAATAGTAGAATCTAGGAAAATTTGATTCTTGGCATCATGAGTCGTAGTATAACGAACAGAGTCCCCAATCTTGACTCTTGCTACATCTTTTGAACTAAGATAGGCTGTAAGTTTGGCTTTCCCTTCTTTTTCCAAGGACGGATAGAGTTGGGCTAGTAGGGTACCTTCTGCTACCATGCTAGAATCACTAGTCTCAGGATTAAGATGAAGCACCCCATCCTCACTGGCCGTAATTTTCCCCTTGTCTAAAAGATTTCCTTGAACCTTCTTACCTGACTCCACCTCCAAGATTTTCTGGTCTAGAAGGGTCAATTCCTGACCAACCTTTGCCAAATGTTGTGATTTGAGGGATTCCAATTGACTGCTTAAACCAGACGCATAGGCTTGCTGGGTACCTGAACCTGCATACTGAACACGGTAAGTAGCAAGACTGGATTCTAACTGAGAAAGTTGCGCTTCAACCTGCGCAACAGCCTGAGCCTTAGCTTGCGGATTTTCCTCTCCCTGAGACTTGTAGGACTGATAGAGAGAATAAGCTAGATTCTGACTGGCCAAGGAAGCACCTGTTTCAATAGCTGACTTAGCTGTCTGGTAATCGCGAATTTTAGCCTCTGTTTGACTGATGAGGTTGCCGATTTCGGCTTGGGTTTGACTAGCTGCTGCATTCTGGGACGCGATGGTCTCGTTTTGTTGCGATGTACTAGCCCTAAGACTGCCTGCTTGGCTGATGTAGTCGCGAAAGGTGGCTTCGTAGCCAAACTTATCCTCCTCTGGAAAGTGATCCGTTCCTTCTTGCAGGCTCTTTTGCAAATACTCCAATTGCTTTTTTTGATCCTTTAACATGTCCAACTGACTGGCATAAGACTCCACTTGAACACCTTCTGCCCCTTCCTGATATTGAAGCAGAAGCTCCCCCTTCTTAACCAGCTTATTTTCTTCCAAATGATTGACAAGAATGCGATTGTTGCTAGTTGACTGGATATTGGCAAGGATACGACTAGGATCAACAGTAGCTCTAGTGGACAAACTTATCTCCTTCTCTGCCAAAGTTGCAAAGCCAAGCAAAAATACGAGCAGAAGGGACATGGGTACAATCACCCGACTGGAAAAATTATGGTATCGACGATTATAAAACTCCGCACTTTCTAAAAATTCTGGTTTCATCCTCTCCTCTTTCTAGCTATTCACCAAATGGGCATAAAAGCCACCCTGTGCAAGCAAAGCAGCATGCTTTCCTTCTTCGACAATCTTGCCCTGATCTAAGACAACAACCTTCTCTGTCCGCTCAGCAATGGTCAAGCGGTGGGCGATGAAAATCAAGGTCTTATCTAAAGCCATGAGATTATCGACAATTCGCTTCTCTGTCAAAATATCCAAACTGCTGGTCGCCTCATCCAAAATCAAGACAGGCGCATCTGTCAAGAGAGCACGCGCCAGAGCGATTCTCTGACGTTGGCCACCTGAAATCCCTGCCCCATCCGAAGTCAATTCTGTCTGGTAATTCAGGGGCATACGCTCGATATCCTCCCGAATCTCTGCCAACTCAACCGCTCGTAAGATATCCTCCTGAGTCGTCCCCTCCTTGGCTCCCAAAAGAAGATTCTCCAAAATCGTCCCATTAAAGACATAGGGCTGTTGAGGCAGATAGTTGATATACTGGCGCAGGGCTTTTTTATCAATCTGATTGAGATTGACACCACCCAGACTAATCTCCCCTTGACTTGGGTCGTAAAAATTAACCATCATCTTAGCCAAAGTCGTCTTACCTGACCCTGAAATCCCCACAAAAGCCACCTTAGACCCTTGAGGAATGGTCAAATTGATATCTGACAAGACATCTCGACCATAGCCATACTTGTAGGAAACCTGCTTGAAGGTCATATCTCCCTTCATCAAGCTCAGATCCTCAACTGTTTTCTTCTCCTCAAACTCAGAAGCTACCAGATAAACCTCATTTAAACGGTTATTGGCAACCTGAGCTGTCTGAAGCTTGGTTTGCAGATTGATGATATTTTCCAAAGGATTTGTAAAGTAAACCAGCAAAGTATTATAGGTAATCAACTGCCCCAAACTCATCTTGCCATCCATGACCAGAACAGCCCCCATCCAGAGAATACCGACATTGAGCAAGAGATGGGCAACCTTTTTCAGAGCCTTTTGCTGACTCTCTGCCCGACTATAGGTAAAGGATTTTTTCAGATAATCCACAAATTCCTTGTCAATCTTTTGGTAACGCTGACTTTCACTTGTCAAAGACTTGATTGTCTCAATACCATTAATGTCCTCGATGATAGAAGAAGACAGAACCGCATTGGCTTCCATGGTATCCCGATTCATCTTTTCAAACGGCTTCATAAAGGCAAAGATAATCACTGTATAGATAGGAAGTGCTAATAAAGTCATGAAAAAGAGATTGGTATTTTGTGAAAATAAAACAAGAGAAATAATAACAACCGTTGACACATCTAAGAAAATCGAAAGAATGGTCGAAGCCAGCGCATCAATGATACTGTTAGCATCCGTAAAACGAGACACGATTTCCCCTGTTCTGCGTGTCGCAAAGAAAGACATAGGCAGGTGAAAAACATGCTTGATGTAGGATAAAATCACATCAATCGACAAGCGTTGCCCCAAAACAAGTAAGAGATACTCCTGAGCGTAAGACAAGATCTGCTGAAGAATATAAACAATCACCAGCCCAATAGAAATAATCCCCAGCGTCGAACGCATCTGATCTGGCACATAGGTATCAATGATAGACTGCAGATAATAAGAACCCACAATGTTAATCAAGGTGACCAAGAGTGTGGCCAAAACGATATTGGCAATCAAGCCACGCTGTTTCACTAATATAGGGATAAAAGAGAGCAGACCATTCTTTTGATCCTTATGAGGCTTGTAGTCTGGACTAGGCGCCATAAACAGAGTCACTCCTGTCCATTCTTCCGCAAAACGCTCACGTGGCAGTTTGGTCAATTTCACTCCAGGATCTGGATCAGCAATATGAATGCTGTCCTTATCCTGCCCAGTCACCACATAGTAGTGGAGCAATTTTCCTTCCTTAAGCACATGGGCAACAAAAGGAAAAGTCAAATCCGGCAAGTCAAAGAGCGTCATATCCGCCTTAATTGCTCGCGTCTCAAAACCAATCTCCTCTGCCACCTTGACCAAGCCCAAAGCCGTCGTCCCATCCATAGTCGTCTTAGCCAATTCGCGCAAGTGAGCCAAAGAATAGTAACTACCATAGTAGCCAAAAACCATGGCTAATGAAGCTACACCGCAGTCCATCTGATCCACCTGCGGACGATAGTGACGTTTCCCAAATTTCATATTCATCTCCTTTTTCCTAATACTCAATGAAAATCAAAGAGCAAACTAGGAAACTAGTCGCAGGTTGCTCAAAGCACGGCTTTGAGGTTGTAGATAGAACTGACGAAGTCAGTAACATCTACACGGCAAGGCGACGTTGACGTGGTTTGAATTTGATTTTCGAATAGTATAAACTCATCTGATAACAACTATCTTACCCCAATCCCCAAACAAAAACTGGACTTCTTCCCCAAATGCGCCTATCTACCTCCCAACTGCACTTTTTGGATAAAAAAATAGGCAGAACAAACGTCCTACCTAAAATATATATTTATTTCTTTTTCTTCCTAATTCTTTTGTCAATCATATATAAAACGATAATCGAAAACAGCGGCGGAACAATATAACTCTTTTCACTCATTGTCAGCTGAAATCCCAGAGTTGCTAGTATCTTAAAGATGAAAATATTCATCAAAAATAGAAAAACAAATACTAAAAAATATTTTAAAACCTTCTTCATTCCTTTTCTTCAACTCTCCTAATTTCTATACCTATTTTATCATATTTTATCAAAAAATACATGTAAAACTCCAAATAAACACCTCAACTGCACTTTTTTGGCAAAAAATAGGCAGAACAAACGTCCTACCTACTAAAAATATGATATGAAAGGAAATTGATTTTTTACTGACACCCTAGGCAAGCTTGGAACAAATAAATCATTGATAGTAACATTTGTGACATCCTATTTATTACTTCAATTACTAATGTCCCTGCTATTTCTAAGCCACCTCTGGTATGATCTATTCACAGTCAGAATAGATAACACCGTTCTAAATTACGATTCATAGTTACTCCTTTTTTTGATTCATTACTATAAGACACCTATTCCCTATAGAGCGTCCATTGCTTCAAATTTATCGATTCTTTTTTTCTTTACTTCTGTATAAAAGAATGAAGACCATCATAAATAATGCAGTCGTGAGTATATTAAGATTATCAAACCAAGTAGGTAAAGATACTTTATTTATGTCAGCTACTAATCTAATGATTATATAAGACATTAAACTAAGTAATACCATGATTTCAGGCAAAACTTTCAATACTGATTTAACGAATTTTTTTAAAAACATAGAAATACCTCTCTGACAAAAATCAGATTATGGTCTATTCGCATAATACCCTAAAGCTGCTCCACCAGCAGGAAGTAATAATCCTTCGATAACAATCAATAAACCTACTTCAACTTATTTACTTTGCTCTACGATTTCAAATTGATTCAAATTTTGCATGTTATACCCCTCTTTAAATAATACTAGCTAAGCCAATAGTGAGTCCCACTAATAAACCTACCATCCCTGAAGCTGATATAATAATAGCCGCAAATTCGTTTGAAAAATTCATTGATTTCTTCACAGTGTTTTATCTTATCTGAAGTAACCCCATGCAGCTAGCCCTACAGCAGATAAACCACCGACAACATACCCTGCAACCTTGATTCCTACTGGAACTGCTACTACCGCTGCAGGAAGTACTCCTCCATCAACTGTTGCTAGTTCTTTTTCTGTCATTGCTGTAAACTGATGATCATTTACTAAAATATTCATTTTAAGTTCTCCTTGTTCTTATTCACTTTTGATTTAAATATTTCTTTTTTATTAATATAGTATGTCAATGCTACTAACAAAATACAGCTCTCCAACGATACCTTTTCTAAATTAAATAGAGAATAAATTAATAATATGCTGTAAGCTGTTAAAGCAGATCCTACATATATTTTTTTTAATATTCTATTCATAAAACTTACCCAAAGTTTTATTTTAGATTTTTTCCAACTTGATAAAGACCTGCTCCTAGTATAATAGCCCCTCCTGTTACAGAAAAACCTTTAAACGCAGCTACTCCAAACGCAACTACTAGTGGTGCAATCCCCCCATCCACATTCATCAACTCTTCTTCTGTAAGAGCTACAAAGTTCTGTTCCATTTTGTCAAAATTTGTCATCTTTTTTTCTCCTCAATTTTTATGTTTTGTTATATCTTTAATGTTTAGCCTCTAAGCCACTTAAATAGCCAAGTTGGATAAATAGCTGAAATAATCATTTCTAATCTCCTTTCCTCTTCTTCTCACTTATTTATTCGAAAAAAATTTCGAAAATGTACAACTAATTAAATTTATTTGAAAAATAATTTAGTAAACCACGGATAAAAAATTGGTAGATACATGAATTAGACTCCTTTCTGTTTCCTCTTACTTATCTATTCGAAAAAAATTTTCGAAAATGAACAACTAAATTAAATTTCATTTAAAAAATAACTTAATAAACCACGGATACAAGATTGGTAGATACATAAACCAGGCTCCTTTCTGTTTCCTCTTACTCATCTATTCGAAAAACAATTCGAAAATAAACAACTAAATTAAATTTATTTGAAAAATAATTTAGTAAACCATGGATAGAAAATTGGTAGATACATGAACTAATCTCCTTCCTTTTCTTTCTTACTTATTTATTCGAAAAACAATTCAAAAATGTACAACTAATTAAATTTATTTGAAAAATAATTTAGTAAACCACGGATAAAAAATTGGTAGATACATGAACTAGGCTCCTTTCTTTTCCTCTTACTTATCTATTCGAAAAAAATTTCGAAAATGTACAACTAAATTAAATTTTATTTGAAAAATAACTTAATGAACCACGGATACAAGATTGGTAGATACATGAACTAGGCTCCTTTCCTTTTCCTCTTACCTATCTATTCGAAAAAGAAGTCAAAAAAATAAGAATATCAGAAAATTTTCCGACATTCTTATTGATAAATTCATTCAAGTCTAACAGATATTAGACATTGAGATGTTTTTTAAGGGTTCTTCTGGCTGTTCGTGATACGGGGAAGTGCAAGCCTTCTAACAGGGTCACTTCTGTCGCAGTCATCTCTTCAATTGCCTGTAAACTGACCAACGTATTGCGATTGGCATAGACAAAATAATCTTTTTCAGCCTTGGCAGCAATATCCTTGAGACTGCCATAAATGGTCTTGATAGAATGATTGGCATAATAGACCTTGATACGATGGGATTCCACTGAGGTTTCAAAGGCTAAAATCTCATGGTAGGGCAGAGTAAAACCCCGTCTTCCCTCAAAACTATAGGTGAAGAGACGCATATTTTCCCTCTTATCCACTGCCAGTACATAGTCCAGACAGCGCTCCAGCTGATGACGGTAATCCTCCTCAGGCTGATCCTTGGAAATAAAATCCAAGGCAGACAAGTGGTAACGAAAAGCTAGAGGCAAGGCCTCCGAGTGCGTGGACACAAAGACAATGCTTGTAAAAGGATCCCGCTCCCGAACCTGTTGGGCAACCTGAAAGCCCCGTTCACGCTCTCCATCAATCTCTAAATCCAATAAATAGAGTTGGTAATGGTCAAAATACTGAGAATACTTTTCAACATCTCCATAGTTTTTGGCAATATCAATTTCTAATCTTAAATTGCGAGAGCGACCGATATCTAGTAAAGTCTGCTCTATCCGTCCCTGCTGGACTCTATCGTCTTCCAAAACTAAAATTCTCATTCCTCTTCCCCTCGTTTCTCATCCTTAAATGGCAATTCTAAATCTTGTCTAAAGGTCGTCTCTCCCAGTTGGGTATCTAAGTTCAAATCATAATGAAAAACCATATCCTCCAAGGTCGCTAAGCCCAGTCCACTGTGGTTGCCCTTGGTCGAATAACCCTTTTGACTGAGAATGCTGGGATTCAGTTCTTCTTTCTTACGAGTGTTTTCAATGATAAAACGGACACTCCTATCATCGGCCAACAAAGCAACCCGAATCTGTGGATTTTCAGCCTCACTCGCTGCCTCTAAGGCATTTGTCGTGAGGATAGAGAGGATACGGATAGCCTCCAACATTGGCAATGCCAGCTCTTCAACAACCCCCACCGTCTCCAAACTAAAATAAATTCCTTGCTTATCTGCCACAATCATGGCTTTGGCTAAGGTATTACGAATGGCTATGTCATGGATATTGTGAAGATTAAAGGCCGTGTAGTCCGCTTTCCTCAGCTTTTCATTGGTCTTTAGAAAGACATCTTGATAAATGGTAGACACCTCAGCCATGTCTTGATTCGCTATGGCAGGCTCCATGCTAGCGACAATCCCTGCAAAATCATGACGGAAACCTCGAACCTCATCATAGAGATGGCCCAGCTTATCCACCATCCCTTGCAAGGAACGATTTTCATCTTCCTGTCTCTGAATGGTCTGATCATCACGATAAGCCTGCTCCAAATGCTTGATGTAAAAGAGCCAAGAGAAAAAGAGAATGAAAATCAGAAGGGAAATGGTCGTGTCAAAACGAACGTAGAAATAACTATTTCTATTGGTCATAAACGAAGAGAATATCCTAAATACAGTCAGAGGTAGGATAATGAAAAAACTCTTATGATAGTGGGTTTTGAAAGCATCTGAAAAGAATAAATTCAAATCCAAAGACCAACGCTTCATCATAACTACTGTCAGTACAAGAGCTAATAGGGAAAAAGAAGAGTTAACAATCCCATTACCTACTTCTGATAGCATATCTATATCTAACATCCGAATATAGAACAATACCAATAAATAGCGAATACTCTGATAAAAACTAAAAAGATAGAATGAAAGAAATAACGATTCCCCCTTTTTCTTCCTATTCATATAGAAAATAAGGTAAAAAAAGATTAAAACTTCCAAATACATGATTTCAAAAAAAGTTTTACCAGCTATTACTTGCATCATTAATAAATAGACTATGTATCTCTTTTTACGAAATTCCGGTGTAATTTGGTAACCTAGATAGATTGGAGGAACTATAATGGAGACTATCAACAATAAAGCAAATAGAGTTTCCTTAATAAAAGTCAAAATCATACTATCAAATCACGCTCTCCATCAATCTCTAAATCCAATAAATAGAGCTGGTAATGGTCAAAATACTGGGAATACTTTTCAACGTCTCCATAGTTTTTGGCAATATCAATTTCCAATCTCAAATTACGAGAGCGACCAATATCTAGTAAAGTCTGCTCTATCCGTCCTTGCTGGACTCTATCGTCTTCTAAAACTAAAATTCTCATTCCTCTTCCCCTCGTTTCTCATCCTTAAATGGTAATTCTAAATCTTGTCTAAAGGTCGTTTCTCCTAGCTGGGTATCTAAGTTCAAATCATAATGAAAAACCATATCCTCCAAGGTTGCTAAGCCCAGTCCACTATGGTTACCCTTGGTCGAATAACCCTTTTGACTGAGAATGCTGGGATTCAGTTCTTCTTTCTTACGAGTGTTTTCAATGATAAAACGGACACTCCTATCACCTGCCAACAAAGCAACCCGAATCTGCGGATTTTCAGCCTCACTGGCTGCTTCTAAGGCATTTGTCGTGAGGATAGAGAGGATACGGATAGCCTCCAACATCGGCAGTGCCAGCTCTTTTACGACCCCCACCGTCTCCAAACTAAAATGAATTCCCTGCTTATCTGCCACAATCATGGCTTTGGCCAAGGTATTGCGAATAGCTATGTCATGGATATTGTGAAGATTAAAGGCTGTGTAATCCGCTTTCCTAAGCTTTTCATTTGTCTTTAGAAAAACATCTTGATAAATGGTAGACACCTCAGCCATGTCTTGATTCGCTATTGCAGGCTCCATGCTGGCGACAATCCCTGCAAAATCATGACGGAAACCTCGAACCTCATCATAGAGATGACCCAACTTATCCACCATTCCTTGCAAGGAACGATTTTCATCTTCCTGTCTCTGAATGGTTTGTTCATCACGATAAACCTGCTCCAAATGCTTGATGAAAAAGAGCCAAGAGAAAAAGAGAATGAAAATCAGGAGAGAAATGGTCGTGTCAAAACGAACGTAGAAAGAACTATTTCTATTAGTCATGAACGAAGAGAAGATCCTAAATACAGTCAGAGGCAGGATAATGAAAAAACTCTTATGATAGTGGGTTTTGAAAGCATCTGAAAAGAATAAATCCAAATCCAAAGACCAACGCTTCATAATTTTACAACATAGAAATATTGATAATAAATCAAATATAGATATATATAGCGTCGAAAACTCATCTAAAAACAACCAATTCTCACCAGATAATACACGAAGCCAGATTGTCAAAAATAAATAGCGAATGCTTTGAAAGAAAATAAAAAGATATAAAGAAAGAAAAAGAGCTTCCACTTTTCTCTTATGCAATACGAATAAAAAAATACAGTAAAAGAAGAGAAGGATTCCTATATGAAATAATTCTCCAAATGTTTGACGAGCAAAAAAACTAATTAAAAATACAAGGACCCAATAACGTTTTTTATAAAATTCTGGGGAAATTTGAGCGCCTAAAAAAATAGTGGGCACTATGGTTGAAATAACTACCAATAGTATATATATCACAGAAAATAAAAATTCTAAAATAACCATAGAATGAAATAGCTCCTAATTTATTTAAGCAAAGTAGTATTAATAATATTTTTCTACTCGATACAACTCTCTAATTTTTCGTACTTTCTGAAAAACGATAAATCCACAAAAGGCTTTAGTTTCTTTTAAAATACAAGAAATCTAAAGCCTCTTGAAAATGATTTGCACGTTTTATTTTTTATATTCGTTGTGAAGATTGCTTATCTATTTATTTTACCACAAGAACTTTATAATATTCATACTTATTTGGCTGTGTAATCTTAATTTTTTGACCATAGAAACCATCGATTTCTTTATCAAAATAATCTGAAAATCTTGATGGCAAGCGTTTCATCTTAAGAACCTCACCAGATTGGTCTGCATATACAAGGAAATGATAGTATGGTGCAGCCATACCGTCATCAATCAATACAAAGTAACCTGTTTTAAGCTTACCTTGTCCATTATCTAAATGGTATAGTTTATTGTTATTGATTGTGAAGTTAGTAGATGGAAGTCTAAGTCGTACACCTGGGTCTTCTAGATAAAGATCATTGCCAACTTTTTTGATTTCTGATCTAGTTGTCATCTCTGGAAGTGGTAATACTCTACGACCATCTGCTCCAAAGTAATATCGACCTGGTAGATTTTGGAAATTACGAATAACAGCTTTAGGATCAATTTCTTGTCCTTCTTCTTTATTATCTACTAAAGCTAAGATTGTATTTGAAACTTGATCCCCATATTTTTCGGAAAACTTCTTGAACTCAGGTTTGATATACCAAGTGTTTTTATCCACGATAACATCAGTAAAGTTATTTCCGTCAAATTTTGCTGTAACCAGATATTCATATCCATCGCCTAAACGAACAATGTCACCATTTTTATAAGGGCTATCTTGTAAAGTGAACATATGACCATCCTTGCTGAGAATATAGCCTGTCCCATCACTAGAATTTACAACTCTATCAGAGGCCATTGCACCTGATTGTTCAAAATAATACCAATTACCATCTATGAACACCCAACCTGTCATCATAGAACCACTAAAATGAAGATAGTACCAAGTAGCTCCTTCTTTGTACCAACCTGTACGCATGGCACCACTATCTGCTAGTGAGTACCAAGTGTTGCCCTCCTTGTACCAGCCAGTACGCATGGCGCCACTATCTGCTAGTGAATACCATGTATTGCCGTCTTTGAGCCAACCTGTCTGCATTTTACCAGTGCTGTCGAAGTGATACCATGAGCCAGCATTTTGTACCCATTTATTTTTAGCAAGACTGCCATCTTGTGAAAGATTCCAGTCAGACCCATTTTTAACCCAAGTATCTGCAGCTTGTGCTTGCTTGATTGACAAAAGCAGACCAGCACCTGCAAGCAAACCAAGTGTGAGTAGTTTAAATTTTTTCATAGCCATTTCCTCCTTTATTGAATAGTTATAAAAAGATATTTTTCCATCATAAACATTCTACATAACTCCTAATAATCCTTAAGAGTCAACCAACACCTTCTTTCTATCATCATTGCCCACCCCACACCTTTATGATATACTAAATATAAATATTTTCTTAAAACTTCTACTTTTGGAACATTTTTGGAGGCAAAAATATGCGGTGGGATATTGGTTCAGTTTATAAATACATTCGTAAGTCAAAAGGGATTACACAAAATGAGGTCTGTGGTGACTACATTACTCATTCTAACTTATCAAAGTTTGAAAATAATCATTCTACTCCTAGGTATGATACTATGGAATTACTTTTGAGGCAAATTGATATGAGTTTCGATGAATTTCATTATATTTGTCAACATTACCAAATGGATTCTCGTAAGAAATTATTTTCAGAATATTATCAAGTTATTTCTTCGCCTAATCTAGAAGAAATGAAGACACTGCTATCAAAATGTCAAATTTATCTAGATGAAGTGCAGAATGATATCCCAATAGAACATGCTGTGAAAGAACTAACCATTTTTATAGAAGTGATTGAAAATCAGTTTTCCGATAAAGCCCAAGCCTTGGCTGAAGAGTTATGGAAAGAATTGGAAAAAAGGGATCAGTGGTTCCTCTCGGATTTACGATTGTTAGTGATGATCATTTTCCATTTCCCTGTTGATTCACTAGAAATGCTACGTCAAAGACTTGTAAAATCTCTAAATAAATACACAGATTATCGTCCAATTCAAAGTATTCATTATTCCATTCTAGCCAATATGACACGAATGTACCTTGAAGCAGGGAAGAAAGATGACTGTCTATGCTTAATTCAAGAATGTCTTGATTTAGCAAAAATATTGAAACGATACGATTTATTAGGTGTAGCTCAAGTACGTCTGGGAATCGTTAATGAAGATCATGCTATGATTAATAAAGGATTATCCTTACTCGAATCAACAGATGAAAGTCGATTACTGCGGGAAATGAAAAGAGAAGTTAGTGATTATTATCAAGCAGATTTTTTTGAAACAGAGGGCTAACAGTAACTATTATTTTATGGATAAAAGCGAACATGACTTCCTAGTAGACAAAGCTGTTCGCTTTTTTCGTTTTACATTGTCAGATAGTTTATTTCACAACAGAAACATTGCCTGTCTTACTATCGATTTTAACAGTTTGACCGTAGAAACCGTCAATTTCTTTATTAAGATAATCTGAAATTCCTGTTGGCAATCGTTTCATTTTAAGAATTTCACCAGATTGGTCTGCATAAACAAGAATATGATAGTGATGATAGCTTGGTCTATCATCAATCAATGCAAAATAACCTGTTTTGAGTTTGCCATTATCACCATCTAAATAGTATAGTTTATTATTATTGATTGTGAAGCTGGTAGCTCCAAGACGAAGTCGTGCACCTGGATTTTCTAGATAGACATCGTTTCCAACTTTTTTAATCTCTGAATAGGTGGTCATTTCTGGTAAATTTGTTACGCGACGACCATCTGCCCCAAAGTAATACCTGTTTGGTAAGTTTTGGAAATTTTTCACGACAGCTTTAGGATTAATTTCTTGTCCTTCTTCCGTATTATCTACTAAAGCTAACATCGTATTGGAAACTTTATCTCCATATTTATCAGAAAACTTCTTAAATTCAGGTTTTATGTACCAAGCATTTTTTTCAACAATGACTCCATCTTTTCCATGAATAAGATGATAATCATACCCATCAGACAAAGTAACAATATTTGTGATAATTGTATCATCCGCTTGAGATTGTTCAACCTGACTTGGGAGTTTGGTTAACATATAACCATCCTTACCAATGACATAACTTTCCCCATCGCTTGCTGGAACAGCTCTATCTGCGACCATAGCACCTGATTTTTCAAAGTAAGACCATTGACCATTTGCAGTCGCCCATCCTGTTGCCATAGCGCCACTGTCTTTGAGGTAATACCATGTAGACCCTTCTTTGTACCAACCTGTGCGCATAGCACCACTATTTGCGAGTGAGTACCAGGTGTTACCTTCCTTGTACCAGCCTGTGCGCATAGCACCACTATCTGCTAGGGAATACCATGTATTTCCGTCTTTGAGCCAGCCTGTCTGCATTTTACCAGAACCGTCAAAATGGTACCAAAAGCCAGCATTTTGCACCCATTTGTTTTTAGCGAGGCTGCCATCTTGAGAAAGATTCCAGTCAGCACCATTTTTAACCCAAGTATCTGCAGCCTGTACTTGATTGATAGACAATAGTAGGCCAGCACCTGCAAGCAAACCAAGTGTGAGTAATTTAGATTTTTTCATAGCCATTTCCTCCTAAAATAGATAAATCCAAAGCAAGAAAATCCAATAGAAACGAAGTCAAAAGAGATACCATGTTCATTAACTTGAACCACTCAGACCTCCTAACATTTCCATGAACATAAGATAGAGACTAGTTTATCAAAAGTACATAGCCATCACCTTCTCCCAACTATAAAATAAATCCTTTTTTATATCTACATTATAGTCCTGGAAAAAAGGAAAGTCAATTAAAATTGTGATTATATTAACATTTTTGTTCTACGAAAATCAAGCTATCTCTTCTTTTGATCTTCATTTCTTATCTCCTTTTGGAGATTGATTTTTCTGATTTCATTATATCCCTTATTTGTCCCCATATCTCTTCTGTCCCTAGAAAGACTAAATCTGTTCCTAAACGGTCATTTATACTCAATGAAAATCAACGAGCAAACTAGGAAGCTAGCCGCAGGTTGCTCAATGCACGGATTTGAGGTTGTAGATGAAACTGACGAAGTCAGCTCAAAACACGGCTTTGAGGTTGTGGATAGAACTGACGAAGTCAGTAACATATATACGGTAAGGCGACGCTGACGTGGTTTGAAGAGATTTTCGAAGAGTATTAAGCCAAATAAAAAATTCCAAAGCAAGTGCCTTGGAACTTCGATTTCTATTTTGCTTGAATGATTTTAACCACATCTCCTACACTTTGGAGTTGGTCAATTTCCTCATCACTGATTTCGATACTAAATTCATCTTCCAGTGTCAAGATAAACTCCATCAAGTCAACTGAGTCAGCATCCAAATCGTCTTTCAGACTCAAGGATTCTGTCACGACAAAATCCTCTCCCTGTCGCTCTTGGATAATGGTCACAATACGGTCAAAAATTTCTTTTTCTGTCATCTCTTTTATTCTCCTGAAAATTCACGCGCAGTCTGGGCAACTACGTCTGTCTCTAGCATGGTACGAATCTGGCGAATCGTACTATACACAGCCTTGGCATCGCTTGAGCCATGAGTCTTGACAACCGGTGCCTTGACACCAAACAAGACCGCTCCACCAACATCTGAATAGTTAAGCTGTTTTTTCAAACCTTTAAGGCTATCCTTGAGAAGGAGGGCGCCTAGTTTCGCTCGAAGACCACCACCTGTAATAGCGGTCTTGAGCAAGCCCATAATTCCCATAGCTGTCCCTTCAATGGATTTGAGCACAGCGTTTCCCGTGAAACCATCTGCTACGACAACATCCGCAACACCATTCATCAAATCACGCGCTTCCACGTTTCCGATAAAGTTCAAACTTTCATCAGCTACTAGTAATTCATAAGTCTCCTTGCGAAGCGGGTCACCCTTGCTACTCTCTGTTCCATTGTTGAGCAATCCAACACGTGGTTGCGCAATTCCGCGGACATTTTTAGCATAGAAGGAACCTAGAACCGCGTATTGATGGAGGTGCTGGGCTGTATTTTCCGCATTAGCACCTAGGTCTAGCATATCAAAACCTTTCCCATCTACAGTCGGCAAGGTCGACATAAGGCCTGGTCGGTCAATGTTCTTGATACGACCCACGATGAAGAATCCAGCAGCCAACAAAGCACCTGTATTCCCAGCTGAGAGGACAGCGTCTGCTTCACCCTCTTTGACAGCCTTGGCTGCCAAGACCATACTGGCATTTTTCTTCTTCCGAATAGCTCTCGTAGGTTCATCGTCTGAATCAATCTTTTCATCCGTATGGATAATGCTGACGCGCTCTGTCGCTGTCAGATATTGCTTGATTTTGCTTTCATCTCCGTAGAGTTGAACCTCGATATCTGAAAAGTCAGCCAGGGCTTGATTGACACCCTCAACGATGGCCTGAGGTGCATAATCGCCCCCCATGGCATCTACTGCGATTTTTTTCATTTGTTTTCCTCTTTTAGTAATTGACCCCAGTCTGCTAGGGAATCAATAAATTTCTTTGATTTTAGATGAATTCCAACGTACTCTTCATAGAGTTGATCCATAAATTGGCGTAGCTCTTGCTTGATTTCGGGTTTGAGCGAAATGGTCTCCAAGGTCTCAAAATCAATGGCTTGAAATTGATTGAGCAGATAAGGGATGTTAGGATTTAGATGGCAACGCCTCTCATCCTCATGATAATGCTCTGGGCAAAGACAGGCTCCATATTTGAAAGAAAAGTCAAAAGCCTGACCAACCCGATGACAAAAGGCACACTCATTAAAATTAAGGCTGATTCCAAATCGAGTCAAGATTTGAATCTCAAAAATATTAGTCAAAACCTGATAATCCAAGCCTGCTTCCATCAACTCCAAAGTCTTTTGCAAAAAAGCAAACAAGGGAGCATCCTGCTGATTGTCCTGCAAACTAGCATCTGCAAGAGCCGCTACATAGGTCGCATAGGCCATGACAAAGAGGTCACTATTAATCTTGGGAAAAGTCATGACCTCATGATAGTCCTCAATGTAACTAAGCCCATCATCATTGATTCGCAAGAGAAATCGTGCCAGCACCAAGGGCTGAATAACAGGTGCCAGCTTAGACTGGCCAGCATGTTTGACGAAAAACATGCGCTTGCCAGCCTGCTCAGTAAAAATCTTGACTAGCTTATCATCCTCACGAAAATTGCGATTGTAGAGCACCAAGCCTTGACTCGTGATAGACTGAATCATGCTTCTCTCATGTACTCCTCAAGTCGTTTCATGGCTTCTTTGATCGTCTCCATGCTAGCTGCATAAGATAGGCGAACATAGCCTTCCCCATAACGCCCAAAGGCGGCACCAGGGATAAAGGCAACGGCCTTCTTCTGAGCAAAATCCTTCAAAAAGGCAAAGGAGTCTTGATTGTAGCCCGCTGGAATCTTAGCAAAGATATAAAAGGCACCGTCTGGTTTGATAATCTCAAAACCAAGAGCAGTCATTTTCTCGATAATATAATCACGACGCTGGATGTATTCCTTCTTCATAGGTTCCGCATCGTTTTTACCAGCCGTCAAGGCTTCTACCGCAGCATGTTGCGCCATGGTATTTGCGGCAGTGACCAAGTACTGGTGACTCTTGATTAACTGGGCTGTAAAGGCCGCAGGAGCGAAAATTAGACCCAAACGCCAACCTGTCATAGCATGCGATTTAGACAAACCATTGATAATAATAGCCTGGTCTCTCAACATAGTTCCTAGAGACACATGGGCTTCGCTTGTGTAGGTCAATTCTGAGTAAACCTCATCACAGACAACGAAAATCTCATACTTGCGTAAAACAGCCGCCAAGGCTTCCAACTGCTCCCGACTATAGGTAATTCCTGTCGGGTTGGCTGGATAGTTGAGAATAACTGCTTTGAGCTTGTCTCCTTGCTCCAAAATGGCCTTTTCCAACATCTCAGGAGTCAAGACAAATCCATTTTCAGTCGTGTCAATCTCGACAATCTCTGCCCCAACTAGATTGACAATCGGTTCATAACCTGGATAGGCAGGAGCTGGCAAGAGCACCTTGTCTCCCTCTTCCAAAATAGCCGTCAAAGTAGCAGATAAGGCCTCTGTCGCCCCAATTGTAACCAAGATTTCATTCTCAGGAGCATAGTCCAGTTGGTACTTTTCCTTAACAAAATCACTGGCTGCCTGACGTAAGGTCAACAGACCACTCATCCCTGTATAGTAGGATTGGTTCTGGTCAATGGCCCGCTTAGCCGCCTCCTTGATATGATCTGGCGTTGTAAAATCAGGTTCCCCCAAGGTCAAACGCAAGACCCCAGGAATCTCAGAAATAGCCTGATCAAACTGACGAATCAACGAAACTTGAATCTTATCTAACTGTTTATTAAAGCGCTTAGTTAAATCCATAGATACCTCCTACTGTCAAAACGTATCTCTATTATACTACAAAAGCCCCCCGACCGCAAAAATACATTAGAGAATAGCTTTCCACTTTCTATTTTACTTTTCCTATCTACAGGTCTATAATGGTAACAGATTCTATTTGGAGGTTTTTATGTCATTTCTATCAAAAAATGGAGCAGGCATCTTGGCCTGCCTTCTCATTTCCATCCTATCTTGGTACTTAGGAGTATTCTTTCCTGTCATTGGTGCACCCGTTTTTGCGATTTTCATAGGCATGCTTCTCCATCCCTTTCTCTCACCCTATAAACAACTGGATACAGGATTGACCTTTAGTTCTAAAAAACTGCTCCAGTATGCCGTTATCTTGCTTGGTTTTGGTCTCAATATCTCGCAAGTCTTCGCAGTTGGGCAATCTTCGCTCCCTGTCATCCTGTCCACTATCTCAATAGCCTTGATTGTTGCCTACCTCTTCCAGCGCTTCTTTGCACTGGACACAAAACTGGCTACCTTGATTGGAGTGGGATCTTCAATCTGTGGTGGCTCTGCTATTGCCGCGACAGCACCCGTTATCCATGCCAAGGAAAAGGAAGTAGCCCAAGCAATCTCCGTTATCTTTTTCTTCAATGTCTTGGCTGCACTCATCTTTCCAACCCTCGGAACCTGGCTTCACCTATCCAATGACGGGTTCGCCCTCTTTGCAGGAACTGCAGTCAATGATACTTCCTCTGTAACCGCCACAGCCAGCGCCTGGGACAGTCTCTACCAAACAAATACCCTCGAATCCGCAACCATTGTCAAACTTACGCGGACTCTGGCTATCATTCCCATCACTCTCTTTCTCTCCTACTGGCAAAGTCGCCAACAAGAAAATAATCAAGGTCTACAACTGAAAAAAGTCTTCCCACTTTTTATCCTCTACTTTATCCTTGCCTCTCTCCTAACCACCCTTCTGACCTCTCTCGGTGTGTCCAATAGTTTCTTTACCCCTCTCAAACAACTCTCCAAATTCCTCATTATCATGGCCATGAGTGCTATCGGTCTCAAAACAAATCTGGTAGCTATGGTCAAATCCAGCGGAAAATCCATTATCCTCGGAGCCATTTGCTGGATAGCCATCATCCTCACCAGTCTCGGGATGCAGACCCTTATCGGCATTTTCTAATACTCTTCGAAAATCTCTTCAAACCACGTCAACGTCGCCTTGCCATATATATGTGACTGACTTCGTCAGTCTTATCTACAACCTCAAAACAGTGTTTTGAGTAGCCTGCGACTAGTTTCCTAGTTTGCTCTTTGATTTTCATTGAGTATAACACAAAAGGTAGCCCACCAGCTACCTTTTCTTATGTTTCCTCAATCAAGCGAGTATGTTCTCTCTTGATACAGCGATTCATCACAATGTCATCGCATCCACCAGCACGCAAGATTTCTTCCGCTTCTAGACTTTCAAGTTCTAGCTGTGCCCAAAAAATCTTGGCATCAGCTTTGAGAAAATCACGCGCCACATCTGGCAAAAACTCACTGCGACGGTAAACATTGACAATATCTACAGGAAAAGGAATCTCAGCAAGGCTGGCATAAGCCTTTTCACCCAAGATTTCGCCACCTGCCGCCTTGGGATTGACAGGGATAATTTTATAACCCCGAGCCTGCATTTCCTTGGTCACTCGATTGCTTGTTGTTTCCTCACGATCTGATAACCCCACCACAGCTAGGGTTTTACTCGTTGCGAGATACTGACGAATCACGCCATCACTTGGATTGATAAATTCTTGACTCATAGAAATCCTCCTTTTTCATCAGTATAGCACATTTTGAAAAGGCTTGCATAATTCTACTACAAAAAAGGAGGACTAGCCCCCTTTTTATTTAGCTTCGTACCAAGTTGCCCCTTCATTCTCATCTGCAATGAGGGGAACACTGAGTTGAATGGCTTCTTCCATGGTTTGTTTGACCAATTTTTTCATCTCTGCTAATTCCGATTTAGGAACTTCAAGAACAATTTCATCGTGCACTTGTAACAGCATCTTGGTCTGATAGCCACCTTCAACCAGAGCCTTGTCTAGCTGAATCATGGCAATCTTGAGAATATCTGCTGCCGAACCCTGAATAGGGGAGTTGATAGCAGTCCGCTCCGCAAAACCACGAATGTTGAAGTTACGCGAATTGATATCTAGTAACTCACGACGACGCTTGAAGAGAGTCTCTACATAGCCCTTATCACGCGCTTCACGCACCACTTCATCCATGTAGTTTTTAATACCTGGGAAACGTTCAAAGTAAGTGTCAATGTAGGCTTTGGCCTCCTTACGGCTAATGCCCAAATTATTAGACAAACCAAAGTCTGAAATCCCGTAAACCACTCCAAAGTTAACCGCCTTGGCATTACGACGGTCATTTGCAGTCACATCCTCGGGACGCTCAATGCCAAAGACACGCATGGCTGTCGAAGTATGGATATCTGCTCCCTCTTGAAAGGCCTTAATCAAGTGCTCATCCTTAGAAATATGCGCCAAAACACGCAATTCAATCTGAGAATAGTCGGAGCTGAGCAGCACACTATCCTCCCACTCAGGCACAAAAGCCTTACGAATAAGACGGCCTTGCTCCAAACGCACAGGAATATTTTGCAAATTTGGATCCACACTAGACAAACGCCCAGTCTGGGTCAAATCCTGCACATAGCGGGTGTGAATCTTGCCATCAGCCAAAATCCAGTCCTGCAAGCCAATCACATAAGTAGACTGAATCTTAGCAATCTGACGGTAATCGAGGATTTTCTTAACAATCGGAGCAATAGGAGCCAGACGCTCCAACACATCCACCGCTGTTGAGTAACCAGTCTTGGTTTTCTTAGTATACTCGAGAGGAAGCCCCAATTTTTCAAAGAGAAGAACGCCCAACTGCTTAGGCGAGTTGATATTAAACTCCTCACCAGCCAACTCGTAAATCTCTTGAGTCAGTTTTTCAATAACAAGCTCATTTTCAGCCTGCATCTCAAGCAAGGTCTCTTTCTTGACCGTAATCCCAGCAATTTCCATCTTGGCAAGGACAAAGGCAAGAGGTTGCTCCATATCATAGAGAAGCTCTAATTGCCCATTTTCACTAAGTTTTTCAAGTAAAACAGGCTCAGTCTCAACCAAAACTGCAATCTTACGAGCCAAGTGTTCCAAGAATTTCTCGCGTTCAGGAATGGCCTTTTTGACACCTTTACCGTAGAAAGTCTCATCATCAACCAAATAAGTCTGACCATAAAGACTAGCAATAGTAGCAATTTCATTGTCCTCCACAGTCGAAAGGAGGTATTTAGCCAAACGGCTGTCAAAAGCAGGCGCCTGCAAATTCACATCAAAACGATTCAAGAGAACTTTAGCCTTCTTAAAGTCATACACTTTCAGAGGTGTTTTTTCTAGAAAATCCTTGAAAATCGGCTCTTGCAAAAGTTCAAGCTTGTCTGTAGCATAGAGTTTATCTCCACAAGACCAAGCAAAACCAACCAAATCATCCGTATGGTAATTCTCACCAAAAAGCTCAAAATGGAAGATAGATTCTTCACTCAGCATATCTTGACTGACTTGGTCAACGATAGTAAAGTCCAAACTCTCAGCCACATCAGCTGACGATGCATTTAAAGACTGCTTAAGCTGTTTGAAGCCCATCTCATCATAGAATTTCCCAAGATTTTCAACATCAGGACCACTATAAACCAAATCCTCCAAACCAATCTCAATCGGTGCTTTGGTATCAATGGTCGCCAGTGTTTTAGACAAAAAGGCCTGTTCCTTATCATTGATGAGATTTTCCTTCATCTTAGAAGCCTTCATCCCATCGATATTTTCATAAATCCCCTCAAGCGAACCATGCTCCAACAAGAGCTTGATACCCGTCTTTTCACCGATTTTGGTCACCCCAGGGATATTATCCGACTTATCTCCCATAAGCGCCTTGAGATCGATAAACTGAGTCGGTGTAATGCCCATCTTTTCCATGAGATAGTCTGGCGTAAAGGCCTCAAACTCAGCTACACCTTTCTTGGAAATCTCAACCACCGTATGCTCGTCCGTCAGCTGAATCAAGTCCTTGTCCCCACTGACAATGGTAATATCAAAACCAGCCTGCTCAGCTAGTTTATCCAGTGTCCCGATGATATCATCCGCCTCATATTGAGCCAACTCATAGTGGCGAATCCCCATATGATCCAGCAACTCACGAAGGAAAGGAAATTGCTCACGAAACTCATCAGGAGTCTTAGCACGACCACCCTTATAGTCCGCATACATCTCTGTACGGAAGGTCGTCTTTCCCGCATCAAAAGCCACCAAAATATGACTAGGCTCAACTCGCTCTAACAAATGGCTCAACATCAACTGGAAACCGTAAATCGCATTGGTATGCAAACCAGCCGCATTCTTAAAACGGTCCAACTGCTGATAGAGCGCAAAAAACGCCCGAAAAGCAACAGAAGACCCATCAATCAATAATAATTTTTTCTTATCCATACACCCATTATAAAGGAAAGCACCAAAAAATACCATTGGGAAGAGCCAGACCAAGTATTTTTCATCCTTTTTCCGAATAAATAGATAGAGCCAGAGAATCTAGTAAACCTAGATTTAAAAATGTGCTATAATGAAAGGAGAAGAAATATGACTGTACGTCATCCGGGCATCAGCCCAACCAATGACTTGGTAGCTAAGAAAATCTTTAGCAATCCAGAAATCACTTGTCAATTTATTCGCGATATGCTGGATTTACCAGCAAAAAATGTAACCATTTTGGAGGGAAGTAACATTCACGTCTTGCCTTCTCTGCCCTACTCGGCTCAGGATTTTTATACCAGTATAGACGTCTTGGCGGAGTTGGATAATGGCACACAGGTTATTATTGAGATTCAGGTTCATCATCAGAATTTTTTCATCAATCGTTTGTGGGCTTATCTGTGCAGTCAGATCAATCAAAACCTAGAAAAAATTCGTCAACGTGAAGGTGATACCCACCAGAGTTACAAGCATATCGCACCAGTATACGCAATAGCTATTGTGGATAGTAATTATTTCTCAGATGACTTGGCTTTTCATAGTTTTAGCATGCGAGAGGATACGACAGGTGAGGTCTTAACTATCACAAACAATGGACAAGAAAACCATCTAGTCAAGATGGCATTCTTGGAATTAAAAAAATACAGAGAAACCAGCAAAGATAGCATTCGCAAGCCATGGTTGGAGTTTTTTGGGAATAAACCCTTTACCCAGCAACCTGAGCGAGCCATCAGCCAGGCAGACCAACTGCTAGACTACAAGAGCTGGTCCGAGGAGGATAGGAAAATGTTTAGTGAACAACGCAGACGTGAAGAACAAGCCTTACTCGCTCATGACTATGCCTTGGAAACTGCTAGGGCGGAGGGTATCGAACAAGGTCTAGAGCGTGGGCAACTGATTGCTTTTTTAGATATGGTTCGTAAGCATCTTTTGACAGCTGAGGTTGCTAGTGAGCAGTTGAACATGACTGTCGATGAGTTTGAGGCCTTGTTGTAAGACTAGCACTAACGGTCAGGAGAACCATCTGGTCAAGATGGCATTTTTGGAATTAAAAAAATACAGAGAAACAAGCAAAGACGAGGTTCGTAAGCCGTGGTTAGAGTTTTTCGGGAACAAATCCTTTACTCAAGAACCCGAGCGAGCCATCAGCCAAGCAGACCAACTGCTAGACTACAAGAGCTGGTCCGAGGAGGACAGGAAAATGTTTAGTCAACTACGTATGCGTGAAGAACAAGCCTTGTTAGCACAGGACTATGCCTTGGAACAAGCTGAAGAAAAAGGTCTAAAAAAAGGTTTAGTAAATCTTGTTCGCCAACATCTTTTAACCGCTGAGGTTGCAAGTGAGCAATTAGGCATGACCGTCGCTGAGTTTGAGGCACTGTTATAAGATTATACAATCACTAATAACATAAAAGCGAACAAGA
Organism: bacterium; assembly: GCA_905221095.1. Classification (GTDB taxonomy): domain Bacteria; phylum Bacillota; class Bacilli; order Lactobacillales; family Streptococcaceae; genus Streptococcus. The sequence continues at coordinate 51,662 of CAJNBV010000011.1, forward strand.
ATGAAATATTGTCTTGTTCACTTTTTATTTTCTACTATCCAACAAAGCACTCACGCGATTATATACCACAAAAAGAGAAGGCAACAAGTCCTTCTCTTTCATATTATAGATTATTTGGTGGTTTAAACTTCCTAACAGATTAAATTATCTATTGAAAGTATATTATATGGATAATCCCATAGATTTGTATATTTTGTAATCAATTGATAGAAATTTTTATCTCAGAAACAATATACAAGTTTTGTTCCAGGAAATGATCATTCATACTATATAAGCTAGGATCAGTTAATCCACTCACCATTTTCGTTAACTGTATACCCTTCAACTGTAGTGTTAACTGCAAGCATACCGGAAGCATTCACATAATACCATTTATCTGAAACTTTAAACCATTGACTTACCTTCATAGCCCCTGATGCTTCAAGATAGTACCATGTATCACCATCTTTAAGCCAACCTGTTGCCATTGAACCATTTGCATTTAGATAGTACCATGTATCACCATCTTTAAGCCAACCTGTTGCCATTGCACCGTTTGCATTTAGATAATACCATGTGCCATTATCTTTAATCCAACCTGTTGCCATTGCACCATTTGCATTTAGATAATACCATGTGCCATTATCTTTAAGCCAACCTGTTGCCATTGAACCATTTGCATTTAGATAGTACCACGTGCCATTATCTTTAAGCCAACCTGTTGCCATTGAACCATCAGTATTGTAGAAATACCATACACCGTTTTCTTGTTTCCAACCTGTTTTTGGAGAAGCTGGTTTAGCTGGTTCTACTACAGAATATGAGCTGTATGATGGAACATATGTAGGGACATATGTAGGATTAGATGGTCTTGCAGGAACAGAAGGTTTGACTGGAGTTTCCGCTGGTTTCTCCGCTGGTTTCTCTGCTGGTTTTTCCGCTGGTTTCTCCGCCGGTTTTTCTTTAGCTTTGTCTTCTTCTGCAGCTTTCTTATTTAATTCATCGATAAATTTTTCAGCTTGTTTCGCAGTTAAGCCTTTTTTGAAGCCTTCTACAATTTCTTCTCTTGTTTTATCTGATGCTGCTTTTAATGCTGCAATTGTATCAGCTTTTGCTTTTGCTTCTTCTGGACTATTAGTTTCAGCTTTTTCTAATTCTGCGATTGCTGCCTTCAATGCTGCATCATAGTTCGCTAAAAATTCTTCCTGAGCTGCTTTCTCTTTTTCTGCAGCTTCTTTGTCTTCTTCTGCTGCTTTCTTATTTAATTCATCGATAAATTTTTCAGCTTGTTTTGCAGTTAAGCCTTTTTTGAAGCCTTCTACAATTTGTTTTCTTGTTTCATCTGATGCTGCTTTTAATGCTGTAATTGTATCAGCTTTTGCTTTTGCTTCTTCTGGACTATTAGTTTTAGCTTTTTCTAATTCTGCAACTGCTTTTTCTAACGCTTTATCATAATTCTCTAAGAATTCATCTTGTGCTGCTTTTTCTTCAGCTTTTGCTTTTGCTTCTTCTGCTAACTTTTTATTTTCATCATCGATTGCTTTTTCAGCTTCTTCTGCAGTTAAGCCTTGTTTGAAACCTTCTTCGATTTTAGCTCTTGTTTTCTCTGCTTCTGCTTTTAATTTTGCAATCGTATCTTGAATTTGTTCTTTTATTTCAGGATTATTTTTTGCAGATTCTTCTAATTTTGCAATCGTATCCTTTAATGCCTTGTCAAAATTAGCTAAAAATGCTGCTTGTGCGTCTGCCTCTTCCTTAGCTTCTTTTTCCTCTGCAGCTTCCTCTTCTTTAGCAACTCCTTCTACTTCTTTTTCAGCTTCTTCTACAGTTAAACCTTCTTTGAAGCGTTTTTCATAATCAGCTCTCTTATCTGCTGCTTGTCTTTTTAATTCATCAATATACCCTTGAATTTGTTCTTTTATTTCAGGATTATTTTTTGAATCTTCTTCTAATTCTTTAACTGTAGTTTCTAAAGCTTTATCAAAATTATCTAAAAATTCTTTTTGTGCTGATTCTTTATTTTCAGCTGGTTGACTACTAGCTACAGGTTGACCTTCCGCTTTTACAACCGACGGTTGAGATACAACAAATGCTGATCCTAAAACAGCAACACTAGCCAAGCTAGCAGTGAGAAATTTTTTCTTATCCATAACGACCACCTTTGGTACTTTTTTGGTGCTATTTTACCATTTTTTTCCTAAAAATTCAAGAAATCACACTTCAAAATGATAAAAAATAAGAGGAATTTCCCCTTATTTCTTTATTATATTCATTATACCCACTCACCATTGGCATTTACTGTGTAACCATCGATAGTTGTGTTCACAGCCAAAGCTCCTGATGGGTATGAGTAATACCATTTACCGCTAACTTGGAACCAACCTGTCTTCATAGCGCCTGAGCCAGCAAGATAATACCATGTACCACCTTGGTTGAGCCAGCCTGTTTGCATAGCACCTGAGCTGTTGAGGTAATACCAATTGCCATCTACAAATTTCCAACCTGTCTGCATAGCACCTGAGCCGTCAAGATAATACCATGTACCATTTTCTTTTATCCATCTAGTACCCATTTTACCTAAACTATCAAAATGATACCAACTACCATTTATAAATTTCCAGCCTGTCTGCATAGCACCTGAGCCGTTAAGATAGTACCAATTACCATCAACTTGTCTCCAACCAGTTTTCATCACACCAGTTTCATCCAAGTAATACCATGACCCATCTTTGACCCAGCCTGTTTTCATTCCATCTTCTTTAGAGAAATAATACCAATCCAGACCAATTTTCTTCCATCCAACATGACGATTTCCCTCATCATCAATGAAGAATTTTTTACCATCAATTAAAACAAGACCTGGTTTAAGGACACCTTCCTCATCTAAGAAATAATGTTTCTCATCTACTGTAATATCCCCTGTTAGACGAACACCTTCTTTTAGATAGTAAGTTTTGTCATCAATCTTAATGAAGCCAGTTTTCTTTTCACCATTTTCAACAAAATAGTAAACCTTATCAGCAACTTTTACAAATCCTAACTGTTTGAAGCCATCTTTTTCATCTAGATAGTATTGCTTATCACCTAAAGTCAATAGACCTTTTTTCATAGCTCCATCAGCTTCAAAGTAGTAATTCTTACCATCAATTTTTTGCCAACCAGTAACTTTTTTGCCGTCCTTAATATAGTAGACCTTCCCGTTCTCCGTTTTAAATTGACCTGCAGAAGTAGACTGGTTTTGATTGTTATTTTGGTTAGTATTAGTCGTTGAATTTGAGCGATAGATATGGTAAAGTGTATCACCTTTTAATTCGCCAGTAACGTAAGTATAGTTGGCAATATCCAGACGACTTGTATCTGATGCTGCAGTTCCTGTACGTGGATCCTTAATATCAACTGGAACGTCACTACCAGGTTTATATTCTACAAAACGAACTTTTTTTACTGGAGAATTAGAATTTGTTGTTGAGCCATTATTATTGTTTGTACCAGTACCATTTTGGTTATTGTTCCCATTAGCATTGCTAGTGCTACCATTGTTTTGGTTGTTATCTCTATGGTATGGATTGGTTTGAGTACCAGCATTTGTATTAGAATCAGTAGCTTTTGGAGCATACATATGATACATAATACCATCCTCTTCTCTACTAGAAGTATAGATATAATTTTCAATTTCAGGATGATTCTTAATAGATTCAGCTGTCACAGCAGACCCTGTAAGTGCATCTTTGATATTGACAGGACCACCATTTTTATATGTTGCATAGTGGACTTCCTTAACAGTAGAAGTTGTTGTAGTCGTTGCTCCCCCTGTTTCGGCAGCTTTTACTTGTTGGACCGTAGCCATAGCTAGCACAGAAGTGGCTAGCAAGATACCTGTTAGTGTTTTCTTCATGAGAAGAACCTCCTTTATTAAATAGTTAAATTTATCTAGATTATATCCTTTTCCTATAATAAATGCAATAAAAAACATAAAAAGTGTAGAAATATTTAAAAGTAACAAAAAGAGAGCGGTTCAAACCACTCTCTTTGTTATTTTATACCCATTCACCGTTGGCATTTACATAGTAGCCATCGACTGTAGTATTTACTGCAAGGGCACCTGAACTATAAGCATAGTACCACTTACCGCCTACTTGGAACCAACCAGTTACCATAGCACCTGAGCCTTTGAGGTAGTACCATGAATCACCTACTTTAGCCCAACCTGTTTGCATAGCACCTGAACCGTTTAGATAGTACCAAGTGCTACCATCTTGCAACCAACCTGTTTGCATTTCGCCTGAACCGTTTAGGTAATACCAAGTGCTACCATCTTTAACCCACCATTTTTGCATGATGCCTTCAGCGTTAAAGTAATACCACTTACCGCCATCTTGTAACCAGCCAACTTGACGTTTACCTTCTTTATTCACATAAATCCAGTTACTATCAACTTTATTCCAGCCAGCTTTTGTATTAGATTCATCTGTTAAGAAATATGTTTTACCATCAACGGTAATTTCCCCAAACTTACGTTCACCTTCTTCAGTGACATAGTAATACTTGTCGCCAGAACCCTTAATAAGACCTGTCTTACGCTCACCTTCTGCTGTGATGTAATACCATTTGCCAGCACTATCTTTTACAATACCTGACTTGGTTGTACCATCTTCAGCAAAGAAGTACCACTTAGCACCTACCTTATGAGCTCCAGTTGTCACAACACCATCCTTGACAAAATAAGTTTTACCATTTTCTGTAACAACTTCTGTCTTACGGACACCATTCGCATCGAAGTAATATGTTTTTTCACCTACTTTGATAAAGCCAGTTTTCTTTACACCTTGTGTATCAAGATAATATCGTTCAGAATTGTTTTCGATGATTCCACGAGCCATGACGCCTTCACTATTAAAATAGTACGTCTTGTTATCAATAATTGCCCAACCTTTTACTGGATTTCCTTTTGAATAGAAATAACGATTACCCGATACTTCTCGCCAGCTATTATCCTTATCTGTAGATTTATAACCTTGTTTATTCAAATCGGCAGATGATGTATTTGGGTCATTTTCTAACTCAGGAAGTTTTGTTCCTTTTTCTACGAATACATAGTAACGTACGCCACCATCTACATAGGTTTTCTGGTACTCAAAGTTATCAATATAACTATGCTTTTCAAAATTTTGATCTCCTGATTCAAAATAAACAGTTGTATGAGTACGTGAACGATCATTAGAAACAGTTATCCATTCTGTTTTACGAATAAACTCATCTGCATGTACAGAAGGTGCAGTAAATGTTGAGTAAGTAGTCAATGCTGCAGCCGTTGCCACTGTCACACTAGCAACAGCTAAAACTAAAGCTTTTTTATTCTTCATTTGAATATTCTCCATGTTTAAAATTTTAGGTGATAAACCTAGCTTTATTGTATCTTATTTTTTAAAAAAATTCTAAGGAAAACTGAACTTTTTATGTAAAAAATAAAAAGCAGAAGAAATTTCCTGCTTTTTTTGATTAAATTAGATTATTTAACCCATTCACCGTTTCCGTTTACAGTGTATCCACCTACAGTAGTGTTAACTGCAAGGGCACCTGTTCCTTCAACGTAGTACCATTTACCAGCAACTTCAAACCATTGGCTAGCTTTCATAGCACCTGAATTTTCAAGGTAGTACCATTTACCACCATCTTGCAACCAACCTGTTTGCATTTCACCTGAACCATTTAAGTAGTACCAAGTGTTACCGTCTTTAACCCACCATTTTTGCATTACGCCTTCAGCGTTAAAGAAGTACCATTTACCATCAATTTGTTTCCAACCTGAAACAGCTTTGTTAGAAGCATAGTATTTCCAACCATCTTCTTCTTGTACCCATTGGTCTTTAACAACGTTGTATGAATCAGTTTTTTCTAAAATCAAATCGTAATGTGCATTTGTGTACATTGAACCATCAGCAACTTCTGATGGAGCAGACAATACGCTTCCACCTTGCATTTCTGCTGGAATGAAGTATCCTTTAGGAGCGTTAACCACACGGTAAACAACTACTTCACCTTTTTCAACTTCAACTTCAACATCTCCACCTACGTTTGAAACCAAATCTTTAATGTATACTGTTTTCAAATCTTTACGAGCTGCTAATTCTTCTGGTGATGTATGTGCATAAAGACCAAATGCTTGTAAGTCTTTGAATTTCAATACTTCAACCTTAACATCTGGGATTGGGTTTCCTAGACGGTCTTTAACTGCAAAACGTACAAAAGTTTTTTTGTCGAATGCTTGTGGCTTACCATGGTAAGGATTGTAAGCTGGAGTTTCTGGTTTGTATTGCTCATCAGTTGGAACTACACCAGTATGAGCTGAAACAACAGTATTTGGTTGATAAGCAGTTTTATCCATTTGACCAGTAAGTGGATTTACTTTACCACTTACTGAATAATTTGTACCAGCATCAGCTGAAACAGCTTGTACAGCACCAAATGCTGCAAGAGCGACTGCGCTTGTCAATAAAACTTTTTTCATCGTTTTATCTCCTTTGTTTTTCTTTAAAATATTTTTTCGTAAGACTATCTTACTACCATACAGTATATAAATATTTGCAGGATTTGTCAAGGGTTTTCTTCAATTTTTTAAACTTTTCAGCTATTTTTTCAAAAAAGGTTAAAAAAACGCCTTTGTGAGATGAAATACCCTTCAAATACCGTATCTCCCAAGTGAAAATCTCACAAATTTCTTAAACCTTGAGTCAAACCTCACATATCTAATCCACATAGATAGTTGGACAGAACTCACTTCTATGGTATTATCCTATAACCCCTTCCAAATGTCAAGCAAAAATGGCAAGTATTTTGCAAATAACTCGCCATTCCATTAACTTTCTACTATTTAAAATGTGACCTCATAGCAAGGCCTCAAACTCAGTGACGCTCATACCCAACTGTTGACTGGCAACTTCAGAAGTCAGAAGACCTTGGCGGACCATATCCAGAAATGCAAAAAGTTTCCCTTCTTCCCTTCCTTCAACTTTCCCACGCTCCAGTCCCTGTTCAATGCCCTCTGCTCGTCCTTGTTCAATACCACGTTCTAATCCTTCTGCTCGCCCTTGTTCAATGCCCTCTGTACGGCCATTTCTTCAGCTTGTTCCAAGGCATAGTCCTGCGCTAACAAGGCTTGTTCTTCGCGTCTGCGCTGTTCACTAAACATTTTCCTGTCCTCCTCGGACCAGCTCTTGTAATCTAGCAGTTGGTCTGCCTGGCTAATGGCTCGCTCGGGTTCTTGGGTAAAGGGCTTGTTACCGAAAAACTCCAACCACGGCTTGCGAACCTCGTCTTTGCTGGTTTCTCTGTATTTTTTTAATTCCAAGAATGCCATCTTAACTAAATGGTTTTCCTGACCATTAGTGCTAGTCTTACAACAACGCCTCAAACTCAGCGACGGTCATACCTAACTGTTCACTCGCAACCTCAGCTGTCAGAAGACCTTGGCGGACCATATCTAGGAAAGCAAAGACTCTTCCTTCAACTTTTCCACGCTCCAGTCCCTGTTCAATACCCTCTGCACGACCACGCTCTAAACCTTGTTCGATACCTTCCGCCCTAGCTGTTTCCAAGGCATAGTCCTGTGCTAACAAGGCTTGTTCTTCGCGCATACGTAGTTGACTAAACATCTTCCTGTCCTCCTCGGACCAGCTCTTATAGTCTAGCAGTTGGTCTGCCTGACTGATGGCTCGCTCGGGTTCTTGGGTAAAGGGTTTATTCCCGAAAAACTCCAACCACGGCTTGCGAACCTCATCTTTGCTGGTTTCTCTGTATTTCTTTAGTTCCAAGAACGCCATCTTGACCAGATGGTTTTCTTGTCCATTGTTTGTGATGGTTAAGACCTCACCTGTCGTGTCCTCGCGCATACTGAAACTGTGAAAGGCCAACTCATCTGAGAAGTAGTTACTATCGACAATTGCGATTGCGTATACTGGTGCGATGTGTTTGTAACTCTGATGAGTATTTCCTTCTTGCTGACGAATTTTTTCTAGGTTTTGATTGACTTGACTGCACAGATAAGCCCATAAACGATTAATGAAAAAATTCTGATGATGAACTTGGATTTCAATAATTACTTGCGTTCCATTATCTAGTTCAGCCAAGACGTCTATACTGGTATAGAAATCCTGCGCCGAGTAGGGCAGGGAAGGCAAGACGTGAATGTTACTTCCCTCCAAAATGGTTACATTTTTGGCTGGTAAATCCAGCATATCGCGAATAAATTGACAAGTGATTTCTGGATTGCTAAAGATTTTCTTAGCAACCAAATCGTTAGTCGGGCTGATGCCCGGATGTCTGAGAATCATCCTTTTCCTCCTTTTATTATACCACAGTTTTATACTCAATGAAAATCAAAGAGCAAACTAGGAAACTAGTCGCAGGTTGCTCAAAACACTGTTTTGAGGTTACAGATAAGACTGACGAAGTCAGTCACATATATACGGCAAGGCGACGTTGACGTGGTTTGAATTTGATTTTCGAAGAGTATTAAATCTAGTTTTACTAGATTCTCTGGCTCTATCTATTTATTCGCAAAAGAGACGAAAAAAACCTGAGAATTATCTCAGGCTTGGTAATTAAATCTTTTTCTCAATACTGAAAAGTGGAGAAAGTGGACGTTTTTCATGGATACGCACGATAGCATCCCCTAAAAGATGAGCAATCGAAATCTGCTCAATCTTATCAATCAAACGCTCTTCTGGCAGATAGATGGTATCCAAAACAACCAATTTCTTAATAGCTGATTTTTGGATATTGTCCATAGCAGGACCAGAAAGAACTGGGTGCGTACAGCTTGCATAGACTTCAACAGCACCAGCTTCTGCAAGGGCATCTGCCGCATGACAAATGGTTCCAGCTGTATCAATCATATCATCAATCAAGATACAAGTCTTGCCTTCAACCTTACCGATGATGTTCATGACTTCACTAGTGTTCATCTTATCAACGCTACGACGTTTGTCAATGATAGCAATAGATGTTTTCAAAAATTCTGCCAACTTACGAGCACGAGTCACCCCTCCATGGTCTGGGCTGACAACCACATAGTCAGAACCAACCATACCACGACGCTCAAAATAATCTGCAATCAGAGGAGCTCCCATCAAGTGATCCACAGGAATATCAAAGAATCCTTGAATCTGCGCAGCATGCAAGTCGATTGTCAATAAACGATCCACCCCAGCTACTTCAAGCATATTTGCGACAAGTTTTGAAGTGATTGGCTCACGCGCTCTCGCCTTTCTATCCTGACGTGCATAGCCATAGTAAGGCATGACAACATTGACAGATTCTGCACTCGCACGCTTCAAAGCATCTACCATAATCAAAATTTCAAGCAGATTGTCATTTACAGGCGAACTAGTTGATTGTAGGATAAAGACGTGTTTCCCACGGATTGATTCTTCGATGTTAACCTGAATCTCTCCATCTGAAAATTGGCGAACACTTGATTTCCCCAGCTCTATCCCAATCTCCTGCGCCACACGTTCTGCCAATTCTTTATTAGAAGAAAGGGCAAACAGCTTTAAATCAGAAAAAGACATGATTTCCTCCGGTATATATGTATCGCTTGTGCTTTTCACAAGATTTTTCCATCTACCATTGTAGCGCTTTTTGCACTATTTTTCAATCAAAAATAAAAGAAGGGCACCATATTTGTACCCTTGCATCATTCTTTTGAAAAATATTCTAGTTCATCAACTCATTGTGCTTCTCAACAAAGCGATAAGCCTGATAAAAACCATAAAGAGTAATAGCCATAACCACTGGAATCGCTAAGGGCAACTCTGTCTCCAACTCCACAAAAGGAGAATTAAACAGGAAGTGAGTTCCCAAGGCTAAACCTAGGAAAAGAAGCCCCTGTTTCTTGCCAACCTTCTGTCCTTTATAGGCTCTGTAAAGCAAGTAAACACCTACTACAGCCAAACCTGAAAAAGTCCAGTGAGAGGCAATTCCTGAGATGATACGCTCTAAAATTCTCGAAATAGTAAAGTCAAATCCCTCTGGCAAATCCGTACGAATATAGCCAATATCCTCAATCATTTGAAATCCCAAACCAGAAGCAATACCTAGTAAAAACAAAGATTTTAATTTTCGCACAGGAATCAAAGACAAAACAAAAACAAGTGGCAACAATTTCAACGGTTCTTCTACCAAAGGAGCTACAATAGCACTTTCAAAGGCATTTAAAAATGCACTATCTGGGAAAAGAACGCCCAGTAAATCATGGATATAGGTATTCGCAAAGCTAGACAACCAGCCTGAAAGGAACATCCCTCCCAATAAAGACAAGATCAAGGCATTCTTTGGCAATTCCCATTTTTTCCCAATACGGAAAAGGAAATAAAGAGCCGGAATCATGTAAAAGAGAGCTAGAAAGATAGAAACTCCCATTAGTCCATATTCCGCACCTGACATCGAACCATCCGTATAGTAGATGGTTTCATATTGTAAACCAATACATAGCAATAAGATAAAAATAAATAAAATGCTGTTTTTCTTCATACACTTTCTTTCTAAATGAAGTATTTATAGTTCTACGACTGTCATACTTCCTGTATCCACATCGTAAATAGCACCAGAGATAATGACATCGTCTGGTATTAGGGGAGATTCGATAAGGAGTTGCATATCCTCGCGTACACTCTCCTCTATATCTTGGAAGGGCAAAAAGTCCTGGTCTGACACATCGACACCTAGTTCCTCTTTCAGATACTCCTGAAAAGGTCCATTTTCAAAAGTCTGGGCACCACAGTCTGTATGGTGCAACACCACAATCTCTCTTGTTCCCATCTGTTGCTGGGAAATAACTAGCGAACGAATCATGTCCTCAGTCACTCGACCACCTGCATTCCGCAAGATATGAGCATCCCCAAGTGCCAAACCTAGAGCTTGCGCAACGTGCAGACGCGAATCCATGCAGGTCACAATAGCTACTCTTGTTTTGGGTTTAAGTGGCAGATTTAACTGCCCATGTAGGGCAACATAAGCCTGATTGGCTTGCATAAACTGTTCAAAATACGACACGATTCCCTCCTCGAAAATTTGATAGTCAAATATTTCTCCTATCTTATCATTTTTAAAAGGATTTGTCACGGATTATGCAAAGACCTTTTTCAAAACTTCCTGAATCGTTGTCACTCCAATGACCTGAATTTCCTTAGGTGGAGTGATTCCTGTCAAGGAATTCTTAGGTACATAAATCTTAGTAAAGCCCAGTTTAGCAGCTTCATTGATACGTTGCTCGATACGATTCACGCGCCGAATCTCACCCGTCAAGCCCAGTTCGCCTACAAAACATTCCTGAGGATTGGTCGGCTTGTCTTTGTAGCTCGAAGCAATGGCAACAGCAACAGCCAAGTCAATGGCAGGTTCATCCAATTTAACACCGCCAGCAGATTTGAGATAGGCATCCTGATTTTGCAAAAGAAGCCCTGCCCGCTTTTCTAAAACAGCCATAATCAGACTCGCACGATTAAAATCAAGACCTGTCGTAGTACGTTTGGCATTTCCAAACATAGTTGGTGTCACCAAAGCCTGAACCTCCGCCAAAATCGGACGCGTTCCTTCCATGGTCACAACGATTGACGAACCAGTAGCCCCATCCAAACGCTCCTCTAGGAAAACTTGGCTCGGATTGAGTACCTCAACCAGACCACCCGACTGCATCTCAAAAATCCCAATCTCATTGGTGGAGCCAAAACGGTTTTTGACCGCTCTTAGGATACGAAAGGTATGGTGGCGCTCTCCTTCAAAGTAAAGCACTGTATCCACCATATGCTCCAACATACGTGGACCAGCCAAGGTACCTTCCTTGGTCACATGCCCTACGATAAAAATCGCAATATTGTTGGTCTTCGCCAACTGCATGAGTTCAGCCGTTACCTCACGTACCTGAGAAACAGACCCCTGCACCCCTGAAATCTCAGGAGACATAATGGTCTGGATAGAGTCAATAATGAGGAAATCTGGCTGAATGCGCTCCACCTCTGCTCGAACACTCTGCATATTGGTCTCTGCATAGAGATAAAACTCGCTATCAATATCACCCAAACGCTCTGCACGTAGTTTAATCTGCTGGGCAGACTCCTCCCCACTGACGTAGAGAACCGTTCCCACTTGGGACAACTGGGTTGAGACTTGTAGTAGAAGCGTTGATTTCCCGATTCCAGGATCCCCACCAATGAGGACAAGACTTCCCGGTACCACTCCGCCTCCAAGTACACGGTTGAATTCCTCCATCTCCGTCTTGGTTCGATTAACGTTGATTGAAGTCACCTCAGCCAGTTTCATAGGCTTGGTTTTCTCACCTGTCAAGGACACACGCGCATTCTTGACCTCGGCAACCTCAACCTCTTCTACAAAGGAAGACCAAGACCCACAGTTGGGGCAACGTCCCAGATATTTAGGGGAATTATACCCACAATTTTGACATACAAATGTCGCTTTTTTCTTTGCGATGATAAACCTCTTTCTATATCTCTAACTCACACTCAATCACTTGGCAAAAATCAATCTTCTCATTTGGCACAAACTGGCGCATGAGCATTCCGTGAGTTACAATGATAATAGTTTTATAATTTTTATATTTTTCTAAAGCTCTTAAAAAACGATGACGCATCTCTAGATCAGTTTCATAGCGATAAGGAGAATCTTCAGATAAACCTCCTTGATGTTTTAGATAATATTCATGAGCTACCAATACACTAGTTAAATCAGAGTTAGTGCCATCTAAGTCTGGACGCCACTCATGAAAAAACGGCTCCACAAATAAGTCCAATCCTGTTTCAACTGCTATATAATGGGCTGTTTCTAAAGCCCTCGTCACAGACGATGAAATAATAATCTCTGCCTTTCCAAAACATGCAGTTTTAGCAACTTCTTTTGCCAGACTGCGACCTTTTCCTGTCAATGGCGCTAAATCACGACCAAAACCACTATAGAGTTGCGGATTTTCAAGTTTATCAAGCATACTATAATCTGGCTCTCCGTGACGTATAAAGATAATCTTCATTCTAGTGCCCTGTCGATCCAAATCCACCAGTTCGAACACCATCAGCTGCATCTCCATCTGCAATTAAGAAAGGCGCAAAGACAGCCTGGACCACACGTTCCCCAACTTCGAGAATCACTTCTTGGTCTGTGATATTCTTCATCTGAGCAAAAATATGCCCTTCATTCCCAGGATTTCCATAATAATCCCCATCAATGACCCCAACTGAGTTAATCAAAACTAAGCCCTTCTTACGAGGATTTGAAGAGCGATCATAGAGGTAGAGAACCTCAGTTGGCTGCATATAAGCCTTAACCCCTGTCGGAACCAAGACAATCTCTCCTGGCGCAATAACCGTACGCACAGCAACCTTTAAGTCGTAACCAGCCGCATGCGCTGTCTCACGCTTCGGCAACAAATTTTTATCTGTAAAAGTCGAAACCAATTCAAAACCACGGATTTTCATAATTTTCTCTTTTCTATTATCATTTATTCTAGATTATTCTATCTTATTTATTCGGAAAAAGCACGAAAAAAAGAGCACACAATTCAAATCGCTTAGGGCTGCTGGATTCCTCCCCTGACCCGCTTCACGCAGAACTGTTGCTCCACTGTTTATTATATCACATTCCTATTCATTTTAAAAGAAAAATTATTTTTTCCGTCTATTTCTAAAAAAGTCCTGCATAATAGCTGCGCATTCATCTTCCAAAATTCCCGTTTCAACCTCCACACGATGATTGAGACGCTCATCTGTCAAGATATCATACAAACTCCCAGCAGCGCCAAATTTCTGGTTTTTAGCCCCGTAGACCACGTTTGGAATGCGGGCAAGCCCAATCGCCCCACTACACATGACACAAGGCTCAATGGTCACAAAAAGCGTGCAATCCAGCAAGCGCCAACTCTCCTCACTCAAGTTCGCATTCTCTATAGCCATAATCTCCGCATGCATAACCGCTCGCTGCAATTCCTCACGTGCATTATGCCCACGACCAATGATTTCCCTATCTTTGACAATCACACAACCAATTGGAATTTCATCGTGTTCTAAGGCAATCTCAGCCTCTCTCAAAGCCTCTCTCATAAAGACTTCTTTTTCTTCAAGCGTATAATCCATCTCTTTTCCCTTTTCCTACTTATAGATTTTATTATTATATCATGATTCCCAACACAAAAAAAGCCACCGAATGCGGTGACTCTATAGGGAGATTATTATGAAAAAGAAAAGTTTAGGATATTTGTTACAACAAGTTAGGAGGTCTTCTTGTAACTGTCTATAGTATACCCGACCTATCTTAAACAAATCTTAAAAATCTCTTATGACCAAACACTTTCTAAAATATTTGTTTGTTCACGACCAGGACCTACTGAGAAAGTAGAAATACGAACACCAACCAATTCGCTCACACGACGAACATAGTTACGCGCATTCTCAGGAAGATCCTCCAAATTACGGACACCGGTGATGTCTTCTGACCAACCTGGTAACTCTTCATAGATAGGCTTGCAACGTTTCAATTGCTCCAGACTAGCTGGATAGTAGTCAATACGTTGACCATCAAGATCATAAGCCACACAGATTTTCACTGTATCCAAACCACTCAAAACATCGATAGAGTTCAATGAAAGATTGGTGATACCAGAAACACGACGGCTATGACGCATGACAACTGAGTCAAACCAACCCACACGACGTGGACGACCAGTTGTAGTACCATATTCATGACCTACTTCACGGATACGTTCTCCTACTTCATCAAACAACTCAGTTGGGAAAGGACCGTCACCAACACGACTCGTATAAGCCTTACATACACCAACAACCTTGTCAATCTTACTTGGACCAACACCTGAACCAATGGTCACACCACCAGCCACAGGGTTTGATGACGTAACAAATGGATAAGTACCTTGGTCAATATCTAACATAACACCTTGTGCACCTTCAAAAAGCACACGCTTACCATTATCAAGCGCATCATTCAAGATAACAGATGTGTCTGTCACATACTTCTTGATTTGTTGACCATATTCGTAATATTCTTCAAAAATATCATCGAAAGCAATAGCTTTACTATCATACAATTTTTCAAAGAGACGATTCTTTTCAGCGAGGTTACGTTCTAAACGCTCACGGAAAATGTCTTTATCCAAAAGATCTGCGATACGAATCCCAACACGAGCAGCCTTATCCATATAAGCTGGACCAATTCCCTTGATTGTAGTACCAATCTTATTGTCACCCTTAGCCTCTTCTTGCAAGCGATCCAACTCGATATGGTATGGCAAAATAACATGCGCACGATCAGAAATACGTAAGTTATCAGTTGTTACACCTTCCTCATGAAGATAGCTCAACTCTTTTACAAGAGATTTAGGATTTACAACCATACCATTCCCAATAACAGAGATTTTTTCAGGGAAGAAAATCCCAGATGGAATCAAGTGCAATTTAAACTTCTTACCATCAATCACAATCGTGTGACCTGCATTATCACCACCTTGGTAACGTGCAATCACTTCTGCATTCGCTGAAAGGAAGTCTGTAATCTTCCCTTTACCTTCATCACCCCACTGGGTACCTACAACAACAACTGAAGTCATAATCTTGTCTGAGCCCTCAGGCTCTTCCTTTCTCACATACATGGCAGGAATCTCACCCGCAATTATATCTTACAATTTATTATAAGAAAAAATTGCCTTTTTATCAAGAAGAAACAATAGAAAGATTTGCTATTTCCAACTATTAAAAAATGATTTAGAAAAATTACCAGCTATTTATTGTTATATTGCCATAAAAAAGTAAGTTTGTTCGGAAATTTACTAAAATTACCTCAACAAGAAATAAAACCCCGATTCATTATCATCTTTTCAAGATACAAACGATAAGCAACACGATAATGGTAAACGATAAAATCCCTACGGCACCCAATGCCATATCGAACTAAATAATAAATCAAAAATTTAAAATGAAAATGTTCCCATTCCCAATTATTATCAAAGAAAGTAGCATACTCTTCTTCGATACTCTCATAGAAATCAGTCATCTGATCATAAATACTTTGTAGCATAAGCATACACTCCTTTACTTTTTATGACCTTATTCTAACAAAAAATTATAAACAGTTATTATAAAATCCTGAATTGCTCAAATACCAACCTCAACAAGATAGAAAATAAGAAAAGTTGACAGAATAGAAATAAATATCTTACATCAAAAACAAACTATTAAATCCTTAAAAATAAAAAATTTCCTATAAATGATTGAAAAAATTATCCTGTTCTGTTTCAATAGTAATAAATATTTCTCCAAAGTTCTTCAACTTATCACAAAATTACTCGACATTAAAGACCCTAATATCAAAATTATGGATGTCATTAATAGGGCACTAAGATTCCTTACCTCGAAACGACCGGTATGTCTACTAGAAATCTTCTAATAAAGCGACGTTTTAAGTGCTATCAGTGTTAGAAAATGATGGTAGCTGAGACTTCTATCGTCAAGAAAAATATCACTTGTCATTAGGTGCAAGACAGATTATTAATTACATAACAAAAAAAAGCTCTATAATATTTGTAGTGGGTAAATCCCCTATAGATATTATGGAGCCTATTTTGTTGTAGAAAAAAAGTCCCATAAGATCTATAATGAAAAGTGACCAAACAACTCATTAGAAAGATTCATATGGAACAATTACATTTTATCACAAAACTACTCGATATCAAAGACCCTAATGTCCAAATTATGGATATCGTGAATAGAGATACACACAAGGAAATCATCGCTAAACTGGATTATGAGGCTCCATCTTGTCCTGAATGTGGAAATCAAATGAAGAAATATGACTTTCAAAAACCCTCTAAGATTCCTTACCTTGAAACTACTGGTATGCCTACTAGAATCCTCCTTAGAAAGCGTCGTTTTAAGTGCTATCATTGCTCTAAAATGATGGTCTCCGAGACCTCTCTCGTCAAGAAAAATCACCAAATCCCTCGTATTATCAACCAAAAAATTGCGCAAAAGTTGATTGAAAAAACTTCTATGACCGATATTGCTCATCAGCTTTCCATTTCAACTTCAACTGTCATTCGAAAGCTTAATGACTTCCGTTT
>CAJNBV010000012.1 GCA_905221095.1 bacterium
GACTCTGATGTCTGCTTAGATGCTGACTCGCTTGCTGAGTTGCTTGCTGAAGCTGACTCTGATGTCTGCTTAGATGCAGATTCACTTACTGAATTGCTTGTTGAAGCTGACTCTGATGTCTGCTTAGATGCAGACTCACTTGCTGAGTTGCTTGTTGAAGCTGATTCTGAAGCTTGCTTAGATGCTGACTCACTTGCTGAGTTGCTTGTTGATGCTGACTCTGAAGCTTGCTTAGATGCAGATTCACTTACTGAATTGCTTGTTGATGCTGACTCTGATGCTTGCTTAGATGCAGATTCACTTACTGAATTGCTTGTTGATGCTGACTCTGATGTCTGCTTAGATGCTGACTCACTTGCTGAGTTGCTTGTTGAAGCTGATTCTGAAGCTTGCTTAGATGCAGATTCACTTACTGAATTGCTTGTTGAAGCTGATTCTGATGTCTGCTTAGATGCAGATTCACTTACTGAGTTGCTTGTTGAAGCTGATTCTGATGTCTGCTTAGATGCTGACTCGCTTACTGAGTTGCTTGTTGAAGCTGATTCTGAAGCTTGCTTAGATGCTGATTCTGAAGCTTGCTTAGAGACTGACTCACTTGCTGAGTTGCTTGCTGAAGCTGATTGTGAAGTAAACTTAGAAGCTGACTCACTTGCTGAGTTGCTTGCTGAAGCTGACTCTGATGTCTGCTTAGATGCTGACTCGCTTGCTGAGTTGCTTGTTGAAGCTGACTCTGATGCTTGCTTAGATGCTGATTCGCTTACTGAGTTGCTTGCTGAAGCTGACTCTGATGTCTGCTTAGATGCTGACTCACTTACTGAGTTGCTTGTTGATGCTGATTCTGAAGCTTGCTTAGATGCTGACTCACTTACTGAATTGCTTGTTGAAGCTGACTCTGATGTCTGCTTAGATGCAGATTCACTTACTGAGTTGCTTGTTGAAGCTGACTCTGATATCTGCTTAGATGCAGATTCACTTACTGAATTGCTTGTTGATGCTGATTCTGAAGCTTGCTTAGATGCTGACTCACTTACTGAGTTACTTGTTGAAGCTGATTCTGAAGCTTGCTTAGATGCTGACTCACTTGCTGAGTTGCTTGTTGAAGCTGACTCTGAAGCTTGCTTAGAGGCTGACTCACTTACTGAGTTGCTTGTTGAAGCTGACTCTGATGTCTGCTTAGATGCTGATTCACTTACTGAGTTGCTTGTTGAAGCTGACTCTGATGTCTGCTTAGATGCTGATTCACTTACTGAATTGCTTGTTGAAGCTGACTCTGATGTCTGTTTAGAAGCTGACTCGCTTACTGAGTTGCTTGTTGAAGCTGATTCTGAAGCTTGCTTAGATGCTGACTCGCTTACTGAGTTGCTTGTTGAAGCTGACTCTGATGCTTGCTTAGATGCTGATTCTGAAATCTGCTTAGAAACTGACTCACTTGTTGAGTTGCTTGCTGAAGCCGATTGTGAAGTAAACTTAGAAGCTGACTCACTTACTGAGTTACTTGTTGAAGCTGATTCTGAAGCTTGCTTAGATGCAGATTCACTTACTGAGTTGCTTGTTGATGCTGACTCTGAAACTTTGGTTGAAGCTGATGCACTTGCTGAGGTACTTGCTGAAGCTGATTGTGAGTATACAGCTGAAGCTGATTGGCTAACTGAAGCACTTGCAGACACTGATTTGTACTCAACGTCTGATACAGTTGGTTTCACTGTATTTTGCGTACCATCTTTATAAGTAATGGTTACAGTACCATCTGGGGCAATCGTATAACCAGCATCTCCTGCTTTAACACGATTTGCAACTTCAGGGTTCGCCGCTTTCACCGCAGCAATGACAGCTTTCTTATCATCTTCTGTCAAGGCAGTCGCATTGCTTACTTGAACAGTCGAAGGTGTCACTCCAGGGTATTTATCTTTCAATTGACCTTGGGCAACCAAAAATACTGGTGTTTCAGTCTCATTTTCGCTCCAATCCTTCGAACGGAAAGTACGAGACCAAACGTTGCTAGAAGACCATCTTTCATTTTCATTAAACTTACCAGTAATTTCACGCGTCGCTGGATTATCTTCTGTTGCTACAGTTGGAGTTGCTGTGATATTGTTAGCAGCCCCACCCGAAGTCTTGTTCGATGACAAGAAGTTTGATTGACCAGTTTTACCATCAAAAAGTTCAAGATTTCGGATCTTACCGCTGTTATCTGTAGAAGTTACTACTACGCGGTATTCATCCCCTGCGAAGATTTCATAACCTTCTGGTCGACCTTCACGGACAACTTTCTTAGGTGCGTCTTCCCACTCACCCGCTGCATTTTTAATTTGAACTTTGTATTCAACATTAGGCGCTTCTTCTTCTTTCGTGATTCTACCACGACCTGTTTCTGAAGTCAGTCTATCAGTTGTGTTAGTTCCTGCTGGAACAGATTGAACCGCAGTTACTTGGGCATCTTTAGGAAGCAAACCATTATTGCTTGCGTAAGCACGTTCTAAATCTTCAGGAGTGAATGTTACACTTGTCTCACCTTGTGGAACGTCCTTAGTAAAGGTTTGAGTACCTACTGTCAAGGTTACTGTT
This sequence comes from bacterium, assembly GCA_905221095.1. Classification (GTDB taxonomy): domain Bacteria; phylum Bacillota; class Bacilli; order Lactobacillales; family Streptococcaceae; genus Streptococcus. The sequence continues at coordinate 2,566 of CAJNBV010000012.1, forward strand.
GCACCTGGATGAACTTCACTTACTGTAATATTTTCATTTGGAAGTCCACCACGACGAGTTAAATCATCTACGACTGGTGTCTTCAAGGAAACAGCGAGATCCGTAATCGGAATTGTACGGCTTGTTGTATCCTTATAAGTGATTGTCGCTAAACCATTTTCAAACGCAATATCCTGAATACGGTTTGTTTCCACTGCGCCGTGCGCAGTTTCAATTGCTGTTCTAAGCGTCGTTTTCTCTGTATCACTAAGGTGTTCTGTATCTGAAACTTTAAGCAAACGTTCTGGATTTAGGTTAGCATTCTTTTCACTCAAACGTCCTTGTTTAATACGGAATGTTGCACCTTCTCCTGAACGGTTACCCGCTTTATCTTCTGCTGTAACTGAACGAGTTACTGCGTTTCCGTCCGCATACGCGAGATCCGCATTAATAGTTCCTTCGTTTGTTACAGTCGCTGGAGTGTCTTCTGTTGCAGTTGTAGCTCCAGTAATCTTATTAGCTGATGTTGTTCCAAAGGAATCATGGAAGAGATTTGAAGTTTCTGAAGCAGAAGTTTTCCCTTGACGGACAGCGCTTGAGACAACCTTACCACTGTTATCTGTAAATTTAGTTTCAAACTGAAGTTTATCACCAGCATAGAAGATATAAGTTGGCAAGCCTTGGTCAGTTGTTGTTGGAGTATCTTTCCATGTTTTGCTAGCTTCGTCGTATACCTTAACAGTGTTGCTCTTAACGCGAGGTGGCGTTGTTTCAGGAGTGATACGTGCAGTTGCATCATCTGATACCAATGGTTCCAAAGCATTTCCATTTGCTGGATTTGGCTTATTCACCGTCTGGTTAACTGTTACATCTCCATCCCTCGGAAGAAGGCCGTCATTAGCTGCATATACTTTGGCTAGGTCTTCTTTAGTGAAGGTAACTGTTCCATCTTGGCCAGCTTGTTTCGGAGCTAGTTCTACTCCAGCGACCGTCATTTTGACTGTTGCGCCAGGAAGGGCATTCTCAACCGTGATAGCTTGGTCTGATAGACCACCTTTTTCTGTCACTGTATCTGCCTTCACAGTCGGAGCTAGTGGTCTAACCTTAACAAGGACAGTTCTTTCGTCTGACGCTGCTCTCCAACCAGATTCTTGAGGCAAGGTAATATTGACACGGTGAGTACTAATTTTTGGCTCAGAAACGGTCGTGGCATCTGGTCGTTCACCGTTTCTCCACGCATAGGTCGTACCTTCTGGGGCTGCATTTGATGTTGCTGTTGGTTTCAAGGCCTCACCTGGCGAATTGATAACCGTATTTAACGGTGTCAAGTCACCAACCGTTGTCACCAAAGTTTCTTTCGGTTCAAAATCATAAACCGTATAGTTTATGTTTGTTGTAGTCGTTAGAGCTGGATTTGATGTTGATGCTGTACCAAAACGGCCATTTGCAAATTGAGCTGTAACCGTATAGTCTGTTCTGTGAGGAGTTTGGCTGTTCCAAACCGCACTGAAGTTTTGGCTGTTGCCAACTACTTTCTCTTCGCCATCGTTATTCAAACGGTAGCGATAAGTCCAGTTCACAGTTCCTTGAGATTGACGTCTGAGGTCATCCACATTGGTGTAATCCGTAATCAGACCACCAACAACATTTTTATTTACAAAGGCGTTAAAGACACCTGTCTTACCATTTACTGTCTTAGCTTCTAGTTTTGGATAAACTTGGTAATTGTAATCAACGTCCTCTTTAGAACCATCTGAATAAACCACCTCGATCTTAGCAGCTTTATTACCAGCAGTCGAAACATCTGGTGTTGATCCCTGTTTCCATCTTACGGTAGCTGTTTGAGGATAGTTACCTGTAAGGAAATCTCTAGGATCTTGATTTGCTAAGTCTGTCTCACCTTGAACAGCATAGAATTTACCAGCATTTGTTGCAGTATCGATATTTTTCGCAGTCGGTGCATATTTATCCGCCTGACTTTGAACACGGATATTAATATTCTTTGTAGCCGGATTATTTTTCTTATCTAATGCTGTAATAGTAGTAGTAGTAGTACCAGGAGTTGTTGGTGTTCCTACAATCTTACCATTTTCAAAGCGCAATCCTGCTGGAAGTCGATTGAGGGTAACTCCTCCCTCTTTTACCCCTACTCCTGCATCCGTTACTGTGATTGGGATATCTGTTTCAGAGATTGGCTCTCCTGCAGTAATGACCGCATCGTTCGCTGTGATTACTGGTGGCGTAGTATCTACGGTTACTGCACGAATGGTATCCGTATTACTATCAACTCCATCAGCAGTTCGAACCTTAGAAATGATGTCTGTGTTATCCTTGACTGCACGGTCTGGCAAGGTAATGACACCAGTATTCGGATTTACAGTTACCCCTGCAGGTGCATTTGGAATAGACCATCTACCATTATTTTTCTGAGCGGTAATCGTTTTTGGAGTTGTTTGTCCTTCAGGTGTATAGGTAACAGAAAATTGGTTTACGTTATCCTCTTGTTTCGGAGTTACTGTAACGTCTCCGTTTGAGCTATTGACCGTACCATTTGGTGTACTTGGTTGTACTTTTACAACGACAACTTGCTCTTTATCAGTTGCAAATGTTGTACGTGTTTCACTGTTATTATTTTTTGTATCTGTTGGGAATTCAGCTTTGGCATAACGAGTGTATTTACCAGGTACTGTGAAAGTTTCTCCTTGTGCAGAAGTTCTATTAGTATCATTCTTAGTCCAGACAAAGTTCATACCTGTTGGGAAGAAACTATCATCACTGACCTGTCCATTAGCATCTGTCGATGCTAGGTACTGGTGGGCGTCTCCTAGTGATTGATTCAAGGCACGCGACATCTCATTGTTGTCAGGAAGGTTTTTCTTGACGACATCAACCACACGATACTTCATGTAGTAGGTAACATCGTTACTTCCATCAGACGCATGAATCTTAGCTGTATGCACACCGAGAGTCTGATTATCAGCGACAACACCTGAAAACTGACGATTTGCGTATTTATTTGACTCTGTCTTACCTGTTTGTGCTGTAAAGTTAGATGCTGTCACACCTGAAGGAAGATTCTCTATACGAAGACTTGTTACCTTACCAGAGTTATCCCAAGCTTTCAGCATTGGGTTGAAGTTAGAACCGCGGTAGACAGTAAAGAGTGGGTTTGCTGGTTCTGTTGTCGGCAAGTCGCGACCTTGAAGTTGAACTTTTGGCGCTACATTATCACGCACGTTAAAGTTAACTGGCACTTCATCTGTTGAACCATCTGGGTAAGTAACAACAACTGTACGTCTCAACGTTCCATCTGTTACGGTTGTTGATTCACCTTGTTTCCAAGCGTAAGTTGTTGTCGTTCCAGCTGTAGTACCTTTGGTTGGTAGAGTATTTTTGTTTGAAATATAAGTTTCAGGACTTGCAAAACTTGTTACTGTACCATTGGCAGGTAGGTCAATTGTTGGAGTAGTCGCTGTCGGAGTATACTTATCAGACTGCTTACGAACTTCAATCTGGATGTTTGCATTATTTGTAGTAGCATTGTTTCCATCGTTATTTGTTAAGTTCGATTGATCATATCCACTAATATAACGATTCCACATATTTTTTGTTACATCGTTATCATTAATTGCCTGATTCTTGCTGACTTGACCTGCAATATTTACCTTATATGGACTAGAAGCTGTTGCATTATTTGCTTGTCCTAGCTTATTGGTCTTATTTGTAAAGGCAATATTGGTTCCTGTTCCAGTAATATTTGCGCCATCTGCTGCAAAAGCAGAGTCAGGGACAGCTGCATTCGCATTCGGATTAACCTTAATCTTATTCAACTTACCGCTGTTATCCGTCAAGTTGACATCGACATCAAAGGCTTCTTCACGGTAAACGATAATCTTACGACCTTCTACCGTTGCACCTTTATTGACTGTGATGTCTGTGATAGTTGGTGCAGTGTTATCGATATTACGGGCGATGATTTGGTTACTCTTATCAGACTCTACGTAGTTCTTAGTGATGTTGTCTTTCTTATCTACATACTCCGGTTGGTTTTCAACTTTAGTGACTGCTCGGAATTGATCCTGTGTCTGCAAAGCAACATTTGAGAATGTGGCTACCCCGTTCTGGTCTGCTGTAGCAGTTGCTAATGGTGTACCGTTTTTCTCAAGAACAACCGTCTTACCAGGTGCTGCGTTTTCAACACGAATATCCTGACGATTCACGCCATCTACTAAGTTGGTTGCAATAGTTGGTGTTTTCGGTTTAACAACAAAGCGAATCGGAGTATCTGTTGATGTATTATCATCCAAGAAAGTACGATGAATATTGTAATCAAAGACCCCTGGTGTGCGACCAATTTGTTTTGCATCTACTGTAGTGCCAGTTGTTTTGTCTTTGTATTCATATCGAACACGGTCACTACCATTGCTATCACGTGGTCCTTTAGCATTTGAATAAGAACCTGTTCCTACGATGGCAGTGTATTGGTTAGGATCGGCATAACCCTTGCTAGAGTCCCCGTTTTCTCCCCAAGCTTTGAAACCAGCTGCAGCAAAGCTATTGTAGCTATATGGTGCTTCTACTTGTTTAACAAACTGAGTTTGACCACCAATAACTTCAATTGGGTAGGCTTGCGCATTTGACAAACCAAGTGGGTTCGTATGAACCTCAGCTACAGAGAATGTCGTATCTCGTGAACCAGAACCGAAGAGCAACTTCATGTTCTTCAAGTCACCATTGCTTGTTCCTGACTTGACAGCTGTGGTAAAGCGAGTGACATGGACGCTGTTCTGACTTCCCCCGATAGTGGCTGTTTGCCAGATCGTTCTTTCTTCATTTTTATGAACGATAGCTGCATCAATTTTTTGCCAAATCGGTTTCTTCCATTGGTCATTGTTATCTGACAAACTCTTCAAGAGGTTGTAGTCTTCATCCGGGTTATTTAAAGAAACTAGACCTTGACTTGAACGTTTAAAACGGTCAATACTTGTAGTCTCTGGTGAGCTCTTTTCATAAGTGTTGTAACGATTTGGTAGTTTATCGCTGTTTCCATTTTCAATAGGAAGATTTGCGAAGTCAATCGCCGGACGTCCTGTAGCACCTGTGATGGTATCGTTATAAGAAGCCGTTGAGATTTCTGTTGGCATCTCAAGCTGATCAGGAACTTGCATCCATTTGATCATCGTTGTATAACCACGGTTGGCTAAAGGATTCTGAATAAGTGTCCAAGTGATGGATGTAATTTTCCCTTTGCTATCGTAATTTGGAACACCACGAACTGCAGTATGGTCTTTCAAGTGGTTGGCAGCAGAGCTATTTTCACCGGATACAAAGTAGTTAATGCTTTCACCGTTTGGTCGAGTCTCAAAATCCTCACCAACCCTACGTTCACCACGCTGTGTATTACGCGCACGGAACTGCACGCCTGAAGCCATCTGTTTGCCATTGAGGTCGCTACGTTTTCCGTTATTGGCACGGAGAACAGCATTCACAATTGAGTTTTGTGCAGATGTCGCCTGCTTGATAACCTCTGTAAGATCAGCATTTGGATTTTTAAGAGCTTCTTCGATTGCAGTTACAGCATCATTAACTTTAGCAACGGCTACATCCGTATTTGGCAGACCAACAGACTTGGCTAGATATTCTCCCATAGTGGCAGAAATCTTAGATAGTTTTTTACGATCTTCTTGAGCCTTTTTAGTTACGGTTGCATTTGCTGATGCTGCTACAGCTACATCTGTCGTTGCCGTCGTCAAGCTGTTTTCCACAGATGCAGGAGCATTCAAGCTTTCCCCGATGTGGGCGATAGCACTCAAATTACGATTGATTGTATTGGTAAGAGCTGCATCTACAGACGGCTCTTCCTTACGAGTAGAAGCCGCACGATCCGCAACAGTCTCTGAAGAAGCAGTCGCTACAGACTCTGAAGTCGCAGGTTTGCTTGATTCTGAAGTTGCTGCTGATTGGCTAACTGAATCGCTAAGTGAAGCCGATAGACTTTGAGATTGACTCACGCTTTCTGACAGGCTTTGAGATTGGCTAGCACTTTCAGAGAGACTTTGAGATTGAGTAGTAGAGTCTGACTCAGTATTTGAACTTGACTGACTGATAGAGTCTGACTGACTAGCAAGATTCCCTTCTTCTTTAGTCTCTTTTACTTTACCTAAGACTGCTGAATCTTGCAATGCAAGTGGTTTTTCTCCTCCCACTTCTTTTTCAACAGTTACATTCTCATTTGCATACACATGTCCTTGAGTAGCCATAGCTCCCCCAAGTACCGTTCCTGCCGCGGCTATCCCTTTCAGGATATCTAACCCAGTCAGTGTATTTGCTGATTGCTCTTCGATTACTTCAGTTGTTACCTGAGCAGCGTCTACACCACCACGCAAGACTTTAAAGAGTCCAAATTGAGAGGTCGAGGCACGCAACCAATGCTTACCTGACTTGATCAACTTAAAACGGGTCACACGATCCGTCTCTCTATATTCACCTTCTTGGCGTCTAAAAAACATTTTTTTAGATTCCTTTCCTTTTGTTTTTATGTGTATTTGTCAATAAAATACCAATATACATTATACACTTTAGTTTCAAGTTTTTCAATAACTTCAAAAACATTTTTACCTAAAAAAAAAAAAGTATTTTTTGGTGAAATTATATGCAAACGATGTCACTTTTTATAAATATTAGTAAAATGTGTACTCTAGTCTAGTTTATAGGAATATGAAGCAAAATTAAAGCGTTTTTATGTCTCTAAATTAAGAAATATTAAATTTTTGTTACGAGAGTTCAAAGTAAATTCATTCAATTTCTTTGACCAATTTAAAGAGTGTTTTTCTTGGTATTTTAAATGTATTGATATATTACATTTTATAATGTGTTCTTTTCAAAAAAATAATAGTATTTTTTAATAGTTATGTAACCCCCCCAAAAAAAATTTTCAAACACTTTAAGTCTGTCATTTGTAAAGCTTATTTGGAGAGAAAAATCTATTTACCATTGATTGCGTACCCCTATGTTTTCTATAATGATAGATAGATAGATGATTCTACAAACTCAACAGACTAGCCCTCTATGACATGCCGATCATTGTTCGATGATAATACTCTTCGGAAATCTCTTCAAACCACGTCAGCTTCATCCACAATCTCAAAACAGTGTTTTGAGCAGCCTGTGGCTAGCTTCCTAGTTTGCTCTTTGATTTTCATTGAGTATAAACTAGCCAGACAGGCGACTAGACCTACTAACTCTTACAAAAAAGCCCACGAATCGATAACATTCGCAGGATTTTCTTACATAGGAGATTTGGATAAAGCACTATAGTAGTTACTGATCCAAGACCAAAACACCGAGCTTGGTAACTTCCTATTTGCCATAACAAAAAAGCCCAAGAATTGATATCATTCCTGGACTTTTCTTATTAATGGCGTGTAGATAAAATTACACAGTGCTTACCCATCTACACAAAGTTAGTAAAGCAGGTCGCTAGACAGCTTTCTAATCGTTACGACGGAAAGTTTTACGAAGCGATAGCATTTGCGGACCCTGCCTAGTAAAGCCTTTAGGTAATCCGCCATAGCGGTTACCGGTTGTTAGATTACGACACGGAGTTTGGCAAATCGATTCCATTTGTAAAACGTAGTTAGTGAGGCAGTTAGCTAGTTCGCCAAATAGCGACTAGCGTCCAACAATTAGGAACTTTAGTTCCAATTGTTGGTACTGAGTTACATCTTTTCTTCCAATTCTACATCTGGATACTTGTCCGCAAACCAGCGGAGAGCAAAGTCATTTTCAAAGAGGAAGACTGGCTGGTCAAAACGGTCTTTAGCCAAGATATTTCGGCTTGATGACATCCGTTCATCCAAGTCCTCAGACTTGATCCAACGAACGGTCTTTTTCCCCATTGGACTCATGACCACTTCTGCGTTGTACTCGCCTTCCATACGGTGCTTAAAGACTTCAAACTGAAGTTGACCGACAGCGCCTAGCATGTACTCGCCTGTCTGGTAATTCTTATAAAGCTGAATGGCTCCTTCTTGCACCAATTGCTCAATCCCCTTGTGGAAGGATTTTTGCTTCATGACGTTCTTAGCAGAAACTTTCATGAAAATTTCAGGAGTAAAGGTTGGCAGGGGTTCAAATTCAAACTTGTTTTTTCCAACCGTCAAGGTATCCCCAACTTGATAAGTACCGGTATCGTAAACCCCTATGATATCACCTGCCACGGCATTGGTTACATTCTCACGACTTTCAGCCATAAACTGAGTCACATTCGACAGTTTAGCACCCTTACCAGTACGAGGCAGATTGACACTCATACTACGCTCAAATTCACCTGATACGATACGGACAAAGGCGATACGGTCACGGTGACGAGGGTCCATGTTGGCCTGGATTTTAAAGACAAATCCTGAGAAATCCTTGTCATACGGATCCACAATTTCACCGTCCGTTTTCTTGTGTCCATGTGGTTCTGGAGCAAACTTAAGGAAAGTCTCAAGGAAGGTCTGCACACCAAAGTTAGTAAGGGCTGAACCAAAGAAGACTGGTGTCAATTCTCCAGCAAGGATTGCTTCCTCTGAAAACTCATTCCCAGCTTCATTTAAAAGCTCAATATCATCTTTAACTTGCTCGTAGAAAGGATTGCTACCAAAGAGTTTGTCTCCATCTTCTAGACTAGCAAAACGCTCATCCCCCTTGTAAAGTTCCAAGCGTTGGTTATAGAGGTCATATAAGCCCTCAAAGGCTTTCCCCATCCCGATTGGCCAGTTCATCGGATAGCTCGCAATGCCCAAGACTTCTTCTAATTCTTGCAAGAGGTCCAGTGGCTCACGACCATCACGGTCTAGCTTGTTCATAAAGGTAAAGACTGGAATGCCACGGTGTTTCACAACCTCAAACAATTTCTTGGTTTGAGCCTCGATACCCTTGGCAGAGTCCACGACCATAACCGCAGCATCCACCGCCATCAAGGTACGATAGGTATCTTCTGAGAAATCCTCATGCCCTGGGGTGTCGAGGATATTGACACGCTTGCCATCGTAGTCAAACTGCATAACAGATGAAGTAACGGAAATCCCACGCTGCTTCTCGATATCCATCCAGTCAGACTTGGCAAAAGTTCCTGTTTTCTTCCCTTTTACCGTACCAGCCTCACGAATCTCGCCCCCAAAGTAGAGCAACTGCTCAGTGATGGTTGTTTTCCCCGCGTCCGGGTGGGAGATGATGGCAAAGGTACGACGTTTCTTAATTTCTTCTTGAATATTCATAAGTTCTCTTTCTTTGATTCTCTATTTTTAGTTGGTTCAATAGCTAAGAATGATTTTTACATTGGATTTTACCATTCCTTTCAACACTCCATTATATCGGATTTTGCAATTTTTTTCAATTTCTATTTTATGTCAGACACTGCTAAAGTAGAACAATTCCCCTTGCAATTTTCCAAATAAATGTTACAATAAACATAGAAAAAGGTGTTGCGTCAACAACACCCCACAGAGCCGTTTAAGACGGTGGCTGTAATTACATAACTAAAAAGTAGCTCGTCAACTCGCCAAAGTTAGGACGGCTATTTTTTGTCTCTTTCAAAAAACCAATCTCCATCCTCCACTTGTCTTTTTTCACCTTTCCCTCCCTTATTTATAGGAAAATATGGTAAAATAGAACAGACTAAAAATCATCATTTCACGAAAGGATGCAAGATGAAAATTACGCAAGAAGAGGTAACACACGTTGCTAATCTTTCAAAATTAAGATTCTCTGAAGAAGAAACTGCTGCCTTTGCGACTACCTTGTCTAAGATTGTTGACATGGTCGAATTGCTGGGCGAAGTTGACACAACTGGTGTCGCACCTACTACAACCATGGCTGATCGCAAGACTGTACTCCGCCCTGATGTGGCTGAAGAAGGAACAGACCGCGATCGCTTGTTTAAAAACGTACCTGAAAAAGACAACTACTATATCAAGGTACCAGCTATCCTAGACGATGGAGGAGATGCCTAATGACTTTTAATAACAAAACTATTGAAGACTTGCACAATCTCCTTGTATCTAAGGAAATTTCAGCAACTGAATTGACACAAGCAACGCTTGAAGATATCCAATCTCGCGAGACAGCTATCAACGCTTTCGTTACCATCGCTGAGGAGCAAGCCCTTGCTCAAGCTAAAGCTATTGATGAAGCTGGAATTGATGCTGATAATGTCCTTTCAGGAATTCCACTTGCTGTTAAGGATAATATCTCTACAGACGGTATTCTCACAACTGCAGCCTCAAAAATGCTCTACAACTATGAGCCTATCTTTGATGCGACAGCCGTTTCCAATGCAAAAGCCAAAGGCATGATTGTCGTAGGGAAAACTAACATGGACGAATTTGCCATGGGTGGTTCAGGTGAGACTTCTCACTACGGTGCCACTAAAAATGCTTGGGACCATAGCAAGGTTCCTGGGGGTTCTTCAAGTGGTTCTGCTGCAGCTGTAGCTTCAGGTCAAGTCCGCTTGTCACTTGGTTCTGATACTGGTGGTTCTATCCGCCAACCTGCTGCCTTCAACGGGATCGTTGGTCTTAAACCAACCTACGGAACGGTTTCTCGTTTCGGTCTCATTGCCTTTGGTAGCTCATTAGACCAGATTGGACCTTTTGCTCCGACTGTTAAGGAAAACGCCCTCTTACTCAACGCTATTGCTAGCGAAGATACTAAAGACTCTACCTCTGCTCCTGTCCGCATCGCCGACTTTACTTCAAAAATCGGACAAGACATCAAGGGTATGAAAATTGCTTTGCCTAAGGAATACCTTGGTGAAGGGATTGACCCAGAGGTGAAGGAAACTATCCTGAACGCAGCCAAACACTTTGAAAAACTCGGTGCTATCGTTGAAGAAGTCAGCCTTCCTCACTCTAAATACGGGGTTGCCGTCTACTACATCATTGCTTCATCTGAAGCTTCATCAAACTTGCAACGCTTTGACGGTATCCGTTACGGTTATCGTGCAGAAGATGCGACTAATCTTGATGAAATCTATGTAAACAGCCGTAGCCAAGGTTTCGGTGAAGAGGTGAAACGTCGTATCATGCTAGGTACTTTCAGCCTTTCATCAGGTTACTACGATGCCTACTATAAGAAAGCTGGTCAGGTCCGTACCCTTATCATCCAAGATTTCGAAAAAGTTTTTGCGGATTATGACTTGATTTTGGGACCAACTGCTCCAAGCGTTGCCTATGACTTGGACTCTCTCAACCACGATCCCGTTGCCATGTACTTGGCTGATCTCTTAACAATCCCAGTCAACTTAGCAGGTCTACCAGGAATTTCGATTCCTGCTGGATTCTCTCAAGGCTTACCAGTCGGTCTGCAATTGATCGGTCCTAAGTACTCAGAAGAAACCATTTACCAAGTTGCTGCTGCATTTGAAGCAACAACAGACTACCACAAACAACAACCCGTGATTTTTGGAGGTGACAACTAATGAACTTTGAAACAGTCATCGGACTTGAAGTCCACGTAGAGCTCAACACCAATTCAAAAATCTTCTCACCTACTTCTGCCCACTTCGGAAATGACCAAAATGCCAACACTAACGTGATTGACTGGTCTTTCCCAGGAGTACTGCCAGTTCTCAATAAAGGTGTTGTCGATGCCGGTATCAAGGCAGCTCTTGCCCTCAACATGGACATCCACAAAAAGATGCACTTTGACCGCAAGAACTACTTCTACCCTGATAATCCAAAAGCCTACCAAATTTCTCAGTTTGATGAGCCAATCGGCTACAACGGCTGGATTGAAGTGGAGCTAGAAGACGGTACGACTAAGAAAATCGGTATCGAGCGTGCCCACCTAGAGGAAGACGCTGGTAAGAACACCCACGGTACAGATGGCTACTCTTATGTTGACCTCAACCGCCAAGGGGTGCCATTGATTGAGATTGTATCTGAAGCCGACATGCGCTCACCAGAAGAAGCATATGCTTATCTGACAGCCCTCAAGGAAGTCATCCAGTACGCTGGTATTTCTGACGTTAAGATGGAAGAAGGTTCGATGCGTGTGGATGCCAACATTTCTCTTCGTCCTTATGGCCAAGAGAAATTCGGTACCAAGACTGAGTTGAAGAACCTCAACTCCTTCTCAAACGTTCGCAAGGGTCTTGAATACGAAGTCCAACGTCAAGCTGAAATCCTTCGTTCCGGTGGGCAAATCCGCCAAGAAACACGCCGTTACGATGAAGCTAACAAGGCAACCATCCTCATGCGTGTCAAGGAAGGCGCTGCAGACTACCGCTACTTCCCAGAACCAGACCTACCCCTATTTGAAATCTCTGACGAGTGGATTGAGGAAATGCGGACTGAATTGCCAGAGTTTCCAAAAGAACGCCGTGCACGTTACGTATCTGACCTTGGCTTGTCAGACTACGATGCTAGCCAGTTGACTGCTAATAAAGTCACTTCTGACTTCTTTGAAAAAGCTGTTGCTCTTGGTGGTGATGCCAAGCAAGTCTCTAACTGGCTCCAAGGCGAAGTCGCTCAATTCTTGAACGCCGAAGGCAAGACACTGGAACAAATCGAATTGACACCAGAAAACTTGGTTGAAATGATTGCCATCATCGAAGACGGTACTATTTCTTCTAAGATTGCCAAGAAAGTCTTTGTCCACCTGGCTAAAAATGGCGGTGGAGCGCGTGAATACGTGGAAAAAGCTGGCATGGTTCAAATCTCAGATCCAGATGTTTTGATTCCAATCATCCATCAAGTCTTTGCGGATAACGAAGCTGCTGTTGCCGACTTCAAGTCAGGTAAACGCAACGCAGACAAGGCCTTCACAGGCTTCCTAATGAAAGCAACCAAAGGCCAAGCCAACCCACAAGTCGCCCTTAAACTTCTTGCACAGGAATTGGCGAAGTTGAAAGAAGAATAAAAAAAACAATCTCCAGATTAGGAACTATTAGTGAGTTCTCTAGTCTGGAGATTTTTCAATATACTTCATTACGATATATGATATGTCCGGCGTACGTCAAAAAGCCCTTCCCCTAAGACTAGGGGAAAGGCTTTTCTTGATTATCATAAACTTCAGAATGATAGATAAGCGAATTATTACGCTTTATACCATTTCTTATTCCTTATCGTCTTTACGACGTCTTGAAACTAAACCTAAGCCAGTTATTGCAGCTAAGGCTCCAAGAAGGAGAGATGAAGTTGATGATTGAGTACCTGTATTCGGAAGTTCCCGTTTACCATCTACAAATGTTGCTTCATTTGAAGTCTCTATTTGAGTTGATTTATCGGATGTTGCTGTTACATCTGAATGAGCTGGAATATCTGATTGTCCAGGCACTTCTGGATGATTTGGCTTATCTGATTGTCCAGGAACATCTGAATGAGAAGGGGTTTCATCATGAATTGGAGTAATCACTTTCTTAAAGATATGAGTTGTTACATTTCCAACTAAAATAGTCTTGACATATTCATAGCCAGTAAATGTTCCCTTATCTTTTGTACCCTCTTCTTGAGGTTTTAGAACATTACCTTCAGTATCTTTCCAAACTGTTGATTTACTTTCTTCATTACTTGGAGTTGAAGGCTTTGGTGAATCCGGCGTTGAAGAAGATTTCTTAGTATATACATGGGTTGTATTTCCATCTTTATCTTTCTTCGTTTCTTTGAATGTGTACTCTGGAATATCTTTCTTATCTTTCGTTCCTTTGTCTGATGGACTAATTTCTTTTCCTGTTTCGTCCACATAAGTTGTTACAACTTGACGATATACGTGAATTGTATTCCCTTTATCGTCTTTCTTCGTTTCTTTGTGAATGTACTCTGGAATATCTTTCTTATCCTTCGTTCCTTTATCTGATGGATTAATTTCTTTTCCTGTTTCGTCCACATAAGTTGTTATAACTTTACGGTAAACATACTCAACAGTTGCAACGCCTTCTTTTAATTCACCAGATTCAAGATCAGATGTTTCAGATCTCTTCACAAATTCATAAACATCCCCGTTAACAGTTGTGATTGTTGTTGGTTTGTGATCAGTTGTATCGTACTGAGTTCCAACTAAATCACCATTAACATCCATCACTGTTGTTGGAATTTCTTTTCCTTCTGGAGATTTCCCTGAAATTGGAAGTCCATCTACATCAACATAGTTAACCACTACAAATCCAATATGTGCTTCCGGTAATTCTTCTGTAGTGTTTTGTAATTCATATACATAAGTAATAACTGATGTTCTACCTTTTACATCTGATGTTTCAGCATCCGAATGTTTCGTTACTTTTACAAATTTATAGACTTTACCTTCAGCTGTTGTAATAGTTTGTGGTTTATTATCTGTTGTGTCGTATGGTGTTTTCACTAGTGAAGCTGGAGTATCAATTACTGATTTATCAACTTTAACACCATTTTCAGTTTTTCCTGATAATGGACGACCTGATTTATCTACATAAGTAACAATTACATTACCATATTTTTGTTTTGTTTCTGGTTCTTTTACTTCTTCGTAAACATAAGTAACATTTTGTGGTTGCTCACTTACTTTACCTTTTTCCTCAGCAGATCCTGCTTTAGTTTGTTCTTTAAGAAGATACACTTTACCATCTTTTTCGATACGTTCAGGTTTAAAGTTTGAAGTTGTTGTATCGTAATCTGTTCCCACTAGAATATCTTTTGGTTGAACTGTTTGAGTTTCTTTCAATGTAACTCCAGTAGTTGTTTCATAAGATACTGTTACTCCTTGACCTTTAACTGCTCTATAAGTGTAAGTGGCTGTTTGAGGTTGTTCAGTAAAGTTAGTTGGAATTTTATCTACTTTTACAAATTCATAAACTTTACCATCTTTATCTGTAATGCGATTTGGATGTTCTAAGGTTACTTTTTCGTTCAGTGATTTCTTACCAGTATTTGTCGGATCTTTGATTTCTTTTCCAGATTCATTAACAAATTTTTGAATAATTTCACCTTTAATTTCAGAGTAAACATACGTTACTACTGCTGGAGTTTCAGTTACTTTTCCGTTTTCTACTGAAGAGCCTTCTTTCACTCCACCATTTTTCTCTACAAGTTTGTAAAGTTTTCCATCTTTCGTAATCGTTAAGTCTTTAACAGTTGTAGTGTTATAGTCATCTCCTGTTGGAACTTGAGATTTCAAGTGGTTATCCGGTTTGATTGATTCACCAGCTTCATTTTCGTACTTAACTGTTACATCACCTTTAGCTAATTCATATACATAAGTTACGTTTTGTGGGGTTTCTGTTACTTTGCCACTTTCGTTTCCTTCTGTACTTACTAGGTTGTATACTTTACCACTTGCTGTTGTAATCTTAGCTGGTTTCAACTCAGTTGTTGCTGTATTGAAGTCTTTTCCTGTTGGTGCAGCTTTTTCTGCGTCCTTAGGTGTTTCATAACCTGGAATCTTATTGCCTTCAGTATCTTTGTAGCTTACTGTTACGTTACCTTTAGCTAATTCATATACATAAGTTACGTTTTGTGGGGTTTCTGTTACTTTGCCACTTTCTGTTCCTTCTGTACGTTCAGGTACTAGGTTGTATACTTTGCCACTTGGCGTTGTAATCTTGCTTGGTTTCAACGCGTCTGTTGCTGTATTGAAGTCTTTTCCTGTTGGTGCAGCTTTTTCTGCATCCTTAGGTGTTTCATAGCCTTCAATTGTATTACCTTCAGTATCTTTGTAAGTTACTGTTACGTTACCTTTGGCTAATTCATATACATAAGTCACGTTTTGTGGGGTTTCTGTGACTTTGCCACTTTCGTTTCCTTCTGTACTTACTAGGTTGTATACTTTGCCATCTGTCGTTGTAATCTTGCTTGGTTTCAACGTATCTGTTGCTGTGTTGAAGTCCTTACCTGTTGGTGCAGCTTTTTCTGCGTCCTTAGGTGTTTCGTAGCCTTCAATTGTGTTACCTTCAGTATCTTTGTAGCTTACTGTTACGTCACCTTTGGCTAATTTGTATACATAAGTTACGTTTTGTGGGGTTTCTGTGACTTTGCCACTTTCAGTTCCTTCTGTACGGCCTGGCACTAGGTTGTATACTTTGCCATCTGGCGTTGTGATCTTAGCTGGTTTCAACTCAGTTGTTGCTGTGTTGAAGGCCTTACCTGTTGGTGCATCTTTTTCTGCATCTTTTGGTGTTTCATAGCCTTCAATCTTATTACCTTCAGTATCTTTGTAAGTTACTGTTACAGTACCTTTGGCTAATTCATATACATAAGTCACGTTTTGCGGATTTTCTGTTACTTTTCCATTTTCGTTGCCTTCTGTACGGCCTGACACTAGGTTATATACTTTGCCATCTGGTGTTGTAATCTTACTTGGTTTCAACGCTTCTGTTACAGTAGTGTACTCTTTTCCTGTTGGTGATTGCGTTTCCACTGTCTTAGGTGTTTCATAACCTGGAATCTTGTTACCTTCAGTATCTTTGTAAGTTACTGTTACGTCACCTTTAGCTAATTTGTATACATAAGTTACGTTTTGTGGGGTTTCTGTTACTTTACCACTTTCGTTACCTTCTGTACTTTCAGGGACTAGGTTGTATACTTTGCCACTTGCTGTTGTGATCTTAGATGGTTTCAACGCTTCTGTTGCTGTGTTGAAGTCTTTTCCTGTTGGGGCAGCTTTTTCTGCATCCTTAGGTGTTTCATAGCCTTCAATCTTGTTACCTTCAGTATCTTTGTAGCTTACTGTTACGTCACCTTTGGCTAATTTGTATACATAAGTTACGTTTTGTGGGGGTTCTGTTACTTTACCACTTTCGTTACCTTCTGTACTTTCAGGGACTAGGTTGTATACTTTGCCACTTGGCGTTGTAATCTTACTTGGTTTCAACGCGTCTGTTGCTGTATTGAAGTCTTTTCCTGTTGGGGCAGCTTTTTCTGCATCTTTTGGTGTTTCATAGCCTTCGATTGTGTTACCTTCAGTATCTTTGTAACTTACTGTTACGTTACCTTTGGCTAATTTGTATACATAAGTCACGTTTTGTGGGGTTTCTGTTACTTTACCACTTTCGTTACCTTCTGTACTTTCAGGGACTAGGTTGTATACTTTGCCACTTGCTGTTGTGATCTTAGATGGTTTCAACGCTTCTGTTGCTGTGTTGAAGTCTTTTCCTGTTGGGGCAGCTTTTTCTGCATCCTTAGGTGTTTCATAGCCTTCAATCTTGTTACCTTCAGTATCTTTGTAGCTTACTGTTACGTCACCTTTGGCTAATTTGTATACATAAGTTACGTTTTGTGGGGGTTCTGTTACTTTACCACTTTCGTTACCTTCTGTACTTTCAGGGACTAGGTTGTATACTTTGCCACTTGGCGTTGTAATCTTAGCTGGTTTCAACGCGTCTGTTGCTGTATTGAAGTCTTTTCCTGTTGGGGCAGCTTTTTCTGCATCTTTTGGTGTTTCGTAGCCTTCAATTGTATTACCTTCAGTATCTTTGTAAGTTACTGTTACGTTTCCTTTTGCCACTTCATATACATATGTTACGTTTTGTGGTTCTTCTGTTACTTTTCCAGTTTCTTTTCCTTCTGTACTTACTAGGTTATATACTTTACCACTTGCTGTTGTGATCTTAGCTGGTTTCAACACTTCTGTTGCTGTGTTGAAGTCTTTTCCTGTTGGGGCAGCTTTTTCTGCATCCTTAGGTGTTTCGTAGCCTTCGATCTTGTTACCTTCAGTATCTTTATAAGTTACTGTTACATCACCTTTTTGGAGTTCGTATTTATACGTTACTGAAATTGGATCTACTGTTACTTTTCCACTTTCACTTCCTACTGTTTCAGTTGGTACTAATTTGTACACTTTGCCACTTTCAGTTGTGATCGTTTCTGGTTTCAATTCAGGTGTGTTTGTGTTGTACTCTTTTCCTGTTGGACTTTGAGTTTCAGCTTTAACACTTGGCTTACCTTCAATTGGATTTCCTTCAGTATCTGTATAGTTTACTGTTACATCACCTTTTTGGAGTTCGTATTTATACGTTACTGAAATTGGATCTACTGTTACTTTTCCACTTTCACTTCCTACTGTTTCAGTTGGTACTAATTTGTACACTTTGCCACTTTCAGTTGTGATCGTTTCTGGTTTCAATTCAGGTGTGTTTGTGTTGTACTCTTTTCCTGTTGGACTTTGAGTTTCAGCTTTAACACTTGGCTTACCTTCAATTGGATTTCCTTCAGTATCTGTATAGTTTACTGTTACATCACCTTTTTGGAGTTCGTATTTATACGTTACTGAAATTGGATCTACTGTTACTTTTCCACTTTCACTTCCTACTGTTGCGGTTGGTACTAATTTGTACACTTTTCCGCTTTCAGTTGTGATTGTTTCTGGTTTTAATTCAGGTGTGTTTGTGTTGTACTCTTTTCCTGTTGGACTTTGAGTTTCAGCTTTAACACTTGGATTACCTTCAATTGGATTTCCTTCAGTATCTGTATAGTTTACTGTTACATCACCTTTTTGTAACTCATACTCATAAGTAACTGTTTGTTTTTCTGTAGTTACTTTACCAGTTTCTCCAGCTGAACCTGTTTTTAGTCCATTATTTGCTACAACAAGTTTATAAACTCTTCCATCTTCTTTTGTAATAGTTGCATCTTTTGTTGCAGTATAATCACTTCCTACTTGTCCATTTGTTACTAATGTTACTGGATCTTTTAGGTTTTCTTCTGTTCCTGCGATGACATATTTAACTTCTACGTTTCCACCTGCTTTTGGTGCGTACTCATAAACGACTTCTTGTTTATCTGATGTAACTGTACCTGTTTCTGCAGCTGATGTAGCTTTATGACCTTTATATACATAAACTTTTCCATCAGTAGCTGTTAATTCTTCACCTGCTACTGGAGCTGTTGAAGTATAGTTTCTCCCAACTTTTAATCCCTTAGCAACATCTGTTGCTTGTTTTAATTCAGTTGTTGTACCTTCGATAACATATTTTGCTACTACATCTCCACCTATAGGCATAATTCTTTCGTAATATACATTTTCAACTACATTACCATTATTAATTAGATCTTGAGAAACTAACACTCTATCGATAACTTCTCTATCTGGAGCTTCAAAGTTTGCAACTCTAGGTGAATTTGTCGTTGGCCAATTTGGTTGATAAGCGTCAGTACGATATTCCCATGGACCTTCTACTACTCGCCCTGTTTCTTTACCTGTATAGACTTTTCTCTTAACTGTAATATTTTGTACAACAGGATTAGCAACTACATTACTCTCATTATTCTTTTCAAGATAGTTAATTGTACGAGTAATCGTTTTGCTTTCTTCTTTAAATGTTGCTTCCTCGTAAACATACGTAACTTTTTTCGTTACTTGTCTTTCATAAGTTCCTGTTTCTGGAACTGAGTCCGCTTGAATCTCTTTAAATAAATACGGAATATTATTAGACTTTATGATATCTTCTTTTGTCGTAGTATATGGTTGTCCTGCAAAATCTCTTTCAGAAATTTTTGGAAGAAGGTCATCTTTTCTTCTGTTAATATAACGAACTACCAATTTACCTCTAACGTCTTCTGTTCTTAATCCTACAATATTTGATTCTAACCAAACATTTTGATTATTCTTCAAGAAAATTTGTGATGTACTCTCAACAAAGTTTGGATTATCAGCATCAACTCGAAGATTAAAGTTATGCGTAAAGCCATGTTCTTTTGTTACCGTATAATCATTTTTAAATACATATTTAACAGCTGTTACATCTTTCCAATTTGTGATTTGATCAGCAGTTACATAAGTTCCTGTAGTTTTGTCAGTCGCAGTTGATGTCGTATAAACTACATCATACTCATCTGAATTTTCAACAATAGGTCCTTCTAAATAGGTTACCGCTTCTTTCTTAGGAATTAAAACAACTGCTTCTTTGATTTTTTGAGGTGTATCCGTTAAGTTCTCAACTCGAGGTGTTAGAATAACTTCTTGTCCATTCTTCACATCAATAATCCCTCTAGTTCCTGTTGTCCCTGGTTTAGATATTGTTAATGATGTTGAATACTCAATAACGTTATTCATCGTAACATTAATATTTGATTTAGCAATCGTTGAACCGGGTTCATGTCCTTCTACATAATTTGCATTTAAAGAACGATCATTACCAAATAAAGTTTCAGAGTCACTATTCCATACAAGATAAGATTCAATATTATAAGTTCCAGTTTCAATTTGACCATTGTTTTCTACTTCAAATGTTAGTGCTGCTGGATAATAATATCCACCTTTAATCCATCCATCTCTATTTAAATCATAACTAGATAAACCTAAATCTTTTGATTCAAAAATATAGGCACGTTTTCCAGTTCCCTTATAATTTTCAATAATACGTGTTGGATTAACAGTGTCATATGATTCTTTAATCTGGTCGTAAGATCCTTTTGCACCCTCACCATTTGGTCCACCAAAATATAAGGCAGTTTTCGATAATAAACGATTATCAGCTGTTAATCTGAAATCTTTTAAAGGAACTTTAGGATCAGCTAATAACATTACACTTGTTTTATTAATATTTGAATCTAATTTGTCTAAATCATAAACTTTAATACCATTTTTTTCAGATTCAGCTAATTTAAAATAATCTGTCGCTGTATAATGAACTGCAATTGGTACTTTCTTTCCTCTTGTTAAGTTATCTTTCGTTAATTCCCTGTCTCCAATTTGTGCCATCCCTAAACTTAAAGTTGTTGGTTGTTTAGTATGAACAGCAGGGGTACTACTACCGGTATTTGGTCGTTCAGTAGCAATCGCACTCTCAATTGTATTATCGGCAGCTAAAACTTGAGAAATTTTATTTTCATATTTTTGAATAGTAGCATCTTTTGCTTTTTCTTTCCAAGTATCTACCGTTACATCTAAATCTGCTCTCATTCCAAGAATCGTTTTAGAAGCTTTCTTTCTATCTTGAACCTCATCAACAATTCCAGGTGTTTTTAAAATTAAATGTGTAAATTTCTTTTCAGGATTAATAGCAACTTCATCAAATGTTTCATCAACAGAATTAAATTCTTTAATTAACTCAGGTTGGTTATTTTCATTAACTCCATATAATTTAAAATTTTCTTTAAATTGTCCTTGTAAATCTTTATAACCTGCATGGTATCCTTTTAATCCAGCATTCCCATTTTCTAATTCATTCGTTGCAATTTCTATTAATTTAAATTTTGTAAAATAATTTCCTGCTTGATCTTTTGGAATGAAATAGTTTAAATATTGACTTGGTAATGTCCCTCCATCAGCTTTTAATTTATTAAATGGAACTCTATAAATTGCTGCAAAAGTATCTACATTACTCGCATTTGAAAATAGTCTTTGATTAGTAGCTGCATTTATACGATCTTCCATATTCCCAATCGAAGGAGCTCCATCCCCCGCATAAACTCTAAAACCATCTGGATTTTCTAGAGATTGCGTGAATGATGAACCGTCTGGTCTATGCCCTACAGCATTATAAACAATTTTAGCACTATAGCCTTTTGTTCCATTAGATTCAATAACCTTTGCAATTTGTTCAGGTGTACTTAAGGCACCCTCTTTTAATCTTAATACAGGACCTGCATAATATAACATTTGGTCAATTCCACGAGTTTGATCTGGATGTAAGGTAGCCACTCCATTTTCTAATGTCCATTTTGAATTCTTAGGCGAAGTAGGATCTAATTCTAAAAACTCTGGAATTCCACTAATTGTATATTCGTAACTTGTTAATCGTCCATTACCATTTTGATTATTACCATCAGCTTCTCCAGAATTAAAGAAACTATCACTTGTCATAATTAATGGAATTCTAAACGAACTACTTACAGGAACTAACTTACCGTCAACAACAGAACCAATCTTATATTCACTTTGTTCCTTAGATACATAATTTTTTACTAACTTTTCTCTTGTGTCCTTTTCACGATAAATAATCTCTGATAAATAGTCAAAAGTAGCTGTTGCTGTTTTTGTAGATAATACATTATCACCACTTATAAACTCTGTCTTCACTGTTAGCGAATCATCCTTTGATGGTGCATTAGTTCTAGATGTCCCTACATAAAGCTTTAATAAACTTTCCGCAACAGACCCACCTGACATTGGATTTAAGTTTAAATCATAAACATAATCAGTATCTGTAGATCGATCATCAGTACTTTTTACAAAAGATGAATTTGTAAATACTGGTTTTTTTGTAGAGTGTAGAAAAGCTTTCGGAATCGTTAATCGAACTTTACCATCTGTCACCGTTTCACTCGAAGACGCTGAATAAGTAATCGCCATATTAATGACACGTTCACCGTCACCATTATTTGTGACTGGAATTTTCTTTTCAGTTGGACCTTTTGATGTATCGAAATGAATCGATCCTGTCAAGGCTTGATCTGTCACTCCAGTGCGGAAACCAGTTCCTTCTTCCATCTTCTTACCATTACGACTATCTTGATTTTTATTTTCCTTTGGAGTTTCTTCAGCCTTGATTGATTTCAAGATAAAAGTCAATGAACTAATTTCTTTTGCTTTTTTATCAGCTCCTGACTGTGTTGCGTCCAAGGCGCTTAAATATTGCTTAGCTTCTGCAACTAGTTTTTCGGCTGCTTGGACTCGAGATGCCTGTTTTTTATTACCTTTGACACGCTCTATTTGCGCTTCCAAATCTGCTAGTTTTGCTTGCAAAAGAGATAAATCAACAGATGGTTTTGTTTCAGTCGTTTCTGCTGTATTAGCAATCTCTGAAACTGTTGAAGCTTGCTCAGTTGATTTTTCTGCCTCTTCAGTTGATTTTGGTTGCTCAGCTAACTCTACTTTCCCTGCACTATCTGCTTTTGGCTCAGAGACAGTTCCTGCTTGAGTATTTCCTTGAGCTTGGTTTAGTTCTGTATCAGCATCCTTCTTTACTGCCGTTTCAGTGGTTTCAGCAACAGAGGTTGCTTCTACCGTATCTACGTTGTAACCAAACAAAAATCCTGCTCCGATTAAGACACTCGCAGCACCAACTTTTAATTTTTTAATCGAATATTTTTCGTATCTATTTCCACAAAAATAACGATGATCTTTTTGTTGTCTCGACAATTTAAACACTGTTTACCACCTTTATATATATATATATGCACACAAGTACAAATATATTCTTTTAAATTATATCATACTTCAAAGTAAATTTTAAAATATTTGTTTATAAATTTCATTTTAAAAACATACCATTTTAAAGCATTTTTCGTATAATTATAATTTTATATAAATATTTCTATTATCCCACCTCCAACTTTCTTTTTCATTCCTTTTATGGTAAAATGAGGAGTAATAATATTTATTAAAGAGGTAAAAACATGATTGAAGCAAGCAAATTGAAAGCTGGTATGACATTTGAAACTGCAGACGGAAAATTGATCCGCGTTTTGGAAGCTAGCCACCACAAACCAGGTAAAGGGAACACAATCATGCGTATGAAATTGCGTGATGTCCGTACTGGTTCTACTTTTGACACAAGCTACCGTCCAGAAGAAAAATTCGAACAAGCTATTATCGAAACTGTTCCAGCTCAATACTTATACAAAATGGATGAAACTGCCTACTTCATGAATACTGAAACTTACGACCAATACGAAATCCCAGTCGTAAACGTTGAAAATGAATTGCTTTACATCCTTGAAAACTCTGATGTGAAAATCCAATTCTACGGAACTGAAGTAATCGGTGTAACTGTACCAACTACTGTTGAATTGACAGTTGCTGAAACACAACCATCTATCAAAGGTGCTACTGTTACAGGTTCTGGTAAACCAGCAACTATGGAAACTGGACTTGTTGTCAACGTTCCTGACTTCATCGAAGCTGGACAAAAATTGATCATCAACACTGCAGAAGGAACTTACGTTTCTCGTGCCTAATCTCTAGAAAGAGGTCATTCTATGGGAACTGAAGAACAATTTGGCGAAATCGTTATCGCTCCACGTGTACTTGAAAAAATCATTGCCATCGCAACTGCTAAAGTTGATGGTGTCCATTCATTTTCAAATAAATCCGTATCTGATACCCTATCAAAACTCTCTCTTGGTCGTGGCGTCTACTTAAAAGAAAGCAACGAAGAACTAACTGCTGACATCTATCTCTACCTAGAGTACGGTGTGAAAGTACCAAAAGTTGCTCTTGCTATTCAAAAAGCGGTCAAAGATGCTGTCCGTGATATGGCTGATGTGGAACTTGCTGCTGTTAACATCCATGTTGCAGGAATCGTTCCAGATAAAACACCAAAACCTGAGTTGAAAGATCTATTTAACGAGGACTTCCTCAATGACTAGTCCATTATTAGAATCTAGACGCGAACTTCGTAAATGCGCTTTTCAAGCTCTCATGAGCCTTGAATTCGACACAGATATGGAAACAGCTTGTCGCTTTGCCTACACACATGACCGTGAAGATGAAGATGTGCAAATTCCTGCCTTTCTTCTGAACTTGGTTTCTGGTGTTCAAGCTCAAAAAGACGAGTTGGATAAACAAATCAACCAGCACCTCAAGTCAGGTTGGACAGTTGAACGCTTGACCTTGGTCGAAAAAAACTTACTACGCTTAGGTATCTTTGAAATCACATCATTTGATACACCTCAGCTAGTAGCAGTCAATGAAGCCATTGAACTTGCCAAAAATTTTTCAGATCAAAAATCAGCCCGCTTTATCAACGGACTGCTTAGTCAATTTGTAACTGAAGAAAATGAATAATCAAAAAGGTGTTTGGTCTTCCAAGCACCTTTTGACTTTCCCCTCTGCACAGAGTAAGAACCACATAAAAACTAGAACTGGCAGTCAGTTCTAGTTTTTGCGTATTCTAAAGAATTATACTCAATGAAAATCAAAGAGCAAACTAGGAAGCTAGCCGCAGGCTGCTCAAAACACTGTTTTGAGGTTGTGGATAGAACTGACGAAGTCAGTAACCATATATACGGCAAGGCGAAGCTGACGTGGTTTGAAGAGATTTTCGAAGAGTATTAGTATTTTCTAAATCGTTGGTAACGCTCTTCCAACAACTCTTCTAGCGGTTTTTGTGAAAGCATAGCTAACTCAGTTTGGAGTTCTTGTTTAACAGTCTTAATCAGTTCTTTACTAGAAAGTCCTGCTTCAGAAATCACCTTATCCACCACGTCCATTTCTAACAGCTCATGTGAAGTGATTTTCATCAATTCTGCCGCTTCCATGGCACGACTGCCGTCCTTCCATAGAATGGAAGCAAAGCCTTCTGGGCTGAGAATGGCATAGATAGAATTTTCCAGCATCCAGACGCGGTCTGCAACTGCTAGAGCTAGAGCCCCACCTGAACCACCTTCACCGATAATAATGGCGATAATAGGAACTTTTAGATCACTCATTTCCATGAGATTACGAGCGATAGCTTCCCCTTGACCACGTTCTTCCGCTCCCACACCAGGATAGGCACCTGCAGTATTGATAAAGGTCACAACGGGACGGCCAAACTTTTCAGCCTGTTTCATCAACCGTAGGGCCTTGCGGTAGCCTTCTGGATGCGGTTGTCCAAAATTCCGTTTGAGGTTGTCTTGTAAGCTCTTACCTTTTTGGATACCAACCACTGTTACAGCTTGGTCTCCAAGCCAGCCGATACCACCAACAACTGCACCATCATCACGAAAAGAACGGTCACCGTGTAATTGGATAAATTCATCAAAAATGCCTGTCGCAAAGTCCAAGGTTGTCAAGCGACTCTGCTCACGCGCTTCTCTGACTATTTTTGCAATATTCATCTAGGACTCCCTCCGTGCAATCTGACTAGGCTAGCAATGGTATCTGGCAAGTCTCTTCTTTTGACAATAGCATCCACAAAGCCATGTTCCAATAGAAATTCTGCCTTTTGGAAATCCTCAGGCAAGCTTTCACGAACCGTATTTTCAATGACACGACGTCCAGCAAAACCAACCAAACTCTGTGGTTCAGCCAGAATGATATCCCCTTCCATAGCGAAGGAAGCTGTCACACCACCAGTCGTTGGATCTGTCAAAATGGTCAGGTAAAAGAGGCCTGCATTTGAATGACGTTTAACTGCTGCAGAAATCTTAGCCATCTGCATGAGACTCATGATTCCTTCCTGCATACGGGCGCCACCAGAGGCTGTGAAGAGAACAACTGGCAATTTTTCGACAGTCGCATACTCAAACAGACGAGTTATTTTTTCACCTACAACCGTACCCATAGAAGCCATGATAAAGTTAGAATCCATAATCCCTAGAGCCACAGTCTGACCTTTTATAAGAGCAGTTCCTGTCACAACGGCTTCATCCAGACCTGTTTTTTCACGCATGGTTGCTAGTTTCTTTTGGTAACCAGGGAAATGCAAGGGATCCTTGCTTTCAATCCCTGTAAACAATTCCTTGAAGGTTCCCATATCAATCGTCAAAGACAAGCGTTCTTGGGCAGAAATACGAAAGGTATAGCTACAGTGTGGACAGATACGCTCACTTCCCAAATCCTTCTGGTAGATGGTATGCTTACAACCCGGACACTGGGAGAATAATTCATCTGGAACCTCTGGCTTGGCTTGAGGTTTTTCCCTAACCGAACGATTGGGATTTATTCGAATATACTTATCTTTTTTACTAAATAGAGCCATTGATTCCCCTTTTCGGTTTAAACTCTTAAAGTCATTTTATTCTTTTTCTTGATATTTAGGTAAGAAGGTTTCCATCAAGAAGGAAGTATCGTAATCTCCAGCAATGACATTGCGATCTGAAATAAGGTCAAGCTGGAAATCTGCATTGGTCTGCACCCCTTCAATCTCTAATTCATAGAGAGCACGTTGCATTTTCATCAAGGCATCAAAACGATTTTCGCCGTGAACGATAATTTTGGCAATCATACTATCATAATAAGGCGGAATGGTATAGCCTGGATAAACTGCTGAATCCACGCGCAAGCCGACTCCTCCACTTGGCAGATAGAGATTGGTAATCTTACCTGGACTTGGAGCAAAGTTAAAGACTGGATTTTCTGCATTGATACGACACTCGATAGCATGACCACGTAAGACAATATCCTCTTGCTTCACAGATAGAGGCTGACCTGCCGCAATGCGAATCTGTTCCTTAACGATATCCACACCTGAAACAAACTCTGTTACTGGATGTTCTACCTGAACACGGGTGTTCATCTCCATGAAATAGAAATTGCCACTGTCTTCATCAAGAAGAAACTCAATAGTCCCTGCATTCTCATAACCAACAGACTCTGCAGCTCGAACAGCAGCGGCACCAATTTCATTGCGTAGCGTTTTCCCAATTGCAATCGAAGGGCTTTCTTCTAAAACCTTTTGGTTATTCCGTTGAAGAGAGCAATCCCGTTCCCCCAAGTGGATTACATTCCCGTGTTCATCTCCTAGGATTTGAACCTCGATGTGACGAGCTGGATAGATAACCCGTTCTATGTACATAGCACCATTGCCATAATTGGCCTTGGCTTCACTTGAGGCAGTTTCAAAGGCTGAAACGAGGTCTTCTGGTTTTTCAACCTTACGAATCCCTTTACCACCACCACCTGCTGAAGCCTTGAGCATCACAGGATAGCCAATTTTTTCAGCAACAATCAAGGCTTCCTCAGAGTTATGCACTTCTCCATCTGAACCTGGAATGACAGGTACACCAGCTTTAATCATCTGAGCACGCGCATTGATCTTGTCTCCCATCATATCCATAACATGACCAGATGGACCGATAAACTTGATTCCCACCTCTTCGCACATGGTTGCAAATTTGGAATTTTCACTTAGAAATCCAAAACCGGGGTGAATGGCTTCTGCTTCAGTCAAAACTGCAGCTGATAGAACCGCATTAATATTGAGATAAGACTCTGTTGCTTTCCCAGGACCGATACAAACCGCTTCATCTGCCAAAAGCGTATGAAGGGCTTCCTTATCGGCAGTTGAATAGACCGCTACCGTCGCAATCCCCAATTCACGCGCCGCACGGATAATACGAACCGCAATTTCACCACGATTGGCAATTAAAATTTTTCGAAACATGGAGAACCTCCTTAGTTCCCAATTGCAAAGGTAAGAGTACCACTAGCTGCAAGCTTGCCATCCACTTCAGCTTTGGCTTCAACCACGGCAATCGTGCCACGACGTTTTACAAAAGTCGCTGTCATAACCAATTGGTCGCCTGGTACAACTTGCTTCTTAAACTTAACCTTGTCCATACCAGCGTAGAAGACTAGTTTCCCTTTATTTTCAGGCTTAGACAATTCCAAAACACCAGCTGTTTGCGCCAAGGCTTCCATAATCAGAACGCCTGGCATAACTGGATATTGAGGAAAATGACCGTTAAAAAAGGGCTCGTTGATGGTCACATTTTTGATAGCTACAATAGTATCCTCGCTCACTTCCAAGACACGGTCCACTAGAAGCATAGGATAACGGTGGGGTAGAGCTTCTTTGATTCCTTGAATATCGATCATTTGATACGTACCAATCCTTTACCAAACTCAACCATTTCTTCGTTAGAAACGAGAATTTCCGTTACCACACCATCCTTAGGTGCTGGAATTTCATTCATGACTTTCATGGCTTCAATAATCACCAATGTTTGGCCTTTTTTGACACTATCACCAACTGAAACGAAGGCAGGTTTATCTGGGCCAGCAGCCAAGTAAGCCACCCCAACAAGTGGGCTTTCCACAACATCTCCCTCAGCAGCCACACTTGTTTCAGCTGGCGCTGGAATTTCTTCTGCTACAGTCTCTGCTGGAGCAGATGTAGGAGCTACTGGACTCGGTGTTGCTAGAACGGGTGCTGGAGCGACTTGAGCTGCAACTTCAGGCACAAGTCTAGCTTCATTCTTGCTAAACTGCAACTCATCCGTCCCGTTTTTATAAGAAAATTCTCTCAAACTTGACTGGTCAAATTGAGCCATCAAGTCTTTAATATCGTTTAAATTCATACTTATTTATTCTCCCAACGTTTGAAAGCAAGAACGGCATTGTGGCCACCAAAACCAAAGGTATTTGAAATAGCGTATGGAATTTCTTGCTCCAAGCCTTGTCCATAAACGACATTGGCTTCGATATAATCTGATACTTCACTTGTTCCAGCTGTCATTGGTACAAAGTTATGACGCATAGCTTCGATTGTAACGATAGCTTCTACTGCACCAGCAGCTCCCAGCAAATGCCCTGTGAAAGACTTAGTTGATGACACAGGTACTTCCTTACCAAGAACAGCTACGATAGCACCACTTTCTCCTTTTTCATTAGCAGGAGTTGACGTTCCGTGAGCATTGACATAGGCTACTTGCTCTGGAGAAATCTCAGCTTCTTCCAAGGCCAGTTTGATGGCCTTGATAGCTCCCTGACCTTCTGGATGAGGTGAAGTCATGTGGTAGGCATCACAAGTATTTCCGTAACCAACCACTTCAGCCAGGATAGTAGCGCCACGTTTTTCGGCGTGTTCAAGACTTTCAAGAACCAGCATCCCTGAACCTTCACCCATGACAAAACCATTACGATCCTTATCAAATGGGATAGAAGCACGACTTGGGTCCTCTGTAGTTGATAAAGCAGTTAGGGCTTGGAAACCAGCGATAGCAAAAGGGGTAATAGAGGCTTCTGAACCACCTACCAACATAACATCTTGGAAACCAAACTTAATCGAGCGGAAGGCATCCCCAATCGCATCATTTGATGAAGCGCAGGCAGTATTGATGGATTTACAAACACCGTTTGCTCCAAAACGCATGGCAACATTCCCTGAAGCCATATTTGGCAAGGCCTTTGGAAGGGTCAATGGTTTCACACGTTTCGGACCTTTTTCGTTGAGACGAAGCACTTGATCTTCAATTTCCTTGATTCCACCAATACCAGAGGCAACGATAACACCAAAACGATCCCTGTCAAGAGCCTCTACATCCAGATTAGCGTGATTGACAGCCTCTTGGGCTGCATATAAAGCATACAAAGAATAGTTGTCAAAACGGTTGGTATCTTTCTTTACAAAGTATTTATCAAAAGGAAAATCTTGGATTTCTGCTGCATTATGCACATCAAAGTCACTATGATCAAATTTTGTAATTGGACCAATTCCGATTTTTCCACTTGTCAAACTATTCCAAAATTCTTCTGGTGTATTTCCGATTGGAGATGTCACTCCATAACCTGTTACTACTACACGATTTAGTTTCATCTTTTTTACCTCTAGCTTCTGCTACATACTGAGGCCACCATCAATGGCAACCACTTGACCAGTTAGATAATCTTGGCCTGCTAAAAATACTGTCAAATCTGCAACCTGTTCTGCCTGCCCAAATTCTTTCATAGGAATTTGCGCTAGCATGGCGTCTTTTACCTTGTCCGATAGAACTGCTGTCATATCGGACTCAATCATTCCAGGTGCAATAGCATTAACCCTGATATTGCGATTGGCCACTTCACGCGCCACAGACTTGGTAAAACCAATCAAACCAGCCTTAGAAGCAGCATAGTTAGCTTGACCAATATTTCCCATCAAACCAACAACACTAGACATATTAATGATAGCACCTTCTCTGGCTTTCATCATCGGTTTCAAGACTGATTGTGTCATGTTAAAGGCACCAGTCAGGTTGACTTTGAGCACTTTTTCAAAATCTGCTTCTGTCATCTTGAGCATGAGGGTGTCTTGAGTAATTCCAGCATTGTTGACCAAAACATCTACTGAACCAAGCTCTACAATAGCTTGCTCAACCATACGCTTAGCGTCTGCAAAATCCGACACATCCCCTGAAATGGGAACCACCTTGACACCATAGTTTGAAAACTCGGCAAGTAAGTCCTCAGATATGGCCCCACGACTGTTTAAAACAATATTGGCTCCTGCCTGAGCAAACTTGTGGGCAATGGCAAGACCAATTCCACGACTCGAACCTGTAATAAAGATATTTTTATTTTTTAGTTGCATTCTTTTCTCCTGTTGCCTCCTGTATTTATGGGAGAAGGGATTACTAGTTTCCTAGCAGAGCTTCCAAGCTCGCCTGATCTTCAACAGTGGCTAGTTTAGCTGTCTTATCAATTTTTTTAACAAATCCTGACAAGACTTTCCCCGGTCCAATCTCAATAAAGTTGGTTACGCCTGCTTCTTGCATAACTGCAATACTTTCATAGAAACGAACTGGTTCCTTGACCTGACGCGTCAAAAGTTGAGCAATGTCTTCTTTTTGCATGACAGCAGCTTCTGTATTACCAACTAGGGGACAAGTAAAATCTGAAAAACTTACTTGAGCTAGAGTTTCAGCTAGTTTCTGGCTAGCAGGCTCAAGGAGAGCGGTATGAAAGGGCCCTGAAACCTTGAGAGGAATCAAGCGTTTAGCACCTGCTTCCTGCAAGAGTTCTACAGCTCGGTCAACTGCATCCACTTCTCCACCAATGACGATTTGTGCAGGTGTATTATAGTTGGCTGGGGTAACCACTCCAAGTTCAGAAGCTTTTCGACATGCTTCCTCAATGACCTCTACTGGCGTATTGAGAACAGCCACCATCTTGCCAGATCCAGCAGGTGCTGCTTCTTCCATATAGGCCCCACGCTTAGCTACTAAGGCTACTGCATCTTCAAAATCCAAGGCCCCGCTGGCCACCAAGGCAGAATATTCCCCAAGGGACAAACCAGCAACCATATCAGGCTGATAGCCCTTTTCTTGCAATAGACGGTAGATTGCAACCGAAGTCGCTAGAATGGCTGGTTGCGTATAGCGGGTCTGATTAAGTTTTTCTTCTTCCGTATCGATGAGATGACGTAAATCATAACCAATTACCTGACTCGCTTGATCAATCGTTTCTTTGACAATCGGATACTGATCATAGAAATCCCGTCCCATACCTAGATACTGGGCACCTTGACCAGCAAATAAAAAGGCTGTTTTAGTCATTTCTTACAACTCCTGCCCAACGAGAGGCTTCTTCTTGAATTTTCTTAGCTGCTCCGTAATACAAATCTTTTAGGATTTCTTCAACGGTTTCTTCTTTGGAAACAAGGCCTGCAATTTGACCTGCCATAACAGATCCACCATCCACATCTCCGTGGACAACTGCTTTGGCTAGGGCACCTGCTCCCATTTGTTCAAAGATTTCCAAATCAGGATTTTCCTGTTTAAAGGCATCTTTCTCAGCTTTTTCAAAATCACGAGTCAATTGATTTTTAATAGCACGAACAGCATGTCCAAAGTGTTGGGCTGAAATCGTAGTATCAATATCTCTAGCTTTTAAAATCTTGGCCTTATAATTCGGATGGGCATTAGACTCTTTTGCAACGACAAAACGTGTTCCAACCTGAACAGCCTCTGCACCTAGCATAAAGCCAGCAGCAGCACCTTCACCATCCGCAATCCCTCCTGCAGCAATAACAGGAATAGATACAGCTGCAGCTACCTGGCGTACCAAGGTCATGGTTGTTAATTTACCGATATGTCCCCCAGCTTCCATTCCTTCTGCAATAACAGCGTCCGCACCGATTTTTTCCATGCGTTTAGCTAGGGCAACACTTGGTACAACAGGAATAACTGTAATGCCAGCTTCATGGAAGCGTTCCATGTATTTACCAGGATTTCCTGCCCCTGTTGTAACCACCTTAACACCTTCCTCGATAACGAGATCTACAATATCTTCCACAAAAGGAGATAAAAGCATGATGTTGACACCAAAGGGTTTATCCGTCAATGATTTGATTTTATCAATATTTGCCTTGACAACTTCTTTAGGGGCATTTCCCCCACCGATAATGCCTAGTCCTCCAGCCTTGGAAACAGCCCCTGCCAAATCACCATCAGCAACCCAAGCCATTCCTCCTTGAAAGATAGGATAATCAATGTTCAATAATTCTGTAATACGCGTTTTCATAGTGCCTCCATCATTTCTTGCTTACGTAATAGTTCGATACTGTCATAATTTGAAAATCAAACTATTGCCTAAACAAGAGGGAGCGGGTTTCCCTACTCCTTCTATTTATATTCTGCTTATTTTGTTTGCTCTTCAACGTAGGCAACCAAGTCACCAACTGTTTTCAAATCATCTTCTGCTTCGATTTGGATATCAAAAGCATCTTCGATTTCTGAGATTACTTGGAACAAGTCCAATGAATCTGCATCCAAGTCATCAAAAGTTGATTCAAGTGTTACTTCTGATGCGTCTTTTCCAAGTTCTTCAACGATAATTTCTTGTACTTTTTCAAATACTGCCATGATAGGACTCCTTTAAAATAAATAGTTTTTTATAACAATGTGTTCACCACATGATTACCTAAATTGTAAGAATGAGCGTGCCCCAGGTCAAGCCTCCACCGAAGCCTGATAGAAGAACAGTCTGGCTACCATCTAAATAGATGAGGCCTTGTTCTACACACTCTGAAAGTAAAATCGGGATACTTGCTGCACTGGTATTACCATACTCCATCATATTGGCTGGAAGTTTAGCTCGGTCGACACCGATTTTTCTAGCCATCTTATCCAAGATACGGTCATTGGCCTGATGAAGTAGCAGATAATCCAAGTCTATCGCCTCTATAGGAGACTCATCAATAGTCTGTTTGATAGACTTGGCAACATCTCGAATGGCAAAATCAAAGACCGCCCGCCCATCCATCTTCAAAAATGAATCTGCATTTTCTTGATCTGAAAATGGAGAATGCAAGCCTGAATGTCCATAGGTCAGACACTCACTACGACTCCCATCGCTATTGAGACTCTCAGCTAAGAAATGCTCTTGCTCGCTAGCTTCTAGCAAGACTCCACCAGCACCATCTCCAAACAAGACAGCTGTTGATCGGTCTGACCAATCGACTGCTTTAGAGAGGGTTTCACTACCAATCACCAAGCCTTTTTGAAAGCGACCAGAAGCGATAAACTTTTCAGCAGTTGACAAGGCAAATACAAATCCACTACAAGCAGCTGTTAGGTCAAAAGCAAAGGCCTTATTGGCACCAATATTAGCTTGGACACGAGCAGCTGTAGAGGGCATCATCGAATCTGGAGTAATGGTAGCTAGGATGATAAAATCCAGCTCTTCCCCTGTGATTCCAGCTTTTGCCATCAGTTTCTTAGCAACTTCTGTGGCCAAATCACTAGTAGATTCTGTTCTTGAAATATGCCTTTGTCGTATTCCCGTCCGACTTGAAATCCACTCATCATTGGTATCCATAATCTGAGCCAAATCATGATTTGTAACCACTTGCTCTGGCACATAATGAGCAACCTGGCTTATTTTTGCAAAAGCCATTATTTCAAATCCTCCAAAAATTGATAAAGTTTAGTCAAACCTTTGCTCATAACTTCAGTTTCTTCCTTGCTCATACCTTCGATAATATTTTCGACCATGGCCTTGTGGAAACGTTTATGTAGTCTATGAACCAAGCGACCCTTCTTTGTCAAATGCAGATGCACCACACGACGATCCTGCTCTGAGCGAATGCGTTCAATGTAACCCTTGCGTTCAAGATTATTCAAACTCGTCGTAACCGTCCCAAGAGTCACCATCAACTCTTTCGACACTTGACTTGGCGTCACGTCTGGGAATTTTCCAATTACATCGATTGTATGGACTTCTTTGATGGAGATATCTTTGAAACGACTACCCCTCAAGCTAACTTCCTCGATAACGAGGACATTGTTAAATATAGATGTTAAATATTCATTAATTCGTTGGTAGTCCAATCTCTTTTCCCTCCTTTTCAAAAAACTTTCACAATCAAAACATTTGACAAAAGAATTATATCAAACTTCAAAGAATGGTGCAAGTATTTTCTTATTTTCCTATAAATTTCGGTCTTCTTCTCTCCGAATGAGCCCGCACTCCCTCTTTGAAATCCTCTGTTTGGGCTAAGGATTCCTGTAGATTCAATTCTAAAGCAGCATAATCCTGCCAATCTTTGAATTGGCTCTCCCAGACTAACTTCTTGATGGCTGCATAGGAATTAGCTGCCCCGCGTCTCAATTTTTTAAGAAGCTGTTCTCTCGTCTTTTCAAGTTTTTCTGCTTCACAGACACGGTAAACAAGCCCCCATTCTAAAGCTTTTTCTGAGGTCAAAGCCTCACCTGTCATAGCCAATTGAGTAGCACGCGTCACACCGATACTTCGACTCAAGAGGTGAATCCCCCCTGCATCTGGAGCCAAACCAACACCAACAAAGGCTTGGATAAACTTAGCCTTATCCGTTGCAAGACAGAAGTCTGCAGCAACAGCCATATTGGCTGCGGCACCTGCAACAGCTCCATCAACTTCCATCAAGACAGGTTTGGCAATTTGCTTGATTTTATAAGAAATCGTATTGACCAATTCTGCGATTTTCGTCAATGATGGAATATCATCCTCATCCACTGCCCGCTTCATCTCTACCAAATCTCCCCCAACCGAGAAGACCTTTCCATTGGCATTAATTAAGATAAAATGCACAGCTGGATCCTTCTCTGCCAGAGTCAAGGCTTCTAAAATCTCCTCACACATGGGAATATGAAAACCATTTGCGACCTCAGGACGGTTTAAGGTAAGGATTGCCAAATCCTCTTCAAGCTGATAAATAATATGCTCCATCTGGACTCCTTTTTTATTTTTATAAGCAAGTTAAATTATTTTATTTCCAAAGTATATCTTTTTTAAAACTTGAAAGCAAGAAAAAATTGGCTGAAAGTGTCTCGGCCGATTAAAAAGACTCGCTTTATCCTAGAAAGCATCTCATTTTCTTCATTGAAAAAAGGCTTTCTTTCTGCTATAATCGTATAAAATACTTACTTTAGGAGTTCTTATGAAAGTTGTTAAATTTGGAGGTAGCTCTCTTGCCTCTGCTGGTCAATTAGAAAAAGTTTTAAACATCGTCAAAAGCGATCCTGAGCGCCGTTTTGTAGTTGTTTCTGCACCTGGGAAACGCAATGCCGAAGATACTAAGGTGACGGATGCCTTGATTAAATACTACCGCGATTATGTTGCTGGTAACGATATTAGCAAGAGTCAAAACTGGATTATCAACCGCTATGCTGCTATGGTTAGTGAATTGGGATTGAAGCCAGCTGTTCTAGAAAAAATTTCTAAAAGTATTCGTGCCTTGGCCACTCTTCCTATCGAAGAAAATGAATTTCTCTATGATACCTTCCTAGCAGCCGGTGAAAATAACAATGCTAAATTGATTGCTGCCTATTTTAACCAAAATGGTATCGATGCACGCTATGTGCACCCTAGAGAAGCTGGTATTGTAGTCACAAGTGAACCTGGTCACGCTCGCATCATTCCATCAAGTTATGACAAGATTGAGGAATTGACAAATTCCAATGAAGTCCTTGTCATTCCTGGTTTCTTTGGTGTTACTAAGGAAAATCAAATCTGTACTTTCTCACGTGGAGGTTCAGACATTACTGGTTCTATCATTGCTGCAGGTGTTAAGGCTGACCTCTATGAAAACTTCACAGACGTTGATGGTATCTTTGCGGCTCACCCAGGAATTATTCACCAACCACACTCTATCCCTGAGTTGACCTACCGTGAAATGCGTGAGTTGGCCTATGCAGGGTTCTCAGTTCTTCATGACGAAGCCCTTCTACCTGCCTACCGTGGAAAAATTCCTCTTGTTATCAAGAATACCAACAACCCTGACCACCCAGGTACTCGTATCGTTTTAAAACATAGTAGTGATAAATTCCCAGTTGTGGGAATTGCTGGTGACTCTGGCTTTGTCAGCATCAACATGTCGAAATATCTCATGAACCGCGAGGTTGGATTTGGTCGCAAGGTTCTACAAATCCTTGAAGATCTTAATATCGGTTGGGAACATATGCCAACAGGTATCGACGATCTTTCAATCATCCTCCGTTCTCGCGAACTAACTCCTATCAAGGAAGAA
The DNA here is from genome assembly GCA_905221095.1 of bacterium. GTDB lineage: Bacteria > Bacillota > Bacilli > Lactobacillales > Streptococcaceae > Streptococcus. Next base: position 39,353 of record CAJNBV010000012.1, read on the forward strand.
GAAATCCTTCGTCAGTTGGTTCAAAAGGCTGAAGTAGACCATGCAGAAATCGAACACGACCTTTCAATCATTATGATTGTTGGTGAAAAGATGAAGAGCCATATCGGAGTAACTGCTACTGCGACACGCGCTCTGTCTGAAAATAAAATTAACATCCAGATGATGTCTCAAGGTTCTAGTGAGGTTTCTATCATGTTTGTTGTTCATAAAGACCAAGAAAAATCAGCTATCAAAGCCCTCTACAATGCTTTTTTCGGCGAAAGTAAGGAAGACTAGACATGGCCCAATCTCTTAACAAAACAGTGCTTCTCAATACCACAGGCACTTCCTACCTCTCTATAGCTGGGAAAGTTGGGAAATTTCTTGTCGGAGATCAGGCTCTAGAATTTTACCCAGATGTCAATGTTGAACAATTTATCCAGATTCCTTGGAGCCATATCAACCAAATTGGAGCTAACGTTTCTGGTCGCAAAATCAGTCGCCATTTCGAAGTCTTTACAGACAGAGGAAAATTCCTCTTTGCTTCAAAAGATTCAGGTGCCATTCTCAAAATTGCACGCGAAAAACTGGGCAATGACAAGGTCGTCAAACTTCCGACCCTGATTCAGACAATTAGTCAAAAATTTAAGAATCTATTTGCAAAAAAGTAGAAACTTTAGTATAATCATAGCAACGGATAAGTAGGTTATCTTCTTCTTTCAGAAAGTCTGCGGGTGCTGCGAGCAGATAGGAGGGATAGGTGAAATTCTACCGTTAGTAACAATTACATACACAATCAAGTGCACACCTGTGAAGTTGGATGGAACCGTGGCCCTGCCACTCCAACGCTTTGTCAGGTGTGCTTTTTTCATAAAGGAGTTCTTATGTTAGATATCAAACGTATTCGTACAGATTTTGATGCTGTCGCAGAAAAATTAGCTACACGTGGAGTAGATGCTGCTGTCTTGAATGAGATGAAAGAAATCGATGCTAAACGTCGTGACATCTTGGTCAAGGTTGAAACTCTCAAAGCAGAACGCAACACAGTTTCAGCTGAGATTGCTCAAGCTAAACGCAACAAGGAAAATGCAGATGACAAGATTGCTGCCATGCAAACCCTATCTGCTGAAGTCAAAGCCTTGGATGCCGAATTGGCAGAAATCGATGCTAAATTGACAGAATTTACAACGACTCTTCCAAACATTCCAGCTGACAGTGTTCCTATTGGGGCTGATGAAGACGACAATGTGGAAGTTCGCCGTTGGGGTACTCCGCGCGAGTTTGACTTCGAACCGAAAGCTCACTGGGATCTCGGTGAAGACTTGGGGATCCTTGACTGGGAACGCGGTGGTAAAGTTACGGGCGCTCGCTTCCTCTTCTATAAAGGCCTCGGTGCTCGTTTGGAACGTGCTATCTACAACTTTATGTTGGATGAGCATGGAAAAGAGGGCTATACTGAAGTCATCACACCTTACATGGTTAACCACGATTCTATGTTCGGTACTGGTCAATATCCAAAATTCAAGGAAGATACTTTTGAACTCAGCGACAGCAATTACGTCCTTATTCCTACAGCTGAAGTTCCTCTAACAAACTACTACCGCGATGAAATCCTTGACGGTAAAGACCTCCCAATCTACTTCACTGCTATGAGTCCTTCATTCCGTTCTGAGGCTGGTTCTGCTGGTCGTGATACTCGTGGCTTGATCCGTTTGCACCAATTCCACAAGGTTGAAATGGTTAAATTTGCCAAACCAGAAGAATCTTACGAAGAATTGGAAAAAATGACAGCCAACGCTGAAAATATCCTTCAAAAACTCAACCTTCCATACCGTGTCGTTGCGCTCTCTACTGGAGATATGGGCTTCTCAGCTGCGAAGACTTACGACTTGGAAGTTTGGATTCCAGCGCAAAATACTTACCGTGAAATCTCAAGCTGTTCAAACACAGAAGATTTCCAAGCCCGTCGTGCCCAAATCCGTTACCGTGATGAAGCAGATGGCAAGGTGAAACTCCTTCACACCTTGAACGGTTCTGGACTTGCAGTTGGACGTACAGTGGCTGCTATTCTTGAGAACTACCAAAATGCAGATGGTTCTGTGACCATTCCTGAAGTTCTTCGTCCATACATGGGTGGCGCTGAAGTTATCAAACCATAAAAAATGCTTCTTTGTCAACTGTAGTGGGTTGAAGTCAGCTAAGATCGAGAAAGGACGAATTTTGTCCTTTCTTTTTTGATATTTAGAGCGATGAAAATCCGTTTTTTAAAGTTTTCAAAGTTCCGAAAACCAAAGGCATTGCGCTTGATAAGTTTAATGAGATTATTCGTTGCTTCCAAATTTGCGTTGGAATAGGGTAGTTGAAGGGCGTTGACGATTTTCTCTTTGTTCTTGAGGAAGATTTTAAAGACAGTCTGAAAAAGAGGATGAACCTGCTTTAGATTGTCCTCAATGAGTCCGATGAATTTGTCAGGTTCCTTATTCTGAAAGTGAAAAAGCAAGAGTTAATAGAGATTATAGGCATTATAATATTTGTAGTGGGTAAATCCCTTATGGATATTGTGGAGCCTTTTTCTGTCCACCTGCGTCCTCTAAAACGTAAGAATAAGAATACTTCTTTAGCTACACTTGCGTGTTTCAGCTTGCATCTGAAACAATAATCTACTATATGGATTATTGAAAAGAGGAATATTATGTTTCTTGGGTATTTCTAACATTAGATGTTTCGATTCTTCCATATTCATTTCATCCATTTTATCAATAATCTAAATAGTCAGTATCTTTATTTTCTTCACACATAATTGATTTTTATTCACTGTTTAAGTTTCTATTCTATCAAATAGTTTAATAATCTCAGAATTCGAAAATCCTAAGGCATATAGTTTTTCAAACAATATTTTTATAAGCCTGTTCAAATGCTGATTTCTTAACTCAATTATTTTCTTCTCACTTTCAGTAACAAAATATCCTTTACTTCCACGACTGACAAGCAACCCCTGTTTTTCAAGAACTTTTAATGATTTTTGAACAGTTGCAGGATTACATTCTTCCCTCTCTGCTAAAGTCCTTATGGGAGGCAGCTGTTGCCCCGGTACATACTTACCTCTTAAAACAGTTGCTCTTATCACAGATACTATTTGTAAATATGGATACATATTCACTTGATCTTTTTATTTTTCTTCCCCCTAATAAACTTCCAATATGCAGAATACGGAATAACCGTAGCAAACAGAAGATAATATTTATTAGCAAACATATCTGCAACTCCTTTTGCATTGAAATGAACAGGAATTTTCTCTGGGAGAAATATGCAAATAATAAATATTACAACAATCATTAATATCAACACCAAGACATCTTTTAACAGTCCAACTTTCATACAATTTTTCCTCCTTAAACTAAATAAAATTTGACTTGCTAACTTTTATATAAACTTCGCTTGAAATAACAAGTAAAGTAACTGATATTATCTGCAAAACTGATGTTATCGAAAGATTTAAAAACCAATTAAGAAGAATTGGTGTAATGAGTGCAATTATCCCGACAAGTCCAGACACAATAACAGGCATGCTCTGCTTTACAACCATCATCTCGCTTTCCCATTCATAATTTGGATACTTTTTATTTAGGGAAATTCCTATCACTGTTATAAAGATCGAATAGCATATAGGAACAATTGTTAGGTTAATAACTTGAATAAAGTTCATATCAAGTTTTAGCGTAAATGCAAATATGGAAATCATATACCCAATCAAATGAAGTGTAAGGTTTACAGCTATCTTAGAATTTAAGATCATTTTTACCTTAACAGGAGAGCTTTGCAAAATCCAAATGTTTTTTCCTTCTAAAGATATCGCTGAAGCTGCTGGGCAACTGAGTGAGAGCATAGATGCAATAAATAATGGAGCAAAATTTGAGAGATATTCATTTATATTTTCTATCCCTGAAGACTCTCCTATTTGTTCTACAGAATTAAAAAGCAAAAAAATACTAAAAACACATAAAAGTATTACACCAAGGCCTGCATTCAAGACCGCCATGTACGAGCTTAAAAAGCGGCCCATTTCTTTTTTATACAAGGCAAGAAATATCGATTTTCTATTATAAGATTTTTTGTTATCAGAATATCTTGATGTTGTTTTAGCAAGAGTATTAAGCAATCCATACTTCATCGCAACAATTTTTACAAATATATAAAAAACTGCTGTTGAAAAAGCAATAAATAATCCCATTCCAATATACATTGGAAAATTTGTGTGTTGCACGAATAACCCGGATATTGGGTACAGTTCTGTAATTTGCTTAGAAAGCATGATCTCAATGCTGTCTTCATTACCTGATTTCATAGCTGACACTGCAATATATCCAATTATGCCTATCATTGCAAATGAAAAGATTAGAGCAATAACATTTTTCCTCTTAAAATAAGATGAAATAGTCACAACAATGATTCCCATACATGCTGCTATACACATAGGTATCAAGGGAGCAAAGATGATAGAAGTAAAATACAGTACAATTTGTAAGACGTTTAAACTTCCATTCAAGATCCATACAATTCCACCCGGGAGCATAAACATCAATCCTATTAAAAAATTCAATAAGTACATAAACATGAACTTGCTGGTAATAATATCCAAACTTTTAACAGGTAAAGATAAGAGAATTTCCATATCTCGACTTCCAAATAAAATGCCATTCGAATAAAATACTGTTAAAAATAGTATTGAAAAACTTGAGACAGAGACCATATATGCCGGTATCAAGTCCTGCTGTCCGACGTGTACCAATGTTTTCGCTGTTAGTATATTATAAACAAAGCAAAATAAGGAAAGGGTTATTATGCCAAAACTCGCAATAGCCATTGAACTTTGTTTTTTATTTCCCGTCTCTCTAATCTCGTTAATCGGAAAAAAATTTATCAATTGGGCTCTAATTAGTATCCAAATTTTGCTCATTATCTTGTACCTCCATGAAAAAAGTTTCCAAAGTTTTATCACCTTTGACTTCTTCTGTATTTCCGCTTGCGATTAACTTTCCATTTTTGATAATGGCAATCTTATTACATAATTTTTCTGCAACGTCCAATACATGGGTTGAAAAGAAAATAGCGCCTCCATCTGAAACACACTCATGCATAATTTTCTTTAGTAGGAAAGTTGCTTTGGGATCCAGCCCAACAAAGGGTTCATCTAAAATCAACAGTTTAGGAGAATGTACCAGTGCAGAAATAATAGCTGTTCGTTGCTTCATACCATGTGAATACGAAGATATCATCCCCGAAAGATGCTCAGTCATATCAAATAAATCACCATATTTTTGGATCCTTTCCCTGCGTATTTTAGTAGGAATTTCAAACAGGTCAGCAATAAAATTAATATATTGAAATCCTGTCATATGTTCATACAAATCTGGATTATCTGGGATATACGCCATCATTTTTTTACAAATAACAGGTTCTTCTTTAATAGAATGACCGTTGATAATTATACTTCCGTCTTCAAAATCATGGATACCGACAACTGCCTTTATCGTTGACGTTTTCCCCGCACCATTTGCCCCAATAAAACCATAAATATCTCCAGGTTGTACTGAAATAGATAGGTTATCCACAACCTTTTTATCCCCATAACATTTACTAAAATTCTTTATCTCTAACATATTTTCACCCTCATTGACAATTTGTCAGTTATACTTTGAAATAATACCGATAGCTTGTTTTTATTTAGCTATCGGCACATAGTTCTCTTTACAGAAATTCCATCTCTTTTTAATAGCTAAAGAGTTCCTCTGTATTTAGGTTTTGTTCTAGCATTATCTTAAATGCATCCAAGTAATCTTTGACAGGTTCTTTCTTTGAAGTTTTTATACCTATGTTATTAGAAACAAAAACATAGGCTGTCATCAGGAATTCTGCTGTTTCTGATGGATATTTTACAAAAAATACTTTTTCTAATATACCTTGATTTATTATCCTCTCAAAATATATGGTCAGTTTTTCGATGAGCTTATGGGATAACTTATCTAACATATAACGGTTTTCTTCAAGATCAACCGTCTTTTGTAACTCAGTTCCCTCTGCTGAAATATTTTCCGAAGATATAATTGTGGCATCTATAAAAGCTCTAATTTTTTCAATGGCAGTTTTATCTTCATCATAAACAATAGCATGAATATCCTTCAATAATTTATCTGAATATTGTTCTACCAGGCAATATAAGATATCTTCTTTATTCTTAAAGTGATAGTACAGCAAGCCTCTTGATATATTTACTTTGTCAACAATATCCTGAGTTGTTGTATTAGTATACCCTTGCTCTATAAATAGTAGCATTGCAGCATCCATAATTTCAGCACGTCGTATTTCCGGTTCTTTTACATCTCGCATTTTATCCCCCCCTATTGTACATCATACCACCTTACTGACAATTTGTCAATAGCGTTTTCTCATTTCTCTTGAATTTTATGGTATAATATATTTACAATTTTAGAAAAATGCTTACTTGACTTTTGTAGTAAGCACAGTAAGTGTACGGACACTTACGAAAAAAGGTTTAGCTATTTCTAGCTAGACCTTTTTTCGTAACCAAATCAGATAAGCGACTAATACAAAGAATAAAATAGTGAGGCAAATAACGGTTTCAGCCACTACCAGATAATCCAGAAATGGAAGTTTCAAGATTCCCTGAGCCATCTTGAGCGAGGTAGCTGTGATAATGGTTGGGAAGGTTAGGGCTGAAAAGGCTGGTTGAAAGCCTTGTTTTAAAATATTGGGCAGGCGAGTTAAAACAAAGAAAAAGAAGGATTGAGATGCAAGAATCATTACGATCAAGAGCCAAGTCGGTAGGCTGACTCCTCCAACTCGAACCAAGGAAGCCAAGAGTAGAGAGAAGGGAGCACAGTAGATTCCTTCCTGTCCAAGCATAGCTACAGGGAGTGGATGTTTCTTTAAATCGCTATAAATAAGAGGATAGAGATAGAAGGTCAAGATAAAGCCAAAACTCAAAGTTGCATAGGCAATTTCGATGATACCTACCAGTGGATAAGTCAAGGCTGCCACTGCTATCCCCACATAGAGAACCGTCCAGCTCGGTGTCGCATTGACTCTCTTACCTGGACAGGCAAATTTGATGGTGAAACCAACAATCAAGGCCAAATCCAAGAGAAATGAAAACCACCAGATTCCTTGTGCTACCAGAGGAAGATGAGGAAACACGCGAAAGACATAAGTCGATAAAATCATTCCAGCCATGGGGAAAGTAGCCATTCCTGACAAAAGAGGGGGCTTGGTCAGTTCTTGCTTGGTTTCTTTCCAATTAAGCAAATGAAGAATCAGAAAGAATATCCACAAAATCAAACCTGACATACTCAGTAGATGTGACAGAACTGGCAACGTATCTAAAACGAGATTTCCAGCTCCTGCCAAACCTAGCAAACAACCTGAAAATACTAAGGGGAGTTTTTTCATCCTAACCTCCAATAATCATGTTAGTTTCAGTATAGCATAAAAGCGCTTAAATGAGGACTTAAAAAAACGAAGTCCGATTATTTCAGACTTCATTTTTTACTCAGATATGAATTAAGCATAAGGTTGCAATTCTGGATTAATTGGTGTATTAGCTAGATTGTTGGCATAGTTACAGAGGCTTGCTAGGCTGACACCAAGGACTACATCCAAGGCATTTTGTTGCGTGTAGCCAGCTTCTAAAAACTCAGACAAAGCTTCATCTCCTACACGACCCTTGGTATTGATAACCGCCAAGGTAAACTTAGCTAGGGTGTCCAATTTAGGATCTGTTTCAATTGGAGTGCGATTACGAAGGGCTTGAAGCAGGTCATCATTCATCTGGATTTGTTTGATGGAAAAGGCTGTGTGACCTGCGACGCAGAAGGCACAACCATTAGTTACGGCTGCCGTGATTTGCACCACTTCGCGCTCAACAGGTGTCAGGCTATTGCGGCGGTTGATAGCTCCGACAGTTCTGTAAGCTTCTAAAGCAGTTGGTGCATTAGCCAAAAGACCGATTAGGTTGGGAATATAGCCATTGTTATCTTTTTCTACTGTTTCAAGAACTTCTTTCACTTCTGCTGGTGCTGATTCTACTGTATGGATGGTAAATGTTGTCATCATAAAACCTCTTTTCATTTTGTTGAAACCTAGTCTATCACAGATTCTATACCGTGTATAATATATATTTTAAATTGCACTGATAAAAATTCTTTATGAAAGTAAAAAAATCACACGCGGTGTGTGATTCCATTATTTAGGCTCTATAATATTTGTAGTGGGTAAATCCCCTATAGATATTATAGAGCCTATTTTTGTGTAGAAAAAAAGTCCCAT
>CAJNBV010000013.1 GCA_905221095.1 bacterium
TAAAAGGACTTAGTCCTGTCCAATACAGAACTAAATCCTTTCAATAATTATTTGTCCAACTTTTTGGGGTCAGTACAGAGATACCGTTTTTCCTTCTTAGGATAAAGAAACAAAAATTTCTTGCTTCATCTATCTGTTCAATTGATAGATTTCCTCAGAGAAAGACTGTAAAATTTTTGATATAATGTTAAGGATGGACTGACGGATAGTTAGAGGATAATTTTCAACAGAATAACAGGTGAGAATTAAAAATATGTAAGATTGGACAGAACTCTCTCTACCCTCATCCATGCAGAAACAAGATTATATGAAATAAAAGGAGTAACCAATGACCGGAAACTATTCAACACGTGAATACCGTGAGAAATTATATGATGATCTTCATGTTCGATTAAGAGATACAGTGATTTTGATGTGTGCGATTTTTATTGCCTCTATAGGTTTAAATATGAATTCAACAGCTGTCATTATTGGAGCCATGTTGATTTCCCCTCTTATGACGTCGATTGTTGGACTGGGATTCGGTTTAGCTATTTTTGATACGCGTTTAATCAAGCAATCTTTAGAGGTTTTATTTACTCAAGTATTGGTCAGCTTGCTTGTCTCGACTCTGTATTTCTGGATTTCTCCCTTATCTTATGCAAGTAGCGAATTGATTGCACGAACCTCTCCAACCATTTGGGATGTTCTCATAGCTATTGCTGGTGGGATAGCAGGTGTAATTGGGTCAAGGAAAAAAGAAGCAAACAATATCGTGCCAGGAGTAGCTATTGCAACAGCTCTAATGCCACCTATCTGTACTGCAGGTTATGGTTTAGCTAATGGAAATGTACGATTTTTATATGGGGCTCTCTATCTTTTCTTGATCAACTGTGTCTTCATCATGTTAACAAACATTGTTGGAACAAGAATTTTGATGAGAAAATCTCCCTTAAGTTCATTTAAAGAGCTAAACATTAAAATGAGAATTGGGTTGATATCCTTGATTGTATTATTGATTCTTCCAGCAAGCTATTCAGCAGTCACTCTGACGATAGATCAAGCGCGAAAAGAAGGAATCAAACAGTTTGTAGGAAAAGAATTCGCCAATCACACGGTCATTAATCAAGTCTATAAGTCAAGGGACAATGAATTAGTCTTGACGGTTGTTGGAGATCCGATTTCAGAAGAAGAATTAGAAACGATCCACCAAAAACAAGCCTCTTACGGTATTCAATCTGTCCAATTGAAAGTCAATCAAGTCCATAATTCGACAAAATTAGATAGTGAGATGACCAAGGAATTTTATGAAACCATTAACAAGTATATCGATCAAAAACTCTCTGAAAAAGATTCACAAAAAGATCTCGTAAAAGAAAATGAAGCAGACAAGGATTGAGGATATTGATCTTATCTAACTCATGAAAGCAAATCTTGTGTGGTGGTTTGACCAATCACTACTAGCTCAGATTAAATAAAATATAAAAAAGCAACAGCTGAAATAGTTGTTGCTTTTTAGGTAGCTAGGATTTTATCCCAGGTTTTATCTCTTATTTCTCAACACGTGATTTGTTGGCGATATCAGCTAGGATAGCTTGAACAAAGTCATCAACTGAGACAGTTTGTGTTTCTTTTTGCCCATAACGACGAACGTTGACAGTTCCATCTTCCATTTCCTTGTCCCCAACGATTAATTGGTAAGGAATTTTGCTTGTTTGTGAAGCACGAATCTTGAATTGCATTTTTTCATTGCGCTCATCTACGTCTGCACGGACACCACGGTCACGGAGTTTCTTAGCCACTTCCCAAGCGTAGTCCACGTGTTTTTCGTTAGATACTGGGATGAGGGTTACTTGGTGTGGTGCAAGCCATGTTGGGAAGGCACCTTTGTAGTTCTCAATCAAGATAGCTGTGAAGCGTTCCATAGTTGAGATAACCCCACGGTGGATCATAACTGGACGGTGTTCTTCACCGTCAGCTCCGATGTATTTGAGGTCGAAGCGTTCTGGAAGCAAGAAGTCAAGCTGGATAGTAGAGAGAGTTTCTTCTTTTCCAAGGGCAGTCTTAACTTGGATATCTAATTTTGGTCCGTAGAAGGCTGCTTCGCCCTCAGCTTCAAAGTAGTCAACACCCATTTCATCAAGGGCTGCACGAAGCATGGTTTGGGCATTTTCCCACATTTCATCGTTATCAAAGTACTTGTGAGTATCTTGAGGGTCACGAAGAGAGAGGCGGAAGCGGTATTCAGTCAAGTTGAAGTCTTCATAAACATCGATAATCAACTGAAGGGCACGTTGGAATTCATCTTGGATTTGTTCTGGAGTTACAAAGAGGTGACCGTCGTTGAGTGACATTTCACGCACACGTTGAAGACCAGTGAGGGAACCAGATTTTTCGTAACGGTGCATCATACCGATTTCTGCGATACGGATTGGCAATTCGCGGTAAGAGTGAACATGGTGTTTGAAGACTTGAATGTGGTGTGGACAGTTCATTGGACGAAGGACGAATTCTTCCCCGTCACCCATGTCCATAGTTGGGAACATATCTTCTTGGTAATGATCCCAGTGACCAGAAGTCTTGTAAAGTTCAACAGACGCAAGTGGTGGAGTGTAGACGTGTTGGTAGCCAGAAGCCAACTCTTTGTCGACAATGTAGCGTTCCAATTCACGACGGATAGTTGCACCGTTTGGCAACCAGAATGGAAGTCCTTGACCAACTTCTTGAGAAATCATGAAGAGGTCAAGCTCTTTACCAAGTTTACGGTGGTCACGTTCCTTAGCTTCTTCACGCATTTGAAGGTAGTTTTTCAAGTCTTTCTTGTCAAACCAAGCTGTACCATAGATACGTTGCATCATAGCATTGTCGCTATTTCCGCGCCAGTAAGCACCTGCTACATGGAGAAGGTGGAAGATTTGGATACGGCCTGTTGATGGGACATGAGGTCCACGGCAAAGGTCCACGTATTCACCCTGACGGTAGATAGTCAAACCACCCTCGTCTTCTGAATGTTCTTCAATCAATTCCAACTTGTAAGGGTCGTTCTTGAAGATTTCACGTGCCTCGTCTTTAGTCACTTCTTCACGGATTGATGGGAAGTTTTCTTTGACGATCTTTTGCATTTCTTCTTCGATACGAGGAAGGTCTTCGTTAGAGATTTGACCAGCCGTATTGTCAGTATCGTAGTAGAAACCGTCTTCGATAGCTGGACCAACTCCCAAATGAATGTCTGGGAAAAGGCGACGAGCTGCTTGGGCGAACAAGTGGGCAGCAGAGTGACGCAAGATTGGAAGGGCATCTTCGTGATCAGGTGTCACGATTTCGATGCTTCCATCTTCAGTGATAGCACGAGTAGTGTCGATGAGTTTGCCGTTGAATTTACCAGCCAAAGCTTTTTTAGCTAGGGAATTGCTGATAGATTGGGCAATTTCAAAAGTTGTAACGCCAGATTCGAATTCACGAACAGCGCCATCTGGGAAAGTAATGTTAATCATGATGTTCTCCTTACTTATATTATTGACGAATGTGTTAGCCCTATTATGAAAACAGGGACAGAGGATAGTGAAAGCTAGAAAAACAAAAAGCGACATCCTCGAAAGGACGTCGCAACGTGGTTCCACCTTCATTTATGTTCCTCAAAAAAGAGGGACACCTCTGATTGGCTATAACGTGGCCACCGTTTTATGTTTTCATAAAAAACTCACGAGTAGTATCAGTTTAGGCCTCCTATGCGTTTCCAGCAACCACGCACTCTCTATTAGAAAGGGACTAAATGACTTGTCTCTATGGATTATTATAGCATGATTGTGAGATTTTTCAAGGATTTTGTGAAAGTTTTTTGTTTTTCATTTTTTGTAGAATATGCTTGATACCAATACCGGAAGCCATGCCCATCAGAGCCAAGGTTTCATAGGTTAGCAAGTAAATTAGTATAAACTCACCAAAGGTTATGATAGTAAAGCCAAAGAGCAAACCAATAGTAAGTAACCACCAAATTGAAAAATAGAATCGGTAGCTATATAGTAACGACACAATGAAGATTACTAGAGGTGTATAGAAGAGAATACTATTTACGTAGAGACTTTTGAGCAAAAGGGGGTCAGAAACGATTAGTGATAACAACTCATAAAGTGGCCAGTAAAAGAAAAAGATGACCAAATAGTAGGGGAGATAGGAATAGAATCTAGGCATGATAATCACCTCGTTTTAAAAAACAGACAACTTAGATTTCTTGCTATAATTATTATAGCATACTTAAAACAAGAAAGTAAATCTGTTGACAAAGAAGTTAGTTATTGGTAGAATAGGGAATGTCGTAAAGACAAATAACTTCTTCTTGGTTGCAGGCATGCCAACCTGTCACTCGGATGAAGCCAAATAAAAAGGAGAAACATCATGGCAATCTCAAAAGAGAAAAAAAATGAAATCATCGCACAATATGCACGTCACGAAGGTGATACAGGTTCAGTAGAGGTTCAAGTTGCTGTCCTTACTTGGGAAATCAACCACCTTAACGAACACATCAAACAACACAAAAAAGACCACGCTACTTACCGTGGATTGATGAAGAAAATCGGTCGCCGTCGTAACTTGCTTGCATACTTGCGTAAAAACGACGTTAACCGTTACCGTGAGTTAATCAACTCTCTAGGACTTCGTCGCTAATCTGCTTTATTTTCCACTTACATTGCGTTGTCACCTTACCTCGATATACTCAAGTATAATCTTCGGTTACGGTTCCTAGCACTGTAAGGTAAAATAAACCAGATCTTCTCCCTTCGGGGAGATTTTTTTTTGTTTCACTGAAAGTTTCGTACAACCTTCGCCTCGTCGCCTAGTCTATAAACAGTTTATCCAGCAAGACTGGAGCTCTCTGATTTTAAGAGGGCTTTTTTATTGAGGTTTTAGAGGTTTTATAGGTCACAATTTTGGAGACTACAAAAACCTCAAATGGTATCAGCTAATTACACCATAAAGGTGCGTAGCTACTCGGCTTGAAAAGCCGAGTAGCTGTCTGCAAGCCCCTTCGGAGAGCCCACACTTTACGAAGTAAAGTATAGTATGTTATACTTTACATGGAAGTAGTCACGAATTCCAGTTAGAAATTACTTTGTAACTACGTTTTGAGGAGGAGTAAAATGCTTTCCTATGTTCGAAATTACCCACTAGCGATAGCTAAATTAATGTGTCTGTGCTCTCCTAAAATCTGCTGATTTATTACTGACTAATACAGGAGGGTTTTTTATGGGACAGACAATCATATCTGCTATTGGTGTTTATATTTCCACCAGTATCGATTATTTAATTATTTTATTTATTTTATTTGCACAGCTATCACAGAATAAACAAAAATGGCATATTTATGCGGGGCAATATCTAGGCACAGGCTTACTTGTAGGGGCGAGTTTAGTTGCTGCTTATGTCGTTAATTTCGTGCCTGAAGAATGGATGGTTGGATTGCTTGGTTTAATCCCTATCTATTTAGGGATTCGCTTTGCAATTGTTGGAGAAGGTGAGGAAGAAGAGGAAGAAGAGGAAGAAATTATTGAAAGATTAGAACAAAGCAAGGCAAATCAACTGTTTTGGACAGTTACATTGCTGACAATTGCGTCTGGCGGAGATAATTTAGGTATCTATATACCTTATTTTGCTTCGTTAGATTGGTCACAGACCCTCGTGGCCTTGCTTGTGTTTGTAATCGGCATAATTATCTTATGCGAGATTAGTCGGGTCTTATCCTCTATTCCCTTAATATTCGAGACAATTGAAAAATACGAGCGAATCATTGTGCCCTTAGTATTCATTCTACTTGGACTATACATCATGTATGAAAATGGCACGATAGAGACTTTTCTGACCGTGTAGATTTTTTTGTTTCACTAGGATTTTAGCCCTCTGAAAATCAGCTCTCTGATTTTCAGAGGGCTTTTTGCGTTGGCACCTTATCTCTATATACTCAAGTATAATCTTCGGTTACGGTTGCTAGCACAATAAAACCAACTATATTTATTTTTCTCATCTTGTTCCATTGTTGAAAATATGGTATACTTTTCATGAGAATTTTCTAAATTTTTAATATTCTATCAAAGGAGGTTTGCATGCTTTCCAAATTTTCTGGAAGCCGACAGGACCTGAAATTTGTATTTCTTTTATGTATTTTGCTAGCTGTTTTATGTATTTCGCTCTTTCTAGCAGTCTCTATGGGATCCGTTGCGATTCATCTAAGCGATACCTATCGAATTATTTTGAGCAGGTTGGGATTTCCTCTTGAGATAGGAGAGGTTTCCAAGTCTACTCTTGCCATTGTATGGAACATGAGATTTCCCCGAGTATTGTTAGGTCTGATAGTAGGAGCAGGCCTTTCTATGTGTGGTAGTGTGATGCAGTCTACAGTGAACAATCCCATCGCAGAGCCTTATGTCTTAGGAATATCTGCGGGTGCAACTCTAGGGGCAACCTTGAGCATCATTCTTGGTTTAAAAGTGATGATTAGCCTTGGAGCTTTTCTTGGAGCTATTTTGGCAACAATTGCTGTCCTTATCATTGCCTCTATGCAGGGAAGGATGACGACTTCTAGTCTGATTTTATCAGGGACGGTGGTCAATGCTCTTTTTCTAGCTTTTTCCAATTTTATTATCTCAGTTGGAGCTAACGCGGACAGTGTGATGACCATTAAGTTTTGGACCATGGGCTCGCTTGCCGGGACTACCTGGTCTGACTTAGTTCTGCCAACTATAGTAGTAGGAATGGCCTTTCTATTTTTCTCTACTCAGTATCGTGTTTTTAATGCGATGATGATGGGAGATGAAGCTGCTTTAACTTTGGGGATTCCCTTACGCTTTTATTGGTATCTTTATGTGACCATGGTAGCTGTGCTGACAGCAGTCTTGGTAGCGACCTGTGGGATTATTGGATTTGTTGGTCTGATTACTCCTCACTTAGCTCGAGGGTTAGTAGGAACGAATTACAGGAGGCTTTTTCCTGTTGCAACTTTATTAGGTGCCCTTTTCGTTATCTGGGCAGATGTACTCTCTCGTGTCATCATTCCAAACGCAGAGTTGCCTATTGGTATTTTCACAGCCTTAGTAGGTGCTCCCTTCTTTATCTACATTGTTGGAGGTAGGCGAAGGGAGGTGAGGGTCTGATATGGACTTGATTTGTCAGGATGTCCACTTTGGACTGGGAGAGAAAAAAATCCTCAAGGGAGTTTCTCTTAAAGTTGAAGGGAATCAATTTCACACGATACTAGGACCAAATGGAAGTGGAAAAACCAGTCTACTTAAACTCCTCTATCGTCAGGAAAAGGCGGACAAAGGCTTGATAAGCCTAGATGGAAAGCCTCTGGAACAATGGACGTTCAAAGATACAGCCAAGCAAATGGCGGTCGTCACCCAGTTTAATCAATTGCAGTTTGATTGTACAGTTGAGGAAATCGTCTTGCTAGGAAGAACGCCCCATCTCTCTTTTTTACAGAAGGAAAAGGAAAGAGATTATGCCCTCGTTCAAGATGCTCTTGTCAAGGTGGATATGCTAGAGAAGAAAACTCGTCTCTATTCGTCCCTGTCAGGGGGAGAGAAGCAGCGAGTCTTGTTGGCACGTGCCTTGGCGCAAGAACCGACTCTTTTGCTCCTGGATGAACCTACCAATCACTTGGATATCAAGTACCAGCTAGACTTGTTGGCCATTGTGAAGGAACTCAAGATAAATGTTCTAGCTGTCCTGCATGATATTCAACTTGCTTGTCGCTATTCGGATTATCTCTATCTGATGAAAGAGGGGGAAATCCTTTACCAAGGGACTCCAAAGGAGACCATAACCCCTGAGTCATTGCAAACTGTATACGGAGTTCAAAGTCAGGTTACTTGGACTGAGGATCAGCAAGCCATGATTCACTATTTATAAGAATGAAAAGGAAAACAAGATGAAAAAAACACTAAGCATTTTACTGGTAACAGTAGCTACCTTAACTTTGGCAGCTTGTGGTAACACTACCACTGAAAAAGCTACGACACAATCAAGCGCAGAAACAAGTCAAAAGGCTAACGCAGAGACGACTTATCCACTAACGGTCAAAACCTATGATGCTAAGGGAAATGAAGTCGAACAAGTCTTTGACAAGGCACCTGAAAAAGTGATCACCAACAATCTTTCAACCACTGAAATCTTATTGGAGTTAGGCTTGAAGGATAAAATTGCTGGCATGCTTAACCCTGATAATGCTGTGACGGACAAATACAAGGACGCGATTGCGACTATTCCTCAAATCGGCGATAAAAAAACAGTCTCACAAGAGACAGTTCTTTCTTATGAACCAGACTCTTTGATGGGCCGAAACATGATGTTTTCTGAAAAATCCTTGGGGACAGTTAGCACTTGGAATGAAAATAAAATCCCAGTCTATACGCAAAAAGCTTCTCTCTCAACGATTCAGCAAGATTTGGGGAATATCGTAGAAGATGTTAAAAATCTTGGAATGATTTTTAATGTTCAGGACAAGGCTAATGAATACGCAACCCAATTGCAAGCTAAAATTGATGCTGTTAAGAAAGCAAACCCAGCAAGCCAAGGTGAAAAGAAAAAGGCTTTGATTATGGTTGCTTATAATGATCAAACCTTTGGTGCCTACAAGTCTGCTTTGCAAGAAAGCTTGTTGAATCAACTTGGTTATACTAACGTTGCAACGGGAACATCAGGCTTGACCTTGGAAAATCTCGTGTCAATGGATCCTGAGTTGATTATCTATGTAACCAGCGACCGCAATAAAAAATTGGATGAAAAAGCAGTAGAGTTGATGAAGGCAAATGCTGTTTTGGAAGGTGTTCCTGCTATTAAGAATCAAAAAATCATGACCATTTCTTACGATGAGTTGATGGACTATGGTCCAGCAGTGATTGATTCCCTTGAGAAAATCAATGACTTTATCAATAAATAATGAGTTTGATTGGGAAGGAATCCAAGTCAAGGTCAGCCTGCCTTCGACCTATGCTCCCAATCAAACCTATCCAGCGATTCTCTTGAATGATGGAAACTTGGATTTTCTATCATCCCTGTCCGATTCTGTGATTTTAGTGGGCTTGACTTCTAAAAATCGCCTAGACGACTACACTCCCTGGGCGACATCGGCTCTGAGAGATGGGGCTCCAGATTTTGGTGGTCAGGCAAAAGCCTATCATGGTCATTTATTTGGAGGTCTTTTAGACAAGTTGCAGTCGCTTTATCACATAGACAAAACTCGCCTTGCTTATGGAGGGTATTCATTAGGTGGTTTGGCGGCAGTCTACAGTCTTTTCAGCTTTGACAAGGTTTCCTGTGTCTTCTCCATCTGCGGTTCCTTTTGGTATCCTGATTTTGTGACTTATTGTAGGGAAGAAAAGGTGAAAAATTTGGACTGTTTGCTGTATTTACAGAACGGTCAAACAGAAGGAGTCAATCATAGCAATCGTTTGGCTCAAGCACCAGTCTATGCTGAGGAGATCCATACCGGTCTTCAAAAACGCTATCCGAAAGGCCAGTTTGTCTTTGACCCTTATGGACACCATGAGCAGGTGGATGAACGATTTCTAGCCTTTTCCAGCTGGTTGGCTCAAAAATGGAAAATCAAGTAAAAGAATTATCCCTTGGTTTTTGCCAAGGGATTGTTGTATTTTTAACCAAGAGCCTCTCTCTTCTTATCTGGATTCCAGACGAAGCTTGCGATAAAGCTAAAGATGATGGTTAGGATAGCAAGGATAATGGCAAGGATGAGGGCAGGGATGCGGATAAACCACCAGAGTGGATTTGGTTTTTTATCGTTGTGCCATTGTTTGGTTTCTTGGTCCAAACGTTGAAATTCTGTTTGGATACGATTGGCGACTGTTTCAATGCCTTCATCATTCATTTTCTTGATATCTGAGATATCGATAGGATTTCCAAAGTTCATATCGACACGCTCACGGCTAACCAAGCCCTTCAAAGTCATAGGACCTGTGTAGGTAACCGGCATGATACGGACCTTGGCCATTTTGGCAATCAGAGCAACTCCACCCTTGACATCGTTGGAGTGACGGCTCCCACTTGGAAACATGATAAGGGAGCGGTCACTTTTTTTGAGAACATTGATAGGATATTTGATGGCTGAGGCGCTGGGGTTTTCACGGTCAATAGGAAAGGCACCACACATACGAATCCACCAACCAAAGATACGGTTGGTAAAGAGTTCTTTTTTTGCCATAAAGATGAACTGTTTTGGCTTGGTCGCAAAGGCCATGTAAACAGGATCCCACCAAGTGCGGTGAGGGGCAACCAGAATATAATTTTCATCTTGATTAGGAATTTTATCAGTATTATGATAGTGGGCATTGCCATTGATGGACCATAGGAGCAGGACAACCAATCCACGTAAATAAGTATAAAACATGCGATCTCCTTCGATTCTTTTCTTGTTATTATTATACCTTATCAAAGGAGGGCTGGCAAACTTTTTCCCTTGACTAGGTGCATATTTGGGATGAGATTAGAATTCTTTTAGAAAAAATGATATGATAGAATTTATGGATAAAAATAAGATTATGGGATTAACCCAAAGAGAAGTCAAGGAAAGACAGGCTAAGGGCTTGGTCAATGATTTTACTGCTTCGGCCAGTACCAGCACTTGGCAAATCGTTAAACGAAATGTCTTTACTCTTTTTAATGCTTTGAACTTTGCTATTGCTTTGGCACTAGCCTTTGTGCAGGCTTGGAGCAATCTGGTCTTCTTTGCCGTTATTTGCTTTAACGCTTTTTCTGGGATTGTGACTGAGCTGCGGGCTAAACACATGGTGGACAAGCTCAATCTCATGACCAAGGAAAAGGTCAAAACCATTCGTGATGGACAGGAAGTTGCCCTCAATCCTGAAGAATTGTTGCTAGGAGACGTCATTCGTTTGTCTGCTGGGGAGCAGATTCCCAGTGATGCCTTGGTTCTGGAAGGATTTGCGGAAGTCAATGAAGCCATGTTGACGGGGGAAAGTGATTTGGTGCAAAAGGAAGTTGACGCCTTGCTCTTGTCTGGAAGTTTCCTAGCCAGTGGGTCAGTTTTGGCTCAAGTCCACCATGTCGGTGCTGACAGCTATGCTGCCAAACTCATGTTGGAAGCCAAGACAGTGAAACCAATCAACTCCCGTATCATGAAATCACTTGACAAGCTAGCCGGTTTTACTGGGAAGATTATCATTCCTTTTGGTCTGGCTCTCTTGCTAGAAGCCTTACTTTTAAAAGGCTTGCCTCTCAAGTCATCCGTTGTAAATTCGTCGACAGCCCTTTTGGGAATGTTGCCCAAGGGAATCGCCCTTCTGACCATTACTTCTCTCTTGACTGCAGTGATCAAACTGGGCTTGAAAAAGGTCTTGGTGCAGGAGATGTATTCTGTTGAGACCTTGGCGCGCGTGGATATGCTCTGTCTGGACAAGACGGGCACCATCACCCAAGGAAAGATGCAGGTGGAGGCTGTTATTCCGCTGACGGAAACTTATGGTGAAAAGGATATTTACAGCATCTTAACCAGCTATATGGCCCATAGTGAGGATAAAAATCCAACAGCCCAAGCCATTCGCCAGCGTTTCCAAGGTCAGGTAGTCTATCCTATGCTTTCGAATCTTCCCTTCTCAAGCGACCGGAAGTGGGGTGCTATGGAATTGGAAGGTCTAGGAACTGTTTTCTTAGGCGCACCGGAGATGTTGTTGGATGCTGAAGTTCCTGAAGCTAGAGAAGCTCTTGAACGAGGATCTCGTGTCTTGGTTTTAGCCCTCAGTCAGGAAAAACTAGACCACCACAAACCACAAAAACCTTCTGATATTCAGGCCTTGGCCTTGCTGGAAATCTTGGACCCCATTCGAGAGGGAGCAGCAGAGACGCTGGACTATCTCCGTTCTCAAGAAGTGGGACTCAAGATTATCTCTGGTGACAATCCAGTTACTGTGTCTAGTATTGCTCAGAAAGCTGGTTTTGCCGACTATCACAGCTATGTAGATTGCTCAAAAATCACAGATGAGGAATTGATTGCCATAGCTGAAGAAACTGCAATTTTCGGACGTGTTTCCCCTCATCAAAAGAAACTCATCATCCAAACGCTGAAAAAAGCAGGGCATACAACAGCTATGACTGGGGATGGAGTTAATGATATCCTGGCTCTTCGTGAGGCAGATTGTTCTATCGTGATGGCTGAGGGAGACCCTGCGACTCGTCAGATTGCCAATCTGGTTCTCTTGAACTCTGACTTTAATGATGTTCCTGAGATTCTCTTTGAAGGTCGTCGGGTGGTCAATAACATCGCCCACATCGCACCGATTTTCTTGATTAAAACTATCTATTCCTTCCTGTTGGCAGTTATCTGTATCGCCAGTGCCCTTCTAGGACGGTCAGAGTGGATCTTGATTTTCCCCTTCATTCCAATTCAGATTACCATGATCGACCAGTTCGTGGAAGGTTTCCCACCATTCGTTCTGACTTTTGAGCGAAATATCAAGCCTGTAGAGCCAAATTTCCTCAGAAGGTCCATGCTTCGTGCCCTACCAAGTGCCCTCATGGTCGTGTTCAGCGTTCTTTTTGTGAAAATTTTTGGAAGTAGTCAAGGTTGGTCTGAGTTAGAAATCTCAACTCTCCTCTATTATCTCTTGGGATCTATTGGTTTCTTATCCGTATTTAGAGCCTGCATGCCATTTACCCTATGGCGTGTCCTCTTGATTGTCTGGTCAGTAGGAGGTTTCCTAGCTACAGCTCTCTTCCCAAGGATTCAAAAACTACTTGAGATTTCGATATTAACAGGACAAACACTGCCTGTCTATGGGGCCATGATGCTGGTCTTTACCGTAATTTTCATCCTGACAAGTCGCTATCAAGCCAGAAAATAAAGAAAGACTGCAATCTGTGGATTGCGGTCTTTTTAGGTGCAAGATTGCCAGCTGAAATGTGGTATAATAAGAGGTAATAGAGTTTTGGAAAGTGAGAGAAAATGATTTCAAAGAGATTAGAACTAGTGGCTTCCTTTGTACCACAGGGAGCTATTTTACTAGATGTGGGGAGTGACCATGCTTATCTGCCCATCGAGTTAGTTGAGAGAGGCCAAATCAAAAGCGCCATTGCAGGCGAGGTGGTGGAAGGTCCCTACCAATCTGCGGTTAAAAATGTTGAGGCTCACGGTTTAAATGAGAAAATCCAAGTCCGTTTAGCCAATGGCCTAGCAGCCTTTGAAGAGGCAGACCAAGTATCGGTTATTACCGTTGCAGGTATGGGTGGTCGTTTGATTGCTAGGATATTGGAAGAAGGCTTGGACAAACTGGCTAATGTAGAACGTTTGATTCTCCAGCCTAATAATCGTGAAGACGACTTGCGCATTTGGTTGCAAGACAATGGCTTTCAGATTGTAGCGGAAAGCATTCTAGAAGAAGCTGGCAAGTTTTACGAGATTTTGCTAGTGGAAGCAGGACAAATGAAGCTATCAGCTAGCGATGTCCGCTTTGGACCTTTCTTGTCCAAAGAGGTCAGTCCAGTCTTTGTCCAAAAATGGCAAAAAGAGGCTGATAAGTTAGAGTTTGCCCTTAACCAAATCCCAGAAAAAAATCTGGAGGAACGTCAAGTTCTAGTAGATAAAATTCAAGCCATCAAGGAGGTTCTCCATGCTAGCAAGTGAAGTAATTAACGTATATGAAGCCTTTTGCCCTCAGGAATTTTCAATTGAGGGAGACAGTCGTGGCCTGCAAATTGGCACTTTGGACAAGGATATCCAAAGTGTCATGGTGGCTCTCGACATTCGTGAAGAGACGGTGGCAGAGGCAATTGAAAAGGGTGTGGACTTGATTATTGTCAAGCACGCGCCGATTTTTCGTCCTATCAAGGACTTGGTAGCTAGCCGTCCGCAAAATCAGATTTACATTGACCTGGTCAAGCATGACATCGCAGTTTATGTCAGCCATACCAATATTGATATCGTTGAAAATGGCCTCAATGACTGGTTCTGCCAGATGCTAGGCATTGAGGAGACGACTTATCTGCAGGAGACAGGTCCTGAACGTGGAATTGGACGGATTGGAAATATTCAGACTCAGACCTTTGGGAAATTAGCCCAGCATGTTAAGCAAATCTTTGGTCTAGATAGTCTTCGAATGGTGCATTATCAAGAGAGTGATTTGCAGAAGCCTATTTCAAGAGTGGCCATCTGTGGCGGTAGTGGCCAATCTTTCTATAAGGATGCTTTAGCAAAGGGAGCAGATGTCTACATCACTGGCGATATCTACTATCACACTGCCCAAGATATGCTGTCTGATGGCTTGCTGGCACTGGACCCAGGTCACTATATCGAAGTGCTTTTTGTGGAAAAAATCGCAGCACTCCTTACTCAATGGAAGGAGGAGAAGGATTGGTCTATTGATATTGTGCCTAGTCAAGCATCGACCAATCCTTTCCATCATATCTAGTTAGAAAGTGAAGACAATGAAGAAAGTTGCCATTATCGGAGCAGGGATTGTAGGTGCCACAGCTGCCTACTATCTCTCGAAAGAAAGTGACCTTGAGGTGACCGTTTTTGACCATGGACAAGGTCAGGCTACCAAGGCTGCGGCGGGCATTATCAGTCCTTGGTTTTCAAAACGCCGCAATAAAGCCTGGTACAAGATGGCACGCTTGGGAGCTGACTTTTATGTGGATTTGTTGG
This sequence comes from bacterium, assembly GCA_905221095.1. Lineage (GTDB taxonomy): Bacteria > Bacillota > Bacilli > Lactobacillales > Streptococcaceae > Streptococcus. Next base: position 14,645 of record CAJNBV010000013.1, read on the forward strand.
CTGATTTAGAGAAGTCAGGTCAGGAAATCGACTTTTACCAGCGTTCGGGAGTCTTTCTCATGAAAAAGGATGAATCTAAGCTAGAAGAACTCTATGAACTGGCCCTCCAGCGCAGAGAAGAATCTCCCTTGATAGGGCAATTAGCCATTCTGGACCCAGCATCAGCTAATGAATTATTCCCTGGCTTACAGGGATTTGATCGCTTGCTCTATGCTTCTGGTGGAGCGAGAGTAGATGGTCAACTCTTAGTGACTCGTTTGCTAGAAGCCAGTCAGGTCAAGCTGGTCAAAGAAAAAGTGACTCTGACACCGTTAGCATCAGGTTACCAGATTGGTGAAGAGGTGTTTGATCAGGTTATTTTGGCGACGGGAGCTTGGTTGGGGGATATGTTAGAACCCTTGGGTTATGCTGTGGATGTCCGTCCTCAAAAAGGACAACTCCGAGATTATCAGCTGGCCCAAGACATGGAAGATTACCCTGTGGTTATGCCAGAAGGGGAGTGGGATTTGATTCCTTTTGCAGGTGGAAAATTGTCCTTAGGCGCTACCCACGAAAATGACATGGGATTTGATTTGACGGTAGATGAAACTTTACTCCAACAAATGGAGGAGGCGGCCTTGCCTCACTATCCGATCTTGGCCGAAGCTACTTCAAGAGCTGAGCGTGTGGGAATCCGTGCCTATACCAGCGATTTCTCTCCTTTCTTTGGGCAGGTGCCAGAATTGGCAGGTGTCTATGCTGCTAGTGGACTAGGTTCATCAGGCCTCACAACTGGTCCTATCATTGGTTACCACCTAGCACAACTGATCCAAGGTAAGGAATTGACTTTGGACCCAGCAAACTACCCAATTGAAAACTATGTCAAACGAGTAAAAAGCGAATAAATGTTTTACTGAAATTTTAGCTTAGCTTCTAGGATTGTAAATGACATTCCCTATCAAAAATGGTAAAATAAGAAAAAATCCGAGAATCGAGGAACAAAGATGCAAGAAAAGATTTTGGTAACAGGTGGAGCTGGTTTTATCGGAACCCACACAGTTATTGAGTTAATCCAAGCAGGTCATCAGGTTGTTGTGGTGGATAACCTTGTTAATAGTAACAGAAAAAGTTTAGAAGTTGTTGAGAGAATTACAGGAGTTGAGATTCCTTTTTATGAGGCTGATATCCGTGATACAGATACTCTTCGTGACATTTTCAAACAAGAAGAACCAACAGGGGTCATTCACTTTGCTGGTTTGAAGGCTGTTGGCGAATCAACACGTATCCCTCTTGCCTACTATGACAACAATATCGCTGGAACTGTTAGTCTTTTGAAGGTCATGGAAGAAAACAACTGTAAAAACATTATTTTCAGTTCTTCTGCGACAGTTTATGGAGATCCTCATACAGTGCCCATCTTGGAAGATTTCCCACTTTCAGTGACCAACCCATACGGTCGTACCAAGCTCATGTTAGAGGAAATTTTGACCGATATTTACAAAGCAGACTCAGAATGGAATGTTGTCTTGCTTCGTTATTTCAACCCAATCGGAGCCCATGAGAGTGGAGATTTGGGAGAAAATCCAAACGGTATTCCAAACAATCTCTTGCCATATGTGACTCAAGTAGCCGTTGGAAAATTAGAGCAAGTGCAAGTGTTTGGAGATGATTACGATACGGAAGACGGGACTGGTGTTCGTGACTATATCCATGTCGTAGACCTAGCCAAAGGTCACGTTGCAGCTTTGAAAAAAATCCAAAAAGGTTCTGGTCTAAACGTTTACAACCTTGGAACAGGCAAAGGTTACTCAGTTCTTGAAATTATCCAAAACATGGAAAAAGCAGTGGGACGTCCGATTCCTTACCGTATCGTAGACCGTCGCCCAGGGGATATCGCAGCCTGCTATTCAGATCCTGCAAAAGCCAAAGCTGAACTTGGCTGGGAAGCAGAACTAGATATCACCCAAATGTGTGAAGACGCATGGCGTTGGCAAAGCAAGCATCCAAATGGATTCGAAGACTAAGATGGTGATATCAATCATTGTCCCCTGTTTAAACGAAGAGGAAGTACTTCCTCTTTTTTATCAGGCTTTGGAAGTTTTACTTCCAGATTTGGAAACAGAAATCGAGTATGTCTTTGTCGATGATGGATCAAGTGATGGGACCTTGGAACTGTTAAAGGCCTATCGGGAACAAAATCCGGCAGTGCATTATCTTTCTTTCTCTCGAAATTTTGGTAAAGAAGCAGCCCTCTATTCAGGCTTGCAATATGCGACAGGAGATCTGGTGGTGGTGATGGATGCAGACCTGCAGGATCCTCCGAGTATGTTGCTTGAGATGAAAGCCTTACTAGACCAAAATGCAGATTTGGACTGTGTAGGAACACGAAGAACCAGTAGAGAGGGAGAACCCTTCTTTCGCAGTTTCTGTGCTGATCTCTTTTACCGCCTTATGCAAAAAATTAGCCCAGTAGCCTTGCCCTCAGGTGTCCGTGATTTTCGCATGATGAGACGGTCTGTAGTCGATGCTATTTTAAGCTTGACCGAGTCCAATCGTTTTTCAAAGGGGCTCTTTGCCTGGGTCGGTTTCAAAACCTACTATTTGGACTATCCAAATGTCGAAAGGAAGGCTGGCAAGACCAGTTGGAGTTTTAGGCAACTCATCTTCTACTCTATTGAAGGGATTGTTAACTTTTCAGATTTTCCCTTGATTATAGCTTTCGTAGCTGGTCTCTTATCTTGCTTTGTTTCTCTACTAATGACCTTTTTTGTTGTGGTTCGGACCCTCATTTTGGGTAATCCGACATCAGGTTGGACCTCTCTGATGGCTGTTATTCTCTTTCTTGGGGGAATCCAACTCTTGACCATTGGGATTCTCGGCAAGTATATCAGTAAGATTTATCTAGAGACTAAAAAAAGACCACTTTATCTTATCAAAGAAAAAAGCGATCTTCCTGATTTTACAGAAAAAAATAAAGTGAAAAGACTATAATTTTACATGGAAATGTGCTAAACTAGAGGGAGTGGATTATCGCCATTGATTTAGGCTTCCTGGTTTCCAATCAGGGCGCGAGTTGGGCAATTTTTAACAGCCTCTAAGACATCCTGGCTAGGAGAAATTTCTTTTTCCAGTTGGTCAGGGTCATCGTAAAAACGCACGATTCCATTATCGTGGTAATCAAATAAATCAGAATAAGTTTGGCAAAGCCCACAGGCGATACATCGTTCAGGTATAAGTGTGATTTTCATATTTATATTGTAATAAGAAAAGTAAAAAAAAACAAGGAGTAAGGTATGGCAAAAGAACCGTGGCAAGAAGATATTTATGAAAATCAAGAAGAAACAAGATCAGAACGTCGTAAGAGAACTCAAGGTAGAGATGTAGTAGCCAATCGTGTCTTGACGATCTTAGCCAGTATTTTCTTTGTAATTGTGGTGGTAATGATTATTGTTCTCATCTATCTATCATCAGGTGGGAGTAATCGCACAGCAGCCTTGAAAGATTTTCACGATTCTGATGCAAATGTAGTACAGATTTCATCTTCTAGTAGTTCCCAGACTGAACAGAGTTCAGAATCTTCTTCTGAACACTCGGAGGAAGCTACAGATCCAGAAGGGACGACAAAAGTCTTGGCTGGAGAAGGAGAAGCAGCCATTGCAGCTCGCGCTGGGATTTCGATTGCTCAGTTAGAAGCCTTAAATCCTAGTCATATGGCTACAGGGTCTTGGTTTGCTAATCCAGGTGATGTTGTAAAAATAAAATAGGAGTTGATATGAAAACCATTCAAATTGCTATTGACGGTCCTGCTTCAAGTGGTAAGAGTACAGTCGCAAAGATTATTGCTAAGGATTTTGGTTATACCTACCTAGATACAGGTGCTATGTATCGTGCAGCGACCTACATGGCTCTCAAGAATCAATTAGGAGTTGAACAAGTTGAAGAACTTCTAACCTTATTGGACCGGCATCCAATCAGCTTTGGACGTTCAGAAACTGGAGACCAGCTTGTTTTTGTGGGAGATGTGGATATTACTCATCCTATCCGTGAAAATGAAGTAACCAATCATGTTTCTGCTATTGCAGCAATTCCTCAAGTGCGTGAGAAACTAGTTTCTCTCCAACAAGAGATTGCCCAGCAAGGTGGAATTGTTATGGACGGTCGTGATATTGGAACTGTCGTATTGCCACAAGCAGAGTTGAAAATTTTCCTAGTAGCCTCTGTTGATGAGAGAGCAGAGCGTCGTTACAAGGAAAATATTGCCAAGGGAATTGAAACAGACCTTGAAACCCTAAAAGAGGAGATTGCTGCGCGTGACTACAAGGATAGCCATCGTGAGACTTCACCTCTCAAACAAGCAGAGGATGCTGTCTATCTTGATACAACTGGTTTGAACATTCAAGAAGTAGTTGAAAAAATCAAAGCAGAAGCTAAAAAAAGAATGTAAATATTGAAAAGCCGATAGATTGATATCGGTTTTTTTCTAAATTTGTCAAAATGCTGAATTTAAGGTATAATAGTTGCTGTTCGAGAAATTTTGATTTTCAAAGAATAGTGAATGATGATAAGGAGAAACCATGAACAACCTACCAAATTGCCCACAATGTAACTCAGAGTATGTCTACGAAGACGGTGCCCTACTGGTTTGCCCAGAGTGTGCTCATGAGTGGAATCCTGCTGAAGTTGCAGAAGTAGAAGAAGGTCTTGTCGCTATCGATGCCAACGGAAATAAATTGGCTGATGGTGATACAGTAACCCTCATCAAGGACTTGAAAGTAAAAGGTGCGCCAAAAGATTTGAAACAAGGGACGCGCGTGAAAAATATCCGCATCGTAGAAGGCGACCACAATATTGACTGTAAGATTGATGGCTTTGGTGCCATGAAACTCAAATCAGAGTTTGTGAAGAAAATTTAAACATGTCAAAGCACTACAAACTTGTATTTTATAGCCGTATCTTCTTGTTTCTAGCGGCTTTTACGGGAGTTTATCTTGAAATCGCCAAGCATGGTGGCTTTGGGATGCTTCTCTATTATACGGTTCTGTCAAATCTTTTAGTAGCGATTTTTACGCTCTATCTCCTAAAGGTTATGAGCCGTTTAGGTGAAAACTGGCAAAGATCAAGTCTCTTGCGCTTAAAAGGTGGGGTCACCATGAGTATCATGATTACCTGTGTGATTTACCATTTCCTCTTGGCGCCTATTGCGACTAATTTCTATACTCTGGAAAATTTCCTTTGCCACTATATCGTTCCCCTTTGGTTTTTAGCGGATACCCTCTTTTTTGACAAACAGGGTCAATACAAGATTTGGGATCCAGTTGTGTGGACGATTTTACCCTTGATATATATGATATTTGCTCTTTTTAATGGCTTGGTACTGAAACTAGACATTCCTAATTCTAAGGTCAGTCCTTTCCCTTACTTCTTTTTGAATGTGAACAAGGGTTGGGATGTTGTGTTCAAGTGGTGTCTGATTATCTTTGTTGCCTATATGGTGGCAGGATTTATCTTCTACTTTATCAAGCAAATCAAGAGAAAGTCATCCTAATACTCTTCGAAAATCTCTTCAAACCACGTCAGTTTCGCCTTGCCGTATATATGGTTACTGACTTCGTCAGTTTCATCTACAACCTCAAAGCAGTGCTTTGAGCAACCTGCGGCTAGCTTCCTAGTTTGCTCTTTGATTTTCATTGAGTATAAGACACAAGGGATTCATTTTCGAGTTTAAGAAGGAGTCTACAAACCAATGAGACTTCTTCTTTTCTTGCTTGATAACCATCAAAAAATAGAAGATTAAGAGAAAGATAGAAAGAGATTTCATGAAACAATTTTTAGAACGGGCCAGTATTTTGGCTCTCTCCCTCGTTTTGATTACGTCCTTTTCGATTTCAAGTGCCCTACCAGCCATGTTTGACTATTATCAAGGTTATCCTAAGGAACAAATTGAACTCTTGGCGAGCTTGCCTTCCTTTGGAATCATGATTATGTTATTACTAAATGGTTTCTTAGAAAAAATATTTCCTGAGCGCTTACAGATTAGTTTGGGATTACTGATTTTATCACTGAGTGGAACGGCTCCCTTCTGGTATCAGGCCTATCCTTTTGTCTTTGGAACACGGATTCTCTTTGGTTTGGGTGTTGGGATGATCAATGCCAAGGCTATTTCAATCATCAGTGAGCGTTATCAAGGGAAAACGCGAATTCAGATGTTAGGGCTACGCGGTTCTGCAGAGGTCGTGGGGGCTTCTCTCATTACCTTGGCAGTCGGCCAGTTGTTGGCCTTTGGTTGGACAGCTACTTTCTTAGCCTATAGTGCTGGATTTTTGGTGCTGACCCTTTATCTGCTCTTTGTCCCTTATGGAAAATCAAAGAAAGAAGTCAAGAAAAAAGCGAAGGATGCAAGTCGTTTAAGTCGAGAAATGAAAGGCTTGATTTTTATTCTAGCTATTGAAGCGGCAGTTGTAGTTTGTACCAATACGGCTATTACTATTCGTATTCCAAGTTTGATGGTGGAAAGAGGACTAGGGGATGCCCAGTTATCTAGTTTTGTTCTTAGTGTCATGCAGTTGATCGGGATTGTGGCTGGTGTGAGTTTTTCTTTCTTGATTTCTATCTTTAAAGAGAAACTGCTCCTCTGGTCTGGTATTACCTTCGGCTTAGGGCAAATCGTGATTGCCTTGTCTCCATCCTTGTGGGTGGTGGTGGCAGGAAGCATTCTGGCTGGTTTTGCCTACAGTGTAGCCTTGACGACGGTCTTTCAACTTGTCTCTGAAAGAATTCCAGCCAAACTCCTCAATCAAGCAACCTCATTTGCGGTTTTAGGCTGTAGTTTTGGAGCCTTTACGACTCCGTTCGTTCTAGGTGCGATTGGATTACTAACTCACAATGGGATGCTGGTCTTCGCCATTTTAGGATCCTGGTTGATTGTAACCTCTATATTTGTCATGTACCTACTTCAAAAGAGAGCTTAGGATTCATTTCCTAAGTTTTTCTTTTTGGAGCTTTTGTACCCGGACAATTATAGATTTTCTAGCTTGTTACGAGACTAATTTCTTGATAAAATAGAAGTTATGACGAGATATAAAGCAACTATTTCCTATGATGGTTATGCCTTTGCTGGTTTTCAGCGTCAACCCCATGCGCGGAGCGTTCAGGAAGAAATTGAAAAAACCTTGACTAGATTGAATAAGGGCCAAGTCATCACCGTTCACGGTGCTGGTAGGACTGATAGTGGAGTCCATGCTCTGGGCCAAGTCATTCATTTTGACTTGCCATATCAGATGGATGAGGAAAAACTTCGCTTTGCTCTGGACACCCAGTCCCCTGAAGATATTGATGTGATTTCAATTGAGCTTGTGGCGGATGATTTTCATTGTCGTTATGCCAAGCATAGCAAGACCTATGAGTTTATCGTGGATAGAGGCCGTCCTAAAAATCCGATGTGCCGTCACTATGCTACTCATTTTCCTTATCCACTTGATGTGGAGCGGATGCAGGAGGCTGTCAAAAAGCTAGAGGGCACCCATGATTTTACCGGTTTTACAGCTTCTGGAACTAGTGTAGAGGACAAGGTTCGTACCATTACAGAAGCTAGTCTTAGGGTTGATGAGACAGGCCAATTTTTGACCTTTACCTTTTCAGGAAATGGTTTCTTGTATAAACAGATTCGCAATATGGTGGGGACGCTGCTCAAAATCGGCAATAATCGTATGCCGGTAGAGCAGATTGACTTGATTTTAGAGAAGAAGGACAGGCAGTTAGCAGGTCCAACGGCAGCACCAAATGGCTTGTATTTAAAGGAGATTCGTTATGAAGAATAATCGTATTTTAGCACTTTCAGGAAATGATATTTTTAGTGGTGGTGGTTTGTCAGCAGATTTGGCTACCTATACTTTGAACGGCTTGCATGGCTTTGTAGCAGTGACTTGTTTGACAGCCTTGACAGAGAAGGGTTTTGAAGTCTTTCCAACTGACGATGCCATTTTTCAACATGAATTAGATAGTTTGCGTGATGTGGAGTTTGCAGGGATTAAGATTGGTCTTCTCCCTACTGTTAGTGTGGCTGAGAAGGCATTGGACTTTATCAAGCAACGTCCAGGAGTGCCTGTGGTATTGGATCCTGTCTTGGTCTGCAAGGAAACGCACGATGTAGCTGTCAGTGAACTCTGCCAAGAGTTGATTCGCTTTTTCCCTCATGTCAGCGTGATTACGCCTAATCTCCCAGAAGCAGAATTATTGGCTGGTCAAGAAATCAAAACCCTTGAAGACATGAAAACTGCAGCGCAGAAATTGCATGACTTGGGAGCGCCAGCAGTTATTATCAAGGGAGGCAATCGCCTTAGTCAGGACAAGGCTGTAGATGTCTTTTATGATGGACAGACCTTTACAGTCCTAGAAAATCCCGTTATCCAAGGCCAAAATGCCGGTGCAGGTTGTACCTTTGCCTCAAGCATTGCCAGTCACTTGGTTAAAGGTGATGAACTTTTACCAGCAATAGAAAGCTCGAAGGCTTTCGTTTACCGTGCCATTGCACAAGCAGATCAATATGGAGTAAGACAATATGAAGCAAACCAAAACAACTAAAATCGCCCTTGTATCCCTCTTAACCGCCCTTTCTGTGGTTCTAGGTTATTTCTTAAAAATCCCGACACCGACAGGCATTCTAACTCTTTTAGATGCGGGTATCTTCTTTACGGCCTTTTACTTTGGCAGTAAAGAGGGAGCCGTCGTTGGAGGATTAGCAGGTTTCTTAATTGACCTCTTATCAGGCTACCCTCAATGGATGTTCTTTAGCTTGGTCAACCATGGCTTGCAGGGATTTTTCGCAGGATTTAAAGTCAAAACTCAGTGGCTAGGCCTTATTTTGGCAACTATTGCCATGGTAGGGGGATACGCCTTGGGTTCTACTTTAATGAATGGCTGGGCAGCAGCCCTACCAGAAATCCTACCAAATTTCATGCAAAATATAGTAGGGATGATTGTAGGATTTGTTCTTAGCCAAAGTATTAAGAAGATTAAGTAATTATAAAAACCGTAAAGTTGGCAGAAAATCATTACTGCTAACTTTACGGTTTTATTATTGGTCTTCTTGTAGATAATAGGAAATCACAATAGAAGAATTACTATCAAAATAGGAATCTTTATCAAAGTATTTGCAATTTCCTATTGTAATGCTATGTATTTTGTAATTCTTAATAAAATGAGGTAATTTTTCATATCTTTCTTCAAGTAATGTTACATTATGAAATCCAAAATTTTCAAAAATCTCTTTTACGTCTGTAGGTTCTTTTGTAAGTAAAATATCATAATCATCAGGTGAAAGTATAAACTGATTCTTTAAAATATCATTAAGTCGCTTAGAAATTCGCAAACTAATATTTTTAGGGATACTTGAGTCAGTATTATCTCTTGAAATTCTAACTTTTCCCGTTAAACTGCCATAATCATTATAATCTAAAGTAAAAAACCAAGTTGAAATTCTGCTAATTGAATACACCTCAAAATTAATTAAAGCTTGATTAATTTCTACCTTTTTAATTCGAATAATTTGACTGGTTTCTTCGTGAATTATTCTATTAAAGTCTTCTTGAGTTAAGAATTCAGGGAATTGAATGGATAAAGATTGTCTAAGTTCTTCATCTTGTTTCTTTTCAAGACGCTCTTGATTATTCCATGAGTGTATTTCAAAAATTAAATTTACAACTTTACCAGGTACACTTATAAAATTAGAAATTCCTGTCATAGTATTATTGGCAATACAAGCAGCTCCATCTACAGTATTGGTGGTTATTTTAGAAGTTTCATCTACAACTACTTTAACGGCTTTTGCTGTCTCGTTTGCAATATCATTTACAACTTTTGAGGATTCATTTGCAATATTATTTACAACCTTTGAAGATTCATTGACGATATCATTTACGACTTTAGAAGTTTCATTGGTAACATTATCTACAAATTTAAAGATATCATTTAACATAAAATAATACCGTTAATCAAAATAAAGCAAGTCTTTGCTGGTGCTTGTAAAGAGGTCAAAGCCATCCTTGGTAACAACACCGCAGTCTTCGATACGGACACCGACTTTACCAGGGATATAGATACCTGGTTCAACAGAGAAGCACATGCCTTCTTCGATGACCATGTCGTTTCCTTCCATGATAGATGGGAATTCGTGGACATCCATACCGATACCGTGACCGAGACGGTGGTTGAAGTACTCGCCATAACCAGCTTTTTCGATGACCTCACGGGCAGCGCGGTCTACTTCATGGGCGGTCACACCTGGCTTGATAAAGTCAAGAGCAGCTTGTTGGGCTTCAAGAGTCAAGTTGTAAATATCTTTCTTGAATTGGTCAGGTTTACCGACAGCGACTGTACGAGTCATATCTGACGCGTAGCCGTTGACGAGGACACCAAGGTCAAAGAGGAGAAGAGCATCATTTTCAACCTTATTCGCTGCTGGAATGCCGTGTGGATTTGCAGCATTATCACCAGTCAAGACCATGGTATCAAAGCTCATTTCATAGCCTTCACGTTTCATAGCAAAGTCGATTTGGGCGATGATATCTGTCTCAGTTTTATCAAGAGAAATATTGTCAAAACCAACATTAACTGCTTTATCAGCATAGAGACCTGCCACCATCATTTTTTGCACTTCATCAGCTGATTTGATGAGGCGCATGCGTTGGATACGAGGAGTGAGGTTTTCAAACTCAGCAGTTTCAAAGACTGTTTTCAAGCCATGGTATTTGGTCAAAATGAGATTGTCAAACTCAACAGCAACGCGTTTGAAGTCGTGCTGTGGAAGAGCATGTTTCATTTTTTGCCATGGGTTTTCAGAATCCACATAGCCCACAACTGGGAAAGAGACAGTGCTGCTTGCACGCTCAACCTCAAGGGCTGGGACAAAGAGGAGGGGTTCCTGATCTGCTAGAACAAAAAGGAACATTTGGCGTTCATGGGGATCACTGTAAAAGCCAGTGAGGTAATTGATTGTGACGGGGTCAGATACGACAGCGACGTCTAGTTTTTCTGATTCAAGATATGTTACGATTTGTTGTAATTTAGACATATGCTACCTTCTTTCTACCCCTCTATTTTGGCAAAAAAAGAGAGAAAATGCAAGGGAGAAGGGTAAAAGAAAAGACAAAAAGAACTCCGAAACGATAGGGGAGTTCTTTGATAGAGTTTTCCTTTGTTTAAGAAAAGTCAGCCTTGCTTTTCACGTCGCTATATTCTTCAGCGATTTCTTGGCTGAGAATGTCTTCATAGGCAGGGAGTTGGATGTCCTGACCATATTTCTTCTTGAGGGCGGTAGTGACTAGGCGATAAGCTAGATTGGCATTACGAGAGAGGATAGGTCCGTGGAAGTAAGAACCAAAGACATTCTTATAATGAACCCCTTCGCCGACCTTTTCTTCGTTATTTCCATTTCCATAAACCACCTGTCCCAGCGGTTTTTGGTCATCTGAGAGGAAGGTACGGCCCTGGTGATTTTCAAAGCCATAGTAGGTTTCATCGAAATCTTCATTGTGAATCTTGATGTCGCCGATAAAGCGATTATTGGTCTGGTTGAGCGTGTAGTGACCCATGACCCCCAGACCTTCGATGCGTTTTCCTGAAGCCTCAACATAATATTGACCCAACAGTTGGAAACCACCGCAGATAGCGAGAAGCACACCGTCGTTTTGGATGTAGTTGTCAATGCTCTCTTTTTTAGCAGGTAGGTCGTCTGCAATGATACTCTGTTCAAAGTCTTGACCGCCACCAAAAAAGGCGATATCATAGTGATTTTCATCAAAATCATCATGGAGAGAAACGATGTCAACCATCACATGGGCCCCTAGCTTTTCAGCCACATACTTGAGCATGAGGATGTTTCCATTGTCCCCATAAGTATTCATGAGGTTTCCATAGAGGTGGGCAATGTTGAGCTGATAGGGGTAATTGCCAGCTTTTGAGGAAAGTGAAGTATAAACCATTAGTTCATCTCCTTTCTAACAATCTGACGACTAGCCAGCAATTCGCGGAATTCAAGCATGGCAGTATAGGTAGCCAGGATATAGGCATGCTTGCAATCTTGATTCTCAATGATCTTGAGAACTTGTTCCAGACTACTTGTTTCAGTGATTTTCTCAGCTGGATAGCCAGTCACTCGAAGTCGGCGTGCAATTTCAGAATGACGAACACCGCCAGCGTTGATTTCAGGAATGTCCATGTCAGTGATTTGTTCAAAGTCAGCATCCCAAATCCAGCTAGTATCAATTCCGTCTGCATAGTTGGCATTAAGAAGAACAGATAGGCTAAATGGATAAGGCGCTAGTTTAATCATCTCGATAGCTTGGGTTGCACCAACTGGATTTTTAATCAAGACAAGGGTGCATTCTTTATCACCGATATGGAAGGTCTCCTGGCGTCCAAAGACAGCACGGCTCTTGTCAAATCCTTGCTTGATGAGTTGGGAATCGGCACCGAGGAAACGGGCGATAGCAACCGCAGCTAGAGCGTTGTAGATATTGTAGAGTCCACCGATTTGGATACCGTATTCTTGGCCGTCGATGACAAAGCGAGAGCGATTGTTGGTCAACTCAACCAGTTCTGTCAAACGATAGTCCAGATTAGGACGTTTGCATCCGCAGCCTTCACAGATATAGGCACCCAAGTTGGCATAAGTATTGTGCTCATATTTGAGGATGCTTTGACAGTCAGGACAGAGAATCCCCTCGGTATTGTAGTGAGCCAGTTTGGCTGGTCCTTTTTCCAAGTCAAAACCAAAATACTGAACAGGATTTGGAATAGCTGGCTTGTAGAAAAGTGGACTGTCTCCATTGAGGAGAACAGTAGCTGTAGGCACCTTACGAATAGCATCCAAAATCATCTTATAAGTTGTGTAAATCTCACCATAGCGGTCCATCTGGTCACGGAAGATATTAGTGATGACAAAAAGGCTAGGTTGGATATAGTCACAGATACGAGATAGACTGGCTTCGTCAATTTCTAGTACGGCAATGTTTTTCCCAGTTTTAGAAGATTTGGCTGTTAAGAAGGTTGTTGCAATCCCTGTAATCATGTTGGCACCGCTTGGGTTGGTCAGAACTTGACCATAAACCTCTTTTAAAATGCCGACAGTCAGGGCAGTTGTCAAGGTTTTTCCATTGGTACCAGTCACCACGACAATCTCGTAGTTCTTAGCTAGGTTTTGTAAAATATCTTTATCAAATTGAAGGGCAAGTTTTCCTGGGAGCGTACTTCCACGGCCAAGACGGCTTAAAACGAAGTGGGAAGAACGCCCAGCAAGAAGGCCCAAAGTAGTTTTTAAGTTCATGTTTCTATTATATCACAAAAGAGGGAAAAGACAGATTTGAGATTTCGCAGAAGTAAAAACAGCCCAAAGAGGGCTGTTCGATACGATTGAATCTCAACTTAAATCGCAAACAAGTCATTCAAGTTCTCAGCCAAGGTTGGGTGAGTGAAGATTTGTTTTGTGAAGTAAGTGTAAGGAATCTTGTTGTCCATAGCAACAGTGATGATGTTGATGATTTCTTGAGAACCTTCTGAGAAGATGCTTGCTCCAAGAATTTCTTTTGTTTCAGTATTAACTACAGCTTTGAAAGCTCCACGAAGGTCTCCATTTACATGACCACGAGGCATTGCTGCAACAGGGATTTCCTTCACTGCGTATGGAAGTTTCAAATCAGCTGCTTGGCTTTCAGTCAAACCAACTTGTGAAAGTGCAGGTGTGATGAACATAGTGTTTGGTACATTGAGACGGTCTTCAAGTGTGTAGCTGCCATCTCCAGCAAGGTAGCTGTAAACAACACGGAAGTCATCAAGGGAAATGTAAGTAAATTGAAGTCCACCGTTGACATCTCCAACTGCAAAGACACCAGGAACGTTTGTTTGACAATGTTTGTCTACTTTAATAGCGCCGCGTTCAGTCAGTTCAATATCTGTATTTTCAAGTTGAAGTGGTTCTACGTTTGGTTTGCGTCCAGTTGCGTAGAGAAGGGCATCAAAGCGGTAAGTTTCGTTTTCAGTTACGACGAGAACTTGGTCACCGTCGTTTTTGATTTCAGTTGTACGGATGTTTTGAAGCAGTTCAATACCATCTTCTTCCATGTATTGTTTAGCAAGAGCTGCGATGGAAGGTTCTGCACGAGGTAGGAAAGTATCCAAAGCATCTAGGACTGTAACCTTGCTTCCAAGTTTGTTGTAAAGGCCAGCAAATTCAAGACCGATGTTTCCGCCACCAAGAACACCAAGTTTTTCAGGCAATTTGTCCAAGTTTTGGATACCTGTTGAGTCAAAGACGTTTTTGCTTGTAGCAAGTCCTGGAATTGGCAAGACGTTTGAAACAGCACCAGTGTTGATGACGATAGTTTCAGCAGTTAGTTCTTTCTTTTCATCACCAGCTTGGATTTCGATGACTTTATTTGAAAGGAAGTGAGCTTCCGCATCAAAAATATCGACACCTGTACCAGCAACAGTTGCATAGTTTTTACCGTTGAGGCGACCAGTGATAGTATTTTTTGTAGCAATCACTTCTTCAAAAGACAAGTCTTTCTCAGCAGCAACCAGCAAAGTTTTAGTTGGGATACAACCAATGTTGATACAAGTTCCACCGTACATAGCTTTGCTACGTTCAACGAGGGCAACTTTTTTGCCAGTTGAAGCCAATTTACCAGCTAGTGTTTTACCAGCTTTACCAAATCCGATAACGATTAAATCATAAGTTAACATTTATCTTCCTCCTATTTCGAATTTCATTCTAGCATAAGAAAAAAACTTTTGCACAATTCTGCTACGCTTTAAAAAAGTTTATGAAATAGTAGAAATTTAAGCTTCATTTTCTCAGAAAATCGTTTACATGACATTATCGACGGATTTAGCTATCTTTTGTTCTAGTCTTGTGTTATACTAGATAGGTTGCAAAGAAAACAGTACTTTTCTTTTGTGGAAAAGAAGCAACACGATTTTGTATCCAGTATATGAAAATACGTCTTAAAAAGAAAAGTATAAACTAAGCCCTATAGGGTGGCTTCGCACCACCTTTAGAAAGAAGAATAACGTGAAATTTAATGAATTAAACTTGTCTGCTGATTTGCTAGCAGAGATTGAAAAAGCTGGTTTTGTAGAAGCCAGTCCTATCCAAGAACAAACTATTCCTTTGGCACTTGAAGGTAAGGATGTTATTGGTCAAGCACAGACTGGTACAGGAAAAACTGCAGCCTTTGGTTTGCCAACCCTTGAAAAAATCCGTACAGAAGAAGCGACCATCCAAGCCTTGGTCATCGCTCCAACTCGTGAACTAGCTGTCCAAAGTCAAGAGGAACTCTTCCGCTTTGGTCGTAGTAAGGGAGTCAAAGTCCGTTCAGTATATGGCGGATCAAGCATTGAAAAACAAATTAAAGCTCTTAAATCTGGTGCCCATATCGTGGTGGGAACACCTGGTCGCCTCTTGGACTTGATTAAACGCAAGGCCTTGAAATTACAAGACATTGAAACGCTTATCCTTGATGAAGCGGATGAAATGCTCAACATGGGCTTCCTTGAAGACATCGAAGCTATCATCTCGCGTGTCCCAGAAAGCCGTCAAACTTTGCTTTTTTCAGCAACTATGCCAGATGCCATCAAACGTATCGGTGTTCAGTTTATGAAAGACCCTGAGCATGTGAAGATTGCTGCCAAGGAATTGACAACAGAATTGGTTGACCAGTACTATATCCGTGTTAAGGAACAAGAAAAATTTGATACCATGACTCGTCTTATGGATGTGGAACAACCAGAACTTGCTATTGTATTTGGTCGTACCAAACGTCGTGTGGATGAATTGACTCGTGGACTTAAAATCCGTGGCTTCCGTGCTGAAGGAATTCATGGAGACCTAGACCAAAACAAACGTCTTCGTGTTCTTCGTGACTTCAAAAACGGCAATCTTGATGTCTTGGTTGCAACAGACGTTGCAGCGCGTGGTTTGGATATTTCAGGTGTGACTCATGTCTATAACTATGACATTCCACAAGATCCTGAAAGTTATGTTCACCGTATCGGTCGTACAGGTCGTGCTGGTAAATCAGGTCAATCGATTACCTTCGTTGCTCCAAATGAAATGGGCTACCTTCAAATTATTGAAAACTTGACCAAGAAACGCATGAAAGGTCTTAAACCTGCAAGCGCAGAAGAAGCCTTCCAAGCTAAGAAACAGGTTGCACTCAAGAAAATCGAACGTGATTTTGCAGATGAGACAATCCGTGGCAACTTTGAGAAATTTGGAAAGGATGCTCGTAAGCTGGCTACTGAATTTACTCCAGAAGAATTGGCCATGTATATCTTGAGTCTAACTGTCCAAGATCCAGATAGCCTTCCAGACGTGGAGATTGCGCGTGAAAAACCACTGCCATTTAAACCATCAGGTAATGGCTTCGGTGGTAAAGGTAAGGGAGGCCGTCGTGGAGATGACCGTCGTGATCGCGAACGCCGTGGCAATGGTCGCCGTGATGATTTCAAAAAAGGCAGTCGTGGAAATGATCGTTATGATAAGGAAAAACGTTACCGTAAGGATAATAAAAAACCACGCACTACTTCAAGCGAAAAGAAAACAGGCTTTGTTATTCGTAACAAGGGCGATAAATAAGAAAAAGCGGTTCAAATTGAATCGCTTTTTTATATAAGGAGACCGAATGGAAAAAAAGAAAGATAAATAAAATAGTTATATTATCTTCTTGTGATATTATAATACACAAAAATAGGGAGCTTGTCAATAGAAAAGAAGCGATTTAATTAAAAATATTCTTGTTTTTTCAAATTGCAATTAAATAAGCAATTTTCAGATAATAATTGAAAATTCAAGCTGTTTATGTTATAATGATAGCGATTAAATTCGAGGTGAAAAATGGCACATTTATTAGAAAAAACTAGAAAAATTACTTCTATCCTGAAGCGCTCGGAGGAGCAGTTGCAGGAAGAGCTTCCCTACAATGCGATTACCCGTCAATTGGCAGATATCATTGACTGTAATGCTTGTATTGTTAACAGCAAGGGACGTCTCCTTGGCTATTTTATGCGTTATAAAACCAATACAGATCGCGTGGAGCAATTCTTCCAAACGAAGATTTTCCCAGATGACTATGTACAGGGCGCGAACATGATCTACGATACAGAAGCCAATCTGACAGTGGATCATGATTTGAGTATTTTCCCTGTGGAAAGTCGTGCCGATTTTCCAGATGGTTTGACGACTATTGCACCGATTCATGTATCAGGGATTCGCTTAGGTTCTTTGATTATTTGGCGCAATGATAAGAAATTTGAAGATGAGGATTTAATCCTTGTTGAGATTGCCAGTACCGTTGTTGGTATTCAGCTCCTCAACTTCCAACGTGAAGAGGATGAGAAAAATATCCGCCGTCGTACTGCTGTGACTATGGCAGTCAATACCCTTTCTTACTCAGAACTCCGTGCTGTTTCAGCTATTTTAGGGGAATTAAACGGAAACGAAGGTCAGTTGACTGCGTCAGTGATTGCAGACCGTATCGGGATTACCCGTTCTGTGATTGTCAATGCCCTTCGCAAACTTGAGTCTGCTGGGATTATTGAAAGTCGCTCGCTTGGAATGAAGGGAACCTATCTCAAGGTCCTGATTACAGATATTTTTGAAGAAGTGAAGAAAAGAGATTACTAATGACCAAGGCTTTAATTTCGATTGATTATACAGAAGATTTTGTGGCTGATAGTGGGAAATTGACAGCAGGTGCTCCAGCCCAGGCGATTTCAGATGCCATCAGCAAGGTAACTCGATTAGCTTTTGAAAGAGGAGACTACATCTTCTTTACCATCGATGCTCACGAAGAAAACGATTGTTTCCATCCAGAAAGTAAACTATTTCCTCCTCATAATTTGATTGGGACTAGTGGGCGTAATTTATACGGAGATTTGGGAGTCTTCTATCAAGAGCATGGTTCAGACAGTCGTGTCTTTTGGATGGATAAACGTCATTACTCAGCTTTTTCAGGGACTGACTTGGATATCCGTTTGAGAGAGCGTAGAATTTCAACAGTTATCTTAACAGGAGTCTTGACGGATATCTGTGTCCTGCATACAGCTATAGATGCCTATAATCTAGGATATGACATTGAGATTGTTAAACCAGCTGTTGCTTCCATCTGGCCTGAAAATCATCAATTTGCCCTAGGTCATTTCAAAAATACACTTGGAGCTAAGTTAGTAGATGAAAATCTAAATGAAATTTCAGACTAACTTGCTTAGTAAAAATGAAAAAAATCTGAAAAAAGTGTTGACAAGTATCCTAAAAGTTGATATACTAGTAAAGTAATCGACGCGGGGATGGCGGAATTGGCAGACGCGCAGGACTAAGGATCCTGTGACCGCTTTAGGTCGTGAGGGTTCAAGTCCCTCTCTCCGCATAGGATAAGAGTTAGCTTAGGCTAGCTCTTTTTTGTAAGCTTTACAATATCTATGGCGGGCGTCCATCGCTTTCAGATAAATGATATAGTTTGAAATTTTTCCTGATTTTCTCTACTCTTTCTATTTTTTTCGAATAAATAGATAGAACCATCGAATCTAGCAAAATTAGATTTAAAACTGTGGTATAATAAGAGGAGGAAATGGATGACTTTAAGACATCCGGGCATCAGCCCGACCAATGATTTGGTTGCTAAGAAAATCTTTAGCAATCCAGAAATCACTTGTCAATTTATCCGTGATATGCTGGACTTGCCAGCCAAAAATGTGACTATTTTAGAGGGAAGTAACATTCACGTCTTGCCTTCTACGCCTTACTCGGCTCAGGATTTCTATACTAGTATTGATGTTTTGGCGGAGTTGGACAATGGCACGCAGGTTATTATCGAAATACAAGTCCATCATCAGAATTTTTTCATCAATCGTCTATGGGCTTATCTGTGCAGTCAGGTCAATCAAAATCTAGAAAAAATTCGCCAGCAAGAGGGCAATACTCATCAGAGCTATAAACATATTGCCCCAGTATACGCTATTGCTATTGTGGACAGTAATTATTTCTCAGATGACTTGGCTTTTCATAGTTTTAGTATGCGCGAGGATTCGACAGGTGAGGTTTTAACTATCACAAATAACGGTCAAGAAAACCATCTAGTCAAGATGGCGTTCTTGGAACTAAAAAAATATAGAGAAACCAGCAAAGACGAGGTTCGCAAGCCATGGTTGGAGTTTTTCGGGAATAAACCCTTTACCCAGCAACCTGAGCGAGCCATCAGCCAGGCAGACCAACTGCTAGACTATAAGAGCTGGTCCGAGGAGGACAGGAAAATGTTTAGTGAACAGCGCAGACGCGAAGAACAAGCCTTGTTAGCGCAGGACTATGCCTTGGAACAAGCTGAAGAAAAAGGTTTAGAGCGGGGACTAGAGCGTGGTCGATCTGAAGGTGGTTTCACGATGTTAGAAAATCTAGTCCGTCAAGGTCTTCTAACACCTGAGGTTGCAAGTCAGCAATTAGGCATGACCGTTGCTGAGTTTGAAGAACTATTGAAAGTGCATCACGAATAAGAACAAAAAAATACATAGAAACCAGCAAAGATAGCATTCGCAAGCCGTGGTTGGAGTTTTTCGGGAATAAGCCCTTTGCTCAAGAACCTGAGCGAGCCATCAGCCAGGCAGATCAACTGCTAGACTACAAGAGCTGGTCCGAGGAGGACAGGAAGATGTTTAGTGAACAACGCAGGCGTGAAGAACAAGCCTTGTTAGCGCATGATTATGCCTTGGAACAAGCTGAAGAAAAAGGTTTAGAGCGAGGACGAGCAGAGGGAGTTGAACAAGGTCTAGAGCGTGGGAAAGTTGAAGGAAGGGAAGAAGGGAGACTTTTTGCTTTCCTAGATATGGTTCGCCAAGGTCTTCTGGCTTCGGAGGTTGCGAGTGAGCAATTAGGCATGACCGTCGTTGAGTTTGAGGCCTTGTTGTAATGACTAGCACTAAGGGTCAAGATGGCATTCTTGGAATTAAAAAAATATAGAGAAACCAGCAAAGACGAGGTTCGCAATCCGTGGTTGGAGTTGTTCGGGAATAATTCCTTTACTCAATAATAAGCTTTCATTAATCCGCTGTCTATAAAATGTAAGGATAGGCAGTCTACCATTTAAAATAAAATAATGACAGATTTTTCCGAAGCAAAAGGTAAGATCTGTTTTTTATTTATATTAAATTTTATAGTTTAGATGTTTTAAACATAAGTATAATAGCACTTGCATATATATATATATATAATTCTTAAAAAATGCTCATAAACACGATTGTTGTAGTATTTTTGTTTTGAATAAACTTTATGTAAACACTTGATTTCGAATTATAAAAGTATTAATATAGTGTTGAGATATTATGTTTCAAAGCTTTTTAGCTAATCGATTGAAACAATGAAAGGATATGCTTATGTTTGGTAAAAAGCGTGACGACAATGGTGAAAAACTTTACCGTTATTCTATAAGAAAGTACCATTTTGGTGCTGCGAGTGTGGCGATTGCAGCGCTCATCTTCTTTGCGAATGGAGTAGCTAAGGCGGATATGGCCGTCTCTCCTGCAACAGCCAATACTGAAAAAGTGGGGGTTGCTGTTACTGGTTTGACCGAGGGAGTTCCACCTACAGAGGGACATTCAGAAAAATCACAAGAAGTAGGGGCTGAGAAAGAGGTAATTGCTAAGAAATCAGTGGATAAGTCTGCTCTTAATCAGGCTCTTAGTGATCTTCAAGCAGAGATTGCTAAGATAGATAATGGGAAGTTGTCAAGTCTAGCTAGTCAGATTTCTCAATTAACCGACGAAAGCAAACGTTTGCTTGGAGACGAAAATACATCTGAAGAAGCAGTTGCAACCTTAGTGGGTCGAGTTCAAGCTATGACAGAGCAAGTACGTCAGCTCCAGTCTAAGAACGATAATAAGCCTGCTAACGAAGCTAGTGCTGTTTCTAAGGAAAATAAAGAAGCCTTGAATGCTACACGAACTAGCGAAGCGACGTTAGACGGTAATCTCACTTTAGATAAGCCAGCAAAAGTAATAGAAGGTTCCACAGTTAGTTCTAAAGTTCAAGATGAAAAAGAACTTAAAAAGACTGATAAAAGTGCGCTTTCTGTTGAAGGAACTGAAGATGGCAGAAAGTCTGAAAAAGCTGGTAAAGAGGAGGGAACTGTAACCAAAAAAGATAAACTGGAAGCGCTATCTGGTTATTTGGTTCGCTACTTAGATGCCGCTAGAAAAATTGAACGCCCTGAGACCAAGAAATTTTTGAAAGGTGTAGAAGAAGTTGTACGCTCTGTTGAAGATGGATTAAAAAATCCACAATTAACAGCTTCAGAAATCGAAGAATTAATGAAGCAAGGAAAACAAGCAGAGAAAAAACTTGCACTTGCTGTCACACGAGAACATTCAGGAAAACGTGACTTGGATAATGGTAAGAGAATGTCACCGGACTCTTACTTTAGAGCGGCAATTAATAGAGCAGCAAACGGAGTAGTATACGATGCTAAAGGTAACGAAAACTTAACAGATGCATTAGTAGGGTATATTACCAAAGAAGGGGATAATTCAGGATATCCACCAGGAACTATCTTATATATCTCTCATAATGATAACGGAAGTAGCGCAGGAAATAACAATAATAACTTAGGGCCTCAACCTGTAAAATATTTAAAAAATAAAGTTCTTGCGAGAGTAACCAAAAATTCCAATGGATATCACTGGGTGATTTCGTACAATAACGGGAAAGAATCAAGACAAAATCCAATTTATTACTTTACTATTCCTAGTGGTCATTCTGTACAAAATATGACTTTGAAAGAGAATGGTTCTGTTGTAAAACACGGTGGGGTTGCCCAAGTATTTAATGGTGAAGCGGATAAATATTTAACGGCTGTTGGTTCACCTAATGGTGGGGTAAACGGTGGTTCTTACTATGAAAATGTTGCGAATATCAATAATGGAATTGTTGGTGACCGTGGCGGGATTTATACTTTAGATGACTTCGTAAAAAATAATACTAGCGTGTATTATAATCGTGATGGTATGTCAAATGAAGACATAAGAATCATGGATAAGTTGTACGATAAAATTAAAAGTTCAACACAAAATATTTTTGCATTTAGACCAAAAGATTTTGATGCTGGTAATACTTATGAAGTGGAATTTGATACAAAAGCTGATACTGAAGTTCCACTTTACTATATTGTAGGTATGAAATCATATGAAAAAATCCCTAGTGGACGTTTTATGCACAAGAGTTACCAACAATGGTATGGCGTACAAGAACGATATAATGTAACGGTTAATACGAATGTGTTAAAAACAACTTTCCTAAAAGGTACAGGGATAGGTACTTTGGATACAGCAAGTGGTCTAATGAGTAATGCTGTTACTATTGAAGATACGTTTGATCATAATAGACAAACCAATCCAGGACGTGGAGATGTCACAGATTACTATACTTATAAATCGACCGGTAATTTTAGTGCTGATTACTTCAAGAGTTTCCATAATCGTTTTAGCAGACAACGTTCAGAAGATGGTGTAAACACAACTGCTGATAGAGCAAAAGGTAACCATACTCTTTATATTGAAGCTAGAGTAAAGGGACAACCAATTAATTTCCGTTTGCCATATAAAATTGTAACTCAGTCTGATATTTATCAACCAGTAGCCAAAGAAGTGACGGATACAAAGAATTATAAGGCTGATTTAGGAAATGCCGATACTTATATCAAGAGTTATACGGATGTTTCATCTCAAATTGATGGATTTAAAACTCCAGATGCCGATGATATGGGAACTCCAAACCCTGGGAATTCATTCTATAAGGATCGAATTTCAGAATTTCCTCGTACAAGTGATAAAATTAAAGAACAGGCAGTGAAGCAAGTTCAATGGGTAGGAGGAGCGAGTCTATCTACAGGTAAGAGAGTTATCGAGCTGACATTGGATAATCATAAAACAGAGTTGTTTACAGTACCTGATGATATTGATGTTTTACCTGGTGGGAAAATTTCAAAAGAAAACTTAGCAAAATTAAAAGAAGCAATTCGTCAGCAATATCAAAAGGTAAATACGAATGGGCAGGCAGTAGGAAGTGTTCCAACTATCACGGAGACAACGCCTGTTTGGGTGAAAAAACAGGTTAAGGTTACCTACTATGATAATGAAAATAATTCTAGCACAAATAATCAAGACGATTCTGTAGACTATGTAGATGTACTGTTTAAACATATTCAAAAAGAAGCTAAGCCAGTCGCTCCAACAATAGCCACTCCGATTGATGGATCCGCTTCTGTTACACCAAATGGTACGACAGATAAATTGGTCGTTTCTTATAGACCAACTAGACAACAAAGTGATACTACACTTACGGTTAAAAAAGAAGGATCATCATGGGGAGTAGTTGGTAATCGACCAGATGGTGTAACTGTGGATACTTCAACAGGTCGAGTATCTATTACAGAGCCAACCGTTGAAGATAATACGAAAATTAAAGCTATAGCTACGTATCTGAATAGTGATGAAACTTCAGCTGAAGATACTGTTAAGAGCAGAGATACTCAAGCTCCTACTGTTATGATGAATGGAAAAGTCTTAACAGAAAGGGCATCAGATAATCGATTTGTGATTTTCCGTGGAGCTGATTTCACGCCTACGTTTAAAGTAGCCGATAATTCGAATACAATTGCTGAATTCAATGTAAAAAATATTCCAAATGGTGTTTGGTTTAATAAATCAGGGAATAAAGACTATGCTCGTACTTTGATTACAAATGGAGATTATCATTTTAGTAATACAAAAGTAGATGATGACGCGCCTCTAGTAACGCGTGAAGCTTCTGTTACTGTGAGAGACCTTAGTGGTAATGCAAAAGAATATAAATTTGAATATACTATTGCTGATGTTATGGTGAGAAACTCACCTAAAGCTGCTTCTCTTAACGATAAAATAGGAGATTCTCATAATTACTTGATTGATACCTTAAATGGTAGCACAGACCAAGGAAATAAATTTTTCCCAGGAGGAATGAGTTGGGAATGGGAAAATGCTGATCAAAACACAAAATTAACTAATCTGGGATTGGTGAGACATGTAGCAAAAGCTGTATTCCCAACGGGAGCTCAAAACGGAAGCCTTACAGCTAACGGAATGACTCTCTATGCGCCACGTGAAATTAAAAAAGAAGTAAACTTCAATGTTACTGACAATGCAAAACCACAAGCTACTCTAAATGGAGTATCTCTCGGTACAACAGCAGGAGAACCAATCTTTACAATTTTCCGTGGAGCGACTTTTAATCCGGAATTAAAAGCATGGGATAATGCTGGAAAAATTAGTAATGTAACGGTCAGTGGATTACCTGGAGGAGTGACAAGTACAAACTTCCCAGGAAGTCAACAAACAGGTAGCGAAACGCAGAAGTACACAGCTAAATTATCAAATGGTAATGTAGATAATTCTTATGCATTAGGAGAACACGAAGCTACTTTGACGGTTACGGGTAGTGATAGCAAGGACGTAAGTACGTTTAAATTTAAGTATCGTGTTGTAGATTTAGATTTTAAAAATGTCTATGAAACACCTGATGCTGGTCAACCAGATGGTAAGAGTTATGTTATCGGACTTCATGATGGCAATTCTGTAAATGTCAATAATGGAGCTAAAAATATCAATCCTAAAGATTATTGGAAAGTTATTAATGATTCAAGTAAGGCAGATAGAGGATATTCTTATCTACCAGACGGAATGACTTATAGTATCAATAATGGTGGAATTTCTTCTAATCCTGCTGATGCATCTAAAGGTGCTAGTATCGCTATGGGGCATTATGCTCGTGTTATTAAAGCTGATTTCAGTAGAGCGGGAGATATCGCAAATAATGAAAGTACTAGCAGAACGGTATTTGCTCCACCTTCTATTGAACGAAGAATCCTAGTTGCAGTAGATCCAACAGCTCCAACGATTGATGGAGGAGCAGATCTTCTATATGGTCAAGCAGGATATAAGCCAGATATTAAAATTAAGAATATCGTTAATATTGGTGAAAGTACTTCTGAAATAGGTACGGTTAACAAAGAGGCAACACGTACGATTCAATTATATAGTGATCAAGATGATACAACTCCTATAGCAGAACATTCTTTTGATAAAGGAAGTAGAGAGACTGAGTGGACCTTCCGAGAAAGTGATATTAGTCGTAAACGTCCAAATGGATTGATAGAAGGGGAAACTCTTTATGCACGAGTTAAGGTAACGCACCGCGGTGTATCTACAATGTCCGGTAATAGTAACGAAAAAGAAGTTACTGCTCGACTAAATTTAATAGAGAATGCAACGAATCGTATCGTTCAAGCTAATGATAGCAAGTTGAACGATGCTGAGAAAGCAGCAATTAGAATCGCTTTGAAAAAAGCAAATCCAACACTTGGCTTAGAAGATAATAATATTGAAATTTCAGACAGTGGATCTATTGTTGTTACAAAAGATAAGAAACGTGGCTGGCTTCAAACTGAACCAAATAAGAACAGAGGAGAGGGATTTGTCACTCGCTTTGCAGACATTCGTAAGGATTTCTTGTTAGAAAATATCGAAGGTGCAAAACTACCGAATAGAGATACAGATAAAGGTTTTGCTTGGTCTAATAGTACAACCGACTCATCTGTCAATGGAAATCGTAGTTTGATCTATTACTATGATGCGACAAAGGGACAAGGTATCAATCTAAATGATGTCTTAAGAATGATGCACTTAAAACCAAAAGCAGGTACAAATAGTGTTGAAAATCCATCTCTTGTTGAAGCTAGGGGGGATGATAAAGAAAAAGCTGAACATAATCGTGAAGGTTATAGTAAGGATTCGCGTACAAACGAGTTTAAAAAAGGTTCTGACTATATTAATACGCTAGATTTGGTAGATGCAGGAAATCTTAGTGGTGGACAGGTTGTTTCTAATTCACCTAATAAGTTAGTTGAAAACGGAAAAGGAACTCCTGGCGCTGTTAATACAAGTCTACAAAATGCAAGCATTGCTGGAGCTAACGGAATACAAGCGATTACTTTAAATCATGTGGTAAATGGTAGTAACGCTATTTATAAAGCACAGTTGTACCTTCGCCCTGAGTATGTTAATACAAATACGCTGTCTAAGAGAAATGAAACTAAAGATACAACGACAAATGTTATTAATGTGTATTTTGTTCCTATTGATCCAGTAGCGCCTCAAGTTGAACGTTCAACTACAAATAACTTAGCAAGTAAAAGAGAACAAGCTGGTAGTTTAGATGCAAATACTTCGTTCAAGAGTTTAGCCAAGGTAACAGACAACTACGACAAAGATGATGCGACAAATGCTACTACCAATACGGTTCGTAGTAACTTGAATATTTGGGTTAAAAATGGTAGCACTAAAAAACTGATCGTAGAAAATGGCGTAGAAAAAGCAGATGTTATTGCAAGCTTGAAAAACGAAGTGAATCCAATGACTTATGAAGTTGTTGCAAAAACAACAGATGCTTCAGGAAACAAGAGCCATGAGGAAGATGACGATGGAGCAAGTCTTGGATTCTTCAAGGTGGGTTATGACTTAGTTGCGCGTGAAACTATCAATGTTAAGCAAGGAGAACGTTTAACACAAGATGAGTTAAATAAATTAATTCAAGTTCAAGAAGGAAATGAACGTCAAGAGTTACCACAAGGTGCAACTGTTACAGCAACGCTTGATACTGCTACAATTGCTAATGGAGGAGAGGAAACTAAAACAGCAGAAGCAACGGTTGATTTTGGTCAAGGTAGAACTAAGAAACTAAATATTAGATACAGAGTGCTTCGAACTTTCCCTGTTGCTAATCTTGTTTATGATTTCCACGGACAACCTCGTGGAGACAATGAAGCTAGCTATTACTCTAATACCAGAGGATTACCGAGTGGTATGGACTGGTATTTGAAAAAAGGAAACCAGGACCAACCGACATCTAAAATTCAAGATTATCTTAAAAATGATCCAATAGGTAGCACAGAGTATACCTTTGGTGCTAAGTATAATGCTGGTCGATTTACAAATAATCCTACAGCTGATGACAAATTAAAACATGAGGGTAGACTTGTCCACAAAGTTTTCGATGTAATGCCTAATCCGACCAAGGTTACGGTTGAACAAGGAGCAAGTTTGTCTGACAAACAAGCGAAAGATGCAGTAACTAAGGTAGCTAATTCAGAAAACTTGCCAGAAGGAACAACCTATGAATGGGTTAATGCCAGTGGAGGAAGAGAAAATGCAAGTGCAACAACTTCAGGAGAACAGACGTTCCATGTCAAGATAACCTTGCCGAAGTCACAGGTTACAGGTTCTGATCTTCCAGGGGCAACTCAAGTTCAACCAAGTAAGATAATTGCAGTAACCGTAAACGTAACACCTCCAAAACCAACTTTTGATGCAGAGGCAATTACTTCTACAAGTCGAATCATTAGAGGTACCTTAGGTGGCTTGAATGCTTCTGCTGGTAAAGCAGTAGTCAGAGTTGCGTTGAATGATGGAAGTGGTCGCGTATTAACAAGCGAAAACAATGGTGGAGTAACGATCAATGGTAATACATGGACGGCGACTCTTCCTAATGATGTCAAACTTCGTCAGTCTGTTCGAAAAAATGGTGAAAATACTAAACCAGCAAATCTAACAGTAACAACGACTATAGCAGGTACTCAATTGAGCAGACAGGGAGATGATAAGGTTGTTCAAATGGGAGGCTATGCTGTAACTCCTGCCATAGCTGGTAGTAAACATATTGATTTCACTGTTCCACATGATGCTAAACGAGTTGAATTACGATTCCATAATAGCGAAGAAACAGGAGATAAACCAAACAGTATCGTACTTGTTCGTGGTCAAAACGGTGGAGATTGGCATGTAGACGCAGTACGGACTGATCATACTGCGGTAAGTGATGCGAATAAATTTGTAGCAAAAATTGAAAATGGAGTTAGTCGTACAAACGCCTCTGAAAATCTGGTAAGAATTCATCTCAAGGAAATTGAAGGTGGGTCTAAACTTCATTTGAAGGAAGAAGTAGCGAATGGTAGTGGAACAAGTACTTACGGCAAAGGCTTAGGTTTACGTGTAGCTTACCAATCTGAAGCAGGACAAGATCCTGTAACTGCTGGAAATTGGATGATTGCTAACATTAGCAATACGTCTCCGACTCTGGAGTACAAAGGAACAGAAGGAAGAAGTGATACGACTCGTAAAGTCTTCCCATCTGGAACAAGCATTACGAAAGAGAAATTAGCTGAGCTAGTAACTATCAGAGATACTGAAGATAATCATACAGTTCTTGAAGATAAGCCGTACGGTACTGGAAGTCTCCAAATAATGTCTGGATTGACAGAAACACCAGGAAAAGCAACCCCGGCAGGACGATATACAGTAGTCCTTAAAGCTATCGATAGTCAAGGAAAAGAAAGTAATACCTTGACGGTGCATGTGGGTGTGGTGTCTACAGACGTCAAATACCAACCACAAGTAAATGGAGTCGACCAAGGAGCTGCGAAAGTAGTCGAAGTAACTGGAAGTGAGCATCACCAAGGAGATAGCGTAAGCTACACACCAGAAGGAGAAATCACAGGAACAGACGGAAAAGTATATGTACCAAAAGATCCAAAAGCAAAAACAGTTACATTAACAGACAAACCACAAGTAATCAATGTAGAATATGTTGAAAAAGCAGCATCAACAGACGTCAAATACCAACCACAAGTAAATGGAGTCGACCAAGGAGCTGCGAAAGTAGTCGAAGTAACTGGAAGTGAGCATCACCAAGGAGATAGCGTAAGCTACACACCAGAAGGAGAAATCACAGGAACAGACGGAAAAGTATATGTACCAAAAGATCCAAAAGCAAAAACAGTTACATTAACAGACAAACCACAAGTAATCAATGTAGAATATGTTGAAAAAGCAACTACATCAACCCCAACATTTACAGTAGGAACACAAAATCCACAAACAGGAAATGTTGAAGTAACGGTCGGTGGTGTTCCTGAAGGTACTAAAGTTACATTGCCAGGTGTTACTGGTGAAAAAGTCGTAACTGCTGGAAAAGTAGTGTTATCTCATAATGATTTACCAGATGAACCAAAAACAGGAAAAGGAAGCGCGCAAGAAGATGGTAAACTTCCAAAAGAAGGAACAAGTGAAATCACAATTCCTGGTAAATTAACTAGCGCTAAAGGTGAACCTGCAAAAGAGTTTGAAGTTGAGATTCCACTACCACTCGTAGTTCCAGATCCAGAACATTTAACATCAAAAGAAATAGAAAAATTGGTAGAAGAAGTTAAAAAATCTAATCCAACTAGCGATGTTAAGGCGGATGATAAGGGCAATGTTACTGTAACGGATAAGACAACTGGCGATTCAGTACTCATCCCAGTGAAAGACTTAACAGTAAAAGACTTCACCCCAGTGACACCAACTGAGAAAGTACCAGTGAAGAAAGCTGGAGAATTGACTCAAGCCGAACAAGACAAAGTCAAAGAAAAAGTTCAAGCTAAGAACCCAGGTAAGGAAGTCACAGTAGGAGCCGACGGAACCGCAACAGTGACAGATCCAACCA
Organism: bacterium; assembly: GCA_905221095.1. Classification (GTDB taxonomy): domain Bacteria; phylum Bacillota; class Bacilli; order Lactobacillales; family Streptococcaceae; genus Streptococcus. The sequence continues at coordinate 44,232 of CAJNBV010000013.1, forward strand.
CAGGAATCAGTCATACAATTCCAGGAAGTGATTTAGTGAACCAAGACTTTACTCCAGTGATACCAACTGACAAAGTACCAGTGAAGAAAGCTGGAGAATTGACTCAAGCCGAACAAGACAAAGTCAAAGAAAAAGTTCAAGCTAAGAACCCAGGTAAGGAAGTCACAGTAGGAGCCGACGGAACCGCAACA
>CAJNBV010000014.1 GCA_905221095.1 bacterium
CGAACACAGAAGTTAAGCCCTAGAACGCCGGAAGTAGTTGGGGGTTGCCCCCTGTGAGATATGGAAGTCGCTTAGCTCTAGGGAGTTTAGCTCAGCTGGGAGAGCATCTGCCTTACAAGCAGAGGGTCAGCGGTTCGATCCCGTTAACTCCCATTTAAGCGGGTGTAGTTTAGTGGTAAAACTACAGCCTTCCAAGCTGTTGTCGCGAGTTCGATTCTCGTCACCCGCTTTGAACTTTGTTCTTTATACCAAGTTTTTAACTTGGGCGCGTAGCTCAGGTGGTTAGAGCGCACGCCTGATAAGCGTGAGGTCGGTGGTTCGAGTCCACTCGTGCCCATAGTGTTTAGTCCATTACTAGAGAATTGAAATATTATCTTTTCACTAAGAGGACACGGGTTTATTCCCGTATAAACTATTTTGGAGGATTACCCAAGTCCGGCTGAAGGGAACGGTCTTGAAAACCGTCAGGCGTGTAAAAGCGTGCGTGGGTTCGAATCCCACATCCTCCTTTTTTATTAACGCGGGATGGAGCAGCTCGGTAGCTCGTCGGGCTCATAACCCGAAGGTCGTAGGTTCAAATCCTGCTCCCGCAATAAGGCTCGGTAGCTCAGTTGGTAGAGCAATGGATTGAAGCTCCATGTGTCGGCGGTTCGATTCCGTCTCGCGCCATTTATATATTTTGGAAGGGTAGCGAAGAGGCTAAACGCGGCGGACTGTAAATCCGCTCCTTCGGGTTCGGGGGTTCGAATCCCTCCCCTTCCATTTTACGGGCATAGTTTAAAGGTAGAACTAAGGTCTCCAAAACCTTCAGTGTGGGTTCAATTCCTACTGCCCGTGTTAATAGAATTATGGCGGGTGTGGTGAAGTGGTTAACACACCAGATTGTGGCTCTGGCATGCGTGGGTTCGATCCCCATCACTCGCCTATTTTATATTATTGGGGTATAGCCAAGCGGTAAGGCAAGGGACTTTGACTCCCTCATGCGTTGGTTCGAATCCAGCTACCCCAGTTACTATTTGCCGGCGTGGCGGAATTGGCAGACGCGCTGGACTCAAAATCCAGTGTCCGCAAGGACGTGCCGGTTCGACCCCGGCCGCCGGTATAGTATAGAGTTAGGAACGTAGTTAATCTTCGTTCCTTTTTTGTATTATTTTTGGTATAATAGTAGTTATTCAAATTTTATTTAGATTAAGAAAGAGTAGGATAGTATGTCTCGTTCTATCGATTTATTAAAACATCGGTATTTGAAAAATATTAAAGAAAATCCTGAATTGTTTGTCGGGATTGAGCTGGAATATCCTGTTGCAAATTTAGAAGGACTTGCTACAGATGTTGAAATTATAAAAGATTTATTTCATTATTTACTTTCTGCTCTGGATTTCACTGTAGAAAAGGTAGATGATTTTGGGAATCCTATCCAGTTAGTAGATCCGACAAGTCAGGATGCTATTTTATTTGAAGTTTCCTATACAACGATTGAGTTTGCATTTGGTAAGGCTGAAACGATTCAAGAGGTCGAGAATCGTTTTAATAATTATATGGATGTAATTCAGAGAAAATTAGGCGAAACAAATCATGCTATTGTTGGCTGTGGCATTCATCCAAACTGGAATAAAAATGAGAATTGTCCAGTGGCTTATCCACGCTATCAGATGTTGATGGATTATTTGAATTTGAGTAGAAATATTACTAAATCAGATTTACATCATTTCCCTGAATATGGTGCTTTTATCTGTGGGAGTCAGGTTCAGCTGGATATTTCAAAATCCAACTACTTACGGGTTATTAATGCTTTTACTCAAATTGAAGCGACTAAGGCTTATTTATTTGCAAACTCTGAGTTTTCAGGTGAGGATTGGGATACGAAAATTTCAAGGGATATTTTCTGGGAAGAGTCCATGCATGGTATTTATCCAGAGAATGTTGGGGTTAATGCTAGACTCTTTGATGTCGAGGAGGAGTTTTTTGATTATCTAGATCATTCTGCAATTTTTACTGCGGAACGTGATGGGCAGACCTATTATTTTTATCCTATTCAGGTAAGGGACTATTTAGCTACGCCTGAAATCCAGGTATTTGCTCTTAATGGGGATGAGGTTATTATTTCCCCTCAAGAGAAAGATTTTGAAACTCATCGTAGTTATCAGTATCAAGACTTAACGACTCGCGGAACAGTTGAGTTTCGTAGTGTGTGTACTCAACCTCTAGATAGGACTTTTGCTTCTGCAGCCTTTCACTTAGGATTGTTGGTTAATTTAGATAAGTTAGAAGCTTACTTAGAAACAGCATCTTTCTTTGAAGCATTTGGTTGTAAATACAAGTTTTTAAGACGACAATTTTCTAAGAAAAAGCTTACAGATCAGGAAGAAACTGCGATTATAGAGTTTTCAAAAGACTTACTCTTGCTAGCTGAGGAAGGACTGAAGATGAGAAATAAACAAGAAATGATTTATTTAGAGCCTTTGAAAGAAGAATTGGGATTATAATTTTTCTTATAAAGGGAGAATTTTCTGAAAAATCATGATATAATGGAAGAGACTATAGATAAAGGATAGAGAGTAATGACATTAGTTTATCAATCAACGCGTGATGCCAATAATACAGTAACTGCCAGTCAAGCAATTTTGCAAGGTTTGGCAACGGACGGTGGTTTGTTTACACCCGTCACTTATCCAAAGGTAGATTTGGACTTTGACAAATTGAAAGATGCTTCTTATCAGGAAGTTGCTAAGTTAGTTTTGTCAGCTTTTTTAGATGATTTTACAGCCGAGGAGTTGGACTACTGTATCAACAATGCCTACGATAGCAAGTTTGATACTCCAGCTATCGCACCATTAGTGAAATTAGACGGCCAATACAACTTGGAACTGTTCCATGGTTCAACGATTGCCTTCAAGGATATGGCCTTGTCTATCTTGCCATACTTTATGACGACTGCTGCTAAGAAACATGGCTTGGAAAACAAGATTGTCATTTTGACAGCCACATCTGGTGATACTGGGAAAGCTGCTATGGCAGGATTTGCCGATGTACCTGGAACTGAGATCATCGTCTTTTATCCAAAAGATGGTGTCAGCAAGGTACAAGAGTTGCAAATGACCACTCAGACTGGAGACAATACTCATGTTATCGCTATTGATGGTAACTTTGATGATGCCCAAACTAATGTGAAGCATATGTTTAACGATGTAGCCCTTCGTGAAAAGTTGGCTACCAATAAACTGCAATTTTCATCAGCTAACTCTATGAATATTGGCCGTTTGGTGCCACAGATTGTCTACTATGTTTATGCTTACGCTCAGTTGGTTAAGACTGGTGAGATTGTGGCTGGTGATAAGGTCAACTTCACAGTACCAACAGGAAACTTTGGAAATATCTTGGCTGCCTTTTATGCTAAGCAAATTGGTCTGCCAGTTGGTAAATTAATCTGTGCTTCAAATGACAATAATGTTTTGACAGACTTCTTTAAGACACGTGTTTACGACAAGAAACGTGAGTTTAAGGTAACGACTAGCCCATCTATGGATATCTTGGTATCTTCAAACTTGGAGCGTTTGATTTTCCATCTTTTGGGGAACGATGCGGTTAAGACAGCTGAACTCATGAATGCCTTGAGTGTACAAGGACAATATGAATTGACAGACTTTGATGCTGAGATTCTGGAACTCTTTGCAGCTGAATATGCGACTGAGGAAGAAACTGCGGCAGAAATTAAACGTGTCTACGAGTCAGATTCTTATATCGAGGATCCACATACGGCGGTTGCCTCAGCAGTTTATAAGAAATACCAAGCGGCTACTGGCGATGTGACTAAGACAGTGATTGCTTCAACAGCGAGTCCATACAAGTTCCCAGTGGTTGCAGTAGAAGCTGTAACTGGAAAATCAGGGCTTGGCGACTTTGAAGCCTTGGCTCAATTACATGAAATTTCAGGAGTGGCAGTGCCACCAGCGGTTGATGGGCTTGAAACAGCTCCAGTTCGTCATAAGACAACAGTGGCAGCTGCTGATATGCAAGCAGCGGTTGAGGCTTATCTAGGGCTTTAAGACAGAGGGAGTAAACTCGGTTGGGAAACCAACTGAGTTTCTTTTCATCAGGAGGAGAGATTGTTTAAGAAAAATAAAGACATTCTTAATATTGCCTTACCAGCTATGGGTGAAAACTTTTTGCAGATGCTCATGGGAATGGTGGACAGTTATTTGGTTGCTCATTTAGGATTGATAGCTATTTCAGGTGTTTCAGTAGCTGGTAATATTATCACCATTTATCAGGCGATTTTCATTGCTCTGGGGGCAGCTATTTCTAGTGTTATTTCAAAAAGTTTGGGTCAGAAGAATCAGTCTAAGCTAGCCTATCATGTGACTGAGGCGTTAAAAATTACTTTACTATTAAGTTTCCTTTTAGGAGCTTTGTCTATCTTCGCTGGACAAGAGATGATAGGACTTTTGGGAACTGAGCAGGCTGTGGCCGAGAGTGGTGGACTCTACTTATCTTTGGTAGGCGGATCGATTGTTCTCTTGGGCTTGATGACGAGTCTAGGTGCCTTGATTCGTGCAACGCATAATCCGCGTCTGCCTCTTTATGTCAGCCTCTTGTCAAATGCCTTGAATATTCTCTTTTCCAGTCTAGCTATTTTTGTACTGGATATGGGGATAGCGGGTGTTGCTTGGGGGACTATTCTGTCTCGTTTGGTTGGTCTTGTGATTTTGTGGTCACAATTAAAACTGCCTTATACGAAACCGACTTTTGGTTTAGATAAGGAACTGTTGACCTTGGCTTTACCAGCAGCTGGAGAGCGACTTATGATGCGGGCTGGAGATGTAGTGATCATTGCCTTGGTTGTTTCTTTTGGAACAGAGGCAGTGGCTGGAAATGCGGTCGGAGAAGTCTTGACCCAGTTTAACTACATGCCTGCCTTTGGCGTTGCTACGGCAACGGTCATGCTGGTAGCTCGAGCAGTTGGAGAGGATAATTGGAAAAGAGTCGCTAGTTTGAGCAAACAAACCTTTTGGCTTTCTCTGTTTCTCATGTTGCCCTTGACCTTTAGTATCTATGCCTTAGGAATACCACTAACTCATCTCTATACGACTGATCCTCTAGCGATTGAGGCTAGTGTTCTAGTGACACTGTTTTCACTACTTGGTACTCCCATGGCGACAGGGACAGTTATTTATACGGCAGTTTGGCAGGGTTTGGGGAATGCTCGGCTTCCCTTTTATGCGACAAGTATCGGAATGTGGTGTATCCGCATTGGGACAGCCTATCTGATGGGGATTGTTCTTGGTTGGGGTTTGCCTGGTATTTGGGCCGGAACTCTTTTGGATAATGGTTTTCGTTGGTTATTTCTACGCTACCGTTACCAGCGTTATATGAGCTTGAAAGGATAGGAAATGCAAAAAACAGCTTTTATTTGGGATTTAGACGGGACTTTATTGGACTCTTACGAAGCGATTTTATCAGGGATTGAGGAGACTTTTGGTCAGTTTTCTATTCCTTATGATAAGGAGAAAGTGAGAGAGTTTATCCTCAAGTATTCGGTGCAGGATTTGCTTGTGCAGGTGGCAGAAGAGCGAAAGATGGATGTGGAAGTGCTAAATCAGGTGCGTGCTCAGAGTCTGGCTGAAAAGAATGCTCAGGTAATTTTGATGCCAGGTGCGCGTGAAGTGTTGGCTTGGGCAGACCAAGTAGGGATTCGGAACTTTGTTTACACTCATAAGGGAGACAATGCTTTTACCATTCTAAGAGACTTGGGGTTGGAATCCTATTTTACAGAGATTTTAACCAGTCAGAGTGGCTTTGTGCGGAAGCCAAGTCCAGAAGCGGCTACCTATCTGTTAGACAATTATCAGTTGGATCCTGAGAAGACCTATTATATAGGGGATCGGACTCTGGATGTGGAATTTGCTCAGAATAGTGGGATTCAAAGTATCAACTTTTTAGAGTCGACTTATGAAGGCAATCATAGGATTCAAGAACTAGCAGATATTCCTTACATTTTTGGGGATTGAGAACGATAAGATTGTGTCAGTTTTATGACAGAGACCTAACAAACTATTTCAAGTAACCGAGTTTGTTACAAGGAATAGACAGTTCTGTTAAATAGGCCCGAGAGGGCTTTTTTTCTGCATTTTTTGTGTTATGATAGACAGGTACTCATTTGAAAGGAATTTGAAAGAATGAAGAAAAGAATATTATTAGCGTCAACAGTAGCCTTGTCATTTGCCCCAGTATTGGCAACTCAAGCAGAAGAAGTTCTTTGGACTGCACGTAGTGTTGAGCAAATCCAAAACGATTTGACTAAAACAGACAATAAAACAAGCTATACAGTTCAGTATGGTGATACTTTAAGTACCATTGCAGAAGCCTTGGGTGTAGATGTCACAGTCCTTGCGAATTTGAATAAAATCACGAATATGGACTTGATTTTCCCAGAAACTGTTTTGACAACGACTGTTAATGAAGCAGAAGAAGTAACAGAAGTTGAAATCCAAACTCCTCAAGCAGATTCTAGTGAAGAAGTTACAACTGCGACAGCAGATTTGACAACCAATCAAGTGACCGTTGATAATCAAACTGTACAGGTTGCAGATCTTTCTCAACCAATTGCAGAAGCTCCAAAAGCGGTAGAAACTACAAGCACAAAAGAAGTAGCATCAAATTCAGAAGTTGCAGAGACGGTGACTGCTGCAGAAGACGTGGCACCATCTACAGACTCTTCTACGTCAGCTGAGCAAACAGTCGAAACAACCAGTCCAGTTGAAGAAGCAGCTCCTCAGGCAACGACTCTAGCTGAGAAAGAGGAAACTCAAGCAAACCCACAAGCTGCTTCAACAGTGGAAGCAACTACAACTCCAGTAGAAGAAAAAGTAACGGAAACAACTGCAACAAGTTCAGAAGAAGCAAAAGAATCATCATCAAGTGAAGCTACACCAGCAGTTTCTACTTATCAACCGGAAGCGACAAAAACAGCTTCAACAACTTACGCGGCTCCAGCTGCACCCGATTATGCTGGACTGGCAGTAGCAAAATCTGAAAATGCAGGACTTCAACCACAGACGGCTGCCTTTAAAGAAGAAATTTCCAACTTGTTTGGAATCACATCTTTTAGTGGTTACCGTCCAGGAGACAGTGGAGATCACGGAAAAGGTTTGGCTATCGACTTTATGGTACCAGAAGGCTCAGAATTGGGTGATAAGATTGCGGAATACGCTATTCAAAACATGGCCAGCCGTGGCATTAGTTATATCATCTGGAAACAACGTTTCTATGCTCCATTCGATAGCAAATATGGACCAGCTAATACTTGGAACCCAATGCCAGACCGTGGTAGCGTGACAGAAAACCACTATGACCACGTTCACGTTTCAATGAATGGATAAGCCAGACTTGGTAATATCATTTTGACGAATGAGATCTAGCTTTCGTGATAGGAAGCGAGTCTCGTTCGTTTTTTTATCAATTTGAATGGAAAATTTTTGCAATGTTTGAAGCATAATTCTTGCAATCTATTTTACTTCGCATTATACTTGATTAGTCAACTATTGATAAATCAAGGGAAGAGGAAGAAATGATAGAGATTCAAGATTTACTGTATCAACTCCGCTTGTCTGAGCAAGCGAGCACACAATTATTTGAAAAAAGGCTTGGGATTAGTTTGACACGGTATCAGATGTTACTGTTTTTGCTGGAGAATTCCCCTTGTAATCAAATGGCGGTTCAGGAGCGTTTGAAGATTGATCAGGCTGCTTTAACACGGCATTTCAAGATTTTGGAAAAGGAAGGTTTGGTGGAGCGTCATCGCAATCCTGAAAATCAGCGGGAAGTCTTGGTAGAAGCTACGAAGTATGCCAAGGAGAAGTTAATGGTGAATCCTCCTCTGAATCATGTCAGGGTTAAGGAAGAGATGGAAGGTATCTTAACAGAGTCTGAGAGAACAGAACTCAACCGTTTATTAAATAAATTGGTTTTGGGTATTGAAAATATAGAAATTTAAGGAGAAAAATATGTCAATTATGACAATCATTTTAGCAACGATTGTTGCTTTGGAGCATTTTTACATTTTTTATTTGGAAAGTATTGCAACGCAATCAGAAGCGACTAGTCGCGTCTTTAACATGGAAAAGGAAGAACTAGCTCGTCCGTCAGTAAGTTCATTGTTCAAAAATCAAGGAATTTATAACGCTCTGCTAGGAGTCTTTCTCTTGTATGGGATTTATTTCTCACAGAATTTAGAAATTGTGACGATTTTTGTCTTATTTGTGATTGGGGCTGCGACTTATGGCTCTCTAACAGCAGATAAGAAAATTATTTTGAAGCAAGGTGGACCAGCTATTTTGGCCTTGATTAGCATTTTCCTCTTTAAATAAACTCAAAGGGCAATCCTAGTCTCGCTAGTCCTTTTTACTCCAGAATAAGAGAAATATGTTATACTTGTTTTTAAGAAAAGAGTCTCATGGAATTGGTTGTAAGGAGCTATAAATGAAAGTATTAGTGACAGGTTTTGAACCCTTTGGAGGGGAAAAGGTTAATCCAGCCTTGGAGGCCATTAAAGGTTTACCAGCTGAAATTCATGGTGCTGAGGTCCGTTGGCTAGAAGTGCCGACAGTCTTTCACAAATCGGCTCAAGTATTGGAAGAAGAGATGGATCGTTATCAACCTGACTTTGTCCTTTGTATTGGCCAAGCAGGTGGAAGAACCAGCTTGACACCTGAGCGAGTGGCCATTAATCAAGACGATGCACGCATTCCTGATAATGAAGGCAATCAACCGATTGATCTTCCTATTCGTCCAGACGGTGCCTCGGCCTATTTTAGTAGTTTGCCAATTAAAGCGATGGTTCAAGCTATAAAAAAAGAGGGCTTGCCGGCCTCTGTTTCCAATACGGCAGGGACTTTTGTTTGCAATCATTTGATGTATCAGGCCCTCTATTTGGTAGAAAAGAAATTTCCACATGTTAAGGCAGGTTTTATGCATATTCCTTATATGATGGAACAGGTGGTGAATCGACCGACTACTCCAGCTATGAGTTTAGTGGATATTAGGCGGGGGATAGGAGCGGCAATCGACGCCATGATAGAACATGGAGATCAGGATCTCAAGTTGGTAGGCGGAGAAACTCATTGATAGAAAAAAGCTTGAGGGAAAACCTTCAAGCTTTTGGACGTTTTCGAGCCAGTACTGCTCGGTAGAAAATTATTTTATTGATTTGAATGTAGGGCAGGAGTGAGAAACTAGCAATTCCAAAGGTAATCCAATTGAGGAGGTACCAAGGAAGGAGTTGTAAGTCTAGGACAAAACGCTGAAACTTGTAACCTTTCATCAGGAAACGGCTGGTTTTAAGGATTTGTCCTGGTTTAGCTTGTCCCAAGTCTAGTGTGTCACAGAGGAGAAATTCTACCTGTGAATAAGCATAGTATTGTGGAATATAGAGACTATTTCCTATAATCATTAAGAAAATACTTGCTAGAACGTAAAGACCAAAGATCATGAGGAAACTTTCCGTTTCAACTGACGTGAGATCCAGATTAGGAAACTCAGGATGAAGGACAACGAATTTCTTTGCTAAAAAGCTACTGTAAAAGAGGAAGTAAATCCCGAGTAAACTAGGAATACTCCATAAGAAAAGATAGAAACGTTTGAGAAGAAGAGTCAAAAAGGTTTGTGAAAAGTGCTCTTCGTTAAAGAGAGCCAGACTATTTTTAACGGATAGTTCTGTATCAGAATTCTTGATGAGTTTCAGCGTTGTATAAACTGAACTGGTTAGAAGTATCGTCCCGACAAAGGAGACTAATATCGGAAAAAGGTAGGCTTGGAATACATGGCCAAACACGCTTAAAAAGGGTTGTTCTAAAACACTCTCGTTGATGCGCTCTAAGGGATTAAGGAAGCCAGACAAGATGACCAGCATGATAGGTAAAAGATAGACGAGAAAGAGGCGGGGATTTTCAGCCTGAAATTGTCTGGCCTGCAGACGAATGGTTTTTAAATCAATTTTTGGGTATTTCATTCTCTCATTATACACCATAGTTCGTGACAGTTCCAGCTTTTTTTGATAAAATCATACAGTATGCCCTTGGGCAAAAAGTATGAACTGGGACTGTTTTTCCCAGCTTCGGAGGTAGAAAATGTCAGATTCACCAATCAAATACCGTTTGATTAAGAAAGAAAAACACACAGGAGCTCGTCTGGGAGAGATCATCACTCCCCACGGCACCTTCCCGACACCTATGTTTATGCCAGTTGGGACTCAAGCAACTGTCAAAACCCAGTCACCTGAAGAATTGAAGGAGATGGGTTCGGGAATTATCCTATCCAATACCTATCATCTCTGGCTGCGTCCTGGAGACGAACTCATTGCACGCGCAGGTGGTCTCCACAAGTTCATGAATTGGGACCAGCCAATCTTGACGGATAGTGGTGGTTTCCAGGTTTATTCCCTAGCTGATAGCCGTAATATCACTGAAGAAGGGGTAACCTTTAAAAACCATCTCAATGGTTCTAAGATGTTCCTATCGCCAGAGAAGGCTATTTCTATCCAGAATAATCTGGGCTCAGACATCATGATGTCCTTTGACGAATGTCCTCAGTTTTATCAACCTTATGACTATGTTAAGAAATCAATCGAGCGTACCAGCCGTTGGGCTGAGCGTGGTTTGAAGGCTCACCGTCGTCCACATGACCAAGGTTTGTTTGGAATTGTGCAGGGAGCAGGATTTGAAGATCTTCGTCGTCAGTCAGCTCACGACCTTGTCAGTATGGACTTCCCAGGCTACTCTATCGGTGGCTTGGCAGTGGGAGAAACCCATGAAGAGATGAATGCGGTCTTGGACTTTACAACCCAACTCCTTCCTGAAAATAAACCTCGCTATTTGATGGGGGTCGGAGCGCCAGATAGCTTGATTGATGGGGTGATTCGTGGGGTAGATATGTTTGACTGTGTTTTGCCGACTCGAATCGCTCGTAACGGGACTTGTATGACTAGTCAGGGACGTTTGGTTGTCAAAAATGCCCAGTTTGCTGAGGACTTTACGCCACTGGATCCTGAGTGTGATTGCTACACATGTAAGAACTATACACGTGCCTACCTTCGTCACCTGCTCAAGGCTGATGAAACCTTTGGTATCCGCTTGACTAGCTACCATAACCTTTACTTCTTGCTTAACCTGATGAAGCAAGTGCGCCAAGCCATCATGGATGACAATCTTTTGGAATTCCGTGAGTATTTTGTGGAAAAATATGGCTATAATAAGTCAGGCCGTAATTTCTAAAATGGAATGGATATAAGCTAAAAATCCTAAGTTTTCTCTTAGGATTTTTCTTCTTTTTTTGATAGAATAAAGTGTATAACGAAAGGAAGAATAAACTCGTATGCGCATTAAATGGTTTTCCTTGATTAGGATTACAGGTTTACTTTTGGTACTCTTGTATCATTTCTTTCAGACCATCTTTCCTGGAGGATTTTTCGGGGTAGATGTCTTTTTCACGTTTTCAGGATTCCTTATTACGGCTCTACTCATCGAAGAATTTTCTAAAAATCATGAGATTGACTTGATTGGATTTTTTAGGAGACGTTTTTATCGGATTGTGCCACCTGTGGTTTTGATGGTCTTGGTGACCATGCCTTTTACTTTCCTAGTTCGCCAAGATTATGTGGCTGGAATTGGCGGTCAAATTGCGGGTGTCTTAGGTTTTATGACCAACTTCTATGAACTCCTAACAGGTGGGAGTTATGAATCTCAGTTCATTCCACATTTGTTTGTTCATAATTGGAGTTTGGCTGTTGAGGTTCACTACTATATTCTTTGGGGGTTGGCAGTTTGGTTCTTATCTAAGCAGTCGAAATCAAATGGTCAGTTGAGAGGAATGGTCTTTCTCTTGTCTGCTGCTGCCTTCTTGATTAGTTTCTTCTCCATGTTTATTGGTAGTTTTCTAGTAAACTCTTATTCTTCTGTTTACTTCTCCAGTTTAACTCATGTTTATCCATTCTTTTTAGGAAGTATTTTAGCAACTATCGTAGGTGTTCGTCAGACAACTTCTTTAGTTAAGCAGTTGGATAAAATCTGGGATTTACGAAAGACTTTGGTAGTTTTTGGAGGAGGCTTTGGTTTCCTAGTTCTTTTGACCTTCTTTGTCAAATTCACCTATCTTTTTGCCTATCTTATCGGCTTTTTACTTGCCAGTCTTGCAGCCCTTGCCATGATTTTGGCGGCGCGTGTCTTACATGAAAAGACTCCTAACGTGCAGGAACCAAAGGTAATCAGCTTTTTAGCAGATACTAGTTATGCGGTTTATCTCTTCCATTGGCCTTTCTATATCATTTTCTCACAGCTGACATCAAATCTTCTTGCTGTGTTACTGACTTTGATTTTTTCTTATGGATTTGCCAGTCTGTCATTTTATGTGTTGGAACCTTGGATTGCAGGAAAGAACACACCTATTATACAAACCCTTCGTCCCCTGCCTTATATCCATACAATCCTTGCAGCAAGCACAGGAATCTTGACTATCATTGTCTGCTCGGTGATCTTGTTGGCTCCACAAGTCGGAGCTTTTGAGACAGATTTAACTGTCAATGGCTTGAAGCAAGCTGCAACAAATATTAACCAGACCAAGGTGATGGCAGAACGAGCAGAAGCTGATAGTTTAGGAATTGCTGATGGTACTATGCTAATTGGTGACTCAGTGGCTTTAAGGGCTAATACAGCTCTACAGACAGCCCTTCTTGGAGCACAGATTAATGCGCAGGTCAGCAGAACAACTAAGACTGCCAATGAAATCATGCTCAACAATAGCCAGAATAAATTTTTACCTAAGATGGTGGTTATTGCTACTGGGGTAAATAATCCTGAAAATTACAAGGAAGACTGGGATAGTATCGTGAAAAATCTTCCTAAGGGACACCATATGGTTTTGGTGACTCCTTATGAGGGAGATAAGACAAAAGAGACCTACTCTATCGTTGAGAAGGCTGCTGCCTATATGAGAGAATTGGCAGAGAAGACTCCTTATATCACGATAGCCGATTGGAATCAAGTTGCAAAGGAACATCCAGAAATCTGGACAGGAACAGACCAAGTTCATTTTGGAAGTGACAATAGTAAAATTGAAGCAGGAGCAAAATTGTATGCAGATACCATTGCTACAGCCTTGCAAACAGCTCAAGAAAAGCCAGTCAAATCAAAATAACGTGTATTTAAAAGAGAAGAGTTGGAGAAATCCAGCTCTTTTAAAATATCTCCAGAAAATAGGTCTATACCATTTACAAATGAATCAGAAAGGTTTATAATGTAATTGACATAATAAATATCAAAAGTAATCTTTTAAGGAGGTCATTATTATGCCTAATTACGTTAAAGCGGATCAGTTTTTCTATCCATTTGGCATTCGTCGCGGTGGGTACTTAGAACTTGTTGATGGCAAATTTGGGAAACATGTGGATCAAATTCCTGAAGGGGCAGAGGTTCTTGACTATACTGGTTATAGCATTGCACCAGGTCTTGTGGATACTCATATTCATGGATATGCAGGTGTAGATGTGATGGACAACAACATTGAAGGTACATTGCATACTATGAGTGAAGGACTTCTTAGTACCGGTGTTACCAGTTTCTTGCCCACAACTTTAACAGCCACTTATGAGCAATTGCTTGCAGTCACTGAAAATCTTGGAAACCATTATAAAGAAGCAACAGGTGCTAAGATTCGTGGGATTTATTATGAAGGTCCATATTTTACAGAAACTTTTAAGGGGGCACAAAATCCAACTTATATGAGAGACCCGGGTGTTGAGGAGTTTCATTCTTGGCAGGATGCTGCAAAAGGGATGCTAAATAAAATCGCTATTGCACCAGAACGTGATGGGGTGGAAGATTTTGTACGTACTATTACAGGTGAAGGTGTGACAGTTGCACTTGGACACTCAGATGCGACATTTGAACAAGCTAAGAAGGCAGTTGATGCTGGAGCGAGCGTTTGGGTACATGCCTATAATGGCATGCGTGGGTTGACTCACCGTGAGCTCGGTATGGTGGGAGCCATGTATGAATTGCCACATACTTATGCTGAATTGATTTGTGATGGTTATCACGTAGATCCAAAAGCTTGTGAGATTTTACTTAAGCAAAAGGGGACAGAAAACATCGCTCTTATTACGGACTGTATGACAGCTGGTGGGCTTGAAGACGGTGACTATATGTTGGGAGAATTCCCAGTAGTGGTTGCCAATGGGACTGCTCGCCTCAAATCTACAGGCAATTTGGCAGGTTCTATCCTCAAACTCAAGGATGGTTTGAAGAATGTGGTCGAATGGGGTATTGCAAATCCGCATGAAGCAGTCATGATGGCCAGCCTCAATCCAGCTAAATCTGTTCACATTGATGATGTCTGTGGCCAAATCCGTGAAGGTTATGACGCGGACTTTATCGTACTAGATAAAGATTTGGAATTGGTAGCTACCTATCTAGATGGTGTGAAACGTTATCAAGCATAAGAGAGAAGGCAGAAGTTAGAGACTAGCTTCTGCTTTTTTATGTATGGTACTTTACCGGTAAATGAAAAAGTTAAAAAAATCACAAAAAAGCTTGAACAAACAAATGAAAAGGCTTACAATTATATTGTAAATAGTACAAATAAAAAAAAACGGAGGAGTGCTTTATGAAAGCTTATACTTATGTTAAACCAGGACTTGCTTCTTTTGTTGATGTAGACAAACCAGTGATTCGCAAGCCAACAGACGCTATTGTGCGTATCGTAAAAACCACTATTTGTGGAACAGACCTCCATATTATCAAAGGGGATGTTCCGGCTTGCCAAAGTGGTACCATTCTTGGTCACGAAGGAATTGGGATTGTTGAAGAAGTTGGAGAAGGAGTTTCGAACTTCAAAAAAGGCGACAAGGTTTTGATTTCTTGTGTCTGTGCCTGTGGCAAATGCTACTACTGTAAAAAAGGAATTTATGCCCACTGTGAAGACGAAGGGGGCTGGATTTTCGGTCACTTGATTGATGGTATGCAGGCTGAATATCTACGTGTCCCTCATGCAGATAACACTCTTTACCACACTCCAGAAGACTTGTCAGATGAAGCTTTGGTTATGCTATCAGACATTCTGCCTACTGGATATGAAATTGGTGTCTTGAAAGGGAAAGTAGAACCTGGTTGTAGTGTAGCCATTATTGGTTCAGGTCCAGTTGGCTTGGCTGCTCTCTTGACAGCTCAATTCTATTCACCAGCTAAATTGATTATGGTGGACTTAGACGATAACCGCTTGGAAACTGCTTTATCATTCGGTGCGACTCATAAGGTTAATTCTTCAGACCCTGAAAAAGCCATTAAAGAAATTTATGATTTGACAGATGGTCGTGGTGTAGATGTTGCTATCGAAGCTGTTGGTATTCCTGCAACATTTGACTTCTGTCAAAAGATTATTGGTGTAGATGGAACTGTTGCCAACTGTGGAGTACATGGTAAACCAGTTGAATTCGATTTGGACAAACTTTGGATCCGCAACATCAATGTAACAACTGGTTTGGTATCTACAAATACCACTCCACAATTGTTGAAAGCTCTTGAAAGTCATAAGATTGAACCAGAAAAATTGGTCACTCACTATTTCAAACTCAGTGAAATTGAAAAAGCCTATGAAGTCTTCGGTAAGGCAGCAGACCACCATGCTATTAAGGTCATCATCGAAAACGATATCTCAGAAGCCTAAGTAGTAAAAAGATTTTTGAACATAAGCAAATAGAAATTCAGTCATCCATCAGATGGCTGGATTTTTTATCGAAAAATTAAGAAATGAGCATATTTCTTTCCTTGTCTGGCGGAATTGGTTATAATATACGGTACAGAGGAATGAATATGTATCGTGTTATAGAAATGTACGGAGATTTTGAACCGTGGTGGTTCTTAGAAGGTTGGGAAGAAGATATTGTAGCAAGTAGAAAATTTGACCAGTATTATGATGCTCTCAAATACTACAAAACTTGCTGGTTTAGATTGGAACAAGAATCCCCTCTTTATAAAAGTAGAAGCGACTTGATGACCATTTTTTGGGATCCAGAAGACCAACGCTGGTGCGATGAATGTGATGAGTATTTACAACAATACCATTCTTTGGCTCTTTTACAGGATGAGCAGGTTATCCCAGATGAAAAATTACGTCCAGGATATGAAAAACAAACTGGTCAGGAAAGGCATCGTTCTTGCCGTATGAAATTAAAATAGAGAAAAAGTAACTTTTTTGGAGTTGCTTTTTTTTATTTTTCCAAATCTTTGCGAATAGTATAGGTGAGGAGGTAAGTATGGTTCAAGAAATTGCACAAGAAATCATTCGTTCGGCTCGGAAAAAAGGGGCACAAGACATTTATTTTGTCCCTAAGTTAGACGCCTATGAGCTTCATATGAGGGTCGGAGATGAGCGCTGTAAAATCGGTTGTTATGATTTTGAAAAATTTGCGGCCGTCATCAGCCACTTTAAGTTTGTGGCAGGTATGAATGTGGGAGAAAAGCGACGTAGTCAGCTAGGTTCCTGCGATTATGCCTATGACCAGAAGATGGCGTCCCTACGTTTATCTACTGTAGGCGATTATCGAGGTCATGAGAGTTTAGTTATTCGCTTGTTGCACGATGAGGAGCAGGATTTACATTTTTGGTTTCAGGATATTGACGAATTGGGCACGCAGTACAGGCAACGGGGACTCTATCTTTTTGCTGGTCCAGTCGGCAGTGGTAAGACGACCTTGATGCATGAATTGGCCAAGTCTCTCTTTAAGGGGCAACAAGTTATGTCTATTGAAGATCCAGTCGAAATCAAACAGGACGACATGCTTCAGTTGCAGTTGAATGAGGCGATTGGACTAACCTATGAAAATCTAATCAAACTTTCCTTGCGTCATCGTCCTGACCTCTTGATTATCGGAGAAATTCGTGACAGCGAGACGGCGCGTGCAGTGGTCAGAGCCAGTCTGACAGGGGCGACAGTTTTTTCAACCATTCATGCCAAGAGTATTCGAGGTGTTTATGAACGTTTGTTGGAGTTGGGCGTGAGTGAGGAAGAATTGGCAGTCGTTCTGCAAGGAGTCTGCTACCAGAGATTGATTGGGGGAGGAGGGATCGTTGACTTTGCAAACAAAGACTATCAAGAACACCAGCCAACTAGCTGGAATGAACAGATTAACCAGCTTCTTGAAGATGGATATATCACAAGCCTTCAGGCTGAAACGGAAAAAATTAGCTACAGCTAAGCAAAAAAATATCATCACTTTGTTTAACAATCTCTTTTCCAGCGGTTTTCATTTGGTGGAGACTATCTCCTTTCTAGATAGGAGTGCCTTGTTGGACAAACAGTGCGTGACCCAGATGCGCACAGGTTTGTCTCAGGGAAAATCATTCTCAGAAATGATGGAAAGTTTGGGATTTTCAAGTGCGATTGTCACTCAGTTATCCCTAGCTGAAGTTCATGGAAATCTCCACCTAAGTTTGGGAAAGATAGAAGAGTATCTAGACAATCTGGCCAAGGTCAAGAAAAAGTTAATTGAAGTAGCGACCTATCCCTTGATTTTACTGGGTTTTCTTCTCTTAATTATTCTGGGGTTACGGAACTATCTACTACCACAACTGGATAGTAGCAATATCGCCACCCAAATTATCGGCAATCTGCCACAAATCTTTCTAGGAATGGTAGGGTTTGTTTCAGTAGGTGTCCTTTTAGCACTCGCTTTTTATAAAAGAAGTTCGAAGATGCGAGTATTTTCTATTTTAGCACGCCTTCCCTTTCTAGGAATTTTTGTGAAGACCTATTTGACAGCTTATTATGCGCGTGAATGGGGGAATATGATTTCTCAAGGGATGGAACTGACGCAGATTTTTCAAATGATGCAGGAACAAGGTTCCCAGCTCTTTAAAGAAATCGGTCAAGACCTAGCTCAATCCCTACAAAATGGCCGCGAATTTTCCCAAACCATAGGAAATTATCCTTTCTTTAAGAAGGAGATGAGTCTCATCATCGAGTATGGGGAAGTCAAGTCCAAGCTGGGGAGTGAGTTGGAAATCTATGCTGAGAAAACTTGGGAATCCTTTTTTACCCGAGTCAACCGCACCATGAATTTGGTGCAGCCACTGGTCTTTATCTTTGTGGCTCTGATTATCGTTTTACTTTATGCGGCAATGCTCATGCCCATGTATCAAAATATGGAGGTAAGTTTTTAAAATGAAAAAAATGATGACATTCTTGAAAAAAGCTAAGGCAAAAGCCTTCACTCTTGTGGAAATGTTGGTAGTCCTTCTGATTATCAGTGTTCTCCTCTTACTCTTTGTACCTAATTTGACTAAGCAAAAAGAGGCGGTCAATGACAAAGGAAAAGCTGCTGTTGTTAAGGTGGTGGAAAGCCAGGCAGAGCTTTATAGCTTGGATAAAAATGAAGATGCTAGCCTAAGCAAGTTACAAGCAGATGGGCGAATCACGGAAGAACAGGCTAAAGCTTATAAAGAATACCATGCTAAACAAAATACCAGTCAAACCGTTGCAGATTAAGGCTTTTACCATGCTGGAAAGTCTCTTGGTTTTGGGACTTGTGAGTATCCTTGCCTTGGGCTTGTCCGGCTCTGTTCAGTCCACTTTTGCGGCGGTAGAGGAGCAGATTTTCTTTATGGAGTTTGAAGAACTCTATAGGGAAACCCAAAAACGCAGTGTAGTCAGTCAGCAAAAGACTAGTCTAAACTTAGATGGGCAGACGATCAGTAATGGCAGTCAAAAGTTGACAGTTCCTAAAGGAATTCAGGCACCCTCAGGACAAAGTATTACATTTGACCGAGCTGGGGGCAATTCGTCCCTGGCTAAGGTTGAATTTCAGACCAGTAAAGGAGCAATTCGCTATCAATTATATCTAGGAAATGGAAAAATTAAACGCATTAAGGAAACAAAAAATTAGGGCAGTAATTTTACTAGAAGCAGTAGTCGCTTTAGCTATCTTTGCCAGTATTGCGACCCTCCTTTTGGGACAAATTCAGAAGAATAGGCAGGAAGAAGCAAAAATCTTGCAAAAGGAAGAAGTCTTGCGTGTAGCTAAGATGGCCCTGCAGACAGGTCAAAATCAGGTAAACATCAACGGAGTTGAGATTCAGGTGTTTTCTAGTGAAAAGGGATTGGAGGTTTATCATGGTTCAGAACAGTTGTTGGCTATCAAAGAGCCATAAAATCAAGGCTTTTACCTTGTTAGAATCCCTGATTGCTCTTATTGTCATCAGTGGAAGTTTACTCCTATTTCAGGCCATGAGTCAGCTCCTCATTTCAGAAGTTCGCTACCAGCAACAAAGCGAGCAAAAAGAGTGGCTCTTGTTTGTGGACCAGCTGGAGGCAGAATTAGACCGTTCGCAGTTCGAAAAAGTGGAAGGCAATCGCATTTATATGAAGCAGGATGGCAAGGAAATTGCAATAGGCAAGTCAAAATCAGATGATTTTCGGAAAACCGATGCCAGTGGACGAGGCTATCAGCCCATGGTTTATGGACTCAAATCAGCACAGATTACAGAGGATAAGCAATTGGTTCGTTTTCGTTTCCAGTTTCAGAAAGGCTTAGAAAGGGAGTTCATCTATCGTGTGGAAAAAGAAGAAAGTTAAGGCAGGAGTTCTCCTTTATGCAGTCACCATGGCAGCCATTTTTAGTCTTTTGTTACAATTTTACTTGAACAGACAAGTCGCCCACTATCAAGACTATGCTTTAAATAAAGAAAAGTTAATCGCTTTTGCCATGGCCAAGCGAACCAAGGATAAAGCTAAGCAAGAAAGTGGAGAACAGGTCTTTAACCTAGGTCAGGTAAGCTATCAAAACAAGAAAACAAACTTGGTGACAAGGGTTCGCACGCCTAGGAGCCAATATGAGTTCCTATTTCCTTCAGTCAAAATCAAAGAAGAGAAAACGGATAAAAAGGAAGAGGTAGCGACTGATCTAATCGAAAAAGCGGAGAAGAAAAAATCAGAAAAGAAGACTGAAAAGAAAGAGAATTCCTAGCCAATCAAACTACTTTGTGCTAAACTAAAAATATGAAACATGATTTTAACCACAAAGCAGAAACTTTCAATTCTCCTAAAAATATCTTTCTTGCAAGCTTGGTTTATCAAGCAGTCGAGAAACAGATTGATCTACTATCAGACAAAGAAATTCTGGATTTTGGTGGTGGGACGGGTCTATTAGCCTTGCCCCTAGCCAAGCAGGCTAAGTCTGTCACTCTTGTAGACATTTCTGAGAAAATGCTGGAGCAAGCTCGTTTGAAAGCGGAACAGCAAGAAATCAAGAATATCCAGTTTTTGGAGCAAGATTTATTGAAAAGTCCCTTGGAGCAAGAGTTTGATTGCATTGTTGTTAGTCGGGTTCTTCATCATATGCCTGATTTGGATGCTGCTCTCTCACTGTTTCATCAACATTTGAAGGAAGATGGACAACTCCTTATTGCTGATTTTACCAAGACGGAAGCTAACCATCACGGCTTTGAATTGACTGAACTGGAAAAACAGCTAATTGAGCACGGTTTTTCATCTGTGCATAGTCAGATTCTTTATAGCGCTGAAGACTTGTTTCAAGGAAATTACTCAGAACTCTTTTTAACAGTAGCCCAAAAATCACTCGCCTAGTCAGGGAGTGATTTTTCTATAAGGATGGAAAAAAGCAGGGAAATTTGATAAGATAGGAATATGGATTTTGAAAAAATTGAACAAGCATATACCTATTTATTAGAGAATGTCCAAATTATCCAAAGTGATTTGGCGACCAATTTTTATGACGCCTTGGTGGAGCAAAACAGCATCTATCTGGATGGTGAGACTGAGCTAAATCAGGTAAAAGAGAACAATCAAGCCCTTAAGCGTTTAGCGCTTCGCAAGGAAGAGTGGCTCAAGACCTACCAGTTTCTCTTGATGAAGGCTGGGCAGACAGAGCCCCTACAGGCCAATCACCAGTTTACACCAGATGCCATTGCTTTACTTTTGGTGTTTATTGTGGAAGAGTTGTTTAAAGAGGATGAAATTACTATCCTCGAAATGGGTTCTGGGATGGGAATTTTGGGCGCTACTTTCTTGACCTCGCTTGATAAAAAGGTGGATTATTTGGGAATGGAAGTGGATGATTTGCTGATTGATTTGGCAGCTAGTATGGCAGATGTAATTGGTTTGCAGGCTGGCTTTGTCCAAGGAGATGCCGTTCGTCCACAAATGCTCAAAGAAAGCGATGTGGTCATCAGCGACTTGCCTGTTGGCTATTATCCTGATGATGCCGTTGCAGCGCGCCATCAAGTTGCTTCTAGTCAAGAACATACCTACGCCCATCACTTGCTCATGGAACAAGGGCTTAAGTACCTCAAATCAGATGGGTACGCTATTTTTCTAGCTCCGAGTGATTTGTTGACCAGTCCTCAAAGTGACTTATTGAAAGGGTGGTTGAAAGAAGAGGCAAATTTAGTTGCCATGATCAGTCTGCCTGAAAATCTCTTTGCTAGTGCCAAACAATCCAAGACTATTTTTATCTTACAAAAGAAAACTGACATAACAGTAGAACCCTTTGTTTATCCGCTTGCTAGCTTGCAAGATGCAAGTGTTCTAATGAAATTTAAAGAAAATTTTCAAAAATGGACTCAAGGTACTGAAATATAAAATAGATTTTGTTATAATAGATGAAAACGCTTAAAAGAGGAGTCTTGTTATGACAAAAACAATTGCAATCAATGCAGGAAGTTCAAGTTTGAAATGGCAATTATACTTAATGCCAGAAGAAAAAGTATTGGCGAAAGGTTTGATTGAACGTATCGGTTTGAAAGATTCAATTTCAACTGTAAAATTTGATGGCCGTTCTGAACAACAAATTTTAGACATCGAAAATCACACACAAGCCGTTAAAATCTTATTGGATGACTTGATTCGTTTCGATATTATCAAGGCATACGATGAGATTACAGGTGTTGGCCACCGTGTTGTTGCCGGTGGAGAATATTTCAAAGAATCAACAGTTGTTGAAGGGGATGTTTTAGAAAAAGTTGAAGAGTTGAGCTTGTTGGCTCCTCTCCACAATCCAGCTAATGCAGCAGGTGTTCGCGCCTTCAAGGAATTGTTGCCAGACATTACCAGTGTAGTTGTTTTTGATACTTCGTTCCATACAAGTATGCCAGAGAAAGCTTATCGCTACCCTCTACCAACAAAATATTACACAGAAAACAAGGTTCGTAAATACGGTGCCCACGGTACAAGTCACCAGTTTGTAGCAGGAGAAGCTGCAAAACTTTTGGGACGTCCATTAGAAGACTTGAAATTGATTACTTGCCACATTGGTAATGGTGCATCTATTACAGCTGTTAAGGGTGGTCAATCTGTCGATACTTCAATGGGCTTCACTCCACTTGGTGGTGTGATGATGGGAACTCGTACAGGGGATGTTGACCCAGCTATCATTCCTTACTTAATGCAATATACAGAGGACTTTAACACACCTGAAGACATTAGCCGCGTCCTTAATCGTGAATCAGGGCTTATGGGTGTTTCAGGTAAATCTAGTGATATGCGTGATGTAATTGCTGCTATGGAAGAAGGGGACCACGATGCCACTTTGGCCTATGAAATGTATGTTGATCGCATTCAAAAACATATCGGCCAATACCTTGCGGTCCTAAATGGAGCAGATGCTATTATCTTCACAGCAGGTATCGGAGAAAATGCAGCTGCTGTACGTAAGGATGTTATCTCAGGAATTTCTTGGTTTGGTTGTGATGTTGATGATGAAAAGAACGTCTTTGGTGTGACAGGAGACATTTCAACAGAGGCAGCTAAAATCCGTGTCTTGGTTATTCCAACAGATGAAGAATTAGTCATTGCTCGTGATGTTGAACGCTTGAAAAATAAGTAAAACTAGAAAAAATATTCCGTACAAGGAGTTGGAAAAGTGATTTTTCCAGCTTCTTTTTCTGATGAAATTGTCCAAAACCTTGCTATGATTGGCTTTTTTGAAAAATATGGTATAATAGTAGTAATTTAATAGATGGAGTTGAGTTTTGAAGAAAAACTTTCGTGTAAAAAGAGAGAAAGATTTTAAGGCGATTTTCAAGGAAGGAACAAGTTTTGCTAACCGAAAATTTGTTGTTTACAAATTAGAAAATCAGAAAAACCATTTTCGAGTAGGTCTATCAGTTAGCAAAAAACTGGGGAATGCCGTCACTAGAAATCAAATCAAGCGACGGATTCGGCATATTATTCAGAATGCAAAAGGGAGTCTGGTAGAAAAGGTAGACTTTGTTGTCATTGCTCGAAAAGGGGTCGAAACCTTGGAATACGCAGAGATGGAGAAAAATCTACTCCACGTATTAAAATTATCAAAGATTTACCAGGAAGGAAATGGGAGTGAAAAAGAAACTACAGTTGACTAGTTTGCTAGGACTGTCTCTATTTATCATGACAGCCTGTGCAACTAATGGGACAACTAGCGATATTACGGCAGATTCGACTGATTTTTGGAGTAAATTTGTTTACTTCTTTGCAGAAGTCATTCGCTTTTTATCGTTTGATATCAGTATCGGAGTAGGGATTATTCTCTTTACAATCTTGATTCGTACAGTGCTCTTGCCAGTCTTTCAAGTGCAAATGGTGGCTTCTAGAAAAATGCAGGAAGCTCAACCACGCATTAAGGCACTGCGAGAACAATATCCAGGTCGCGATATGGAAAGCAGAACCAAATTAGAGCAGGAAATGCGTAAAGTCTTTAAAGAAATGGGTGTCAGACAGTCGGATTCTCTTTGGCCGATTTTGATTCAGATGCCGCTTATCTTGGCCCTGTTCCAAGCCCTATCAAGGGTTGACTTTCTAAAGACAGGTCATTTCTTATGGATTAACCTTGGTGGTGTGGATACAACACTTGTTCTTCCGATTTTAGCAGCAGTATTCACTTTTTTAAGTACTTGGTTATCTAATAAAGCCTTATCTGAGCGTAATGGAGCTACGACTGCGATGATGTATGGGATTCCAATCTTAATCTTTATCTTTGGGGTTTATGCTCCGAGCGGAGTCGCTCTCTACTGGGCAGTGTCCAATGCTTATCAAGTCTTGCAAACCTATTTCTTGAACAATCCATTCAAGATTATCGCAGAGCGCCAGGCCGTAGTACAGGCACAAAAAGATTTGGAAAATAGAAAAAGAAAAGCCAAGAAAAAGGCTCAGAAAACGAAATAATAAGGAGGAATCTGGTAATGGTAGTATTTACAGGTTCAACTGTTGAAGAAGCAATCCAGAAAGGATTGAAAGAATTAGATATCCCAAGAATGAAGGCTCATATCAAAGTCATTTCTCGTGAGAAAAAAGGATTTCTTGGCTTATTTGGTAAAAAACCAGCCCAAGTGGATATCGATGCTATTAGTGAAACGACAGTTGTAAAAGCAAACCAACAAGCTGTAAAGGGAGTTCCAAAACAAATCAATGATTTGAATGAGCCTGTTAAAACAGTTAGTGAAGCAACCGTTGATTTGGGGCATGTTGTAGAAGCAATTAAAAAGATTGAAGAGGAAGGCCAAGGTATTTCTGATGAAGTCAAGGCTGAAATCTTAAAACATGAAAGACATGCCAGCACGATCTTAGAAGAAACTGGTCACATTGAGATTTTAAATGAATTACAACTTGAAGAAGCTGACCTCGAAGAAGAAGTAGCAACTCCTAATATTGAAAGCCAAGACGAGCAAACTGAAAGTCAAGAACTAGAAGACTTGGGCTTGAAAGTTGAACCGAGCTTCGATATTGAACAAGTAGCTACGGAAGTAACGACTTATGTTCAAACAATTATTGCTGACATGGATGTTGAAGCCACACTTTCAAATGACTATAACCGTCGTAGCATCAATCTACAAATTGACACCAATGAGCCAGGTCGTATTATCGGTTACCATGGTAAAGTTTTGAAGGCCTTGCAACTGTTGGCTCAAAATTATCTTTACAACCGCTATTCAAGAACCTTCTACATTACTATAAATGTCAATGATTATGTTGAACACCGTGCAGAAGTCTTGCAGACCTATGCTCAAAAATTGGCGACTCGTGTTTTAGAAGAGGGTCGTAGCCATCAAACAGATCCTATGTCAAATAGCGAACGTAAGATTATCCACCGTATTATTTCACGTATGGATGGTGTGACTAGTTACTCTGAGGGTGACGAGCCAAATCGCTATGTCGTTGTAGATACAGAATAAGTAAAATCAGGTTCATCCTGATTTTTTGCTAGCTAGAGGAGGTTAAACAGATGTTGAATGAGATAAGAGACTATCTAGACTTTGCAGGTTTGCAATACCGTAATCCAGATAAAGCTGGGGAAGAAAGAGAGAAGATGCTGGAATTGCGCCATAAAGGCCAAGAGGCTCGAAAGGCCTTTACAGAGTTGGCTAAAGTTTTTCAAGCAAGTCATCCGGAATGGCAACTCCAACAGACTAGCCAGTGGATGAACCAAGCGCAGCGCTTGCGACCACACTTCTGGGCTTATATACAGCGTGAGGGGAAAGTGACAGAGCCTATGATGGCTCTTCGTTTGTATGGGACATCTGCTGACTTTGGAATTTCTTTAGAGGTCAGTTTTGTCGAACGTAAGAAAGACGCACAGACCTTAGATAAGCAAGCCAAGGTATTAGAAGTTCCAGTGATAGAAGGAATATATTATCTAGTCTACTCAAATGGGGAAAGTAATAAGATGGACGCTAATGAAGAAAATCGTCGTACTTTACGCGAGAAGGTGAGAAGTCAGGAAGTCCGTAAAGTGTTAGTTAAGGCAGATGTTTCTTTTATAGAAAATCAATCATTAGAAGTAATTTTAGAAAAATTAGAAGATGCTTATGAACGCTTACTTCCCTACTATCAGGCGACCAGAGGGTAGAAATCATGAGACTTATCTAGAGTCGAATTGATTTATTGCTATTCTATGTATTTTTTCATATAATAGTAAAATAGAATGTGTGATCCAATAATCACCTCAAATAGAAAGGAAATTCTATGTCAAATCTATCTGTTAATGCAATCCGTTTCCTAGGTATTGACGCTATCAACAAAGCCAACTCAGGCCACCCAGGTGTGGTTATGGGAGCAGCTCCGATGGCATACAGCCTCTTTACAAAACAACTTCGTATCAATCCAGCTCAACCAAACTGGATTAACCGCGACCGCTTTATTCTTTCAGCAGGCCATGGTTCAATGCTCCTGTATGCCCTTCTACACCTTTCTGGTTTTGAAGATGTCAGCATGGATGAAATCAAGAGCTTCCGCCAATGGGGTTCAAAAACACCTGGTCACCCAGAATTTGGCCATACAGCAGGGATTGATGCTACGACAGGTCCTCTAGGTCAAGGTATTTCGACTGCCACTGGTTTTGCCCAAGCAGAGCGTTTCTTGGCAGCCAAATATAATCGTGAAGGCTACAATATCTTTGACCACTATACTTACGTTATCTGTGGAGACGGAGACTTGATGGAAGGTGTCTCAAGCGAGGCGGCTTCATACGCAGGTCTGCAAAAACTAGACAAGTTGGTTGTTCTTTATGATTCAAATGACATCAACTTGGATGGTGAGACAAAAGATTCCTTTACAGAAAGTGTTCGTGACCGTTACAATGCCTACGGTTGGCACACTGCCTTGGTTGAAGATGGAACAGACTTGGAAGCAATCCATGCTGCTATCGAAGCAGCTAAAGATTCAGGCAAACCATCTTTGATTGAAGTGAAGACTGTGATTGGATACGGTTCTCCAAATAAACAAGGAACTAATGCCGTACACGGAGCTCCTCTTGGAGCAGATGAAACTGCAGCAACTCGCCAAGCGCTCGGTTGGAACTATGAACCATTTGAAATTCCAGAGCAAGTATATGCTGATTTCAAAGAAAATGTTGCAG
The DNA here is from genome assembly GCA_905221095.1 of bacterium. Taxonomy (GTDB): domain Bacteria; phylum Bacillota; class Bacilli; order Lactobacillales; family Streptococcaceae; genus Streptococcus. The sequence continues at coordinate 26,891 of CAJNBV010000014.1, forward strand.
ACCGTGGCGCATCAGCTTATCAAGCTTGGACTAAATTAGTTGCTGACTATAAAGAGGCTCATCCAGAACTGGCAGCAGAAGTAGAAGCCATCATCGACGGACGTGATCCAGTTGAAGTGACTCCAGCAGACTTCCCAGCCTTAGAAAATGGCTTCTCTCAAGCAACTCGTAATTCAAGCCAAGATGCCTTGAATGTTGTAGCTGCTAAGTTACCAACCTTCCTAGGTGGATCAGCTGACCTCGCTCACTCAAACATGACTTATATCAAGACTGATGGACTTCAAGACGATGCAAATCGCTTGAACCGTAATATTCAGTTTGGTGTTCGTGAATTTGCAATGGGAACGATCTTGAACGGAATGGCCCTTCACGGTGGACTTCGTGTATACGGTGGAACTTTCTTCGTCTTCTCTGACTATGTGAAGGCAGCTGTCCGCTTGTCAGCCTTGCAAGGACTTCCTGTGACTTATGTTTTCACTCACGATTCAATCGCAGTTGGGGAAGATGGTCCAACTCACGAACCAGTTGAACATTTGGCAGGTCTTCGTGCTATGCCAAATCTAAATGTTTTCCGCCCAGCAGATGCGCGTGAAACTCAAGCAGCTTGGTACCTTGCAGTGACAAGTGAGAAAACACCAACCGCCCTTGTCTTGACCCGTCAAAACTTGACTGTCGAAGAGGGAACAGACTTTGACAAGGTTGCAAAAGGTGCCTATGTCGTCTATGAAAATGCAGCAGACTTTGATACCATCTTGATTGCAACAGGTTCAGAGGTCAATCTTGCTGTCTCAGCTGCCAAAGAATTGGCTAGTCAAGGTGCAAAAGTCCGCGTAGTCAGCATGCCATCTACAGATGTCTTTGATAAACAAGATGCAGCATACAAGGAAGAAATTCTTCCAAATGCAGTCCGCCGTCGTGTTGCAGTTGAAATGGGTGCAACTCAAAACTGGTACAAATACGTTGGTCTTGATGGTGCCGTTCTAGGTATTGATACCTTCGGAGCCTCTGCCCCAGCACCAAAAGTATTGGCAGAATATGGCTTTACTGTCGAAAATCTTGTAAAAGTTGTTCAAAACTTGAAATAATCCTAAAAATCAGAGCGCAAGCTCTGGTTTTTCTTACTAGAAAAGCAAGGCACAATCTTGTAAAAGTAGCTGAAATTTGATATAGTAGTCCTATGTAAAAGACAAAGGAGAAGAAAATGAATCCAAATTATACATTTTTAATCATTCTTGTGGCTATGGTGGGCTTGATGTTCTTTACGCAACGCTCTCAAAAGAAACAAGCACAAAAACGTATGGAAAGCTTGAATAAACTACAAAAAGGCTATGAAGTTATTACAATCGGCGGACTTTATGGAACGGTCGATGAAGTAGATACGGAGAAGAAAACGATTGTTCTTGATGTAGATGGAGTTTACTTGACTTTTGAGCTAGCTGCAATCAAGACCGTATTACCACTGAAAGAAACTGCTTCACTCGAAGGTGCAATTGAAAAATAAGACGGGATCACTAACTCCCGTTTTTCTATAAAAGAAAGGAAATGGGATGAAAAAACTAGTCTTTGTCTGTTTGGGAAATATTTGCCGCAGCCCTATGGCAGAGTTTGTTATGAAATCAATGACAGATAGTTACGAAATCCAAAGTCGAGCGACGTCCTCTTGGGAACATGGCAATCCGATTCATAAGGGCACTCAGGGAATTTTTCAACAGTATGAGATTCCTTATGACAAGAACAAGACATCGCTTCAGATTAGTAAGGAAGATTTTGAAGCCTTTGATTACATTATCGGAATGGACGCTTCAAATGTTTCGGACTTACGTCAGATGTGTCCGGCAGACTGTCAAGATAAGATTTACTCATTTGCATCTGAAAGTGTTCCAGACCCTTGGTATACAGGAGATTTTGAGGAAACTTATCGGCGTGTTCAAGAGGGTTGTCGAGCTTGGTTAGAACGTTTAGAAAAGGAGAGTGAAGGTGGAAAATCTTAAGAATTTTTACGACAAGTATCGTGTCTATCTGACTCGTCCACGTTTAGAGATTATAGCAGTAGTTACCATTGTTTTCTGTGCTGTACTCGTCTTTTTTCTAAATATTCCCGGAAAAGGCATCTTAAAACTCGATAATGGAACGATTGTTTATGACGGCAGTCTTGTCCGAGGTAAAATGAATGGTCAAGGAACCATTACCTTCCAAAATGGAGACCAATATACAGGTGGTTTCAGCAATGGAGCCTTCAACGGAAAAGGTACCTTTCAATCCAAAGAAGGCTGGACCTACGAAGGGGATTTTGTAAATGGTCAGGCTGAAGGAAAAGGAAAACTCACAACAGAACAAGAAGTCGTTTACGAAGGGACTTTTAAACAAGGCGTTTTTCAACAAAAATAAATCCTCCTTATCAAAGGAGGTATTATTAGAAACGCAAAGTAAGCGCTTACCTGTAAATCCCTTTCTTTCCAAATCCCTCTTCCAAGTAAGTTTGTGAAATAAAAAAATATTTGAAATAAATTTCACAAACTTTAAAGAAAGAAGTTGATAAGAAAAGAAAATGAGAAAAATTTCACAAGGAACTAAAAATTCTTTGTGAAATGTTTATGAAACTGTTTACAAAGTTGAAATAATGCGTTATAATAAACTTGTGAAAAAATTAACAAAGGATATCAATCCTTGAAAGCTATGGAGGAAAATATGGCTGATAAAAAAACTATGACACCAGAGGAAAAGAAACTCGCTGCTGAAAAGCATGTCGATGGGTTGGTGCAAAAAGCTCTAGTTGCCCTTGAAGAAATGCGTAAGTTGGATCAAGAGCAAGTTGACTACATCGTAGCCAAAGCGTCAGTGGCAGCTTTGGATGCCCACGGAGAATTGGCTTTACATGCCTTTGAAGAAACAGGACGTGGTGTATTTGAAGATAAAGCAACTAAGAACTTGTTTGCTTGTGAACACGTGGTAAACAACATGCGTCACACTAAGACAGTTGGTGTTATCGAAGAAGACGATGTGACAGGATTGACTCTCATCGCTGAACCAGTTGGTGTTGTCTGTGGTATCACCCCTACAACAAACCCAACATCAACAGCAATCTTCAAATCATTGATTTCATTGAAAACGCGTAACCCAATCGTCTTTGCCTTCCACCCATCAGCACAAGAATCATCTGCTCATGCGGCACGTATCGTCCGCGATGCAGCTATCGCAGCTGGTGCTCCTGAAAACTGTGTGCAATGGATTACTGAACCATCTATGGAAGCAACAAGTGCCCTTATGAACCATGAAGGTGTTGCGACAATCCTTGCAACAGGTGGTAATGCCATGGTTAAAGCGGCTTACTCATGTGGTAAACCAGCTCTTGGGGTAGGTGCCGGAAACGTTCCAGCTTATGTTGAAAAATCAGCAAACATCCGCCAAGCAGCTCACGATATCGTCATGTCTAAATCATTTGATAATGGTATGGTCTGTGCATCTGAACAAGCGGTTATCATTGATAAAGAAATTTACGATGAATTTGTAGCAGAGTTCAAATCTTATCACACTTACTTTGTAAACAAAAAAGAAAAAGCTCTTCTTGAAGAGTTCTGCTTCGGCGTGAAAGCAAACAGCAAAAACTGTGCTGGTGCGAAATTGAACGCTGACATCGTTGGTAAACCAGCAACTTGGATTGCTGAACAAGCCGGATTTACAGTTCCAGAAGGAACAAACATTCTTGCTGCAGAATGTAAAGAAGTTGGTGAAAATGAGCCATTGACTCGTGAAAAATTGTCACCAGTTATCGCAGTTTTGAAATCTGAAAGCCGTGAAGATGGTATTGCCAAAGCTCGTCAAATGGTTGAATTTAACGGTCTTGGACATTCAGCAGCTATTCACACAGCTGACGAGGAATTAACTAAAGAATTTGGTAAAGCTGTTAAAGCTATTCGTGTTATCTGTAACTCACCTTCTACTTTCGGTGGTATCGGGGACGTTTACAATGCCTTCTTGCCATCATTGACACTCGGATGTGGTTCTTACGGACGCAACTCAGTTGGGGATAACGTTAGTGCCATTAACCTCTTGAATATCAAAAAAGTCGGAAGACGGAGAAATAACATGCAATGGATGAAACTTCCTTCAAAAACATACTTTGAACGTGATTCAATTCAATACCTTCAAAAATGTCGTGACGTTGAACGTGTCATGATCGTTACTGACCATGCCATGGTAGAACTTGGTTTCCTTGATCGTATCATCGAACAACTTGATCTTCGTCGCAATAAGGTTGTTTACCAAATCTTTGCTGATGTAGAACCAGATCCAGATATCACAACTGTAAACCGTGGTACTGAGATTATGCGTGCCTTCAAACCAGATACAATCATCGCTCTTGGTGGTGGTTCACCAATGGATGCTGCTAAAGTAATGTGGCTCTTCTACGAGCAACCAGAAGTGGACTTCCGTGACCTTGTACAAAAATTCATGGATATCCGTAAACGTGCCTTCAAATTCCCATTGCTTGGTAAGAAGACTAAATTCATCGCAATTCCAACTACATCTGGTACAGGATCTGAAGTAACTCCATTTGCCGTTATCTCTGATAAAGCAAACAACCGTAAATACCCAATCGCAGACTACTCATTGACACCAACTGTGGCAATCGTAGACCCTGCCTTGGTATTGACAGTTCCTGGATTTGTTGCTGCGGATACTGGTATGGACGTATTGACTCACGCAACTGAAGCTTACGTATCACAAATGGCTAGCGACTACACTGATGGACTTGCACTTCAAGCAATCAAACTTGTATTTGAAAACCTTGAAAGCTCAGTTAAGAACGCAGACTTCCACTCACGTGAGAAAATGCACAACGCTTCAACAATCGCTGGTATGGCCTTTGCCAATGCCTTCCTAGGTATTTCTCACTCAATGGCCCATAAGATTGGTGCGCAATTCCACACAATCCACGGTCGTACAAATGCAATCTTGCTTCCATACGTTATCCGTTACAACGGTACACGTCCAGCTAAGACAGCAACATGGCCTAAGTACAACTACTACCGTGCAGATGAAAAATACCAAGATATCGCACGCATGCTCGGACTTCCAGCTTCTACTCCAGAAGAAGGGGTTGAATCTTACGCAAAAGCTGTCTACGAACTTGGTGAACGCGTGGGTATCCAAATGAACTTCAAAGCACAAGGAATCGATGAAAAAGAATGGAAAGAACATTCTCGTGAGTTGGCCTTCCTTGCTTATGAAGATCAATGTTCACCAGCTAACCCACGTCTTCCAATGGTTGACCATATGCAAGAAATCATCGAAGATTCTTACTATGGTTACAAAGAAAGACCAGGACGCCGTAAATAATCGTTTATCAGCCTAGAGGCAGGAATTTCCTGTCTCTTTTTTTGTCGTTTTCACCAAACTATGATAGAATATAAAAAATTATATTTTTAAAATATAGGAGAAAACCGAAGGAATGAACAGTTTTGGTGAAAAAGTAAGAGGCTTAAGAGAAGAAAAAGGACTTAGTCGTCCAGTTTTTTGCGGGGATGAGTCTGAATTATCAGTCCGTCAGTTGGTGCGGATCGAAAAAGGAGAATTTCGCCCAACGATAAAAACACTAGAATATATTGCAGAACGATTAGAAATTCCGTCCTACGTCTTGATGCCAGATTATAAGGAATTACCCAAGCGTTACCAAGAATTAAAGTACTTTCTTTTACATCACCCTGACTACGGAGACAAGGAGTTGCAGGAACAAAAGGAAGAATATTTTGATGAGATTTTTGAGAATTTTTATGATGCTTTGCCACGTGATGAGAAGATGATAGTGGATTGTCTTCAAGCAATAGATGAAGTGAGAGCGACAGATAATGAACAGTATGGAATAGCGCTTTTAGATGAATCTTTTGAGGAACTATGGAATCAAAGAGAATTTTCCTTTTCAGATCTTTTAAAAATTAGATTGTATTTTTTGTGTAGTTATTTAGAAAATATAAAAAAAGGACAGTTATCTATTAGCGAACAGCAGAAACTTCAATTAATGTTTCAAAAAGTGTGTAATAACGTAGAAAATAGCGGTACAGACGATTTATTTCTTGTTCGTGATGTGTTATTTGCAGGGCTAGGAAGTTGTGAATTATTGAATGATTTAGAGTTATTTAAGTTAGCTGTGGAAAAACTGAATTGGATTTCTGAAAAAACACGAGATTTTCAAAAGCAACCGATTGTACTTATGGTCGAATGGAAATATTATATTCAGATGGATTATGATACAGCAAAACAAAAGTATGAAGAAGCAAAAATGATGGCGAGGATGTTTGGCAATGAGAAGTTAATCGTTAGTTTAGATAATGAATGGGCCGAGGATCTAGAAAGATATCGTTAAAGAGTTTATAGGAGTGACATTTCTGTCATTGGGGAAATGTCGCTTTTTTGTTACAATGAATTTTACTTGATATACATCCAGAAGCAAACTATTCAATATAGAGAAAATTCTAAGCTAGTAGGCCCATAGGGTCAATCGGTGCTGATGCAACTTGAAGGACTTTCTATCAGTATGATGTATGTCGATAATAGTTTTAACAAGGGGGAAAGAATGTCCATTTTATCCATTAGAAATATTTCAAAGTTTTACACTTTGGACGGTAAACATCAAGAACAGGCTTTAAAGAATATAAACCTGCAGATTGCAAAAGGTAAAATTACAGCGATTTACGGGCCGTCAGGCTGTGGCAAAACCAGTCTACTCAATATCATCAGCGGTTTAGACAGACAATATGAAGGAGTTTTAGAATTTAAAGGGGAATCACTCCGTGACTTATCAGAGATTGAACTAACTCAATTTCGTAAAAACAAGATTGGATTTGTGTTTCAAAACTTTAACCTTATTTCTCATCAATCTGTCTTGGACAATGTCAAGCTACCTCTCTATGTCAAAGATTTATCTGACAGGGAGATGACAATGATTGCAAAGGAGCAATTAAGTAGCTTAGGAATGGAACCTTTTATGGCTAAAAATGTTAAACAACTTTCTGGCGGGCAAAAGCAACGCGTAGCAATCGCGCGTGCCTTGGTAAATCAGCCTGATATGATTGTAGCAGATGAGCCAACGGGTTCGCTGGATTCTCAATCCCAAGAAATGGTATTGGAAGTATTTAAAAATTTATCCCAAACAGGGAAAACAGTATTGATCGTAACCCATAATCCAGAGGTTGCTGAATATGCAGATGTGATTATCAAAATGAAGGATGGTGAAGTCGTTGAAGAAGTCAAAAAATAAAGGATTATCATTGAAAAACAAATTCAAACTTTCTTTAAATAACTTTCTGGAAAGAAAGTGGCGTAACCTATTGATTGCGCTAGCAACCTCAATCGGTTTTGTAGGAGTCTTAATTTCTTTCGGCTTGGGAAATGCATTGATTTCGATGATTGATGAAAATACGAATGGAGGTCAAATTCCTTCTCAAGTTCAGATTGCTTTAAACACAAAAAATGTTGGACGAGGCTTTTTGAACCAAGACGATAAGAACTATATCACGGATACAGTTGGAAAAGAAGCTATTAAATATTTGGAGAGTCCTTTTGGGATGACCATGTCAAATATTACTATAGATGGGCAAGAAATGGATCTGAGTCAAACGATGCCTTCTTATGCTCAAGTAGTGAGTCTCTATGAGGATACAAGTATCTCTGTTAGTAGTAATGAGGCGGACAAAGTGTTAGCTGGTTTCCTCTATACTGATGCAAATGAACAGGGTTTGACAATTCCAAGCAGTTTACTAAAAAATTGGAATGAACAGACAGGAAAAAATCTGACAGCTACTGATATTATTGGTAAATCAGTCTCAGCCAGCATTGTAGAAAATGCTGCCGAAGCTAGTAAGATTGCTCAATTTCAAACAAAGATTGTGCGCGTGATTAATGATGAAGATGACATGGAGGACAGCAACAGTTTCATGCCGTCTCATCAAATGGAAACAATTTTGAAAGAAGCTGGATTTACAAAAGCTGTATCTTATTTTATCTTGGAACTCAAAGATGCATCGCAGACAAAAGTGGTAACAGAAGAATTGCAGAAAAATAAGAAGTATACCGTTCTTTCTCAACAGAAGGTTCTTGATATTGTGATTACCTTTATTCGTGTCATTCAGGGATTGTTGATTGTACTTTCATCACAAGCTATTGTGGTAGCAGCGGTCATGATTGGTATCATCATTTACATCAATATTATGCAACGTTCTAAGGAAATAGGTGTCATGAAGGCAGTTGGTTATCAAAATCGTGATGTCAAAGGGATTTTTATTTACGAGGCTATCTGGATTGTAGGAATCGCCTTGCTGCTGGCATTTTTGGTTGCACAAGGGGTGGGAAGTTTGGCGAATGCGGTTGTAAATCACTTTTACCCATCCATCACGAAGGTTTTTGAATTAAATCTTCTATCTGTTTTAGGAACGCTAGCTTTCGCTCTATTACTTGGTTATGTCTCAGCTTACTTCCCAGCGCGTAAAATTAGTAAAATGGATCCTGTAGAATCGCTACGATATGAATAGTAAGGAAGTTCTTGATTTATAGCCTTAAAAAGAAACTAACATAGAAAAACAACGCCCGTACTTGCAATTAAACTTAAATAGTTATATAATAGGTTTGTTGAAAGGTGATTTGTAGTGATTCAAGTTACTCTTTTCACAATAAAAATTTCATGATTTTCATAAGGAGGAAATCACTAATGGTAGTTAAAGTTGGTATTAACGGTTTCGGACGTATCGGTCGTCTTGCTTTCCGTCGTATCCAAAACGTAGAAGGTGTTGAAGTTACTCGTATCAACGACCTTACAGATCCAGTTATGCTTGCACACTTGTTGAAATACGACACAACTCAAGGTCGTTTCGACGGTACTGTTGAAGTTAAAGAAGGTGGATTTGAAGTTAACGGTAAATTCATCAAAGTTTCTGCTGAACGTGATCCAGAACAAATCGACTGGGCTAACGACGGTGTAGAAATCGTTCTTGAAGCTACTGGTTTCTTTGCTAAGAAAGCAGCTGCTGAAAAACACTTGCACGCTGGTGGTGCTAAGAAAGTTGTTATCACTGCTCCTGGTGGAAACGACGTTAAAACAGTTGTATTCAACACTAACCATGACGTTCTTGACGGTACTGAAACAGTTATCTCAGGTGCTTCATGTACTACAAACTGTTTGGCTCCAATGGCTAAAGCTCTTCAAGACAACTTTGGTGTTGTTGAAGGATTGATGACTACTATCCACGCTTACACTGGTGACCAAATGATCCTTGACGGACCACACCGTGGTGGTGACCTTCGCCGTGCTCGCGCTGGTGCTGCAAACATCGTTCCTAACTCAACTGGTGCTGCTAAAGCTATCGGTCTTGTAATCCCAGAATTGAACGGTAAACTTGACGGATCTGCACAACGCGTTCCAACTCCAACTGGATCAGTTACTGAATTGGTAGCAGTTCTTGAAAAGAACGTTACTGTTGATGAAGTGAACGCAGCTATGAAAGCAGCTTCAAACGAATCATACGGTTACACAGAAGATCCAATCGTATCTTCAGATATCGTAGGTATGTCTTACGGTTCATTGTTTGACGCAACTCAAACTAAAGTTCTTGACGTTGACGGTAAACAATTGGTTAAAGTTGTATCATGGTACGACAACGAAATGTCATACACTGCACAACTTGTTCGTACTCTTGAATACTTCGCAAAAATTGCTAAATAATTCTTGAGTCGATAGAAAGCAAGGCCCTTGGTCTTGCTTTTCTTATATGGAAAAATGGATGACACAATCATCCATTCTTTTTTAATTCTGTTTCAAAAGTGTTCGAGAGGGCAGTAAAACTCAATTTTTCTAAGGTGAGTGGATGAGTAAAGGAAAGTCGAAAGGCGTGAAGCATAAGCCGACTTGATTTTGATTTACTATTATAGAGAGGGTCACCCAAGATAGGAAAGTTATGATGAGAAAGGTGGACACGTATTTGATGGGTTCGTCCTGTTTTTAGTTTGCAACGAACAAGAGCTGTTTTGTTTGGAAATTGCTTTAATCTGCTTACATGCGTTTCAGCATATTGCCCATGTTTTGTATCAACTATTCTTTTTCTGCGATCATGGCGATCACGTCCGATTTTGTCCCTGAAAACAAGCTCTTTGCTGCTGACATTTCCGTCAACAAGTGCCCAATATTCTCTAAAAATCTCTTTTTTCTCTAATAAGCGGTTGAGAATGGGTAGGATAAAAGGATTTTTGGCAAAGAGGACTAAGCCACTGGTTTCCATGTCCAGACGATGAACGACATAACAGGTCTGGCCAACGTAGGCACTGACATGGTTAAGAAGAGCAATTTCGTTTGGTTGGTTACCGTGTGTTTTCATCCCCTCAGGTTTGTTTACAATAATCAAGTGTTGGTCTTGATAAACTTCCTGAACTAAGTCTGGGTCGCCCCAAGGGATTGTCTTTTTGGGATAATCTTCCTCGTCAAAAGTTAATTGGCAAACATCTCCAGGCTTCACCATCTCGTTCCAGTGAACCTCTTCTTGATTTATCAAAATATGCTTCTTGATTCTCAAAAAATGACGGATTTTTCTAGGGATAAGGAGTTGTTCCTCTAGTAATTGTTTCACCGTCATTTGAGGTAAAGAGGCGGGTAATGTAAATGTGAATTTCATACAGATATTGTAACAAAAAAAACCCTATTTGGATAGGAAATAGCTAAATTCTTGTCTTCCTATGATGAAGATGATAAAATAAACGCATGAAATTAGATAAATTATTTGAGAAATTTCTTTCTCTTTTTAAAAAAGAAACAAGTGAACTAGAGGATTCTGATTCGACTAGCTTACGTCGCTCTCGTAGTGATCGAAAAAAATTAGCCCAAGTGGGTCCGATTAGAAAATTCTGGCGTCGCTATCATCTAACAAAGATTGTCCTTATACTAGGATTGAGTGCAGGCTTGCTAGTCGGAACCTATTTGTTTGCTGTAGCCAAGTCAACCAATGTTAACGATTTGCAAAATGCCTTGAAAACTCGGACTATCATTTTTGACCGTGAAGAAAAGGAGGCTGGTGCCTTGTCTGGTCAAAAGGGAACCTACGTTGAATTGACTGATATCAGTAAAAATTTGCAGAATGCCGTTATTGCGACAGAAGACCGTTCCTTCTATAAAAATGACGGGATTAACTATGGTCGTTTCTTCTTGGCTATTGTCACTGCTGGTCGTTCAGGTGGTGGCTCTACTATTACCCAACAGCTGGCTAAAAATGCCTATCTGTCGCAGGATCAAACTGTTGAGAGAAAAGCGAAAGAATTTTTCTTGGCTTTAGAATTGACTAAAAAATATAGTAAGGATCAGATCCTAACCATGTACCTTAACAATGCTTATTTTGGAAATGGTGTGTGGGGTGTAGAAGATGCGAGTAAGAAATACTTTGGAGTTTCTGCATCAGAAGTGAGTCTGGATCAAGCTGCGACTCTAGCAGGGATGCTGAAGGGACCGGAATTGTATAATCCTTTGAATTCTATAGAGGATTCTACCAACCGTCGCGATACTGTTTTGCAAAATATGGTTGTAGCAGGATATATTGATAAAAATCAAGAAACCGAGGCTGCAGGAGTTGATATGACTTCGCAGTTGCATGATAAGTATGAAGGAAAAATTTCAGATTATCGTTACCCCTCTTATTTTGATGCGGTGGTTAATGAAGCCGTTTCTAAGTATAATCTAACCGAGGAAGAAATCGTAAATAATGGCTACCGCATTTACACAGAGTTGGATCAAAACTACCAAGCAAATATGCAGGTTGTCTATGAAAACCCCTCACTATTTCCGAGGGCAGAGGATGGAACATTTGCTCAATCAGGAAGTGTAGCTCTCGAACCTAAAACAGGAGGAGTTCGTGGGGTTGTCGGTCAAGTTGCTGATAATGATAAAACTGGATTCCGTAATTTCAACTATGCAACCCAATCAAAACGTAGCCCTGGCTCTACAATTAAGCCTTTAGTTGTTTATACGCCAGCAGTTGAGGCAGGTTGGGCTTTGAACAAGCAGTTGGATAACCATACCATGCAGTATGACAGCTATAAGGTAGATAACTATGCAGGAATCAAAAAGAGTCGTGAAGTTCCCATGTATCAAGCCTTGGCAGAATCGCTTAATCTACCTGCTGTTGCCACCGTTAATGATTTGGGTGTTGATAAGGCTTTTGAAGCAGGCGAAAAGTTTGGACTCAACATGGAAAAAGTCGACCGTGTTCTTGGTGTCGCCTTGGGAAGCGGTGTTGAAACCAATCCTCTACAAATGGCTCAAGCATATGCTGCCTTTGCAAATGAAGGTTTAATGCCTGAAGCTCATTTTATTAGTCGAATTGAAAACGCTAGCGGACAGGTTATTGCAAGCCATAAAAATTCACAAAAACGGGTGATTGATAAGTCTGTAGCTGATAAGATGACCAGTATGATGTTGGGGACATTCACCAATGGAACAGGTATTAGTTCATCGCCTGCAGACTATGTCATGGCAGGGAAAACTGGAACAACTGAAGCTGTTTTTAATCCTGAATACACAAGTGATCAGTGGGTAATTGGTTATACTCCAGATGTAGTGATTAGCCACTGGCTTGGTTTTCCGACCACTGATGAAAATCATTATCTAGCGGGTTCTACATCAAACGGTGCAGCCCATGTCTTTAGAAATATTGCAAATACTATTTTACCTTATACGCCAGGAAGTACCTTTACAGTTGAAAATGCTTATAAGCAAAATGGAATTGCACCAGCTAACACAAAAAGACAAGTACAAACCAATGATAATAGCCAGACAGATGATAATTTGTCTGATATTCGAGGACGTGCGCAAAGTCTAGTAGATGAGGCTAGTCGGGCTATCTCGGATGCTAAGATTAAGGAAAAAGCTCAAACAATATGGGATTCGGTAGTCAATCTATTTCGCTAAGATGCTTGTCAAAGCCTAGCTTTCTTGTTATAATAGATAAGATGGAGGCGTTATGGCACTAAAAAAAGCAAGCCTAGCTTGTGCGGTTTGTGGTTCGAGAAACTATTCAATCAAGATCAGTGGAAACCCCAAGCCTACACGACTAGAAGTAAATAAATTTTGTAAGCATTGTGGTAAGTACACTACACATAGAGAAACGAGATAGGAGAGAGCGATGCGTTTTATTGGAGATATTTTTAGACTTCTTAAAGACACAACATGGCCAACTCGCAAGGAAAGCTGGAGAGATTTTCGTTCTATCATGGAATACACGGCTTTCTTTGTAGTAATTATTTACATTTTTGACCAGTTGATTGTTTCAGGTTTGATTCGATTTATTAACATTTTTTAGAAGGTTAGTGGAGTTAATTACACTAGAAATCTTCTATTTATGAAAGGAAATATCATGGATAGTTTTGATAAAGGGTGGTTTGTTTTACAAACTTATTCTGGTTATGAAAATAAGGTAAAAGAAAATCTATTACAACGTGCACAAACCTACAATATGTTGGATAATATTCTACGCGTTGAAATTCCAACACAAACAGTGCAAGTTGAAAAAAATGGAAAGAGAAAAGAAGTAGAAGAAAATCGCTTTCCAGGTTATGTTCTTGTAGAAATGGTCATGACAGATGAAGCTTGGTTTGTTGTTCGAAACACACCAAACGTTACAGGATTCGTTGGATCTCACGGAAATAGATCAAAACCAACTCCATTATTGGAACAAGAAATCCGTGATATCTTGGTTTCTATGGGACAAACCGTACAAGAGTTTGATATCGATGTTGAAGTTGGTCAAACTGTACGTATTATTGATGGTGCCTTTGCAGATTATACTGGTAAGATTACAGAAATTGATAACAATAAAGTGAAGATGATTATCTCTATGTTTGGTAATGACACAGTTGCAGAAGTAAACCTAAACCAAATTGCAGAATTATAACCCAAAGAGAGGCAAGCCCTCTCTTTTTTGTGCAGTTGGGGAGCTATCGGATTGGGATCAAGAGAGAATGATTTGCCTACATGAATTGACTAGTAGAGAAGAGGGTCTAGTAGAAGATATCCCTCGTTTAAGGAAATATTTCAAAACCAAGTTTCGGAATCGGATTCTAGATTATCTCCGTAAACAAGAAAGCCAGAAGCGTAGATATGATAAAGAGGTTTATGAAGAAGTGGGTGAAATTAGTCATCGTATAAGCGAGGGAGGTCTATGGCTAGACGATTATTATCTCTTTCATGAAACACTAAGAGATTATAGAAACAAACAAACTAAAGAACAACAAGAAGAGTTAGAACGCGTCTTAAGAAATGAACGTTTCCGAGGGCGTCAAAGCGTCTTGAGGGACTTACGTATTGTATTTAAAGAGTTTGATATCCGTATCCGGTAAGAAGCCATGCAAAAAAAATGGTAAATTCCCAAACTAAGTTCCACTGCTAATCCAAGTGGAAGTTAGTCTGATAAAAATCCTAAAAACCAGTGGAAA
>CAJNBV010000015.1 GCA_905221095.1 bacterium
TAAAAGGACTTAGTCCTGTCCAATACAGAACTAAATCCTTTCAATAATTATTTGTCCAACTTTTTGGGGTCAGTACATTTTTAGCGTTCTTTTTTAATTTACTTTCAGCAATCCATAAGTTATCCTTTGCATTGCGTAACTTGTCTTTGTCTACTTCCTCAACCGCTTCATCATATTCACGTTGGGCTGTCGCTTGGTCTTGAAGCAACTGTGTTTTTTCACGTTCAGCCTCAGCAATCGCATTTTCGTTTTGTGTGATCAATGCGTTCACTTCCTTAGTGATTTTATCCAGTGCTTTATCCATTTTTTGGGCTAATTCTTGGCGCTTTTGCGCTTGTTCAATGTTGTTTGTGCTTTGTATTTCTGCCATCTTATTTTTTCCTTTTCTGTTGTTTTATTAAGTTTAGAGTGCTAGAACCAGTCACGGGGTCTCTATTGTAGTACATCTTCTTACACCCTCTCTACTCTATTCCTCAACTTCTTCATCTATTGGATTTTCGCTATTCTTGAAAACCTCACAAATACGCTTGAAGATATAGTTTAGCTTCTTATCCTCCACATACTCAACGACAAGCGTGCCCTTATCCTTGTAAGTTATTGAAATAGACGGTATTTCAAAAGTTCCAATCATGTACCCCATCAATGCACGCCCTGCCACTTGGGCGGTGTCTTGGTCTTTAAATTCGTAAGTGAAAGTAAATGTTTTCGCTTTATCCGATAATGTTTTTAATGTCATGTTGTTTTTCCTCTTTCTGTTTTAAGGGTGTCACTAGTAGTTACACCATTGCAAGGGGGTCGGTACTATCTACCCCATTTTTTCATTTCTTCATTATAATTTGTACGCTTACTGACTACTTTTTACGCTTGCTTTTGCAAGTGTTCAAAAAATGGAATCAGTCATATCAAGTGTTTTAGCCTTATTTTGTACACTTAGTACACTTAGTACATATAAAATTAAATCGTATATAGATTTAACGTTAAATCTTATAAAATGTTAAAAGAAAAAAACTTACCGTACCAAGTGTACAAGTGTTCAAAACCCTTGGCGCTCTAGGGGTTACGACAGGAACGCTTCTTTTACCAAGCGTACCAAGTGTTCTTCTACTCGATTATTTTCTTGCTTTCTTGTTAAAGTAGCCACGTTCAGTTTTAGGTTTTAGCCTTTTCTCAGGTCTTTCTCTACCATTAACATAGTTCAAATTGGCATAAGGCGCTAAATCATCTTTAGGGAAAAAACCAGAATGAAATTGTCTTCCAGACGCTATCACTTTCTTTCCAGCGGTTATCCATTCAGGTAGATTACTTTTAATCTCTTTATGTAACCCTGTCTCGGTCTTGTGCAATTTCACTCCATAATACTCTGTAAAACCTTTCCAATTATGGAAAACAAAGCTATTCGGTAAAAATTCACTTGCTAGATTGTCCGAAAAGAATGAGGTCACAAAAGCGATAATCGGGTTGTTATCTTCATGGTATTCTTTCAATACCTCCTTTGATTTTTGAGGTGTAATGTCCCTTGTAGGCGTTTCAAGGGCTAATCTTGTGAAATACTCCAATACCTCCTTCCTATTGATGTAATCCTCTTTGATCGCCTTATTTGGCTTACCTTTAAAGACTTTGGTAAACGATAAAATTTTAAATCGCCTATCAATCGCCCCTCTATCTCCATTCATTCTTGGTAGGCCGTTGGAGGATTGGACTATAGTCATGTTCAAACGTAAACTGTAAGGACGTTTCCCTTTGTCCTCTATGGTCATGATATCCCCCGTAGCAAGACTAAACATATTTGAAGTGTCTTTGATAACTGCGTCCTTTTGCACGTCGTCTCCGATGACTAGGGTCTTTCCTAGCAAAATGGAGGTAGAAAAACGGCTTTTATCGAACTCAGTTATTTTCAAACTCGCAACGTTCTCCATGCCTACAAGATTAATGAGTAACTGCTGAAATGTCCCCTTACCTGTCCCACCTTCTCCATATAGCCAAAAGATGTTTTTTAAGGTTTTACCAGTGATACTTGCTTTAATAATCTGAATGGCTAGATCATATAGTTCTTTGTCATTATCAAACAATTCAGCAAGCCATTTTGTAGGCTTCCAGCCGTTTATAATCGGCTCATAGGCTTCAGGGGAGTACCTAGTGCGGATTTTCCGAGTTACAATTACATTGGGCTTTAAGGGTTCAAATATCTCTTTTTTTGAATTATAAAGCTGATTTCCAATCACCGTATATTCATTTTGGATAGATTTCAAAGGGCTATGCCTTGAGATTTTGTAAAGAGTATCAAATGCCTGTTTTTCAGTCGTATCAGGGCGAACGGTTGCTATTAAATCCTGTAAAAGTTCATTATCTTCAACCCACACCCCTTTATCTGGATGATAGAAATACAAGGGCGCTTTTTGCCCCTGTGCCTCTGGTCTGATTCTAACGAATCGGATATACTTCCTCAGAAAGTTAGCAACCCCCAAAGGCTTGGACGGCATGCTTTTCCCTAAATTTTGACACTCATTGGCCAAAAACCTTTGTATCCCTTTAAATGATGTCAGATAGCTTTCTGTCTCTCCTATTGGCTTAATTTGGGGTTGTTGCTTATCTTCTTCAATGATTTTTTTTACAATTTCATTGCTACTCAAAAGCCACCTCCTTATAAAATATTCTTGCTACTTCTAAAAAATAACTGGCTAGGTCTTTGCGTTTGACGATTGCTGAAAACAAGTCCACCAGCTGACTAAAACTGTAGCCATTTACAAATAGCAGTCGGACAAAGAGTGAAGTCTCATATCTGGTATAAATGCCATTACAGATGAGATCGAATATCCAACCCTTTAACTCCACTCCAAGCCCCTGCCGTTGCTCAGTCAATTTGTTTACCTCTAATTCTTTCAAGATTATCAGCAAGTCAGGACTGGCCAAAGCAATCTCCAAATCTCTGACCAACTCCCAGCCCTCTACTGCCTCATTTTCTTCTTTAATAGACACATATAAGCCTTTATATTGAAAACTCGTCAAAGCCTCGTCTACAGGCTCATAATAGGTAAATTTGTAGTGTTCCCCATTCTTCCATACTTGAGTAGGATTTGACTTGAGAAAGCCAAATAGGGGCATTTTCTCAACTGATATAGTCAACTCAATTATTCTCATTACACCTCCTAATCTACTGCAAGAAAATTGTAAATATCACTCTTACGGTAATAGATTTTCTTACTGTTTTCAAAAGGCGACTGGAACGATTTCAGACCATGTTCCTGCCAATTATTTAACGTGGTTCCACTAATACCTAACTTCTCTAACACCTCAGGTCTAGAAATCAAGTCCCAATTATCATCACGTTGCTTTTCCAGTTCCATCCTTTTCGCTAAGTGATCTCCCACTTTCTCCAGTAGCTCAAGTTCTGCTTCTCTTGATAATAGTTGCATATTACACCCCTTTCTAATTATGAATCTTACCAGCAAGCTGGATATAACGGCCGTAGTAAGGGTTCAAATCCTCTCTAGGTGTTTCTATCGTCTGTTGGTTTTCTCGCTCAAATTGGGCGCTTTTTTTGCGGTCTAGGTGGTTTAGATAAAGCAGTAATCCAATCAATACCACCATACAGATTACCGCTTGTGTATTGGTCAAATCTAACTCATTCATGTTATGCCCTCGCCTTATAGTTCTTGATAAATTCCGCTTGTTTAGGTTGCTCCATATTCAGCAAGTCGTCTTCGGCTTGTGCCATTTCTTTAATATCTTTAGTCATGGTATGCCTCCAGCTCTTTAGCGTCGTCATTGTTCAAAAGCAAAAAGGCTATTTCATTTAGACGATCGTATAGCTTTTCATTCTGGGCGTATGCTGTATCAGTGTATTTTTTAGCAAGCCATAAGAACGTGGTTGTATCTTTCTGTAGTGCAAACTCAAGCCCTTCAAGAGCTAGGTTATTCATTTCTAAAACATTCATGATGTCGGTTAATTCGTTCCCTAATTCTGCTAGTTTCTTAGCCGATAATAGAACTTGTTGGCTTGATGTTGCTTTTTTTGTTGTCATATTTTTTACCTCTGTTTCTATGTTGTGTAATTGCCCTGATGGCTTTTTAATGCTTTTTTTCTTGTACTGAAGTTCTTCACGCTCTCGGTCGCCAAATTTCTGAGCGTGGGGCTTTTTGAGTTGTTTCTTATAGACGATATCCTCACGCTCAGACTCGCCAAATTGAAAGCGTGAGAAAGTACCAGTTTTAAGAGTTGGCGCTCTATGCTTTTCAAAACCTTTTCTAATTGCTTGCCTGCTATTAGTTGTTATTGATTGAATGGTTGATTTCTGTTATAATTGAGATATAGAAAAATATCTATATTCTTGATCCAGTCGCTTGCTCTCCTCGACCAAAACTTGAGCAAGGGACTTTTTTGTTGTCTTTTTTTAATCTTCATGTCTAGGTTTTCTATAAATCAGTTGACGGCTTTCCACTAACTCAGCGATAAACGCTAGGTTATTGGCCGTATTTTCTATTAAGTCGTCAAGTACCCCTTTATTTTCAGGTAATGCCATAGCTTCAGCCACACTCACGGCATCATCTAGCCATGTTTTAAATTCTTTAAAGTTCATTTCTTTAGCAGTAAAATCTTCTGGTTTTGATTCCAAATCATCCTCCAATACTTTAAAATGTAAGAATGGTTTTGTTTCATAGCTTTCGCCTTTTTCGTAAAGTGATTTAATACGGTCAAATAGTTTTGTCAATACAACGTCACTGGTGTACTCAACAATGATTTCACCGTGTCCATTGTAATTTGTCTCTTCAACGTCTGTGATCATGCGAATTTCTTCGCCCAATGCTCTAGCGATACCGTGGTTAGTTGTTTGTGCTTGATATACTTGTGTGTTGTTCATTTTGTTTTCTCCTTTATATTCTAGGTCGGATATTTAGTCCGAGCAGGTCAATCCCCAGTGGTAAAGCACCACATGAGAAATCTGTAAATGTAAAATAGTATTGCGATTGGTTCACTCCTTTCTAATAATCTTCTGCAAGCCACTGCATGGCTTTTTGATAAATGCTAGGCTTTACTTCGCCACCGTCTCGGATTTTTCTATATGTAATTGGATTTATGCCAATTTCCTCACTGGCTTTTTTAGCGGTCAAATTCTTGTCTGCCTGCTTTCGACGAATTGCTTTTGCTTGTGCTGAGGTGATAAGCAAAACAGTTTCCTCCTTTCTTGTTTGTAAAGTTTATCTTTACTTGAATTGAGTATATAACGTTTTTCTTTACTTGTCAAGAGAAAATAAATAAAAACTTTACAAAAGTTTTTTTAACGGTTATAATTTAACTGAGGTGATAAAATGTCAACAATAAAAAATAGACTAAAGATTCTAAGAACTGATGAGGGAATAACTCAAGAAAAATTAGCAAAAATTATAAATGAAAAACTAAATGAAAATGAAAAACCAATATCCAAAATGGTGATATCTAACTGGGAAAATAATAAGCATACTATTAAACCAGAAAAAGCAAAACAATTAGCTGACTACTTCGGAGTGAGCGTCGGCTACCTGTTGGGGTATAGTGATGACCCTAAAATATATGATGATGAAATTGTAATGGAACCTGAAGAAGGGTTGATTGTCGTACACTCTAGAGAGAGGTACGACAAAGAAAATCAAGAAAAAATGTTTAAAGATTTCGTTACATTTTTCCGTGATAACATTATCTTTATCAGCGATGATGAAATTTTGTCTCTATATTCTATGGTGCAAGCCGCCAATCTCAATAATGCCAGCCCAAGAGGCAGACAGTTTACCGATTTGATTTTTTCTGATAATGACGAATCAAAACAAATAATCGATGATTACTCATTAGTTTTTGGGAATGAGTTTGCTAGAAACGATTTAGAGGAGCAAATCCACGGTTATATCTATGATGAAACAAAGTCTAAAGAAAAAACCGAAAAACTCTTGAAAGTCTTACAATCGGCATATGGCGAACGCGACTACCTAGAGTAGGGTTACCATCATCAAAGTCGTAAGTCTATATAGATAAAACTCCCCCATATTCGCCAATAGCAACCCTATTTCAAAGATCTATTGTTCAAAAACAGGGGAAATTGAAGAATAGAAAGCCGATTTTACAGACTAAAACTAATATCTAAAAGATATAATTCATTAACTTTAAACAAAACGAAGTAAAGAAAAATCAATTATTTTGAACAAAAGTGTTGACTAACATTTAAAATTATCATACAATGAAGGTACTTAAGAGAATAGCGCCCGATAATTCTCAGTGAAACGGGATAGCGAAAAAAGCGCCTTCTATGTATTTAGGAGGTGCCTTTTTTTGTCCAAACCATTCAAGACTATACAAGAACAAATAGAGTTATTACATAAACGGGGGCTTGTAATATCTGACTATTCCAAAACAAAAAAGTACCTACTAACAAATAACTACTACAGTATTATCAATGGTTACAGTAAATATTTTACTGATCAACACAATGATTATATACAAGGTGCTAATTTCTCGGAAATTACTTATACATACTTCTATGATAAGGAAATCAAATACACCTTCCTAAAAGCTATCTTAGAAGCTGAGAAACACATAAAATCTATATTAGCTTATGTTTTTTCCGAGGCTTACCCTACTACTCCTTATTTTTACTTAGATTACCAAAACTACGACTACAAGAAAAACAAGAGGACTGTCCCTTTTGTGATTCGTCAAATCGTAAAAATCATTGACAAACATAAATCAAGTCGAAAAAGCAATAGCATACAACACTATTTCAATAAACATAACGACGTCCCTTTCTGGGTAATCGTGGATTACTTGACTTTTGGAGATATACTCGCAATATTAAAGAGTTTGCCACTCTCCCTACAAGATAGAATTGCAAAGAAGTCTTACAGTTTTATTAGTGAACACTGCACTATTAAGAAAAATTTTACTAGGGATATGCTGATTTCCTTCGTTGAAAACCTAGCAGAAACTAGAAATGTTTGCGCTCACGATAACCGCTTATATGGTTTCAAGTGTAGAAATAGCTTGAAATACTATCCTGATTTACACGACAAACACAATATAAAGAATACAGACGCAAAAAGTAGTCCTTACCATACCATGATTGCATTACAATGTTTCTTAAGCGCTAATGAGTATGCTAAACTACATAATACGCTCCTATCACGATTTAAAGACTTCTCTAAACATTTGCATACACTCTCTATTGATTTCTTTTTAAACGAACTGGGCTTTCCTCCTAATTGGCAACAATCAAATAAACTCGTTCATTAAACAAACTCATATAAGCCCCATATACGCCTTGTTTAACACTCTGGCATTATTTACCGTCTGACTGCTTAAAATCGAAAATAGGGGCATTCTCGTAGCTCCTCGCATGGTATAACTTCAAAATCTTTCCTAATTGCTTGCCTGCTGATGGAAAAGGAGTAAAAACCATGAATATTACAGAATACAAAAAGAAAAACGGATCTATCGTATACCGAGCAAGCGTGTATCTTGGAGTTGATAAACTTACAGGGAAAAAGGCTAGAACCACGGTCACGGCCAATACTAAAAAGGGGATTAAAATCAAAGCAAGAGAGGCTGTAAATGCTTTTGCTTCAAACGGGTATACAGTTAAAGATAAGCCAACAATCACAACATACGAAGAATTGGTAAAAGTTTGGTGGGATAGTTACAAGAATACAGTTAAACCCAATACTCGCCAGTCTATGGATGGATTGGTTAGAGTGCATTTATTGCCCGTATTTGGCGATTATAAGCTAGATAAGCTAACCACGCCTATTCTTCAACAACAAGTAAATAAGTGGGCTGACAAGGCCAATAAGGGCGAAAAAGGGGCGTTTGCTAACTACTCCTTGCTCCACAACATGAATAAGCGTATTTTGAAATATGGCGTAGCTATTCAGGTAATACAATACAATCCAGCTAACGATGTCATCGTTCCACGCAAACAGCAAAAAGAAAAATCTACTGTAAAATACTTAGACAACAAAGAATTAAAACAGTTTCTGAATTATTTAGATACCTTGGATCAATCAAATTATGAAAACCTATTTGATGTTGTCCTGTATAAGACTTTATTGGCCACTGGTTGTCGTATCAGTGAGGCTCTGGCTCTTGAATGGTCTGATATTGACCTAGAAAACGGTGTTATCAGTATCAATAAGACACTAAACCGCTATCAAGAAATTAATTCACCTAAATCAAACGCTGGTTATCGTGATATACCAATAGACAAAGCCACCTTGCTTTTACTTAAACAATACAAGAATCGTCAACAAATTCAGTCTTGGAAATTAGGTCGTACCGAAACAGTCGTATTCTCTGTATTTACAGAAAAATATGCTTATGCTTGCAACTTACGCAAACGCCTAAATAAGCATTTTGAGAATGCTGGTGTAACGAATGTATCATTCCACGGTTTCCGCCATACTCATACCACTATGATGTTATACGCTCAGACTAGTCCTAAAGATGTCCAATACAGATTGGGACACTCTAACTTATTAGTGACTGAAAATGTTTACTGGCATACAAACCAAGAAAACGCAAAAAAAGCTGTCTCAAATTATGAAACAGCCCTCAATAATTTATAAAGGGTGTCACGATCAGTGACTACCCTCTTACTATACTTAAAATTACTATCGGGTAACTAAAAGGGTAGTAAAATAAGAAAAAGCACTAAGGGAAAGCGCCCCAAAGTGCTTATTTTAAAGGCTTTACGCCATCTAATCTAGAAATTAGATTATTTTTTCAAGTTGTAGAATGATTTCAATCCACGGTATTCTGCTACTTCACCAAGTTGGTCTTCGATGCGAAGCAATTGGTTGTATTTAGCAATACGGTCTGTACGTGAAAGTGAACCAGTTTTGATTTGTCCTGCGTTAGTTGCAACTGCGATGTCAGCGATTGTTGAATCTTCAGTTTCACCTGAACGGTGTGATACAACGGCAGTGTAACCAGCTTCTTTAGCCATTTCGATAGCGTCGAATGTTTCAGTAAGAGTACCGATTTGGTTAACTTTGATAAGGATTGAGTTAGCAGCACCTTCTGCAATACCTTTTTCAAGGTAAGAAGTGTTTGTTACGAAGAAGTCGTCACCAACCAATTGAACTTTACCACCAAGACGTTCAGTAAGAGCTTTCCAACCGTCCCAGTCGTTTTCGTCCATACCATCTTCGATAGTGATGATTGGGTATTTGTTTACCAATTCTTCAAGGTAGTCGATTTGTTCTGCAGCAGTACGTACAGCAGCTCCTTCACCTTCGAATTTAGTGTAGTCGTAAACTTTACGTTCTTTATCGTAGAATTCTGATGAAGCACAGTCAAATCCGATAAATACGTCTTTACCTGGAACATATCCAGCAGCTTCGATAGCAGCAAGGATAGTTTCAACTCCGTCTTCAGTTCCTTCAAAACGAGGAGCGAATCCACCTTCGTCACCTACGGCTGTTTCAAGACCACGAGATTTAAGGATTTTCTTAAGAGCGTGGAAGATTTCAGCACCCCAACGAAGAGCTTCTTTGAATGATGGTGCACCAGCAGGTACGATCATGAATTCTTGGAAAGCGATTGGAGCGTCAGAGTGAGAACCACCATTGATGATGTTCATCATTGGAGTTGGAAGAACTTTAGTGTTGAATCCACCAAGGTAGCTGTAAAGTGGGATTTCAAGGTAGTCAGCAGCAGCACGAGCTACAGCGATAGACACACCAAGGATTGCGTTAGCACCCAATTTACCTTTGTTAGGAGTACCGTCAAGTGCGATCATAGCACGGTCGATAGCTTGTTGGTCACGTACATCGTAGCCGATGATAGCTTCAGCAATGATGTTGTTTACGTTGTCAACAGCTTTTTGTGTACCAAGACCACCGTAACGAGATTTGTCACCGTCGCGAAGTTCAACTGCTTCGTGTTCACCAGTAGAAGCTCCTGATGGAACCATACCACGTCCGAAAGCACCTGATTCAGTGTAAACTTCTACTTCAAGTGTTGGGTTACCGCGTGAGTCTAGGACTTCGCGAGCGTAAACATCAGTAATAATTGACATTTTTTACTCTCCTTATGAGTTAAATTTTTTACACCTCTATAATACCTTAAAACCCCTCCTTTTTCAAGAAAAAACGTTATCTTTGTGCAAATTTTCCTTAACTTTATAAAGTAATCGCTTTCTTTTGTCTGTTTTATTCTAACTTTTATGATATACTGTTTTCATGACAGATTTATCAAAACAATTACTTGAAAAAGCTCATGGTGGGACAAAATTAAATCCAGATGAACAAAGACGATATCTTGGTACTTTTGAGGAAAGAGTTCTTGGATATGCAGATATTGATACGGCAAATAGCCCTCAGCTGGAAAAAGGCTTTTTATCTATTTTAGAAAACCTTCAAGAAAAAGCTGAGCCACTCTTTGTGAAGATTTCCCCAACTATCGAATTTGACAAGCAAGTTTTCTAC
Organism: bacterium; assembly: GCA_905221095.1. Classification (GTDB taxonomy): domain Bacteria; phylum Bacillota; class Bacilli; order Lactobacillales; family Streptococcaceae; genus Streptococcus. Next base: position 10,447 of record CAJNBV010000015.1, read on the forward strand.
TTGAAAGAAGCAAAAGAAACTGATAGCCAAGCTACCATAGTATCTGAAGAGCACACTTCTTCTCCTTTCGGTCTGATTATTCATACGAATGCACCCGTTCAAGTAGAAGAAAAGGATCTTCGACTTGCTTTTGCAAAACTTTGGGAAGGTAAAAAGGAAGAACCTGCCAAAACATCCATCTGGAAGAAATGGTTTGGCTAAATCTTAGGCATCTTTAATAAATGTCCAATATTGGTGGCCGTATGCTCTAAATAGAGACTGGCATTTTTCAGACTATCTTCTAGTGGTTCACTTTTCTCCAAAATTGAAAAAGCCGCTTGGATATTCTCAAATGGTAGGGAAGGTAAATCCTCAGCAATACTACCACAAATAGCGACAACAGGAACTCCGACAGGGGTTCTTTTTGCTAGGCCTATAGGCGCTTTCCCTGCTAAACTTTGACGATCTAGTCTTCCTTCACCAACAATAACCAAATCAGCATCTGCAACTTTCTTATCAAAGTCAATCAAATCTAAACAGGTGTCAATTCCAAATACGATACTTGCTTGAGCAAAGGCACACAAACCGGCAGCAATACCTCCACCAGCTCCTGCTCCTTTAATTTCCAATGTTGCAGGGGAGACTTTTTCATAAAAATCTTGGATAGCCTGATCTACTGCCTCAAACATAGTAGGATCTAGGCCTTTTTGCTTGCCAAACGTATAGGTTGCACCTTGGTGTCCACATAAGGGACTCACGACATCTGCTAAAATACGAATGTGAACATCTTCAGGAATTTTATAGCAATTTTCTGTTGAAACAGAAGCTAAGTTTAGTAAGGTCTGACCGCAAGCAGTCAAGGCATTTCCATCCCTATCATAAAATTGATAACCTAAACCAGCAGCAATACCTATTCCTCCGTCATTACTAGCCGTACCACCAACGCCAATATAGATATCTTTAATTCCTTGATCAATGAGGTGGCGAATCAATTCTCCAATTCCACGGGTTTGGGTTTGCAGTGGATTTCGTTTCTCCAGAGGAATTTTTCCAAGACCGACCAAGTCAGCAACTTCGAAGAGGGCTAATTCCCCTTTTTGAAAATAGCGCATGGCTTCTTCTTGACCAAAAGGTCCTGTCACTTGAATCCATTTTTCTTCAAGTTCAAGAGAATGTCGGATAGCATCTACAGTTCCTTCTCCACCATCACCAACAGGGCAGAGGAGACAGTCTACATCTGCTATCGATTGTTGGAAGCCTCTCTTAATAGCTCCAGCTACCTTCTCAGCTGTCAAGCTTTCTTTAAATGAATCTGGCGCAATTACAATCTTCATATTTTCCCTCATTCTAAACAGTCAATCAAAGGAAGAACTTCTAAAAAATCACTCTTGTCAACATGATGTGGTATTTCTTTTTTCAGCACTTCTTTGGCACAAAAAGCAATTCCTAGGCCTGCAGATTTCAACATCAATAGATCATTGGCCCCATCACCGATTGCAACTGTTCTTTCTTTAGGGAGTTGGAGTTCCTTTCTCCATTTTTCCAGAGTCTCTTGTTTGACCTGGGGACTGATAATTTGTCCAACTAATTTTCCTGTTAGAAGACCGTCTTTAACTTCCAGTTGGTTGGCAGAGAAATAGGTAATACTAAGGGATTTCGCTAGTCTCTCAACTATTGGTGTAAATCCACCAGACACCAGACCTACTAGGATGCCATTCTTTTGGAGAATGGAAATGAATTCCTGGGCATTTGGCGTTAAATGAATAGAGTTAAAAACTTTCTCAAAGACCGAAACAGGAAGACCTTTCAACAAGGACACTCTTTTTCTTAAACTGCTTTCAAAGTCCAACTCCCCTTGCATCGCCTGACTTGTAAGCTGCGCAATTTCCTCCTCACAACCTGCCTCTCTTCCCAAAAGGTCAATCACTTCTTCTAGGATTAAGGTGCCGTCAACATCCATGACACACAAGACTTTTACTTGAGACATAAATTCTCCTCTCTAGATAGCCTAAAAATCGTATGAAGTCATCATACGATTTTATCTATTAATTAACTAAGCTATGGTACAAGTCAAGGTATGATTTGCAGGCTGTATCCCATGAGAAATCACACTCCATAGCTTGTTTTTGTAAGTTTCTCCAAACGTCAGGATGGTTCCTATACAAGTCCAATGCTGTTTGGAAAGTCCAATTTAACCAATAAGGAGATAGATTGTCAAAGCTAAAGCCTGTACCGCTTCCTTCGATTGGATTGAAAGCGCGGACAGTATCTCGCAAACCACCAACTTCATGAACCAATGGCAAGGTTCCGTACCGCATCGCCATCATTTGAGACAAGCCACACGGTTCAAAACGACTCGGCATGAGGAAGAGGTCACAAGCAGCGTAGATTTCTTGAGCAAGTTTGACATCAAAAGTAATATTTGCTGATAACTTGTCAGGATAAATCTGAGCAAACCATGAAAAAGCACCTTCAAAGGCTGGATCTCCAGTTCCCAAAAGAACAATCTGAACATCATTTTGCAAGATATGATGCAAACTTTCGACCACGACATCAAAACCTTTTTGACGTGTCAAACGAGAAACAATTCCCACCAATGGCACGTCAGCTCTAACAGGCAAGCCAACTCTTTCTTGCAATTTTGCCTTGTTTTGGGCTTTCCCAGACAAATCTTCTTGACTAAAATGATAGTCTAAAAGAGCATCCGTCTGAGGATTATAAAGGTCAGCATCAATCCCATTCACAATACCAGATACCTTGCCGGACTCCATTCGAAGAATCTGATCCAAGTTACATCCGAACTGACTGGTCATAATTTCATGAGCATAACTAGGCGAAACTGTTGAAACACGGTCCGCATAGAGAATACCTGCCTTCATCCAGTTCAGACAGTTGTTCCAGCGAAGGGTTCCATCAGCGTAACGTTCAAAGCCAACTCCAAACAAATCCCATAACATTCCTTCTGAAAATTGTCCTTGGAATTCCAAATTATGAATGGTTAAAACAGTTTTAATTCCTTGATAAGCTTGAATCCAACGGTATTTTTCCTTTAACAAGAAAGGAATCATGGCTGTATGGTAGTCATGAACATGAAGAAGGTCAGGAATAAAGTCAATCCTTTCCATAGCCTCGATAGCAGCCAGTTGGAAGAAAGCGAAACGTTCCCCATCGTCAAAATCACCGTAAACATGACCACGGAAGAAATAATATTGGCTGTCAATAAAGTAGAAGGTTACACCGTTTAAGACGGTTTTCTTAATCCCACAGTACTGTCTGCGCCAACCGACGCTCACCTCAAAATGAAGAACATCTTCAATCTGATTTCCAAATTTAGCCTCTACCATGTCATAGTAGGGTAAAATCACTGCAACTTCGTGCCCAGCTTTTACCAGTGATTTGGGAAGAGCGCCAATGACGTCTCCCAAACCACCTGTTTTTGAAAAGGGTGCACCCTCTGCTGCTACAAATAAAATTTTCATGAATGAATATCCTCTGTTACTTTGCTACCTTTCTTAACGACAACTGGATGTTCTGCAGTTCCTCGAATCACAACACCAGGCTCAACTTCAACACCCTTGTCCAAGATAGCATATTCAACCTGAGCTCCTTCTCCAATAACAACACGAGGGAAGAGCAGGCTATCTTTAACCAGGCTATCCTTATGGACATGAATATTACGTGATAGAACGGAATTAGCCACTTGACCTTCAATGATACTACCAGAGGCAAACTGAGAAGTACTTACCTTAGATGTATTAGCATAGTAAGTTGGCTCTTCGTTTTTGACCTTTGTATAAATCTTTTGATTTGGTGAGAAGAGAGAGTAGAATTTTTGAGATTCAAGCATATCTTTGTTAGCTTGGTAATAAGACTCTACAGAATGAATATTTGCCAGATAACCTGTGTACTCGTAGGCAAAAGCCCCTTCTTTTGCAGCTAAATCACGTAAAACATAACGCAACTTCTCTGGGTGTTCTTTTTTAGCTTCTTCTTCCAAGCGTTCAATCAACCAAGGTGTATCAACGACAAAGATATCTGTGGACATGTTATAGATTTGATCTGGTAACTTGCTATCAAAGAGTTTATGAGAACGAACATGGTCTGTTTCATCCACTTCCAAGATTGCGTTTACTTCTGAAATGTCTTTCTTAGCTAGTTTTTTATAAACTACAGTGATAGGCCCTTTTGTTGTACTGTGTAGGTGGAAAACTTGGTTCAAATCAATGTTAATCAAGACATCGCAGTTGAGTGAAACTGTTTGGTTTGAGCCAGAACGTTTCAAATAAGTAAGAAGCTGTTGGTAGTATTCTTTTCCAACTGTACTACTTTCCACACGGGTATTGTAAATACCTAGATAATAGTGACTTAGAAGAGTTGACAAGCCCCACTCGCGTCCTGAACGAATATGGTCAAAGACGGAGCTGATATTGTCTTGTTGGAAAATACCAAAGACACTACGGACACCTGCATTAGCAAGACTAGAAAGCGGGAAGTCAATCAAACGATATTTCCCACCAAATGGCAAACTAGCTACTGGACGGTGGTCCGTCAATGTTGACATATCATGAAAACCAACTGTATTTCCTAAAATGGCAGAATATTTATCAATCTTCATCTGTTGCTACCCCCACTACTTCATTATATCCTACAACTTGTACTTCTTCTGTTCCATCAATTTCGACACCGTCAGAAATAACCGCACCTTCACCAATAATGGCACGTTTGATTTTAGCTCCGTTTCCAATAATAGCTCCACTCATGATAACTGAATCTACTACTTCTGCCCCTTCGCGAACTTGTGCCCCTGTTGAAAGGATAGAATGTTTAACCGTTCCATCAACAAAACATCCGTCTACAACTAATGAGTCTTCCACATCAGCATTTGCACCAAGGAAGTTTGGTGGCGAAATCAAGTTTCTTGAGTAAATCTTCCATTGACGGTTACGGCTATCCAAGGCATTTTCTGGAGAAATGTACTCCATGTTGGCTTCCCAAAGTGACTCAATCGTACCAACGTCTTTCCAGTAACCATTAAATTCATAAGCATAGACACTTTCACCTGACTCAAGGTAATTTGGAATGACATTTTTACCAAAGTCTGACATATCGACATTGCTCTTTTCAGCAGCAACAAGCATATTGCGGAGACGTTGCCAATCAAAGATGTAAATTCCCATAGAAGCTTTGGTAGATTTAGGTTGAGCTGGTTTTTCTTCAAACTCAACGATACGATTGTTAGCATCTGTATTCATGATACCAAAACGACTAGCTTCTTTAAGAGGGACGTCTAAAACCGCTACTGTCAAGCTGGCATTATTATCCTTGTGAGACTGGAGCATATCATCATAGTCCATTTTGTAGATGTGATCCCCAGAGAGAATCAAGACATACTCAGGATTGACACTGTCGATATAGTCGATATTTTGGTAAATAGCATGACTAGTCCCTTCGAACCAACGATTTCCTTCACTTGCAGAATAAGGTTGAAGAATAGAGACACCAGAATTGATACCGTCTAATCCCCAACTTGAACCATTCCCAATATGATTATTGAGAGCAAGTGGCTGGTACTGTGTAATGACTCCAACATTGTGAATCCCTGAGTTGGCACAGTTTGAAAGAGCAAAGTCAATGATACGGTAGCGCCCACCAAATTGCACAGCTGGTTTTGCGATGCTTTGAGTGAGTTTACCGAGACGAGTTCCTTGCCCACCAGCAAGAATCAAAGCTAACATTTCATTCTTCATTTTCTACTCCTTTTTGGTTTTTACTTGTGACGGTTTTTGCAGATTTCAAGCGACGTTTGATTTTCCATACACTTGCTCCCATAGCAGGTAGGGTAAAGGTCAAGGTCTGCTCATAATCTTTCCATAGTCCTTCTTGCGTTTGAACAGTTTGATTATGTTCTTTCCAAACACCTCCCCACTCTTCTAACTCAGTATTCCAGACTTCTTCATAAATCCCTGCGACAGGCAATCCGATTGTAAAATCTTTTCGTTCAACAGGTGCCATATTAAAGACGCAGACTAGCATGTCGCCCTTCTTACCCTTACGGATGAAGGAAAGAACACTCTGGTCTCGATTATCCGCATCAATGATTTCAATACCATCATAGCTGGTATCGATTTCCCACAGACAGCGATGGTCTTTGTAGAATTGATTAAGCTGAGAAGTGAAATACTTCATCTTAGCATTCATAGGGTCTTCTAGATTAGACCATTCCAACTGCTCTTCAGATCTCCATTCTAGGAATTGGCCGTATTCGCTACCCATGAAGAGCAATTTCTTACCAGGGTGACAAATTTGGTAAGTGTAGATATTGCGTAAGCCTGCGAATTGATTGTAACGATCTCCCCACATCTTATGCATCATACTCTTCTTACCGTGAACCACTTCATCGTGCGAGAATGGTAGGAGATAGTTTTCATTGAAAACATACATAAAGCTGAAAGTCACCAAATTAAAGTCATACTTACGGTAAATAGGGTCTTCTTCGTAGAATCGGAGGATATCATTCATCCAGCCCATATTCCACTTGTAGTCAAATCCTAGACCACCAAGCTCTTTCATTCCCGTAATCTTGGTTGCTGACGAACTTTCTTCCGCAATCATCATCACATCTGGATGTGCTAGTTTAATGACATCATTCAAGCGTTGAAGGAAATAATATCCTTCATAGTTGAGATTTCCACCATCTTTATTAGGTGTCCATGGAGCATCATCGTAGTCAAGATAGAGCATGTTACTAACTGCATCCACTCGAATACCATCTAGATGGTAAAAGTCAATCCAAAACTTAATGCTAGAAATCAAGAAAGACTGGACTTCATTCTTTCCAAGGTCAAAATTGAGTGCTCCCCAACCATAGTTATGAGCCTTATTATGGTCTTGGTATTCAAAAGTTGGTGTCCCATCATAATAAGCCAAGGCATCATCATTGATAGTAAAGTGACCAGGTACCCAGTCTACAATAACCCCAATATTGTTTAAGTGACATTCCTCAACAAAATCTTGAAACTCTTCAGGGCGACCATAGGCATGCTCTAAAGCGAAGTACCCCATAAGCTGGTAACCCCAACTCAAACCTAGTGGGTGGGACATCAAGGGCATAAACTCAATATGAGTATAGTTCATTTCAACTAGGTAAGGAATGAGTTCATCTTTCAATTGAGCAAAACTATAAGGACTTCCATCTGGATTTCTCTTCCACGATCCAGCATGAACTTCGTAGATATTGACAGGACGTTCAAAGAAAGTCCAACGTTTTCTGCGAGCTAACCAAAGCCCATCCTTCCATTTCTTTTCTGGAATCTCTGTTAAAATAGCTCCAGTACCAGGACGTGCCTCATACCGTACAGCCAAAGGATCAATCTTCATCAACTGATGACCATTTGCACGTGTAATATGATACTTGTAAATTTGGCCTTCATGAGCAAGGCTAGTAAAGACTTCCCAGACACCAAATTCATTTCGTTCCATTGGAATTTGATTTTCTACCCAATTGGTAAAATCCCCCACCAAGTGGACAGCCTGGGCGTTGGGAGCCCACACACGAAATGTATAACCGTACTCTCCATTTAGTTCTTCCCTATGTGCTCCTAAATAATGCTGAAGGTGAAAATTTTCTCCTGTCATAAAGGTGCGCAAAGCTTCTCTTTTATCCATAATACCTCCCCTTTTCTGTAAGCGTTTTCTATAGATTTATTATACTACCTTTTTATGGAAGATTCAAGTAAATTACCATATTTGGTAAAAATTCTTTTGAAAATCTTCAAAAAATGAACTTATCGATTCACTTATAAATCAAGGAATAACAGATAGTTTGTGAAAACGTCCTCTTTTTGATTACTATCATATCACAAAGTTCGTATTTTATCAAAATGTAGCATTATTTTTATGTGAAAAATAAAATCAGGAAAACAATTTCCTGATTTTACATTTTATTTCATATCAAAAACAATGGATTTGACATTTGTCATCGCTTCAATGCTATATTTAATTCCTTGAACACCAGCACCAGAACCTTTGACACCAAGGAATGGGAAATTATCTGGACCACGCTGGGTTTTATTATTAATGTGGACCGTACCCACTTCAAGTTTTTCAGCGATTTCAAAGGCCTTTTTGAAATCATTTGTAAAGACTGATGATTGAAGTCCGAATTCAGATTCGTTGGCAAAGGCAATTGCTTCTTCTACACTAGCCACACGAATAATTGGTAAAACAGGACCAAATGGCTCTTCCCATGCTACTTTCATATCTTTTGTAACTTGGTCAAAAAGCACTGGCCAGAGAAGATTGCCTTCACGTTTGATTGGTGTAAGAGCCTGAGCCCCTTTTTCTTGTGCATCCTCAATCAAGCCCCAAATGAAGTCGGCTGAAGCATTGTCAATAACAGGTGTAATATCAGCATTGTCAAATGGATCACCAACTGTTAATTTAGCAACCTCTGCTTGAAGTAAAGTCGCTAATTTATCTGCTACACTTTCGAGAACAATGACACGTTTAATGGCCGTGCAACGTTGGCCTGAGTAGCTAAAGGCTCCTGCAACGATTTGCTTGGCAGCGTGTTTCAAATCTGCATCTTCTAGTACAAGGGCCGCATCTTTCCCACCAAGCTCCAGCATGATAGGACGCATACCAGCTAAACGACCAATACGTTCTCCGATAGGAGTTGATCCTGTAAAGTTGATAAAGTTGACTTCTTTGTGCTCAATGATATAATCCCCAATTTCTGAACCACGTCCCGTAATAGTATTGAAAACACCTGCTGGAATCCCTGCTTCTTCAAAGGCTTTAGCCAACAGGAGACCAGAAATAGAACCTTGTGTTGGTGGCTTAAACATAACCACATTCCCTGCAATCAAGGCCGGAGCAATCTTAGATCCAGAAAGGTTGACTGGATAGTTAAAGGGCGCGATAGCCAAGACAACTCCAACTGGCTCACGACGAACAACAGCCAGTTTGTTTTTACTTGCTGCCTCAAAACCGCCACCTTCCATTGCTTGTCCAGTGATACGGAGCCCTTCCTCAGCAGCATAGCGAATCAAGTCTGCGGTACGCACCACTTCTCCAATAGCTGCCTTAATCCCTTTTGCTACTTCTTTGGCAAGGATAGTACCAATTTCTTCCTTATCGCGTTCCAAAATAGCTGCTGTCTTATGCAAATAAGCCGCACGTTCAACTGGTGCTAAAGCTCGCCATGCTGGCAGTGCTGCACGCGCAGCTTGCATAGCCTCATCTACTTCAGCCTGACTCATAGCTGGTACTGTCCCTAATACTTCTTGATTGATTGGTGAATAAATCGTAATTTCTTTTTCAGATGATTTCCATTCTCCATTTACTAAATTCTGATATCTTGTCAAATTCTCGTCCTCCTGAAAATGATTAAGATATATTTTACCAAATTTTCAGAAAATTACAACCCTTTTTATAATATTTTTGAGATTTTTTTCACAAGCTTTATTTTTCAAACTATTTGAATTCTCTTGTTATGCAGTGATACTCAATGAAAATCAAAGAGCAAACTAGGAAGCTAGCCTTAGGTTGTTCAAAGAACTGCTTTGAGGTTGCAGATAGAGCTGACGTGGTTTGAAGAGATTTTCGAAGAGTATAAGTACAAAAAGAAAAGGCTTAGACGAACTAAACCTTTTCTTTTTGTACTATTTTTCATTGACTTTTATGATTTCTGGTATCAAGATATCCTAGAAATTATACGACATAATTGAAAACTTTTGATTTTTTCTACAAGACTTTAAAGATGCTGGCACTAACACCACCAACCATGTCTTTATCACTTAAATGGCTATTGGTCACTAATAGTTCTAGATTTCCAGCATTTTCAAACTGGAAGTCTTGCCCTTTAGCATTAAATACAACCAGTAAATGGTCTTTCCCTTGAATCTCATAGACAATCAAACCACTATGTTCATTTGCTGAATGAACAAAAACATGATGGTAAATTTCATCATAAGTAGGGTAAGAAAAGGCACAGGTTTCTGTCTTCAATCGAATAATTTGACGGATAAACTCAATACTATCTTGACGCTCATTAATCAAGTCCCAGTTTACTTGGTTGACACTGTCTGGAGCATTATAGCTATTCATAGCACGCTCTCTATCATCATGAGTCAACTCACCATTTTCACCAGTCGCAACTAGTTTGGTACGACCAAATTCTTGACCGATTTCCATAAAGGCCATCCCCTGCATGAGCAGATTCATGGCTGTGGCTGTCTCAACCTTGCGCATGATTTGTTCTGAACTTTGGTCTGGATGAAGGGTCGCCAATAAATCGTGAAGATTGTAATTGTCATGGGCTTCCACATAGTTGAGTACTTGATTTGGATGTGTATAAGTTCCTAATTCACGACTACCTAGGATTGCTTTGGCTAGAATTGGCTCTGTCGCAGCACCGCTGACAAAACCTGATTTGATAGCACCGTAGACTTCTCCCCCTTTGACAGCATCGCGCTGATTGTCATTAAAGAAACCGATATTTGGCATCTGGTAGGCATTGTCTTTCTTAGCCTTATCATAAGGCGCAAGACCTGTTCCCATATCCCATCCTTCTCCATAGAGGATAATGTTAGGGTCGATTTCATCCAAGCTCTGACGAATCATCTGCATGGTCTTAACATCATGAATCCCCATCAAGTCAAAACGGAAACCGTCAATATTGTATTCCTGCACCCAGTATAGAAGGGAATCAATCATATACTTGCGGAACATTTCATGTTCGCTGGCTGTTTCATTTCCAACACCCGTTCCATTCTGGAAAGTACCGTCTGGATTCATACGATAATAATAGTCAGGGACAGTTGTTTGGAAAGGTGCATCAACAACTGAGAAGGTATGGTTATAGACCACATCCATAATGACACCAATACCCGCATCGTGATAGGCTTGAACCATCATCTTCAAATCACGAATAACCTGAGCTGGATCATCTGGGTTTGTTGAAAGGCTCGTCTCTGGTGCGTTATAGTTTTGTGGATCATAACCCCAGTTGTAGGTTACATTCCCATCCTCATCGTATTCTTTATGACGATCTGCGATTGGTTGCAATTGAACATAATTGTAGCCTATCTTCTTGATGTAATCAAAAGCAGTTGCTTGGCCGTACTGGTTAACCGTCCCTGTCTGAGCCGCACCTAAGAAAGTTCCTCGAAGATGTTCATCCACACCTGAGGTCGGTGATTTGGTCAAATCACGAATGTGCATTTCACAGATGACTGCCTTACATGGATTTGTCAAACGCCAAGTAGCCTCCGAACCATGTTTGACCTCGAAGTTTTCAACTTGCTTTTCTTCATGACTCAAAATAGCTGAACGTTTGCCATCAGGACTGGTCGCGATTGTATAAGGATCGCGTGTCAAGGTTTGGTGATGAGGAAATTGGACTTGATACTGATAAGCCTTACCAGTCAAATCTTCCTCAACATCCAAACTCCAGACACCGATTGTATTGTCTTTATGATTATAAGAGTAGCTATTGCCTCTCTCCATCTCAAAAGTCTTCCAAACAGGTGCATCATTAGTAGCTGATTCATAAACGACAACCTGCACTTCTGTCGCTGTTGGAGCCCAGAGGGCGAAATGAGCCTGATTATCCTCTACACGGCAACCCAATTCACCTTGGTAACCCCAGTGGTGGTCGAAACTAGCACTGTTAATGGCCTTGTCAAAGGCAAAAGGATTTTGATTTTTATAGAAAGGACTGGCGATAGCAGGATTTTCAGAATAATAAATTCTATCATCCCCTTCCAAAATCCAGACCTCCGTTAAGAGAGGATAGTGATTAAAACGGATGGCATATTCTTTACTGGTTTGGCCAGTATGAACCACAAAATTCAAGCTTTCTAAGGGATGAACACTTGGGTGTTCAAAACTAAATAAAGCACCAAAATAATCCTCTTTATAAGTCAGTAAATCAATTCGTTGATCCTTACTCTTTACAAAAGAGCAAGTGTCGTATTCACCATTCTTGCGATGGTAATGAATGCGCATAGGGTAGTTATACATTTTTATTTTTCCTTTTTTTAATTTGTTTCTGTTTCACTAATAAATTCTTGACCAATCTCGTCTCGATTGACAAAAAATTCGATGTGATGATGGCAGACTTGAAGTTCAACTGGAGTATCTCCTCCATATTCCCCATCTAGGTTCAGCATAAATGGTTCTTGGTCATCTAAAACTTCTAAACGTAGTTTGCTCGTTTTGAGGTATTCGATATTGACATCTGAGACATGCTGACCACCATTAATGGCCTGTATCAATAAGCCCAACATATCAAATAGCTTGTCTGTCTTGACCAAAATCAGAGTAAAATTGCCATCGTCTAACTTGGTATCAGGCGCTAACTGCTCAAACCCTCCAATGGAATTGGTCAAGGCAACAAAAATCAAGGACACCTCTCCTTCAAAGACCCCCTGATCGTGTGTGATTCTCACTGGACGAACCTTGGTCTTAGGAAACATTTCAATGCCTTTAGCAACATAGGCAAAATAACCAAGACGCGTCTTGACTTCACTTGGAACACTGTAAGTCAATTCTGTTAGAGTACCTGCAGCGGCAATATTAATAAAATATTTATCGCCAAAAGCTCGTCCAATATCCATATGAATGGTCTCATTTTTAGCAATAATCTGAGCAGCCGCAACAGGATCACCCATTGGAATTTTTAGAGCACGCGCATAATCATTAGTCGTCCCTGTTGGGATGATGGCAAGCCGAGGCCTCTTATCAAGCGAGGCAACCCCATTGACTACTTCATTAATTGTTCCATCACCACCTGCAGCAATAATCAAATCAAATCCAGCTTTGGCTGCTCTCTCAGCTTCTTTTTGTGCTGAAAGAGGTTCTGGAGTCGTTTGAAAGGCACTGGTTTCATAGCCAATATCTTCCAAAACATCCAGTACTTCTGCTATATTTTTCTTGATAATTTCCTGACCTGAGGTTGGGTTATAAATTAAACGCGCACGTTTTCTATCTTCTGTCATTGTTACAAACTTTCTAGCCAAGCTTCATCTCGAACTTCAATACCGAGTTCTTGTGCTTTTTGCAGTTTACTTCCAGCATCTGCTCCTGCAACAACAAGGTCTGTCTTTTTAGAAACACTGCCTGTCACCTTGGCACCCAGACTTTCAAGTTTGCTTTTGGCTTCTGAACGCTTGAGACGTTCCAATTTTCCAGTTAAAACAACAGTTAAACCTGACAAGGCTGCATCCGCTACTACAGTCTGTCCTTTATAGTCCAAATTGACCCCAGCTTCTTTCAATTCTCTGAGGAGAATCTCAGAGCCCTCTGTCGCAAAATAAGTCTGGAGACTCTTGGCAATCACACCCCCTAGGCTTTCAATACTAGCAACTTCCTCTGGATCTGCCTGAGCCAGATTTTCAACCGAGTGGAAATGTTGAAGTAAGAGCTGACTGGCCTTACTGCCGACATGGCGAATGCCCAAACCAAACAAGAGCTTCTCGGCAGAATTTTCCTTAGATGCTTGAATAGCTTGATACAGTTTAGCAGCAGACTTTTCCTTAACACCCTCTAAAAGGAGGAAATCGTCTTCTTTCAAGTGGTAAATATCCGCCACGTCTTTAACCAGATTGGCAGCAAAGAGCTTTTCAACTACTGATGGACCAAGACCTGTAATATTCATGGCATCACGAGAGGCAAAGTGAATCAAACCTTCCATGATTTGATCAGGACAACGCGGATTGATACAACGGAGAGCCACTTCATCTTCAAAGTGCAACAAATCAGAGTCACAACTTGGGCAGTTTGTAGGGATATCTAGTTTTTCTTCAGAAATCCGTTTGGACTCTACTACACGCAAAACAGCAGGGATAATATCTCCAGCCTTATAGACGATAACCGTATCGTCCTTGCGGATATCTTTTTCAGCAATATAATCCACGTTGTGAAGGGTCGCACGGCTAACAGTTGTACCAGCAAGCTGAACGGGAGTCAGATTAGCAGTTGGGGTCACAACGCCCGTACGGCCTACTGTCCAGTCAACTGACAGGAGCTGAGCTTCTTTTTCCTCAGCAGGAAACTTGTAGGCTACTGCCCACTTGGGAGCCTTAACGGTAAAGCCAAGCTCTTCTTGGCCTGCTAGATCATTGACCTTGATCACCACCCCATCGATATCATAGGGCAGATTATCCCGTTCCTGTCCTACTTCTTGGATAAAATTCCAAATCTCATCCATACTTTCAGCTAAAATTCGCTTAGGATTGACTACAAAGCCAAGTTGTTCAAGATGCTTCAAAACCTTTTCTTGGCTGTCACGAGTTGAAGGGCTGGCTTCTTGATAGAGAAACGTCGCAAGGTTACGCTTGGCAACTACTGCTGTATCCAGCTGACGTAGTGTGCCTGCTGCCGCATTACGAGGATTGGCAAATTCAGGCTCTCCATTTTCTTGGCGAGCTTGGTTGACCTGGTCAAAAGAAGCGCGTGGCATGTAACATTCCCCACGAACTGTGATATCTAGTTCTTCTGGCAAAGTTAAGGGAATGTCCTTAACACGCTTGAGGTTTTCCGTGATGTTCTCCCCAACAGAACCATCTCCACGCGTTGCACCTGCAACTAAAATTCCCTTTTCATAAGTCAACGAGATAGACAAGCCATCTATTTTCAGCTCACAAATATAGGTTGGATGGGCTAATTCCTTACGAACACGCGCATCAAAAGCTTCAAGCTCCTCACGTGAAAAAGCATCCTGCAAACTATAAAGAGGATACTGATGACTGTATTTTTCAAAACCATCTAAAACCTTGCCACCAACACGATGGGTCGGACTGTCTGCTAATACTTGATCTGGATAGGCAGTCTCCAACTCAACCAACTCACGGTAAAGGCGGTCATACTCACTGTCCGAAACCGACGGATTGTCGCTGGTATAGTACTCAGTCGCATAGCGATTAAGCATGGCGACTAACTCATTCATTCTTTTATTCATAAAACCATTTTACCATAAACTAAGCCCTCCTCACAAACGAGAAGGGCGGAAAAAATACTTAGATTGGAATTATTTTTAAAAGTCAAATAGACTTATATCTCTTTTTTAAAATGACTTCGAACATAGCCTAGAGCTAAGAAGGATAAGATGAGAACTCCTAGTCCTATAATCAAGAAAGAATAAAGATGGACACTTGGAAGCAAGGTCATTAAACCTGTTGCAATTGGCATAAAAAGTATAGCTAAGGTATAAATCGAACTGAGGACTCTGCCCAGATATTCACCATCAACCTTGGTTTGTACTTGAGTAAAAAAGTGAATATTAAACATCGTCATAAATAGTTCACAAATGAAATTCCCTGAAAAGGCAAGGTAGGTGGGGAGGGCGAAACCCATTATCATCACTCCAAGTCCAGTCAGAGCCAATAACAACAAAAGCTTTTCCATACTAGCTTTAATCTTACTAGCTAAAAGAGCCCCAATGATGGAACCAATAGCCCCCATTGTTAAAATAGTGGCATAGGCACCTTGTACTCCATAAAGCTGATTTGAAAAGGGAAGGAGATAATTAAAGGCTGCGAAGAAAAAATTGACACTTGAAGCCATGACTAACAAAAAGAAGATTTCCTTTTGCTTGACAATATAGTGAACTCCCTCCTTAATATCAGAAATAATAACTTTAAATGTGAGTTTCTTATCACCCAAAGCCTTCTCTTCTTTCTTTGGAAGTAAGGCTACCAAACCAAAAGCGAGAAAAAAACTAAGGGCATCTAATACCAAGGTAATGCGAAGACTTGCGAATTGTAAGACTAGAAAAGAAAGCACAGGGGAACTCACACTGACAACCTGCAAGACCAACTCCAAACGAGAATTGTAGAGGACCAGTTCATCCTTCTCTACCAATTCTGTGATAATGGCCTTATTTGCCGGTCTAGAAAAGGCGAAAGCAATTGCCTGCACAATATTAGCAACAATCAAAGCTCCAATCATCCAGCTGTCATTCCTTATGAAAGAAATAGCCAGACAAAGAATCCCACAAACAAGGTCTGCCGCCATTAAAATCTTACGACGAGAAAAACGGTCTGAAATGACTCCACCAAAGGGATTGACGAGAATGGATGTGACGAGTTCAGAGATCTGATAAATCCCTAGAACGGTTTGCCCAATCGTCCCCATGGAAGCCAACCAGACACTATTTCCATAATCATAGAGCATATTTCCTATCTTGTTAACAGCTCCACGACTAATCAACTGTACTGCATAGCGATTCATATAAAAACTCCTCTCAAATTTTGAAACTATTGTATCAAAACCGAAAGGAGTTTTTTATTTTTTCCCTTATTTGGGAAAATTAATCTTTGACAAATTTTTCGTAGTGTTCCTGATAATAGGCTACTTGCTCAGGAAGACCTAACACATCAAAAATATGCATGGCCTCTTGCATCTGACTACAGCCTTCTGTACACTGTCCTTTTTGGTACAAGGCAAAGCCTTTTAAGTAATGTAAAATATTCCGTTCATACAGACTAATGTTTTTACCAATAATCTTCTCTGTATAAGCTTCAAAATAGCTAGCATTATCAAAAGAAGAATGCTCTAAACAATGCTGGTAACAATTAAGGGCCAAAATCAAAACCAATCTCTTATGACGCCCAATCTCTTGGTAAAATTCTTCCCTCTCCATAACTTCTCTACCAATCTGAGTGACATAGTCTACATCGTAGAAACTATAGAGGTTACCAAACAGAATCAACTCATACATGGTCCATTCCTCTGTTTTGAAGAGATAATCTGCTACCTTATCCAAATCATCCTGCTTCATATCATAACTCGAATCTCTTTGACAAATCAGACCTTGCAACAAAATCCAGTTCAGCTCAAAATAAAGGGGAGTCGTCGAACTCTTAGCCTTTTCAAGTTGTTCTCTTTGAAGCTTTTGAAAACCTGAAATATCATTTGAATAGTAAAGTGGGATAATCTGCGCCATCATAGACACATGTTCATGATTATGAAAATTCCTTGCCTTATCCATGAAATTTTCGATTGTGACATGAATGTTATCCAAAATCTCAAAGAAACGGGAAACTGCTAGATCAGACTCCCCAAGCTCGAAGCGAGATAACTGAGAGGTTGAACAGGATTCCCCTGCCGCCTCCTTTAAAGAATAATTTCCACTTGTTCGAAATTCACGAAATACTTTTCCAAGATGTTCCATCTTTACACCTGCTCTGACAATTCTTCCCACTCAAGCATGGCTTCTTCCTGACGGTGGCTGATTTTGTCCAGTTCAGCCTGCAATTCCATGAGTTTACCTGCATCGTTGGTTTCCAACATTTGCTCAGAAATGGCTTGGCTTTGACTTTCTAGCTCTTCAATTTCAGCTTCTAGACTTTCGATTTGTCGCATGAGTTTGCGAACTTCTTTTTGACTTTCTTTCTGGGCCTGATAGTCATTGACTGGACTTGCTTCCTTTGCTTGATTGCTTGTTGAAACCTCCTCTGCCAGACTCATTTCTACTTCTGCTTTCTTCTCAACATAGTAGTCGTAATCTCCAAGATAGAGAGTCGAACCATTTTCAGATAATTCTAAAACATGAGTTGCCACACGATTGATAAAGTAACGGTCGTGGCTGACAAAAAGCAAGGTTCCATCAAAGTCAATCAAAGCATTTTCCAACACTTCCTTGCTATCAATATCTAAGTGGTTGGTTGGCTCGTCAAGGATCAGGAAGTTGTTGTTTTCCATAGACAATTTAGCCAAAAGCAAACGAGCTTTCTCGCCACCTGACAGCATGCCAACTGATTTTTTGACATCATCTCCTGAGAAAAGGAAGGCACCAAGACGATTGCGGATTTCAACTTCTGGTGTCAGTTTAAAATCATTCCAGAGTTCATCCAGAACCGTATTACTTGCTGTCAGCTTACTTTGGGTTTGGTCATAGTAACCCACCTCAACATTGGCCCCAAAGCGTTTTTCTCCCTTGATAAAAGGAATCTGCTCCACGATAGATTTGATAAAGGTTGATTTTCCAATGCCATTTGGACCGACGATAGCGACAGCATTCATCTTACGAAGGTCTAAGTTGATAGGCTCTGACAATATTTCCCCATCATAGCCAATAGCCGCATTTTCAACAGTCAGGACAACATTACCTGACGTTTTTTCCGACTGGAAGGTCATATTGGCTGATTTCTTGCCAGCTTCAGGTTTGTCCAAACGCTCCATTTTTTCCAGTTGTTTGCGTCGAGATTGGGCACGTTTAGTCGTTGAAGCTCGGACTAGATTGCGATTGACAAAGTCTTCCAGAGCAACGATCTCCTTCTGCTGCTTTTCATAGTTTTTTGCCTCAGTAGCTAGCTTTTGCTCCTTCAGCTCAACAAAGCGAGAATAATTGCCCACGTAACGATCCAAGGAATGCTTGGTCAAATCCAGCGTAATCGTCGCAACCTTGTCCAAGAAATAACGGTCGTGGCTGACGATAATGAGGGCACCGCTATAGTTTACCAAGTAATTCTCTAGCCAGGCAATAGTTTCGATATCCAAGTGGTTGGTTGGCTCGTCCAAGACCAAGAGATTGGGCTTTTCAAGGAGCATTTTAGCCAGCGCTAGACGAGTATTTTGACCCCCTGAAAGCTCGGCAATTTTCATCTGCCACATAGACTCGTCAAACTTGAAACCATTCAAGATAGCTCGAATATCCGCTTCATAGGTAAAGCCGCCTGCTTGGCGGAAATTCTCAGATAAGCGATCGTAATCTGACATCAGTTTATCCAAATCCTCACCAGACTTTTCACCCATCTCCAACTCCATCTGACGAAGTTGCTTCTCAGTCCGACGCAGGTCATCAAAGACATGAAGCATCTCATCGTAGATGGTATTTTCAGACTCAAAACGGCTATCTTGGGCTAGGTAAGACAGAGAAATATCTTTTTTCTTATTGATTTCTCCACTAGTTGGCTCCTCTTCCCCAACCAAAATCTTCAAAAGAGTAGACTTACCTGCTCCATTTTTCCCAACAAGAGCAATCCTGTCTCGTTCATCAACCTGCAGGTTGATATTATCAAAAAGAACCTCTCCTGCAAAAGAACGTTCAATTTTATTAGCTTGTAAAATAATCATACAAGTAGTATAGCATGTTTCCCTAAGGCATTCAAGATAATGGTAAGTATTAACCCAAATATCCTAGAAAAATCTGCTCTGCTTATTCTCAGTATTCAAAAATATTTGGATTAGAAACTCTATTTATTTTGCAAGATAGCTGATAAAACATTTTTACTCGTTTACAATAGCGCCTCAAACTCAGCCACAGTCATACCCAACTGTTGACTGGCAACCTCAGATGGCAGCAGACCTTGACGGACTAGATTTGCTAACATCGCGAAACCACCTTCAACTTTCCCACGCTCTAGACCTTGTTCAATACCTTCTGCTCGTCCTCGTTCCAGTCCTTGTTCAATCCCTTCTGCTCTAGCTGTTTCCAAGGCATAGTCCTGTGCTAACAAAGCTTGTTCTTCACGTCTGCGCTGTTCACTAAACATTTTCCTGTCCTCCTCGGACCAGCTTTTATAGTCCAGCAGTTGGTCTGCCTGGCTAATAGCTCGCTCGGGTTGCTGGGTAAAGGGTTTGTTACCGAAAAACTCTAACCACGGTTTGCGAATGCTATCTTTGCTGGTTTCTCTATATTTTTTTAATTCCAAGAATGCCATCTTGACCAGATGGTTTTCCTGTCCATTGTTGATAATGGTTAAAACCTCACCTGTCGTGTCCTCGCGCATGCTAAAACTGTGGAAAGCTAGATCATCTTGGAAATAATTACTATCCACAATAGCTATTGCGTAAACAGGTGCGATGTGTTTGTAGCTCTGGTGAGTATTACCTTCCTGCTGGCGAATTTTTTCAAGATTTTGATTGACCTGACTGCACAGATAAGCCCACAGGCGATTGATGAAAAAATTCTGATGATGCACCTGAATCTCGATGATTACTTGAGTTCCATTATCTAACTCCGCCAAGACGTCTATACTGGTATAGAAATCCTGCGCTGAGTAAGGAACGGAAGGCAAAACATGAATATTACTTCCCTCCAAAATGGTTACATTTTTGGCTGGCAAGTCCAACATATCGCGAATAAATTGACAAGTGATTTCTGGATTACTAAAAATCTTCTTAGCAACCAAATCGTTAGTTGGGCTGATGCCCGGATGTCTTAAAGTCATCCTTTTCCTCCTTCTATTATACCATATTTTTAAATCTAATTTTGATAGATTCGATGGTTCTATCTATTTATTCGGAAAAGAAAGGAGAAAGTTCTAACTTTCCTAACAAAAAAGATAGCCAATCTCTTTTACATCAAGAAATTTAGCTATCCTTTTTAATTGCTTTCATATCGTGTTATAGTTACAGATTTCTCACTTATGTCTTTCTAACAAGGCCTCAAA
Organism: bacterium; assembly: GCA_905221095.1. Classification (GTDB taxonomy): domain Bacteria; phylum Bacillota; class Bacilli; order Lactobacillales; family Streptococcaceae; genus Streptococcus. The sequence goes on from CAJNBV010000015.1 coordinate 30,825, forward strand.
CTCAGCCACAGTCATATCCAACTGCTGACTTGCAACCTCAGGTGTTAGAAGACCTTGACGTACTAAATTTACTAAACCTACTTTTAATCCCTCTTCGATACCCTCTGCACGTCCTCGTTCCAGTCCTTGTTCAATCCCCTCAGCTCGCCCACGCTCTAGACCTTGCTCTAAACCTTTTTCGATTCCTTGTTCAATCCCTTCTGCTCTAGCTGTTTCCAAGGCATAGTCCTGCGCTAACAAGGCTTGTTCTTCACGCCTGCGTTGTTCACTAAACATTTTCCTGTCCTCCTCGGACCAGCTTTTATAGTCCAGCAGTTGATCTGCTTGACTGATGGCTCGCTCGGGTTGCTGGGTAAAGGGTTTATTCCCGAAAAACTCCAACCATGGCTTGCGAACCTCGTCTTTGCTGGTTTCTCTATATTTTTTTAATTCCAAGAATGCCATCTTGACCAGATGGTTTTCCTGTCCATTACTGGTAATAGTTAAGACATCACCTGTCGTGTCATCGCGCATGCTAAAACTGTGGAAAGCTAGATCATCTTGGAAATAATTACTATCCACAATAGCTATTGCGTAAACAGGTGCGATGTGTTTGTAGCTCTGGTGAGTATCACCTTCTCGTTGACGAATTTTTTCAAGATTTTGATTGACCTGACTACATAGATAAGCCCACAAACGATTAATGAAAAAATTCTGATGATGAACTTGTATTTCGATAATAACTTGAGTGCCATTATCCAACTCCGCCAAGACGTCTATGCTGGTATAGAAATCCTGAGCCGAGTAGGGTAGAGATGGCAAAACATGAATATTACTTCCCTCCAAAATGGTTACATTTTTGGCTGGCAAGTCCAGCATATCGCGAATAAATTGACAAGTGATTTCTGGATTGCTAAAAATCTTCTTAGCTACCAAATCATTGGTCGGGCTGATGCCCGGATGACGTACAGTCATATTTGCTCTCCTTTCATTATAGCACATTTTTTAATCTAATTTACTAGATTTGATGCTTCTATCTATTTATTCGGAAAAAGAGTAGAAAAAACAAAAGAAATCTCAAACTTTATAGCAAAATGAAATAAACTCTGAACAAATAGGATAGTAAAGTCGAATCAATTTCTAGCAATGTTTTATAAGTTATAATGTTCTATTCTGAATTTAAGATAACATATAATTTAAAGAGACTGGGCCAAAACTCAACTTCCGGAGAAAATGAAGTAAATCTTCCCACAATAAAACGCATAGTCTCAAGTTTTTCAATACCTGATACTATGCGTTTTTCTGATTTGAGAGGCTTTTTTCTCAGCCTCTTCTTAATCTTAGCTTTTCTCAACCTGCTACAGTTGATAAAGAGCTTTATTTTTCATCTTCTTTCTTCTTGAAGAAACCTAGTCCTAGACCAGCTAACAAGGTCATGATACCAGCACTAGCTAAGCTAGCATTAGCTTCTGTACCTGTGTTTGGCAACTCTGCTTTATCAGATGTTTTGGTAGATGTTGCACTGTCTACTGTCTTTTCTGATGTAGCTGTAGCCACTGCCTCACCTTTTTCTTCTGAAACTTTAGATGGTGCTGGGCTTGGAGTTTGGTCTGGACTTGGAGTTTGAGCTTTGCTTGGTTTCTCTGGGGTTGAAGTTGATGAAGAACTTGACGGAGTCGTTGAATGGCTAGTTGAGATTGGTGAAGTTGGAGTTCCATTCGCTACTTTCTCAAATGTATGCGTTAAAATACCGTTTTCTAAACGACTAGATAACCACTTGTAGCCTGCAATTTCTCCAGCAACTTCTTTCTTACCAACTACTTTGTCCTTAAGCTCCTTACCTGCTGTATCTACCCATAGAGTTACTGGATGCTCTGGGTTTGCTGCTTCAATCGATAAAGCGGCGTATACAAACGGCGTATAATCACTCGTTTTATGTTTGGATTGAGCTTGGACTTTTTCTTTATTGACAACTAACTCTCGTGGAATCGTTACAGTTCCTGTTTTCTTGTCTAATGTAACATTTTCAGGTTGTTTGTCTAAAGTCCATTCGCCACTAGATTGCTTGGTAAGAGTTAGAACTTCATTACCAGAGCCATCACTCTTAGGATAAGTGATTTTGACCGTATCCGCGTCTTTCTTAGGTGCTTTGACCTCGATACTTGCTTTATTTGGTTCTTCAATAATAGCGATAGTCGGCGGAGCTACCTTAAGTTCTGGTTGGTCTTCTGTTCTAGATGGTTTTTCGGGTTTTGGAGTCTCCGGTGTTGCTCCTGGTTGTTCAGGTTTTGGAGTCTCTGGTGTTGCTCCTGGTTGTTCAGGTTTTGGAGTCTCTGGTGT
>CAJNBV010000016.1 GCA_905221095.1 bacterium
TTTCCACTGGTTTTTAGGATTTTTATCAGACTAACTTCCACTTGGATTAGCAGTGGAACTTAGTTTGGGAATTTACCTTTATTTATACTCAATGAAAATCAAAGAGCAAACTAGGAAACTAGCCGCAGGCTGTACTTGAGTACGGCAAGGCGACGTTGACGTGGTTTGAATTTGATTTTCGAAGAGTATTAAAAGAAAAAAGACTAGATTTCTCTAGCCTTTCATTTCTAATTAGAATTTTTTACGTTTACGAGCTGCTTCTGATTTACGTTTACGTTTTACAGAAGGTTTTTCATAGAATTCACGTTTGCGTGTTTCTTGAAGAGTACCAGCTTTAGTAACCGCACGTTTGAAACGACGAAGTGCGTCGTCAAGAGATTCATTCTTACGTACTACTGTTTTAGACATTTTTTTCACTCCCTTCAAGTTCAAGATCTATTCTATTCTACACGTAAAAGGAATAATTGTCAAGAAAAAATGCGGTTTAATTTTGATTTTTTCTTCCATTTATACAAGAGTTGAAAGCGTTCAATAGAACATTGCTTTTTATTTTTCAAGCAAGCTAAGCGCTTCAGCATCTGCAATAATGGTCACATCAGGGTGATTTTGCAGGCTACTTGCTGGTAGGTTCTCAGTCACTGGACCAGACACGGTGCCGGCAATGGCTTCTGCTTTTGATTCACCGTAAGCAAAGAGAATAATTGACTTAGCATCTAAGATGTTTTTAATCCCCATTGAAATGGCTTGAGTTGGGACATCTTCAATCTTGTCAAAGAAGCGAGCATTGGCTTCGATAGTAGACTGGTCAAGCTCTACAAGGTGAGTTTGACTGTCAAATGGAGTACCAGGCTCATTAAAGCCGATATGCCCATTGCGACCAATTCCCAAGATTTGCAGGTCAACTGGATGGTCAGCCAAAATTTGATTGTAGCGTTCTACTTCAGTTTCAGCATGATCCTTAACCCCACGAGGCAAGAAACTTTCTTTAAATGGTTTTTGATTGAACAAGTTCTCCTGCATGAAGTGGCGGTAAGACTGAGGATTGTCGCCATCAAGACCTACATATTCATCAAGGTTCACACTTGTTAGATTTGAAAAATCAAGGTCACTTTCAACAATTTCCTTGTAAAATTCAAGTGGGCTGCTTCCTGTCGCAAGTCCCAATGTTTGAGCGCCATTAGCCAATTTTTCCTTCAAAATCTCAAACGCAACTTTTCCACCTTCGACTTGGTTTTCAACTTTAATGACTTTCATCTTTTCATCCTCCGTTTTAATCTATATTTATTATATGGTATAGACCAATTTTTGTCAAGTGAAAACGATTTAATTTCTAAAAAAAGAGCGTCCAAACTTGAAACATGTTATAATGGATAGGATTAGAACTTAGAAAGAATGATGAATAAAATGAATACAGCTGATTTTGATTTCCACTTGCCAGAAGAATTGATCGCCCAAACACCTCTTGAAAAACGAGATGCCTCTAAACTCCTCATCGTCAATCGTGAGACGGGAGAAATGCAGGATAAACACTTCCACTCTATTATTGATATGCTGGAACCTGGTGATGCCCTTGTCATGAACGACACCCGAGTTCTCCCCGCCCGCCTCTATGGTCAAAAAGAGGAGACTGGAGGCCATGTGGAACTTCTACTCCTTAAAAACACTGCTGGAGATGAGTGGGAAGTTCTGGCTAAACCTGCCAAACGCCTCAAGGTCGGAACTCGTGTCAGCTTTGGTGATGGTCGTCTCAGCGCTGTCGTTACAGAAGAATTGACTCACGGGGGCCGTATTGTCCGCTTTGAATACCAAGGAATTTTCCTAGAAGTTTTGGAAAGTCTGGGAGAAATGCCGCTGCCTCCGTATATCCACGAAAAATTGGATGACCGTGAACGTTATCAAACGGTCTACGCTAAGGAAAGTGGGTCTGCTGCTGCACCGACTGCTGGCCTGCACTTCACCAAAGAACTGCTGGCAGAAATCCAAGCCAAGGGGGTCCATCTGGTCTATCTGACTCTCCATGTCGGACTCGGAACCTTTAGACCTGTTTCTGTGGACAATCTAGACGAACACGAAATGCACTCAGAATTCTACCAGCTTTCTGAGGAAGCGGCTGCCACCCTTCGCTCTGTTAAGGAAAATGGTGGTCGTGTCATCGCTGTTGGAACCACTTCTATCCGCACCTTAGAGACTATTGGTTCCAAGTTTGATGGACAAATCCAAGCAGATTCTGGCTGGACCAATATCTTTATCAAACCTGGCTACGAATGGAAGGTTGTAGATGCCTTTTCAACCAATTTCCACCTACCAAAATCAACTCTGGTCATGTTGGTTTCTGCCTTTGCAGGCCGTGAATTAGTCTTAGACGCTTATCACCATGCCATCCAAGAACACTACCGCTTCTTCAGTTTCGGTGATGCCATGTTTATCTATTAATTTACATAATCAAAAAACGCATATTATCAGGCAATAAAACCTTGATAGTATGCGTTTTGTTATGGATAAAGAATTAGTCTGTTCTCAAGCTCGTATCTTTCAAACTCTGAACACTGGCATTGATTACCGCGCCGACAATCAAAATCTTAGCGATGAGAATAAACCAGAACATCATGACCACCACAACGATGGAACTGAAAAAACGGACGTCCACGAGGTGATTAACATAGTTGTTGACATAGACTGAAAAGATATTGAGCAGTAAGACCAAGGTCAACAAGACAAAAGTGCTACCTGGCAATACATGTCGAATTCGTCGCACCTTAACATTGGGCAAGAAATAATAAAGCATAACCAAGATGGCAAAAATCAAGGCATAGACCAAGGGTTCTGTTAGATCCTGCAGGTAATCAAAGAGAGGACTATCTGATTTCCAGTAGCTTTTGATGAGGTTGAGGAGCATGCGACCAAAAACGCTCAGAAAGAGAGCAAGAGCAAAGAGAATCTGCAAGCCGAAACTGACAAATAAACTCATGAGCTGATGGGAAATCATTCCACGATTTTTGGCTACTCCGTAAGCTTTATTAAAGGCTTTCTGCAGAAAGTTCATGGATTTTGAAAAGGTCCAGAGGGCTGACAAAACCGCAAAACTCAACAAACCCGTTGAAGGTTGAGTCAGCACTTCTGTAATAATCTTTGCCACTACATCATAGACCGTATCTGGCAAAAATTCATTGACAACCTTCAGAAAATTAGAAACTGGAATCTGAAAATAGGGGAGGATATTGACTACTACCAAAAGCAGGGGAAAAATCGAAATCAACCAATAGTAGGCTACTGCGACACTTGTCAACTCACTATCTGATGCTTGATAATAATGCAAAAAAGCTTTTACTAAAGACCTGTCTATCAGCTCTTTCCACCACTTCTTCATGTCACACTCCTTCACTTACAATCTTGATTAATTTCTTCTTACCAATTCCACCATATCATAAGGCAGGGTATTGGCAGCTTCCTTTAGAGAATAGTTCTCTAAGTTATTTACATTTTGCCGTAACTTCTTGGCATACTTGGTCGTAATCAATCGTTTTTCTTCGTATTCGAAAATCAATTTACGCTCTAGATAATAGCCTCTCAGCATTTCATCGATATTGTTGGGCTTGACACGATTGATAACCCGTTCGACAAAGGCACCACTGGTGATGATAGCTGTTTCTCGAAGCCGAGAATCCTGCATAAAGCTGATTAAAGAGCTCTTATAAACCCCTTTTAGGTTCTCCAAACTTTCGATAATCATCTCTGTATTTTCTAGATAAAGCTCTGCGATTTGGTCATAGTCAAGGGCTCTAAGTTTCTGTGATTCTTCATTTTTCCAACTGCGGAAGGTCTTGCCAAAGGTAAAGACTTCGTGAAGGAGAAAACGTAGAATCCTCAAGGAAACAAGGAAGTAATAGGTCAACCGTGAAGCAAACTTGCGATTGATACCTTGTTCCATGTTTTTCAGATAACGTTGGTAAACTCGATAAGCACGCTCACTCATCTTACCTTCTTCATAAGCCTGTTCCAATCCGTCACTTTCAATACTGAGGATGAGAAGTTTTAAGGCCTCCCAGTCTTCTTGAGCCCCCTTATTTTCTTGACTCAGGATGAGATTTTCAATACGTCCATGGTAATTATCAATAGCCGCATAGAGGGGAAGTTTATTTCTGGTATCTTCCAACTCTTTTTCCAACTCTATCGTTACATCGTTCAAAATGGCGATATGCATGAGATAGTCCTTGCTTTCTTCCTGTTCATCAGAAAGATAAGGCAAGACCAAGAGACCTGTTAAAAAGCTGACAAGCGTCACACCTGCAACAAGGAAAAGCAAGATTGGATATTCCTGCTCTAAATCACTTGGTATCAGAAGAATCGTAGCAATCGACACCGTTCCCTTGACACCTGAGAAGGTCAAGAGAAGCATATCCTTCATATACTTATTCAATTTTTTCTTGAGGCGTCGGGTCCTATAAGCATAATAGCCATAGATCATGACAAAACGAATGGCAAAGAGGACAAAGGTCAGGGCGACAAGAGATACCAGCAAGAGTAGAGGATTATAGATTGGATTGGTCAAGATAGGTTCTGCTATCATTTCCAACTCTATTCCCAAAATCACAAAGACAGAACCGTTGAGCATAAAGGTCACTGTATGCCAGACTGTCTCGGTCACTGTATCCACTTGGGCTTCGAGAAGCGTGATTTTCTTAAAACGACTTGCCTTTAAAATCCCCGCAACTACAACGGCAATAATCCCTGAAACGTGTACTTCTTCTGCTAAAAAGAAGGTCACCAGAGGCAAACTCAATTCTAATAAAAGTTCGCTGGCAATATCCGTTGCGCGTACACTTAACAAAAAAGTATGGAGGAAACGATTGGTCATGGCTGTTAAAAAGCCAATCAGAAAACCGCCTAGAATTGAAAAGATGAGCGAGCTACCAGCTTGTCCAAGGGAAAAGGCTCCTGTTGTCCAAGCCGCCAAGGCAACTTGAAAGGCTACCAAGCCAGAGGCATCATTCAAGAGTCCTTCACCTTTGAGGATATTGGACACGCGCTTAGGAAAGCTAAAACGCTCCGAAAGAGAGGCAAAGGCCACCAAGTCCGTAGGCCCAAGGGCAGCCCCAACAGCCAAGCAAGCCGCCAAGGGAAGGCTGAGCCAAAAAAGATGGGCCAAGCCACCCAAACTCAGAGTCGAGATAAAAATCACTGGAAATATGAGGTAAACAATGATTCGCCAGTGTTTTAAAATAGCCGTAATATCCGCTTCCTCAGACTCTCGGAAAAGCAAGGGCCCGATAACCAGGGCCAAAAACAACTCCGTATTGAGGTGAAAGTCGGTATTGGGTAAAAAGAGACCAATCACAATTCCCAAAAGAATTTGCACCAAAGGGAGAGGCAAAAAGGGCAGGAGCTTATTGGTTGTACTTGAGACAATCAAGACCAGTAAAAATAGGATGAGGTAAATCAGTAATTCCACGCACGTCCTCCTTAATCTTTTTTACAACAGGATTCAAATATCTCCTTCTGCTCTTTGATTTTTTGGTCAATCTTGGAACAGTCTTTGTGCTCAATTTTTCTCTGACACCGTTCCATCTCAAGAGCAACTAATTTTTTCTTGATTTTAAGCATTTTTTTGCTCATATGCGCTTGGTCTAGCACGCCCACCGCTCGTTCGTGGTGGGTTGATTCAACAAAATTCTGGCGCATGGCATCCAGCTTTTCACGTAGGTATTGTTTATCCATGTCTATATCTCTCTAATTTTTCAATCATTACTAAAAATGGTGGGTTGTTGACTTGGTTTAAAGTTCGGTAAATGGCAACTGTGTACTCTTGTTGGTTCAACTGGCTAACAAAATCCAAGACAGCATCTTTCTCGATGTCGCCTCCTTCATGACCATAGTAGATCATGATAGCAATCCGTCCACCTTTGACAAGTAAGCCACACAGCTTTTCTAATGCTTCAATAGTCGTCTGAGGTTGGGTAATGACTGACTTATCAGCTGATGGCAAATAGCCCAGATTAAAAATCCCTGCCTTGGCTTCTGTCACAAACTGGTCCAGTGTCTCATGACCTTGCAAGATTAACTGGGCATTTGTCATTCCAGCTTGGTTCAAACGCTCTTGCGTCTTTTCCAAGGCTTGTTCCTGAATATCAAAGGCATAGACTTGCTTGGCTAGCTTGGACAGAAAAAGCGTGTCATGGCCATTTCCCATAGTCGCATCCACTACTATATCCTCTTTTGTAACTACTTCAGCCAAAAAATCATGTGCCATTTCAAGTGGTCTTTTCATTTTCAAACTCCTGTTTTACAGCCTTGCATCCTTGAACGCTTCCACGACGTCGCATCTCCATCTCAATGCTGTTGAGGACTTCCCATTTATTGAGGCTCCACATAGGCCCAATCAGCATATCCCTAGGTGCATCTCCTGTGATTCTATGGATGACAATATGCTTGGGAATGATCTCCAATTGGTCACAGATGACCTTGACATATTCGTCCTGACTCATCAACTGTAAACGTCCTTCGTGATAATCTCGTTGCATACGAGTATTTGTCATAAGGTGAAGCAAGTGTAGTTTAATCCCTTGAATATCATTGTCCGTAACACAGCGGCGGACATTTTCAATCATCATCTCATGGGTTTCACCAGGCAAACCATTAATAAGATGGGAAACAATCTCAATTTTTGGATACTTTCTCAAACGCTTGACCGTTTCCACGTACAACTCATAGGAGTGGGCACGGTTAATCAGATCAGAGGTTGTTTCATAAGTAGTCTGCAAGCCCAATTCAACCGTCACATGCATTCGCTCCGACAACTCAGCCAAATATTCGATGGTTTCGTCTGGTAAACAGTCTGGGCGCGTTCCGATATTGATGCCTACTACACCTGGCTCATTGATAGCCTGCTCATAGCGCTCTCGAATGACTTCCACCTTTTCATGGGTGTTGGTAAAATTTTGAAAATAAACCAGATACTTCTGAACATCCGGCCACTTACGGTGCATAAAATCAATTTCCTTATAAAATTGCTCACGAATAGGCGCGTCCGGTGCTACGATAGCATCTCCAGAACCTGAAACCGTACAAAAAGTACAACCTCCATGAGCCACAGTTCCATCACGATTGGGACAGTCAAACCCCGCATCAATAGGGACTTTAAAGGTCTTTTCTCCAAATAGTTTTCGATAATAATCATTCAAGGTATTATAAGATTTCATAACTTTCATTATAACAAAAAACATCTACAATCTCAAAAGCCTGACTTTCCTATAAATTCCTCTGTTTCTCGTTTCCATTAGCCTTTTTTTATGATACAATATGGGTATGATTTTAATGAAATTAGCATCTATTTTATTATTGATACTGACTTTAGTAGTCTGCATTATCATAACCAAACTTTTTAGATTAAAAAAACTAGGACGAAACTTTGCGGATTTGGCTTTTCCAGTCTTGGTGTTTGAGTACTACCTGATCACAGCTAAAACCTTTACCCATAATTTCCTCCCTAGACTAGGCCTAGCCCTCTCAGTCCTAGCCATTATTCTCGTTTTTTTCTTCCTTTTGAAAAAACGCAGCTTTTACTATCCTAAATTCATCAAATTCTTCTGGCGTGCAGGATTCTTATTAACCCTTGTCATGTATATTGAGATGATTGTTGAATTGATGGCTCAGAAATAAAAAACTAAATCGAAAACACCTCAATCAAACTAAAATACAATGATTGAAGTGTTTTTCTTTATATCTTTTTCAATAATTCCTATTTACTTTCTTTATCAGGAAATAGATAACCAATACCTACACAAGCCAGCACACCTGCTCCAATGACCAAACCACTTGAAATTGGCAAAAGATCCAAAATTGCATTTGCGATGATAAAGGCAATAATCAAACACATCAGACTAGCCTTGTAATCCTTTTTCAAAAGATTCTCTAGAGTGAAAAAGAGGAACAATCCAACCGGAATCAATGACCAGAGGTTAATGTCCAAACTTGGCCAGCCAACAGAACCAAAATACACTACTATCGCTGCTGCTACTAAAAAGACAATCCCCAATAATTTTTTCATTTCTTTATCTCCAATTTCTTTTTAGAAACTTGAACCATCTGGTATCGACGCCTCACGTCCCTTACAACAATCATTATAGCAGAGGTCAGTTTCAAGAACAAGTGCTTTTGCCTATCTGGTCTCTATCTCGGTCTAAATGGTTCAATAATTAAGAAAAAAAGAAACCCAGTAGAATGAGCTTCTTCACTTTGCCAACTTAATAGTAATTTTTATCTACCACACTAAACTCAGCCAAATTTTAACACCAGGAATTATATAGAACTCTAAAAATCACAAAATTCTATCAAATATATTAGGGGATGGAAAAACTCAATTTCAAGAGAAAAGGAAGTAAATTTTCCAACAGTAAAACGCATAGTATCTAGTTTTTCAATAGCTGACACTATGCGTTTTTATATTTTAAAGACTTTTTTCCCAGCCTCTACTTCTCTTTAGATTCCAATTCTAATTTCTTAGCATCTCGATCAGAACGTAATTGAGTTAATTTCATTTCCTCTGCATCCAGTTGACTAGTATCTGGTTTTATACGATAATACACATCATCTGGATTCATAAGCATAGCTTCATATTGTTGACCCGAAAAAAGTCTGTCTTCATCATGATTAGTTTTATCTGTAAATTTTCCGTCATCCGATGGTTTCATGATTGTTCCCCCAGGAACTGCTACGACAATGAAACCACCCATTAATTCATTTTTTACATGCGCACTTACAGTCTCTACATATTCGAATTTAGAATTAGAACTTCTATTCTTCAAATGTGAGTGACTATTGTCTAATTCAATAATTGCTTCAGTTTGTTTATTATTAACTAACCATGTAGCTTGTATTTCCCCCGAATCATTGATAAGCCATTGATTACCATTAGGTGAACGCCAAATACCTTTTAAACTAGATAAATCATTCTTTCTTATTGATTCAATATCTAGTTTTGGAACAAAAGTTTCTTCTTTTAGTTTATCTACAAGTTTCTCTGACTCAGTTATTTTGCTATCCAAATCAGTTAACTGATCTTTAATTTTTTGAATCTCCTCTTGTTTTTCTTTTTTTAATTGCTCTAATTGTTCTTGCTTCTTCTCTTCGTCAGTAGTAGAAGAAGTTGTTACCTGACTATTATTCTTTCCTACTATAGAATTCAACGAGAATCCAGCTATCCCAATAATTACTACAAGAGCAAGACAAATTCCTAAATAAAATTTTATATTTTTTGATTTTGAAATAATTTTCTGTTCAGAATGAGCTTCTGCTAATTCCGATACAGTCGGTTTACGACCATTAATTTCTTCAAAATGTTTGACCCATTCCTTATTATCCATCTATTTCCTCCTAATTACGTTTTAACTGAACTTGATTAACTCCACCAACTCCAATTTTTAGATTTCCTTGATCATCTTTCTCATATGTTCCAGAAATTTTATCTCCAATTCCAGGAACTGCTACTGGTAAATTAATCTCAATTTTTTGATTAATCCAATCAACGCTACCTTGGAATTTTTGGCTTTTACCTAATACTAAGATTTCTCCATCTACATGAACAAATAAAATATTTAATTTTAATTCCGCAGCACCTTTCATACCTAATGAATAACTTCCATCTGCTGAATGAGTTGTATAGAAAATTCCACCTAAGAATAAAGCTATTAGAACTGCAATAGTTAATAATATTTTAGTAACTCCCCCTATCATACTTGATATTAGAGAAAAACTAGCGCTCTTATCTAACGATTGATTAAATGTAAAATCAGATTGTTGTTCTTGATGAATATCATTTCTATGCTCTCCAGTAGATACTACTGATAAAAACTTATCAAAAATAGATACAATTTTAGGTGTAGGTGTAGTAATTAATAAAAGAAAGATAATTGATAAAATTACAGTCCAACCAACAGATGAATAAAAGAATATAAATGAAAAAATTAAATCAACAATAGATATATATAATAGCAAAAGTGTATTTTTAAAATAGCTATTTCCGGTTAATTTACGCGTAAAAAATATTAAAATCCCTAAAAAATACAATTTTCCTACTGACATAATCATTCGTAACAGATTAAAGTCACTAAGGTTTAAAAATATTGTATTAATTATAATAAAAATAGATATAACTCTAAGTAAATTTAAAATAATTTTGTGATACTTGCTTCGGCTATATACTGGCTCTTCACTGATAAAGATATTAAATTTTTCAAGTTTAGATTGAGTCCAATATACTAGAAAATCTGTTTGAGTCTTTGCTGTTTTTGCGTATTTCTGAGAACCTTTCACAAAAGAAGTAAAGTAATTAGGATCTACTTTCTTTATTACAATACTATTTTTTCCACATTTACTACAATAATTTTCAGACATTATCTTTCTAGAACAGTTTGAACAGTAGATGATTGAATCTGACTCGTGTAGAATGTTTTGAACAGACTCATTCTTTTTCAATTTTTTGTAATAAAATTCATTCCCGTTCACAACTATCTCCTATTCAAACATCTTCCCACAACAAGCACAAAATGAATTGGTACCTGATTGTTCTACTTCACAAAGCTCACATGATTTACGTGTATTTTTTTCATGTTTTTCTAACACTTGTACATTGTTACCACATACTGCACAAAAACGATCATCTATTCCAATAGAAGCTCCACATGAAAGGCATGATTTTCCATCTGAAATCATTTCTGAAAGCAACTTTTTCTTATGATAATTTTCAATATTAAGTTTTACTATAGAATCAATATTTTTCGATACATCTATAGATTTCCCATGGATACTATTTTGGTAAACATACAGACCCAACTCAAAAAACGCTTGGGCTAAATCCTGATCTAATAATTGAACTTCCTGCTTTAACAAACGAGTTTCATGATTATTTCCTAATTTTATTTCTTGAAGAGTCTTTGTATTTTTTGCTTCATTTCCAGTCTCCTTGGATCTATCTACTTCTTCAAATATAAATTCTCCAGACTCACTAGCTTTTGAAAACTCCTCTGGAGTTGGTTTACGACCATTTTCCTCTTCAAACTTTTCTAACCATTCTTCTTTTTTCATTAAAATAACCTCCTACATATTAGTGTTATAGTTTATTTTCATAGAAGCATTTAAACAATTTCTAAACTCAAAATATACACTAATTCTATTTAATATACTACCATAAATTACAATTTTTTCAACTTTTTTATAAGTATTAATAATCAAAATCAAACTCTGTTCTTGAGAATACAACCCAATAAAAAATTATTTCTAAACTTACTAATTTATGATTTAGTTCCATAACAATTATTGTATGAGAATCATTCGTCACTCTTCCTAATCTAACTTGTAAAATATATAAAAATGAACAATCTACAACTCCCTAACATGGGATAGTAGATTTGTTCATTTTCAACAAATTCAATTTTGTATATAATCATGAAATTTATAATTAATAGAATATAAATCAAATCAAGTATATAATAAATATCGAAAAACTAAAATAACTTTATTTCATCTCTTAGCAGGAGTCTTATAAACTTTTAATCCTCCATTATCTTGTACTTCGACTTTGTACCCTGCTTTTTTCAATTCTATAGCCGTTTTTTTAGCTATTTTATCCTTATCATCACTTGAAAATTCCCAGTACGGAACAGATTTTTTAGCTATACTAGAAGATTTAAAAATATCTGATCCCATCCATACATGGAAGTAAGTTCTTAATTTACGATCAGAAAAAATTCCCCCACCATCATAAACAATAGATTTGGGCTTATTTTTAAATTCATGCAAAACATATTTCTTATAGTTTTTGTGTAACTGCTCTCTTTGAGCAGTTGTCATCACTAATTTACTAGCATGGATTTTTGCTGTTTTCGATGAATAATAGTACATGTAAGCGCCTCCCTCTAAACGGATCAATTATATCATACTATCATCTTTAGGTCAATTATAAAATAGTAAATATAGGTGGGGTAATATTGTAAAAATATACGCCAAATATACTATAAATAGATATCTTTGTGCTTTCATTATTACAAAATAATTAGCTTGTTAAATTGTATACGAAATGATATAATTTAAAAAATATAATTTAAGGAGATTCCTTCTATGAATCAGTGTAAAAATTGTCAAATCGAATTTGATGAATCTCATAACTTTTGTTCTAAATGTGGTTCTAGATTAGAAAAGTTAGTGAAGTATGAGACTCTGGGTACAGAATACTTTTTGAATCATTCAAGAAGAGGAAGGATATTCCAGAATCATGATGGAAGAAGTTCACATTTTAGAAGATTTATTTATAATGACAATCACTATTATATAAGTGAAGGTAAACTTTGGAAAGAGGAAATTATTTCTGGAAACAGAACCCTCTTGGCAGAATTAGATAGTAGCTACCAAAATGGAGTTAATAATATTCATGACTTATTTTTATTTGTAAATAAAGATGGCATCATAATTTATTCTCTAGGATTGGAGTATCTATATTATTTTCCTCATAATTCATTATTAGGTAAAAATTATTGTAATATAATTTCCAAAAAAGATACACAATCAGTAGGAAGTATTTATATATGTGATAATTTAATATTCTATTCTTTAGAGAATTATGATAATGAAGAAATAGACTTAGACGAACAATTCGAAAATTTTGGTTACTTACCACAATTAATAACTAAAAACAATAGTAGTATCGAAAAATTCGATATTCTTACTGGACAAAATGAAACCATCTTCTCTTCAATTTATCTAGGTGAAGTATACATTGACCCTGTATCGTTTAAGACAAGTACTCCAATATGTAGTAACAAAGATTACGCTGTTTTCCCCATAAGTATTTATAACGTTTTGGGAGAAGAAGAAATCGATTATACAAAACCTAAAGAAGTGATTGTCTTATTTAATTTAAATACTAAAGAAATGCAAATGTTGCAAACTGAAACATTAGACCGAGAGTTTCTATTCTTTGATTCACAGCGAAATCACATTTGGTATTCAATAGAAAATAATACTTATCAAAAATATGATATTGCGTCAGATACTACAGAAGAATTTACACTAAAATATGGTTCAAAACTTTCATATTTTGATGGTATTGAAGCATTTGAGGTTGATCAATACTCGATTTATAGACTTAATAATGATGGTTCTAAATCTGAAAATTTAAGAACCGATTCTTATTTTAATCTAAGAGATGATTCGTTCTTCAAAACAGATAAATGGCTAATGGTTCAAGGAGAAGGTAATCCTGGAGTTACTGAAGAATATCTTTATTTTGAAAAAGGAGCAAATAGTCCTACCTATAAATCAGTTTTTGATTTCAAGAGTCAATTATAATTAGTACTTATTATATTCGTATTCATTTCACTTTTTAACCATACAAAAAACGAGAAACATGCTCTATACTTAGAGATGTTTCTCGTTTTCTATTTTATCTTGATTTAATCATTCCTTATTTTTAAAGGATTGTTTTCCCTTTAAAGATTAGTTTAAATTGAACTTCAATATCTACTTACTCAACTACTCATCCACTCTATATAAGACATTAGGATCCGTAAAAAGATCAGCCTTACCCAATATATCAATTCTATCTTTATTAATATCTGTGTGGCTATCTTTTTGAAGTCCAGCAGGTATTAAAGATATAGTTTGATAAGTATTCTGCGTTTTACCCTCTATAGTTATTATTATAGAACTAAAAGTAACATCTATCGAAGTGATTCTTCTACCATTTGAGCTATTTTCATCAAAGTAAACTAAACCATCTTCATCAATTTTTAGACTTCTTTGATACTGACTTGGTTTAGAAGACCATTTACCAGCTATAGAAGAATAGTTTCCTTTAACAAGTTCTCTTATATCAACCTTAGATGTGTTTGCAGTTCTTTCAATAAACTGATCCGTCTCAGAATAATACATAACTTCATAAGTCTCATCATATATTCTATCATATTTTAAATCTGAATTTTCAAATTCAATTCCTCTAGGTATAAATATAAAAGTGTGCAAGGAAGATGAACCATCTTGATACTCTAGATTTCCTGATAAAGTACCTTTAGATATCTCGTGAAAATTAAAACGACCATTTAAAGTAGTATCAATAGTGATATTCTGATTAAATATTTTTAAATCCTCATGCTTAAACTGACTTTTTTCTCTAGCATTTTTACCATTTATCAATGATAAGCCATCTTGATCAAATGTTATTCTCCCCTTCCTATTTTCACTTACCCAACTTCCTATAACACTTTGATAATTTCCATCAGATAATTCATCAAGATTCATTGATATTAAATGTTTTACATCAAATAAATTCCATTTTGCTTTTGATATGAGTTCACTTGATAATTTGTGACTAGATACATCTAATTTCTTAACAGAACCAAACTGAACTTCATAAATACCTATAATATCATATTCTTCTTTGCTATCTTTAAATGCTATGTACAGTTCATCCTTATTATCGCCATCGCTATCTATCTTAGCATAAGATGGTTTACGGCTAGGCTGTTCTATAATTATTTTATAATCACTTCCATCACTTTTATTTTTAATTGCATTTTTATACTCTTTAATAACCGTGTCATACTTCTCATTATTCTGAGAATACATCATTTTATTGTATTCAGATCTAAAAAAAGGAAATAATAAAACAGCAATCACTATAAAAATAAGACTTATTACTATTACGTTACGAGCTTTTTTACTTGGTCGTCTATTTGTAACATGATACAAAATTTTATCGAAGAAATTCATTTTAATTTCTCCTTGTTGCATAGCCAAATGAATTTCCTCTATAGTTGGTTTTCTATTATTTATTTCTTCAAAATATCGTATCCATAATTTCTTTATCATTAGTACTCTCCTCTTTCATTACTAATATCAAAATTTATATACTGTGGAATAACTCTATAAATTCACTAAATATTAAGATGTCATTATTATCTATTTGAAATATCTACAATATACTAATGATTTTGACTAAACTACATGAAGTTATTCCAACCAGTATTCAGCACAAACTTATCTAAACTTACTTATTATCATACCATCATTTACTATTTTTCTCAATATAATTAATAAAGTTATAATTAAATTTTTGCTAAAATTTTTATCTACTCTACGTTTAATCAATCTTCCCAAATCTTTATCATACCTATTTTTAAACTCATGAGTCAATATTCTCTTTTACCATTCTTTCAAAATATCATCTACACTTTCAGAAGAAATTTTAATTCAACTCTTCTTATATTTTTCAAGACCAGTTTTCAAATAATTTTGAATCTCAAGATTCTATTCGCTTACATCTCTAGTTCTAATATAATCTCCATTTCCCAATTCTGTTTCAAAATCATGATCTAGTTTAAACATAATTAGAAATTTCTTAACAGCAGCCGACACATCTAAATCCATTTCATTAAAAATATCAGTTGCTTCTTGTTTAGCTTCTCATCTACTCTCACAGCAATCGTTGGCATAATATTTCTCCTTTATTTTTTGTATATCTATTGTGTTACTTTTTTCAATACATTTCAATTATTTCGTTCAATAACTACAAAATAAAATAGACCAGTTTCCTGATCTACTTTATTCTATATAAATCATGAATTGTCAAAAAATACCCACTCAATCTTCAAAAACTAACTTGTAATAATTGATCTTAGACTAACACTTTAAATATTCTATGTTTTTCTCTAACTTACTTCTAATGCCGATTGCAGGGTTTGAACCTGTGACCTAGGCTTTACGAGTGCCTTGCTCTACCAACTGAGCTAAATCGGCTATTACACTTACAGTATAGCACTCTGAGAATAGATGTCAAGGAATTTTCATCTCTATTAGAAAAAGCCTGTCCTGAGACAAGGCTTTGAGTTTCTTCATCTTAGGACCCAGCGCTTTCATAAGAATCCAAGCCCCTGTCCCAGAGTTTAAGGGAAATGACAAAGAAAACAAGGGAAATCAACATCAAACCTCCGATATTAAAGATCACATCCTTGTCCTGCAAGAAATAACTAGCAGGATAGTAGGCTGTAAAAGCAAAAGGGATGATAAAGCTAATCAACCAACGAAGAGCTGAATTGTAAATGGAAATCGGATACTTGGCAAAATCATTGAACATATAGAAAATGTAAATCATAGCGCCTGACTGCTTGGTCCAAAAAGCGATACTAGCTGTCGCGATTTTCAAGGAAGTATAAATCAAGGTCGCAAAAGGAATACAAACTAGGAAAAGAAAGAATTTGGGAAGTGTCCAAGCAATGCTAGTCATCGTAGTCCCTAGTAAAATGCCACCGACCAAGAGCTCGCCCAGGGCATCAATCTGAAAGGTCTCAACTAGGATGTGAAAGAGAGGATTGATAGGACGAGTCAGATACTTGTCAAACTCGCCTTTTCTCACCAAGCGTTGACCTAGCGCCCAGAGATTATCAAAAAAGAGATGGTCCAGTCCCTTGGGAATCAAGGAAAATCCATAGATAAAAGCAATTTCTTGAAAAGTCCAACCTTCTAGGGATGGAATATGTTGAAAAATGACATTGAGAAACAAGAGGTTCAAGCCTTGAGTCAGAAAAACTCCCAGGACACCAACTACAAAATCCACCTTGTATTCCATGATTTGCTTGATGTATTGTCTGATAAAAATCAGATGCATACGTTGATATTTTTTCATACTAACCTCCCTGAATGGTAATGAATGACTGGACTCGTTTCCAAATCAACTGAGATAATCCCACCATCACTAAGAGCCAGAAGAACTGGAGCAAGATAGCCTGAAGAATCTGACTGACATCGTATTTTCCAACAATAATCATGACTGGTGTGTAGATTAAAGATGAAAAAGGCAGGAAGGAGAGAATATCTGATACCACCTTTGGAAAGAAAGCCAAGGGAATCAAACTTCCAGACATAAAAGCCACTAAGGAAGTTTTGAGTAGATTGGACCCCCAAAGATTTTTAAAGACAAAGGCTGAAAATCCAAAGCAGATATTAAAGAAAAAGTTAATCAGGTAGGCCAGCGTTAAGCTAAAAAGATATAGAATAGTTAAGCCCAGCACTTCTACAACACCTTGCCCAGATGCTATTTTCATCAGCACAATCACACTTAAAAAAGGAAGACCAACAGATATAAAAATCAACCACTTAGATCCAAGCTCAGTAAAGAGATAAGAGGCCGCAAAATGCACTGGTCGCAACAAACGCATAATGATAGAGCCATCCTTGACCTCCTCCCCAATCATAAAAGAGCTATCTGACTTAGTCAACAGATTGGTCACAAAACTCATGATGATGTAGAGGGTGATATCTGCCATGCTGAATCCCTGAATCAAGGACTCCTGTGAAGAATCAAAGACTGCTTTCCAGAGATAAAAAGCCACAAAAGCTCCCATAACATCGCCAATCCGGTAAAGAAGAAAGTTGACTCGATAGGTAATCAACTCCTGAATCCCTGCATTGATAAAAGGTTTATAACGTCTCCACAATTTGACCATCTTAGAGCTCCTTTCGGTAGAAACGACGGATAATATCCTCTATATCCGTATCCACCATCTTCAAATCGCGGATTTCAAAATCAGACAAGGTTTGCTTGATAATATCAGCTGACTGGTAGCGTGAACTATCAAATTCAATATTAAGGTTATTTTCTTGTCTATCAACAGTCATATCAGGTAGTCCTTCATAGTGAGAAGCGAGATGACTTTGACCTGGCATCAAATCAAAGGAGAGAGTCTTCATCTTGCCAAAGGTCTCCTTGAGCTGGATCACCGTTCCATCAAAAATCTCCTGCCCCTTGTCAATCATAAAAATCCGATTACAAAGTTGCTCAATATCACTTAAATCATGAGTAGTCAAGAGTATGGTTGTTTCTTCCTCCTGATTGATCTGGGTAATGGCCCGACGAATGTTATCCTTGACCGACACATCCAGACCAATGGTTGGCTCATCTAAAAAGAGAACCTTGGGATTGTGGAGCAAGGAGGCTGCGATGTCCGCTCTCATCCGTTGACCCAGTGAAAGAGTCCGCACGGGGTCTTTGATAAAGTCCTTCAAATCCAAGACTTCATTTAAAAAATCCATGCGCTTATGAAAGAGCGAGTCTGGTACATCGTAAATCTCTTTCAAGACCGTGTAGGTCTCTTGCAGAGCCAAATCCCACCATAGCTGGGTTCGTTGCCCAAAGACAACCCCAATATCCTTGACATAGTCCTGACGATTATCCTGGGGAATCTTGCCATTAATCCGACAAAAGCCAGATGTCGGTTTCAAAATCCCTGTCAACATTTTGATGGTTGTCGACTTCCCAGCACCATTGGCCCCGATAAAGCCTAAAATTTGTCCTTTTGGAACCTCAAAGGTCAAATCCTTGACCGCTTCAAAAGTCTGCTTTTCAGGATGAATAAAGGAGCGCAATGCCCCCTTCAAACCTGGTTCCTTGACAGTCTTCACAAAATTTTTCTGAAGATGTTCCACTTCTATCATTGCCATAAATCTCTCCCTATGGTAAGGAATAGAAAATCGTATTTTCAAACACAAGTATTCTAAATCCTTACTTTCTATTTTATTATTACAAAAGGCTTTATACCAACCTATTATAGTCCAATAAAAAATGGAATGCAAGCGTTTGCCTACAGATTATAAAATTAGAGATTTCTCTCTTAAAATGGTATTTTTAATTCAAAATTCTGGTTTAGTAGTTTCCTTAAAACACAAAAAAACCTGCCCAATGGGCAGATTTCTATTTTGTATTGTTCAGCTAGATTAAGCTTTAGCATCTGGAGCATAATGAACAGTTTTTCCATGTTTCTTAAAAAGCTTTAATTATGATTTTGATAGTAGATTGAATAAGGTATGAACAAATCGATTAGGAAAATCAATCCAATTTCTGGAAATATTTTTAGCAGTCGCAGTGTACTATTTTAGATTCAATATACTATATATAAGTGCCATGAAATAGAATATAATCTGACTAAATACGTATATGTCAATCGGATTTGTTCCCGATTTCAAACAGTAATCTGTCCAAACTACTTGATTGATGTAACACTCTCAAGATGGTAACTGTATCCTTATCAAAACGATAAAACACTGAATAATTTTTTACTAGTAGTCGTCTAACTTTAATATCTAAACTGAGCAATTCCTCTACAATAGCACATCATTCAGGAAATATTTCTAAGGTTTTAATCCCTTCTGCAATAGCTTCAAAGTGACTCATAGCAGTTTCCGCGATTGAAACTCATCTGCGATATAATGATAAATGGCTTCCATATCTCCTTCAGCTCTTTTTAAAATATTAATAGTTATTTTAGTCATAGGTTCCGTTCCTTAAATTCTTTAAAGAACTCATTGACAGATCGAACATGACCGTTTTCTGCTTCATGATAAGCTTCAACCATCATTTGTCCAAATCGTTCAGCTGTCATTTCCTCTACATTCACTGATGAAGGTACATCTGGCAATGCAATTTCAAAAGGGATTTTCTTCGTTAATGACACTTGTTTCAATAATAGTGTAACTAATGTTGATATCGGCATCCCAAGCTGCTTCAAAACCTGTTCAGCTGATTGTTTATCTAATTCATCAACTCGAACACTAATTGTAGCTGTTTTTCCCATTCTTATCACCTCACTTACGATTTGTACTGTAATTGTACAGCAATTTGCATTACTTGTCAATTAATACTCAATGAAAATCAAAGAGCAAACTAGGAAACTAGCCGCAGGTTGCTCAAAGCACTGCTTTGAGGTTGTAGATAGAACTGACGAAGTCAGCTCAAAACACTGTTTGGAGGTTGCAGATGAAACTGACGAAGTCAGTCACATATATACTACAAGGCGACGTTGAGGTTTGAAGAGATTTTCGAAGAGTATAAATGTTTTCTGAAAACAAAATACCACTATTACACTGTTGAAAGATTAGATTAGCCTATCCGATAAAAAAGCAGTAACACAGAAAACTATTGACCGTGAAACGCTCTCGTAATCCTAACCCCTATTTGTAAACAAAAACCCACCCAATGGGCAGGTTTCATCTGTATTGTTCAGCTAGATTAAGCTTTACCTTCTGAACCGAATACGTCGATACGTTCTTCAACTGATGCTTGGATAGCTTTTACACCGTCAGCCAAGAATTTACGTGGGTCGAAGAGTTTTTTCTTGTCGTATTCTGCTTCGTTTGCTTCGTAGTCACGAGCAAATTTACGAGTTGCGTTAGCGAATGCGATTTGGCATTCAGTGTTAACGTTAACTTTGGCAACACCAAGTTTGATAGCTGCTTGGATTTGCTCATCAGGAATACCTGATCCACCGTGCAATACGATTGGGAATCCTGGAAGAGCTTCAGTCAATTTTTGCAAGTGGTCAAGGTCAAGACCTTCCCAGTTTGCTGGGTAAGGACCGTGGATGTTACCGATACCAGCTGCCAAGAAGTCGATACCAGTTTCAACCATTGCTTTAGCGTCTTCGATTGGAGCCAATTCACCTTTACCGATGATTCCGTCTTCTTCACCACCGATAGTACCAACTTCAGCTTCTACTGAGATACCTTTAGCGTGTGCTTTTTCAACAACTTCTTTAGCCAATTTAAGGTTTTCTTCAACTGGAAGGTGTGAACCGTCAAACATGATTGAAGTGTAACCAACTTCGATACACTCAAGTGCATCTTCGTAGTGACCGTGGTCAAGGTGGATAGCTACTGGTACAGTGATACCCATTGATTCAACAAGGTTAGCGATCAAGTTGCGAGCAACTTTGTAACCACCCATGTATTTAGCAGCACCCATTGAAGTTTGGATCAAAACTGGAGCTTTTTTAGCTTCTGCTGCGCGCAAGATAGCTTGAGTCCACTCAAGGTTGTTTGTGTTAAATCCACCAACTGCATAACCGTTGTCACGAGCTGCTTGGACAAATTTTTCTGCTGAAACGATTGCCATTTTATCAGGCCTCCTGTATATTTTTATGGGTCATCCCATTTACATTGTTCATTTTATCACTTTTTGACAAAAAAATCTAGTTTTTCCCGCAGTTTCGATTGAATTTCTTCTAGCTTCATCTATGTAAACCCTTTCTATTCCTAGTCTTGGGCGACTTTTGGAAAAGCTATGAAGAAGGTCAAACGATTCTCTTTCATCTCAAAACGATAAGATAATTTTTCATGTTCTAATAGACTCTTGACCACAAAGAGCCCCATCCCAGACCCCTTGGCCTTGCGACTAGCATTGTCAGAAAAAGACTGGGCCAGTTTTTCTTGTTCCTCAGGACTACAGTTATTCTCGATAAAGAGTTCTCCTTCTCTCTCCCCGATGCGGACCAAGCCACCTAGAGTGGAGTGCTTGATGGCATTGCTGATGAGATTAGATAGAATCAACTTCATAACTGATGGGTTTAGATAAGCCTGCTGATGTGTCAAACTATTGTCTATCTGGAGCTCTCTATCCTTAGCTAGTAAGGCATAATCCTTAACCAGACTTTGCGTCATCTGGTGTAAGTCAATTCGTTCCCTATCATCTCTTAATTCCTGCACAGACGAGAGAGAAAGTATCTGGAGAACGTGGTGATTGAGCTCATCCACAATTCCTAAGGCAACTCCCAGATAGTAGTCTCTATCCTTATAACGCCCGACATTTTCTTTCATGTTTTCGATTAGGATTTTCAAACTAGCCAGCGGTGTTTTCAATTCATGAGAAGCCCCTCGTAGGAATTCGACCTTCATCTTTTCCAGCTGGAGAATGGCTTCATTCTTGTCATGCAAGTCCGCAATAACAGTCAAAAGATGCTGGTAGAGGCTATTGATTTGTTCCTTGAGATCACCGATCTCATCCCTAGAATCCACGCGCAAACGCACTTGGGTATCTAGTTCCATCATCCGACGGGTCACTCGCTTGATTTCCAATATCGGAGCAACAATGGTCCGAGCATAGATGTAGGCTACCAAGAGGGAAATCAGAAAGGATGCCAGCAAGGTATAGGGGAGAAACTGGAGACTGATCTGCTCTGCTTCCTTTTGCAAATCCATGGACGCTAAAAACTGGAGAGTCATGGTACCACCGTCTTGCGTTTTCACCTCGCGCTCCTCGATAAAAAGAGAGGTTGTCTGACGGTCCGTATCCAGAGGAAGGCTGTCCTTGACTTCTAACTTGTCCTCAGTCATCTCGCCCTTAACGGTGCCCTTGATATCACTAGTCTGGGAATATAAGTCTAACACTTGCTCGATACTCTGCCTATCCTTACCTTCTAGGGACTGGGCAATAGCTGTCGCTTTCTGACCAATGGTTTCCTGACGGTGGCTCAGATAAGTCGAGGGAAAGAGAAAATAAATGGCTAAATGAAGACAGACGACCAGAACACTAAAAATCGAGAAGGTATAGATAAATATCTTTGTAAATAAACCTGTTTGTTTCATTTTCGCTCCAATTTATAACCAACATTGCGTACAGTAAAGATGCAGTCCAAATCTAACTTTTTCCGCAGTTCCTTGATATAGACATCAATGACACGGTCAAAAGGAACCTCATCTGTCGCCTTCCAGACAGCATCGATAATCTGAGACCGAGTCAAGGCCCGTCCTTCATTTTTTACCAAATAATCCAGAATTTCCAACTCTTTGGCATTGATGGCGACTTCTTGACCTGCGAGGCTTGCACTGTAGCTTTCAAAATCCACCTTGGCATCCTTATAGGAGAAGATTCGTTCCATATCATAATAGCGCTTGAAAATCGCATCTACCCTTACTTTTAAGAGGGACAGAGAAAAAGGTTTTTCCAGATAGCCATCTGCGAGCGAAGCAAAGGCACTCATCTTGTATTCCTCATCCTGAAATGCGGTCAACATCAGGACAGGAACCTGGCTGGTTTTACGAATCTCAGCTAAGACTTCTAGTCCATTGAGTTTGGGCATTTGGATATCCAGTAAAACCAAGGCTACTTCATAGCCGGAAAATTGCTCTAAGGCTTCTTGACCGTCCGCCGCCTCAATAGTTTCATAGCCACAATCCGTCAAATAGTCACTGATCCCCTCACGGATCATTTCTTCATCTTCTACAATTAAAATTTTCATACTTTAACTGCTCTCTATTTTTTATTTTTCTTATACTCAATGAAAATCAAAAAGCAAACTAGGAAGCTAGCCGCAAGCTGTACTTGAGTACGGTAAGGCGACGCTGACGTGGTTTGAATTTGATTTTCGAAGAGTATTAGAATAAATACCTACTCTATTTTCTATTATAGCCTCTTACTAACCTTTTGTCTTTAAGAAACTTTCTACTAGATAAAACAAAGAGAGCCTATCGCTCTCTTTGCTTGCATTTGGCTCTCTATGGAATGGAAATTATTTAGCTGCTTTTGAAAATGTTACAACGTAATTATAATCTTTCCCATTAGCTTGATATACATAGTCCTCTTTGAAAGTATAGCCGCGTTTGCTAAACTCTTCTTTCTTAGCATCAACTTGGTGCTTGACCGCTGCTTTCACCTGTTCATTTGTTGAACCTTCCGCGACTTCAAGAGGAGTTCCATTGATATCTCCTAGGAAATCTGCAATATCTTTCATTTGATCAAAGTTATAAAAAACATTTACTTTGACCTTTTGAGGAGCTGGCTGTTCTAGACTTCTACGATTTCTGCTAGCGCGTGGTTGAACTGCTGGAGCCATTCTGAAACCTGAAGTTCCTGTAGTCTCCTTAGTGAAAGTGACTACGTAGTTATAATTTTTCACAGTAGTATCTTGTTCAAAAATAATGTCATTTTTCACATGATACCCTCTAGCAGCTAAGTCTTTTATCTTGGCTTCAATTTTTTCTTTTACTAGCTCTTTTGCCTGTGTTTCACTCGTTCCAGCAGGAATTGTGACAGTGTTATTTTCTCCTGGGTCAGATAGGAAACCATGAATATCTGGCATTCCAGCGAAGTTATAGCTAATATTTACAGTTCCATCTGGTTCTGATGTCGAACGTGCCACTCTTCTTGCTCTTGCTTGAACTGATGGGGCATTTCTAAAACTTGAAGTCCCTTCTGAAGTTGAAGAAGGTTGTGCTGTAGCTGTTGTAGTAGTTGATCTTTCAGTAGTAGGCTGTGTCGGAGTTGTTGCTGTAGCTTCACCTGACCCATGACCTATTGCTGTACTTCCATCATTAATGGTAGTACCTTCATTACGTCCATTTGTTAAATTATCTTTGTTATAATTTGGTGCTGGTAATTCTTCACCTGGAACATTAATCTCATCAATCTTAGTTTGATATTCATCCGTAGCATCTACTGCTGCATCGTGATCTTTAGCATTATTTATCGCTTCTAATCCTGCTTCTTTTAATTCTTTTAATTTAGCTTCTAACTTAGCTTTTTCTGCTTCATCTTTAACTTTTTCAATTTCACTAAGTTTTGAAGCTGCAATTTTTTCAATAGCATCTTTTCCATCTTTTTTTGCTTCCTCAAGTTTTTCATCTTTAGGTGCTACTTCTTCAGACGGAGTATCTTCTTTTGGTGTTGCCGCTGGCTCGTCTGCTTTTGGTGCTGGCGCTGCTGGTGATTCAGAACTTGAATTTGAAGCTACAGGTTGTTCTGTAGTCCCTGTGTTTGAAGGGGCGTTGTCTGTTACTGGACTTGATTCTGCTGCATTCCCTGATTCATTTGTAGCATCCGCAGATGGAGTATTGGAAGGTTCTGCAGTTGTTTCAGAGTTACCTGTTTCTCCAGCTGGCTGTGTAGTGGAATTGGTATCGCCTGATGTGACCGGTGCTTCTTCACTTGGGGTTACCGGTGCCGAAGTTGAATCACTTGGTTGGGTAGCTGTTGAATCACCTGTAGGAGTTGCAGATGGTGTTCCTGACTCGTCTGAATGATTGCCTGTTGATGGAGATTCAACCGAAGAAGCTGATTCATCGTCTTTCGGTGATGGAGTCGTTGGCTCGTCTGATTTCGACGTTGTGCCTACCGCTGGGTCTTCTGCTTTCGGCGTTGTGCCTGCTGCTGGGTCTTCTGCTTTCGGCGTTGTGCCTGCTGGCTCGTCCGCTTTCGGTGTTGTGCCTGCTGGTTGTTCTTCCGCTTTCGGTGCTGAGGCCGCTGGCTCGTCTGCTTTTGGCGCTGGTCCCGCTGGCTCTTCCGCTTTTGGCGTTGTGCCTGCCGCTGGGTCTTCTGCTTTCGGCGTTGTGCCTGCTGCTGGGTCTTCTGCTTTTGGTGTTGTGCCTGCTGCTGCTGGGTCTTCTGCTTTCGGCGTTGTGCCTGCTGCTGGGTCTTCTGCTTTCGGCGTTGTGCCTGCTGCTGGGTCTTCCACTTTCGGTGCTGGTGTCGTTGGTTCCTCTGCTTTTGGCGCTGGTGTTGTTGGTTCCTCTGCTTTCGGTGCTGAGGCCGTTGGTTCTTCTGCTTTTGGCGTTGTGCCTGCTGGCTCGTCCGCTTTCGGTGTTGTGCCTGCTGGTTGTTCTTCCGCTTTCGGTGCTGAGGCCGCTGGCTCGTCTGCTTTTGGCGCTGGTCCCGCTGGCTCTTCCGCTTTTGGCGTTGTGCCTGCCGCTGGCTCGTCCGCTTTTGGCGTTGTGCCTGCTACGGGTTCTTCTGCTTTTGGCGTTGTGCCTGCTGCTGGTTCTTCCGCTTTCGGTGCTGAGGCCGCTGGCTCGTCCGCTTTCGGTGTTGTGCCTGCCGCTGGTTCTTCTGCTTTTGGTGATGGAGCCACTGGTTCTTCAGAACTTGGGTTTGAAGCTACAGGTTGATCTACAGTCCCTGTGTTTGAAGAGGTATTATCTGTTACTGAACCTGATGTCGCTGCACTCCCTGAATCATTTGTAGCATCTGCAGATGGAGTATTGGAAGGTTCTGACGGTGTTTCAGATTTACCTGATTCTCCAGCTGGCTGTTCAGTGGAATCGGGCTCGCCTGAAGCGACCGGTGTTTCTTCACTTGGAGTTACCGGTGCTGGAGTCGCTGGCTCTTCTGCTTTTGGCGTTGTGCCTGCTGCTGGTTCTTCCGCTTTTGGTGTTGTGCCTGCTGGTTCCTCCGCTTTTGGCGTTGTGCCTGCTGCTGGCTCTTCTACTTTTGGCGCTGGTGCCGCTGGCTCTTCTACTTTTGGCGCTGGTGCCGCTGGCTCTTCTACTTTTGGTGCTGATACAGGCTGATAGACTGGGCTATAGTTCACAGCCATTTTTTCAACTTTCTCAGTGACATCTGTTAATTCAAAGGTAAGAGCTTTTGTTTCCTGATCTTTCTTGATCAAAACTTCGTAAGTGCGAACTTCGCCACTGGCACCACTTTCTTTGATGACAATCTTGTGTTTTGTGACTGTATCTGAAATCGTTTCAGCTTCGGTAAAGTACAATTCATTGTGCGGTAAGAATAAATTCTTGCCTGAAACTTGATTCATTTCTTGGAGTACATCTACAGGGATATTGCTTGCTTCACTGATAACACTTAATGTATCTCCCCACTTAATGACATACTTAAATAAATCACATTCTTTTTGAATATCAGCTTTTACTTCTGCAACTGTTCTGGCTACCCAAACACCATCTTGTTCACTGGCTGATACAGTTGGAGCTAAAAAGCCCAGCCCCAATAAAATCACACCTGTTGCAACAATTGCACCAGTTCTCAATTTTCTAAAGCCACGTAGGGATAATGTCCCTCTAACATTTGTTTGTCTCATAATGTTTATTTTTTCTCACTATTCTATATTTTCCAAAGTAGACCCTACCTAAGTCTACTAGCCTATGTTTGCAATATGGATAGGCTTCTACAGATTTATCTATCTATTTTCAAGATAAAATTTCTATAGATTTTTATGCACAATTCCATATATAAAATGTGAAATTCCTTTCTAATAAATTCCATAACCTTAGTATATCATATTTAAGCACTAAAGTACAAAGAAAGCAACTGAAAACAATGATTTTCACCACTGCTTTCGGCTCTATTTTGAATTGTTAAATAGTCATTCTCTATCCACCATTCTTGAATAGAAAAACAAGATGTAGCCTCTATTCCAGACTAATTTTTTCAAACTTATTCGCTATCGAGCAAGAGCTCTTTTGGTTGTTTTCTGAGGAGATTGCTTGAAGCAAGCGCCATAACGAGAACCACTAGAACCAAGGCTAGGACAAAGACGATAATAAAGTCTGATGTCTGAATGGAAATATCTAGGCTCGACAAGGTCTTGCTAAAGCCATCTACTTCTGCACCACCACCAAGGTTAGAGGCCTGTGCAGCCTTGCTGGCTTGCTTGGCAACACCTGAAGTCACATTGGCAAGAACAGTATTTCCGATTGCACGAGCAGTGTAGCTGGCTAGGAAGTAGGCAGAAACGAGAGCAGGAATGGCAATCAAGATGGATTCGGTAATGAATTGCCCCAAGATACTTGCCTGCTTGAGACCGATAGAAAGGAGAATTCCCACTTCCTTGCGACGGGCATTGATCCAAAGACTAAGCAAGAGTGCAAGGAGAAGAACTGAGAAGCTCAAGCTGCCCCAGAAGAGGAGGTTGGCCATCTTGTACATGCCAGAGATGGATTGCTCTAGAGCTGGGTAGTTAGAGGAGCTCTTAACGAGTGTGTAGCTCTTCCAGTTGATACCACTGATGCCATTCAACTCTTTCATGACATCATCCAAGTTTTTATCCGCTGTTACAAAGAAGGTTGCGTCCCCATAAATAGCTGTGTCTTCTGTGTATCCATAAAGTTTTGCAGCAGTGTGAATGTCTGTGATAGCTGTATTTTCATAGAGTTCTTGTGAGTAGGTTACTGCTGACTTATTATGACCATCAAAGAGCCCCTTAATTGTCACTTCGACTGTTTCCTTAGCACCTTTTTCATTGTCTGCATCATAGATATTGGAGTCTAATTTGACCTTATCCCCTACTTTCCAGCCGTGTTTGGCTGCCAAGTCCTTGTGCATGAGAATCTTGTCTTTGTCGTCGTTGGTTAGGTGCTCACCTTCGACCAACTTATAAGAACCAGAGACAAACTTATCTTCTTTAGAGGAATCATTGACACCTGTAATCATCAAGCTACTTCCAAAATGTTTAGCACGGTCAGGTGTCAGATTTTTCTTGGTTTCTAGCGTTTCAATGAGTTCATATCCAGTCAAATCTCCGATAGCGTTGATACGTTTAACATAAGACTCGATGGCCTTGTTTTCGGTGATTTTTTTGATATCCTCACCTTTAATATTCCCAGCACCACGAGGCGTTCCTTGATTGACGCGACGATTGATTTGCATGGAGAAACTATTGGTGATATTTTTAAATGTCTCCTGAGAAGCCTTGGCAGTAGCTCCCTTGATCGACAAGCCGACCAAACTTAAGCTCGCCATGAGGAGAATAATCAGGAAGATGACAATCGATTTGAAAAACTTCCTTGTAACATAGGCAAATGCGTTGTGTAACATAGGTTCCCTTTCTAGATTTTGTTCTATTTTATAGTTCGAATACTCAATGAAAATCAAAAAGCAAACTAGGAAGCTAGCCGTAAGCTGTACTTGAGTACGGTAAGGCGACGCTGACGTGGTTTGAATTTGATTTTCGAAGAGTATAACTGAAAAAGCTCATATTATTTCGTCGTATCGCGAGTTTCAGTCAGTTTCTTATCCTTCAACTCAAGTGTAATATCTGACGCTTGCGCCACTTCTTTGCTGTGGGTGACGACGATGACACATTTACCTGTTTTCTGGGCAAGTGATTTGAGTAGTTCGACAATATCTCCGGCAGTTTTAGGGTCTAGATTTCCTGTTGGCTCATCAGCTAGAATCACTGGAGCTTCTGAGACCAGACTACGAGCGATGGCAACACGTTGCTGTTGACCACCTGATAACTGGAGAACGTTCCGCTTAATCTGACTTTCATCCAAACCAAGCTCAAGAAGTGTATCTTTGCTTGCCTTTTTGTTGACCAAGCGGATATTTTCCAGTGGAGAAAGATAATCTATCAAGTTATAATTTTGAAAGACCAAGGAAATATGGTGCATGCGATGATAAGAATATCCCTTCTTACGAATATCTTCCCCTTGGAAAAGAATCGAACCTTCAACAGGACTATCTAGACCAGCAAGGAGGGACAAGAGAGTGGATTTCCCTGCTCCCGACTCACCAATGATACTGTAAAATTTCCCGGGTTCAAAATTATAATTGATCTGATATAAAACTGCCTCAGCAGTGTTCTTATAACGGTAGGTAAGGTCTTGCAATTGTAATAAAGTCATGATTTCTCCTTCTTAACTAATAGATGATAAAATTTCTTTCGGCGATTTTCTAAATAAAAATAGGAAACAAAGGGCTACAGACAAGCAACTAAGCAGAACTAGAAAAACATAGGATTCTGCAAAAGATAGGGTGCTGGTTGATAAACTGCTTGCTTTTGCTAGCGTGTCTTGTAGGGCTGCCTGATCTCCACTTGCTAGTAGAGTTTGGAGTAGGTAAGATGTGATGGCGTTTCCTGCAACAAATGCTGGAAGCAAAGCTCCAAGCGATACCAAAACTACCTCTAAACAGAACTGTAGGAAGATTGAGCTTTTGCCTTTTCCAAGTGCAAGTAAAATCCCCACTTCGTAGACTCGTTCTCTCAACCAGAGAGACAAGACTAAAATCAAGGCACCTGCTCCTGCTATCAACATCCCATAAAGGAAGATGGTCAGGAAGGTTTGGAAGGTTGCAACTGAGTCTTTGATTTGTTCAAAGGCCTTGTTTTCCTTCTCAACTTGGTAGCCTTGACTTTCCAATGCCAAGTTTTCTACCTGCTTCATGAGTCCGTCCATTTCCTTAGGATTTTCTACATAGAAGCGAGCTGCACTGACTTGAGGTTCACCATTACCCAAAAGGCTTTGGCTACTTTCATAGTCTGTAAAGACCTGGTTTTCACTGAAGTCAGAAGACAAGCCTGTAAATTTCTCTTGTTTTTTACCAGAGAAGATTCCGACGATTTCAAACTCGACAGTTTGTCCTTTACCAGTTTCTGACTGACTAGCATCTAAGGCAATCTTGTCATGAAGCGAAAGACCGTTCTTCTTAGCCAACTCTTCGTGGATAAGAATTTTCTTGGAATCCCCTTTTTCAAGGTGTCGCCCTTCTTTTAGATTGAAAGCCGAGCTGGTAAAGGTGACATCCCTGGATGAATCCTCAAGAGCCGTTAAGCTAACCAAGTTCTTATCCGCAGCTGACAAATCATCACGTTTTACGCTCTGCTCACCACTCACTACTTCCTTGTCTTTCAGTTTTGCGACCGTTTCGAGTTCGGGAGAGACATTTTCCAGCCCCTTAATCTGGCTCACGGATGATAAGTCCGACAACTTAAAAGTCTGTCCGTTTTCTATTTTTTTAATAGAAAAAGACGTATTGAGTGATTTATAAAGATTGGTTTCCACTGTTTTGTTGGACTTCATCAGAGTCAAACAGGCTGAAATTCCGCCTAATAGGACAAATAAAATCAGAAATAAAATAAAACTTCTCAGTCGTTTTCTGCTGACATAAGCCCAAGCGCTTTGGATTGGATTCATTTGTCACCTCCATATTTGTAAGACTATTATAAAACCCAAATATGAAATATTTATGAAATACGAAAAAAGAACTAGAGTTCTCACAAATGAGTGATGTTTCTAGTTCTTTTTGATTTACAAAGACTTCATGTAGGGAAAGCTACTAAGGATCAGATGAGATCACCTATTTAAGCCTCCTCTTCATCGTCTTTTTTCTTTTTAGCAAATAGCAAACCAAATGCGCCAAGAAGAGAGAGAACTCCTAATGCACCTGTAGCACGGTCTTCTTGTGTACCAGTATTTGGCAATACTGCTTGCGGTTGAGAAACTGATGGATTCGTTTCTGACACTTCATTCGGCAATTGAGCAGGCACTTCAACTGTTTGACTTGGTTGTTCAGTCGGTTGAGTAGCTGGCATCTCAGCAGGATTAGCAGTATTCGGTCTAGGATTTGTATCGTCAGATGGAGTAGTTGGTCTTTGTTGATCGTCACCTGTTGGTCTAACTGGACTCACTTTTCTGAAGACGTGAGTTACAACATCATCTTTAGTTTCTGTTCTTACAAATACATAACCTTCAATTTCACCATGTTCAAACGCTTCATTGGCTTCACCTAATACCGATGGAGCCTTAGCATCCGCTGGTTTCAATTCATGACCTTGTTCATCAGTCCATTTAGTGATGAGTAATGTTGGATGTTCAGCTACTGGTGGAAGAATTAAGTTGCCATTTTCGTCTACTCCTGTTGTACCGATTGGATCTGTGTACTCTGGAAGTTCTAGTACTGGTGGAAGAATCGTTGTTACTTCTTCACCAGAAAACTCATGACTGATATTTGTCTTAGGATCAGTGATTATTACTTTACCTGTTGGTTCAACAACTACTGTTTTACCTGGATTTGCTTTTTCCACTGATTCTTTAACTTTATCTTGTTCGTCTTTGCTTAGATTATTCAAATCTTTGACTGGTACTTTATCGGTTGGTTTCACCGGTTCGAAGTCTTGGTTCACTAAGTCTGTTCCTGGAATTGTATGACTGATTCCTGTTGTTGGATCTGTCACTGTTACTGTTCCGTCGTCTCCTACTGTTACTTCTTTTCCTGGGTTCTTGTCTTTGACTTTATCTGCCACTTGTTTTTTCTCTTCTGGAGTTAAGTGGGCTTTGTCTTTGACTAGAACTTTATCGGTTGGTTTCACTGGTTCGAAGTCTTGGTTCACTAACTCTGTTCCTGGAATTGTATGACTGATTCCTGTTGTTGGATCTGTCACTGTTGCTGTTCCGTCGGCTCCTACTGTGACTTCCTTACCTGGATTCTTAGCTTGAACTTTTTCTTTGACTTTGTCTTTTTCGACTTGAGTCAATTCTCCAGCTTTCTTCACTGGTACTTTGTCAGTTGGTGTCACTGGAGTGAAGTCTTGGTTCACTAAATCGCTTCCTGGAATTGTATGACTGATTCCTGTGGTTGGATCTGTCACTGTTGCGGTTCCGTCGGCTCCTACTGTGACTTCCTTACCTGGGTTCTTAGCTTGAACTTTTTCTTTGACTTTGTCTTTTTCGGCTTGAGTCAATTCTCCAGCTTTCTTCACTGGTACTTTCTCAGTTGGTGTCACTGGAGTGAAGTCTTGGTTCACTAACTCTGTTCCTGGAATTGTATGACTGATTCCTGTGGTTGGATCTGTCACTGTTGCGGTTCCGTCGGCTCCTACTGTGACTTCC
>CAJNBV010000017.1 GCA_905221095.1 bacterium
TTCTTGACGAGAGAGGTCTCGGCTACCATCATTTTAGAGCAATGATAGCACTTGAAACGACGCTTTTTAAGGAGGATCCTAGTAGGCATACCAGTAGTTTCAAGGTAAGGAATTTTCGATAGTTTTTGGAAGTCATATTTCTTCATTTGACTTCCACATTCAGGACAAGATGGAGCCTCATAATCCAGTTTGGCGATGATTTCCTTGTGGGTATTTCTATTAACAACATCCATAATTTGGACATTAGGGTCTTTGATATCGAGCAGTTTTGTGATAAAATGTAATTGTTCCATATGAATCTTTCTAATGAGTTGTTTTGTCGCTTTTCATTATAGGTCATATGGGACTTTTTTTCTACAACAAAATAGGCTCCATAATATCTATAGGGGATTTACCCACTACAAATATTATAGAGCCGATTTTACGCAAGAGGTTCTATAAATTCTTTCTCTTCTTGGCATTCTTGGTCAGGGAAACCTGGTAAGTATCCTGTTCTTTAGTGAGATAATTGATGATTTGAAAATCGTCCGTTTGAGCCTTGAAATCTACTTCGTAGACAGTGGTGACTTGTTCTCCATCATTGCTGGTATCAATCGAGATGAGGTCTAACTCAGTACAGAATTGTGCCAGCCCAGATTGGATAGTTTGAAGTTGATTTTCTTGGTTTGCAATTGTGATGGTCAATAGTCTGCGACGTTGGTGGTTGCTCTTGCTTTGTTGCTTTTCCAAAAGAAGCCATACTGCTAAGATAAAGACAGTGAAGAGAATCGCAAGAGCTAGGTAGCCTGTCCCTGCTGCCAGCCCGATAATCATGGCAAGGAAAATAGCAATTAGTTCCCGTGAACCACTGGTAGCTGAACGAAAACGAATGAGGCTAAAGGTTCCTGCAACGGCGATAGAGGTTCCTAGGCTGCCATTTACCAGAAAGATGACCAAGGTCATCAAGCAGGGGAGTAGGGTCAAACTGACCGCAAATTCCCGTGTATAGAGGGTACGGTGTTTGTAGGCCCAGGTCAGCGCCAAACCTAAAATCAGGCTGACCAAGAGAGCTAGAAAGAGCTGGATAGGGTCTGCAGTGGCAGTTGTATCGTTGAAAATAGAATTAAAAAGATTAGACATAAGTAGTACCTACACTTTCTGTGCTTGGTCGTGGGCTATAGTCCCGCCCCTGAGACTTGTGGTAGGCGCAGCTGTATTTTGAAAATTTCTGCTCTATCAGCCCATATTGGTCGAGAATATTTTGTAGCCACTGGGGTTTTCTACCCGGCGCTTTGATTTCCATGATGACAATGTCCTCGTTTAGTAGAGGGAAGCCGTCCTTTCCTGAAAATAAACTGACATTTTCATCACGATAGGTTAGATTTTGGTCAATGGTAACACGAATTTTATTGTAGGGAAATCCGCTAATTTCTTTCTTTTCCTTGAGAGAAAAGCGGTCGTAGTAAATATACATACGAGGGATGATGGTTTGCTGATATTCCTCTTGGAGTTGCTGAATTTTTTCAATCATCATTTGGTCCTTGATACTGCTATCCAGCTGTCCTTTGGTCATAAACTGGGTGATAGAATGGGGAGTCGACAAGAGACGATATTTTCGTCCGACACCAGTCCTGTCCTTGGATTTGATTTCTAAAAATACCTGACTATCAGGCTGGACTTGACTGAGATAGGTTCGCATCCGAATTTTTTCTTTACGCTTAGTACCTTGGCTATCATCTTGAATCATATCAAATTGTTCTGTATCAAAGTAGATATTAGAAATGGTCGAAGTTGGATAATCATCCTCGACGAGGTATGTTTTTAAATCCTCTATTAAATCAGCCAAGTCAGTCTTGGCAACGATATATTTGGTTTCAATTCGTTTGAAGCTTGTTTCAATTGGTTTCATAAATCCTGTCTCCTTTATCAGAATGTTTCAGTACACTATCTTATTAGAAGATATGTGTACCTGGGCAAGTTAAACTTGCTTGTAATTAGTCTAGGGAACTTTCCTAAAACTTTTGTTAAAGATAACTTAACTGAAACTGAACTTAAGAAAACTTTCAGAAAAAGTTCAGATTTCTTTTAGACTTCCCCTGTAAACTAAGCTCAAGCTAAATGAAGGCGAGGAAAAAGGTATGAAATCAAAAAAATGGATCCTAATCTTAACCAGTTTAACAGCTTTGACGTTGATGACAGCTTGTGGGCAGTCAACGACTACATCAAATACCAATGCAACTATAAATAGTGCCACAACAACTTCAACAAAGACCAACCAAACTTCTTATTTTACAGAAAAGGACTATGATACTTCTTATGATGAAAGCACAGCTTCTAAGATTGAGCTATCTGGCTCAACTGTGAACGTCTCTGGAGATGGGGTGACAGTCTCGGGATCAACAGTGACCATTACAAAATCCGGAACCTATGTCATCTCCGGTCAGTCTGACGGAGTACAGATCAAGGTCGAGGCAGATAAGTCTGCAGATGTTCATCTAGTCCTAAAAGGTGTGACCATGACCAATACCAATGCAGCGATTTCTGCGATATCAGCCGGTCATGTCTACCTGACTCTGGCAGAAGGAACTACCAACAGTCTCTCTGACTCAAGCTCTAATAGTGATGAGAAGGCAAATGCAGCTCTCTTTTCTAAGGTGGATTTGACCATCAATGGCTCAGGTACCCTTACTGTCGATGGCAAGAAGAACAGCGGAATCAAGGCCAACGACACCCTCCACATCACGGGTGGAACCTATAACATCACAGCAGTTGGCGATGCCTTTAATGTCAATGATGAACTCAATATCACTGGTACGACCATGACCATCGATGCCAAGGAAGATGGTGTCAAAGTTGACAATGATGACGATATGATTGTCGGCAATATGTATTTGGCTAACAATACCATAACAGTCACAGCAGGAGATGACGGTATTCACGCTTCTGGTAACCTAGTGATTGATAGCGGTACTTACACCGTCAAGAATTCCACAGAAGGAATTGAAGGGAAAGGCATTACGATTAATGGTGGTGATATCAATGTCTACGCGACAGATGATGGGGTCAATGCAGCTAATAAAAATGCTCAGCAAAGCGATATTTACTTTACCATGACAGGTGGTAATCTAACTGTAGAAGTCGGTCAAGGGGACACAGATCCGATTGACTCAAACGGGAATATCACGGTCACAGGCGGAACCATTAAAATGATTGGTCAAACAGGTTTTGACTTTGATGGAACTGCGACCTATACAGGTGGAGACATCTATCTCAACGGCGAAAAACAAACTGATATTGTGAATTCTATGCCTGGAGGAGGTGGACCTGGTGGGGGACCTCAAGGAAATGGTGGTCCTGACGGTCCAGCCCCAGATAAGCGAGGATAAACAAAAAAGGATAGCATTCGATTAGAATTGCTATCTTTTTATATCGTTTATAGCTTCATAGTTTACGAGTGATTTTGCAATTGTAGCTTTCAAAGGCTAAATTGTTCAGTCACCCGTTTTCGTTTACTTATACTCAATGAAAATCAAAGAGCAAACTAGGAAACTAGCCGCAGGCTGCTCAAAACACTGTTTTGAGGTTGCAGATAGAGTTGACGCGGTTTGAAGAGATTTTCGAAGAGTATAAAATGCTTCTATCATATCGTGAAGCTAGCCTGTTAGCAATATGCAAAAAGAGACCAAAAGTTCCTCAGTTCATCAGTCCCCTCCTTGACACTCTGCCAGCTTTTGATACAATAGTACAAAATCAGAGGAGGTGGGCTATGATTCAGAAACATGCGATTCCTATTTTAGAGTTTGATGATAATCCTCAGGCGGTCATCATGCCAGATCACGAGGGGTTGGACTTGCACTTGCCTAATAAGTGTGTCTATGCATTTTTGGGTGAGGAGATTGACCGTTATGCGAGGGAAGTAGGGGCGGACTGTGTCGGCGAATTCGTTTCTGCCACCAAGACTTATCCAGTCTATGTTGTGAACTACAAGGGTGAGGAAATTTGTCTGGCCCAGGCTCCTGTGGGTTCCGCTCCAGCGGCCCAGTTTATGGATTGGTTGATTGGCTACGGTGTGGAGCAAATCATTTCCACTGGCACCTGTGGTGTGCTAACTGATATAGAGGAGAACGCCTTTCTCGTCCCTGTTCGGGCTTTACGAGATGAAGGAGCCAGCTACCACTATATGGCACCTTCTCGTTATATGGAAATTCAGCCAGAGGCTATTGCTGCTATTGAGCGAGTTTTGGAAGACAGAGAGATTCCCTATGAAGAAGTCATGACCTGGTCCACAGATGGTTTTTACCGAGAAACGGCTGAAAAGGTGGCTTATCGCAAGGAGGAAGGCTGTGCTGTTGTGGAGATGGAGTGTGCTGCACTTGCGGCAGTAGCTCAACTGCGTGGTGTTCTCTGGGGAGAGTTGTTATTTACAGCTGATTCCTTAGCTGACTTGGACCAGTACGACAGTCGTGACTGGGGTTCAGAAGCTTTCGATAAGGCCTTGGAACTCTGCTTTGAGATAGCCTTTCATATCTAACTCCTCTCCTTCTTTTTATGGTACAATGGATGTATGTTATTCAAATTATTTGTGAAAAAACTTGAAAGGGTCTTTGGCGGACTTTCGCCAGCTCGTCGGATTTTTTTAAGTTTCGCTGGAGTTATTTTTATAGGTTCTCTCCTTTTGAGTTTGCCTTTTGTCCAGGCTAGTGGTTCGCAGGCTACTTATTTTGACCATCTTTTTACGACGGTTTCTATGGTCTGTGTGACGGGACTTTTTACGCAACCGGTGGCTACCACCTATAATGTTTGGGGTCAGCTGATTTGTATGCTCTTGATCCAGATTGGTGGTCTGGGGCTCATGACCTTTATCGGGGTCTTTTATATTCAGGGAAAGCAAAAGCTCAGTCTTCGCAGTCGTGAAACTATTCAAGAGAGCTTTAGTTACGGGGAGACTCGGTCACTGAAGGCCTTTATGCGGTCCATCTTTTTGACGACTTTTCTGGTGGAGGGCTTGGGTGCCTTCCTGCTAAGTTTCCGTTTTATTCCTGAGTTTGGCTGGGGGCGAGGCATTTTTACCTCTATCTTTTTAGCTATTTCAGCCTTTTGTAATGCTGGTTTTGATAATTTCGGCAGTAGCAGTTTAGTGAATTATCAGACGGATCCTTTAATCAATCTGGTCATTGCTGGTTTGATTATCACGGGTGGTCTCGGCTTTATGGTCTGGTTTGACTTGGCAACCCAGCTAGGAAAGAAGAAAAAGCGTCGTCTGCGTTTCCACACCAAGCTGGTCCTCTTCTTGACAGCAGGGATTTTGTTGTTTGGGACAGGAGCCACACTCTTTACGGAGTGGCACAATCCAGGAACCATTGGCAATCTTAGTGTCCCAGAGAAAGTGCTGGTTAGCTTTTTCCAAACTGTCAGCATGAGAACGGCTGGTTTTGCCTCTATTGACTACACCCAAGCTCGGCCTGTGACCTTGTTTATCTATATCTTACAGATGTTTCTGGGTGGAGCGCCTGGAGGGACGGCTGGGGGTCTCAAGATTACGACCTTCTTTGTCTTGTTGGTCTTTGCTCGTAGTGAATTGCTGGGCTTGCCTCATGCCAATGTTGCCCAGAGAACCATTGAAACCCGAACAGTCCAAAAATCCTTTAGTGTCTTCATTATTTTTTTGATGACCTTCTTGTTTGGCTTGATGTTGCTGGGAATTACGGCAGAAGGAACGCCGCGTTTTATCTACCTCATGTTTGAGACCATTTCCGCCCTTGCGACAGTTGGGGTAACGGCAAATTTGACACCAGAATTGGGCAAGCTAGCCCTCAGCATTGTCATGTTGCTCATGTTTATTGGCCGTATCGGTCCCTTGACCTTGTTGGTTAGTTTAGCTGACTACCAGCCTGATAAGAAAGATTTGATTCAGTATATGAAAGCAGATATTAGTATTGGATAAGAAAGGAAGAACGATGTCAGATCGTACGATTGGAATTTTAGGCTTGGGGATTTTTGGGAGTAGTGTCCTGACGGCCCTCGCCAAGCAAGATATGAATATTATTGCCATTGACGACCACGCCGAGCACATCAATCAATTTGAGCCAGTTTTGGCGCGTGGAGTTGTTGGAGATATCACAGATGAGGAACTCCTCAGAACCGCAGGAATTGATACCTGTGATACGGTTGTGGTCGCAACAGGGGAAAATCTGGAGTCGAGTGTGCTTGCAGTGATGCATTGTAAGAGTTTGGGGGTACCAAGGGTTATTGTCAAGGTCAAAAGTCAGACAGCCAAGAAGGTACTGGAAAAAATCGGTGCCGACTCGGTAATCTCGCCTGAGTATGAAATGGGGCAATCCCTAGCGCAGACCATTCTCTTTCATAACAATGTTGATGTCTTTCAGCTGGATAAAAATGTGTCTATCGTGGAGATGAAAATCCCTAGTGTCTGGGCTGGTCAAAGCCTGAGCCAGCTAGATCTACGTGGCAAATACAACCTCAATATCCTAGGATTTCGTGAACAAGAAAATTCACCGCTGGACGTCCAATTTGGTCCCAATGATCTCTTGAAAGCCGATGCCTATATCTTGGCGGTCATTAACAACCAGTATCTAGATGACTTGGCAGAATTAAATTCGTAAGGAGGGGGATCCCCTCTTTTTTTGATTTTCAAGATAGGAAATAGATAGAAATCATTGTATTCTAATAAAAGTCCTTCAAAAACTGGACTTTATGGTAGAATAGAAAGAAGTGACAAGAGAGAGTAATACTCAATGAAAATCAGAGAGCAAACTAGGAAACTAGCTGTAGGCTGCTCAAAACACTGTTTTGAGGTTGTGGATAGAACTGACGAAGTCAGTAACCATATATACGGCAAGGCGACGTTGACGCGATTTGAAGAGATTTTCGAAGAATATAAGAAAAAATCAGTCCCCTAAAGGAGTAGATTATGAAGTTATTGTCTATCGCCATTCCTAGCTATAATGCTGCGGCTTATCTTCATTACTGTGTGGAGTCGCTAGTGATTGGTGGTGAGCAAGTTGAGATTTTGATTATCAATGATGGGTCTCAGGACCAGACTCAGGAAATTGCTGAGCGCTTAGCCAGCAAGTATCCTAACATCGTTAGAGCCATCTATCAGGAAAACAAGGGCCATGGCGGTGCTGTCAATCGTGGCTTGGCAGAGGCTTCTGGTCGTTATTTTAAAGTAGTTGATAGTGATGACTGGGTGGATCCCCGTGCCTACTTGAAAATTCTTGAAACCTTGCAGGAACTAGAGAACGAGGGGCAAGAGGTGGATGCCTTTGTGACTAATTTTGTCTATGAAAAGGAAGGTCAGTCTCGCAAGAAGAGTATGAGTTACGAGTCAGTCTTGCCTGTCCAGCAGATTTTTGGCTGGGACCAGGTCGGAAATTTCTCAAAAGGCCAGTATATCATGATGCACTCGCTGATTTACCGGACAGATTTGTTGCGAGCCAGCCAGTTCCAACTGCCTGAACATACTTTTTATGTCGATAATCTCTTTGTCTTTACCCCCCTTCAGCAGGTCAAGACCATGTACTATTTGCCTGTCGACTTTTATCGTTATTTGATTGGGCGTGAGGACCAGTCTGTCAACGAGCAAGTGATGATTAAACGCATTGACCAGCAACTCAAGGTCAATCGACTCTTGGTAGACCAGCTTGATTTGTCCAAAGTAAGCCATCCCAAAATGCGAGAATACCTGCTGAATCACATTGAGATTACGACGGTTATTTCTAGCGCCTTGCTCAATCGAGCTGGAACAGCAGAGCATCTGGACAAAAAACGGGAGCTGTGGACCTATATTCAACAGGAAAATCCAGAGGTCTTTCAAGCTATCCGTAAGACCATGCTCAGCCGTTTGACCAAACACTCCGTCTTGCCAGCTCGCAAACTTTCCAATGTCGTCTATCAAATCACCAAATCTGTTTATGGATTTAATTAATATAAGTATTTTATAAGAGGGATTTAAGAAAAATTTTAACTTTTTCTTAATCCTTTTTAATTTTAGGAGATTATACTAGAGTCATCAAATAAAGAAAAACTCTAAGGAGAATCCTATGAAATTCAATCCAAATCAAAGATATACTCGATGGTCTATTCGCCGTCTTAGTGTCGGTGTCGCCTCAGTTGTTGTGGCCAGTGGCTTCTTTGTCCTAGTTGGTCAACCAAGTTCGGTGCGTGCCGATGTGGTTAATCCAACCCCTGCTCAAGTCGTACCAGACGCTGCTTCAGTGAGTGAAAAGAGCGACTTACCAGCAGAACTTCTCAAAGAAGCAGTCGATACAGCTCTTCCTTCAGAACAGGCAGAGTCAGCGCCTAAAGCAAGCTTGGATACTACAAGCTCTCCAGAAAAAACGGATGTAGCTG
The DNA here is from genome assembly GCA_905221095.1 of bacterium. Classification (GTDB taxonomy): domain Bacteria; phylum Bacillota; class Bacilli; order Lactobacillales; family Streptococcaceae; genus Streptococcus. The sequence continues at coordinate 8,353 of CAJNBV010000017.1, forward strand.
CTAAAGACCAAGTAGTAGCACCTAAAGAAGAAGTGCAAGCAAAACCAGAGTCTAAGAAAGAAACAGAAGATGCGGTTAAACCTGCGACAAATCCTGCGCCTGCAGTTTCTGGACAAGACCGTGAAGCAAATGAAGCTCAACCAGCAACCACCCCAGCCGAAGTTCAAAAAGGCGTGGCTGACAATACCAAAGACACAGTAGACGTCCCAGCTGCATATTTGGACAAAGCTAACTTCCCTGGTCCATTTACAGCCGGTGTCAACCAAGTCATCCCATACGAATTCTTCGCCGGAGACGGTATGTTAACTCGTTTGATTTTGAAAGCTTCAGACAAGGCCCCATGGTCCGACAATGGTTCAGCTAAAAATCCAGCTCTCCCACCAGTAGAAAACTTGGGCAAAGGTCTCTATTTCTATGAAGTAGATTTGGCAGGAACTCAAGGTAAATCAGACAAAGATTTGTTAGACTTGTTGAAACAAAACGGCACTCAAAGCTATAGAGCTACTATTAAAGTGTACGGTGCGAAAGATGGTAAGGCTGATTTGACTAATCTCGTAGCGACAAAAGATTTGGATGTCAATTTGAACGGCTTGACTACTCCAGCTGAAGTTCAAAAAGGTGTGGCTGACAACACCAAAGACACGGTAGACGTTCCAGCAACATACTTGGACAAAGCTAACTTCCCTGGCCCATTCACAGCCGGCGTTAACCAAGTTATTCCATACGAATTCTTCGCCGGTGACGGTATGTTGACTCGTCTTATCTTGAAAGCATCCGACAAGGCCCCATGGTCAGACAACGGTTCAGCTAAAAATCCAGCTCTTCCACCAGTAGAAAAATTGGGCAAAGGCCTTTACTTCTATGAAGTGGACTTGGCCGGCACTCAAGGCAAATCAGACAAAGATTTGTTAGACTTGTTGAAACAAAATGGCACTCAAAGTTACAAGGCAACTATCAAGGTGTACGGTGCAAAAGATGGCAAGGCCGATTTGACAAATCTCGTAGCGACTAAGAATTTGGATGTCAATTTGAATGGTTTAACTACCCCAGCTGAAGTGCAAAAAGGTGTAGCCGACAATACTAAAGACACAGTAGACGTCCCAGCCACTTACTTGGATAAAGCGAATTTCCCAGGCCCATTCACAGCCGGTGTTAACCAAGTTATTCCATACGAATTCTTCGCTGGAGACGGTATGTTAACTCGTCTTATCTTGAAAGCATCCGACAAGGCTCCATGGTCAGACAACGGTTCGGCTAAAAACCCAGCTCTCTCACCAGTAGAGAAATTGGGCAAAGGTCTTTACTTCTATGAAGTGGATTTGGCCGGTACCCAAGGTAAATCTGACAAAGAACTTCTTGACCTCTTGAAACAAAACGGCACTCAAAGCTATAAAGCTACTATCAAAGTGTACGGTGCAAAAGACGGCAAGGCAGACTTGAGCAATCTCGTAGCGACAAAAGATTTGAATGTCAATTTGAATGGCTTGACCACTCCAGCTGAAGTTCAAAAAGGTGTGGCTTACAATACTAAAGACACAGTGGATGTTCCAGCTACATACTTGGACAAAGCCAACTTCCCTGGTCCATTCACAGCAGGTGTTAACCAAGTTATTCCATACGAATTCTTCGCCGGAGACGGTATGTTAACTCGTTTGATTTTGAAAGCTTCAGACAAGGCTCCATGGTCAGACAATGGTTCAGCTAAAAATCCTGCCCTCCCACCAGTAGAAAAATTGGGCAAAGGTCTTTACTTCTACGAAGTAGACTTGGCAGGTACTCAAGGTAAATCAGATAAAGAGCTTCTTGACCTCTTGAAACAAAACGGCACTCAAAGCTATAAAGCTACTATCAAGGTGTACGGTGCTAAAGACGGCAAGGCAGATTTGAGCAATCTCGTAGCGACTAAAGAATTGACAGTGAACTTGAATGGACATCAGTCTCTTACTCCGATGCAATCAGGTTTCGTCCCATCTTCTAATAATTCAGCTATGCCGGCTCCAATGATGAATAGTCATCAAGATGCGTCTAAGATGAACGCTCAAATACCAAGTGCCAATCAAGATGAGATGAAATCTAAAATGCCAGCTGCTAGCCAGGATAAGATGATGCCTAACAAAGAGCAGGACAAAACCATGAATGCTAGCCAGCCTATGGCAACACCAAGCATGAAACAAGATCAAGCTCCAGCAACATCAAGCAAAATGTCTGATGAAGGCAAGATGGCATCTAATAACAAGGTATCAAGTCCAATGATGGCTGATCAAAAGAAAGAGCAAAAAGACATGCTTCCATATACTGGTGAAGCTCAAACATCAATGGCTACTCTTGGATTCTTTGGACTCGCCTTGGCTGGACTGCTAAGTGGCCTCGGTTTGAAAGCTAAAAGAGATGAAAATGACTAGTCTAGCTACAGACTTTCTATCTAGGATTTGAAAAATTCAGATATCGATTAGAATGTTCGTAAAGCGATTAAAATAGTGTTATACTATTGTGGTATAGCACTGTTTTTTTCAAAGGAGAGACAGATGGGAAAGACAATTTTACTCGTTGACGACGAGGTAGCAATCACGGATATTCATCAACGTTATCTGGTTCAGGCAGGATATCAGGTTTTGGTAGCTCATGATGGGGTAGAGGCCTTAGAAATCTTCAAGCGAAAACCGATTGATTTGATTATTACAGATATCATGATGCCTCGGATGGATGGTTATGATTTGATTAGTGAGGTTCAGTATCAATCTCCAGATCAGCCTTTTCTCTTTATCACGGCTAAGACTAGCGAGCAGGACAAGATTTATGGCCTGAGCTTAGGGGCAGATGACTTTATTGCCAAGCCCTTTAGCCCGCGTGAGCTGGTTTTGCGTGTCCACAATATCTTGCGTCGCCTTCATCGTGGAGGTGAGACAGAGGTTGTCAGTCTCGGGGATTTACGGATGAATCACGGTAGCCATGAGGTCCAAGTTGGAGATGTAGCGCTTGATTTGACAGTCAAATCCTTCGAACTTCTATGGCTTTTAGCCAGCAATCCAGAGCGGGTTTTCTCTAAGACAGACCTCTATGAAAAGGTCTGGCAAGAAGATTATGTGGATGATACCAATACCTTGAATGTTCATATTCATGCTCTTCGACAGGAGTTGGCTAAACATGCCAGTGTAGAAACGCCTACTATCAAAACCGTCTGGGGCTTGGGCTACAAAATTGAGAAAGCACGAGGTAGTCAATGAAATTAAAAAGTTATATTTTAGTGGGGTATATCATTTCAACACTTCTAACGATTATCGTGGTTTTTTGGGCCATCCAGCGCATGTTAATTGAGCAAAGAGAAATTTATTTCCTGATTGGTATGACTTTAATCGCAAGTTTTGTTGGTGCTGGGATTAGTCTCTTTCTCCTATCGCCTGTCTTTACATCATTGGCCAAACTTAAGGAACATGCCAAGCGAGTAGCGGACAAGGACTTCCCTGCAAATCTGGAGGTTCAAGGGCCTGCAGAATTTCAGCAATTAGGCCAAGCCTTCAATGAAATGTCCCATGATTTGCAGGCAACCTTTGATTCCTTGGAAGAAAGCGAACGAGAAAAGGGCTTGATGATTGCCCAGCTGTCGCATGATATCAAGACCCCCATCACTTCGATCCAAGCGACGGTAGAAGGGATTTTGGATGGGGTTATCAAGGAGGGAGAACAAGCTCATTATCTAGCAACCATTGGACGCCAGACAGAAAGGCTTAATAAACTGGTTGAGGAGTTGAATTTTTTGACCCTAAACACAGCTAGAAATCAGGTGGAAACTACCAGCAAAGACAGCATTTTTCTGGATCAGCTCTTGATTGAGTGCATGAGTGAATTTCAGTTCTTGATTGAGCAGGAGGAGCGAGATGTCCACTTGCAGGTAATCCCAGAGTCTGCCCGGATTGAAGGAGATTATGCCAAACTTTCTCGCATCTTGGTGAATCTGGTCAATAACGCTTTTAAATACTCAGCTCCAGGAACCAAGCTGGAAGTGGTGGCTAAGCTGGATAATAACCAGCTTTCAATCAGTGTGACCGATGAGGGGCAGGGCATTGCCCCAGAGGACTTGGAGAATATTTTCAAACGCCTTTACCGTGTCGAAACTTCTCGCAATATGAAAACAGGTGGGCATGGCTTAGGCCTTGCGATTGCGCGTGAATTGGCCCATCAATTGGGTGGAGAAATCACAGTCAGCAGCCAGTACGGCCTCGGAAGCACCTTTACTCTCCTTCTTAACCTCTCTGGTAATGAAAATAAAGCTTAAAACCCCTTTACAAATCCAGCTATTCATGGTAGAATGGATTTTGTGTGAAATATCAGCAGGGAAGCATGAAGCTCGTCAACAGGTGTCTTATGATAAGTAACCTTGGCTGTTTAGGCGAAGGGCATCTGCACGAATCAGGGCTTTCTAAGTGACTATTTCCACCGAAATATTATTTATATCAGGAGGACATTCACATGTCACGTTATACAGGACCATCTTGGAAACAAGCTCGTCGCCTTGGCCTTTCACTTACAGGTACAGGTAAAGAATTGGCACGTCGTAACTACGTACCAGGACAACACGGACCAAACAACCGTTCTAAATTGTCAGAATACGGTTTGCAATTGGCTGAAAAACAAAAACTTCGTTTCACTTACGGTGTAGGTGAAAAACAATTCCGTAACTTGTTCGTACAAGCTACAAAAATCAAAGGCGGAATCCTAGGTTTCAACTTCATGCTTCTTTTGGAACGTCGTTTGGATAACGTTGTTTACCGTCTTGGTCTTGCGACTACTCGTCGTCAAGCTCGTCAATTCGTAAACCACGGTCACATCCTTGTTGATGGAAAACGCGTTGATATCCCATCATACCGCGTAACTCCAGGTCAAGTGATCTCAGTTCGTGAAAAATCATTGAAAGTTCCAGCTATCCTTGAAGCAGTAGAAGCTACTCTTGGACGTCCAGCATTCGTATCATTCGACGCTGAAAAATTGGAAGGTTCATTGACTCGCTTGCCAGAACGCGACGAAATTAACCCAGAAATCAACGAAGCACTTGTCGTTGAATTCTACAACAAAATGCTTTAATTTTAAGATATATCTTACAGAAAGCCTACAACAGTGGGCTTTTTGCTTTGTCTTAAAAGCTTGATTTCTGAGTTTGTTTAGAGATTTGCTAGTAAGATTATTTGCGTATCTAAGTCTATTTATGCCAAGAATTAAGCGATGTTGATGATATAAATCTGGTATGATATAATATTTTGGCCCCCTCACTTTAAGGAAGGGAGGTGTTACATATGTTAGAAACTTTACTCACAGTGTTTCTAGCTCCGTTACTTATTAACGTGTTATCTGAGCTTTTCAAGTTATGGCTTAAGAAACGTAAAAAGTAATGGTTAACCCTTTTAGAGGGTAGCAAAAAACCCCATCGGTGGCACGATGGGGCTTTTTTAGTTACATATGCTGTAACTTTACTCACATTGTAAGTTCATTCTAACATATAACTCCCGATATTTCAAGCTTTTATTTTTTATACGCGATGTTGATGATATAATGTTTTGGCTCCCTCACTTTAAGGAAGGGAGGTGTTATATATGCTAGAGTTACTTTCCCTTTTTCTAGCTCCGTTACTTGTTAACATACTATCTGAGCTTTTCAAGCTATGGATAAAGAAACGTAGCAAGTAGATTTTAACCCTTTTAGAGGGTAGCAAAAAGCCCCATCGGTGGCACGGTGGGGTTTTTTAGTTACATATGCTAGAAGCATTGTTTTCCCTTTATGTTTTCATTCTAACACATAAGCCCCGATATTTCAAGCTTTTGTTTTTTATACGTGATGTTGATGATATAAGCTAACTTCTCAAAGTAACTTCCACTTGCCTGACCAAAGTGGAAATTAGTCTAAAACGGATTTTTATGGTGGAATTA
>CAJNBV010000018.1 GCA_905221095.1 bacterium
GTGATAGCTGTGATAGCTGTGATAGCTGTGATAGCTGTGATAGCTGTGATAGCTGTGATAGCTGTGATAGCTGTGATAGCTGTGATAGCTGTGATAGCTGTGATAGCTGTGATAGCTGTGATGTTATTAGCAAATAGTAGTCATCATAGTGATTTTTATAACTTAACTTTTTTTGGGAGTTGAAGTTATAAAAATTGCTTTTTCTATATTATATTGCCCTTAGGAGGGAACATGGAACATAAAAATAAGTCATTCAGTCGAATTAAACGTCATCAGAGTGATAAGGTCTTGCGCTTTTCTATTCGTAAATATAGCTTTGGTGCAGCTTCAGTAGCCGTAGCAGCACTGATGTTTTTGGGTACGCATGTCGTTAGTGCGGATAATGTGATTGAAAACAATTCGCATCTTACCAAGGATCTAGACAATTCCAAAGAGAAGGAGGAGCCACTTGTAACTAATAAGGAAACTACTGAAAATAGGGCAGATGTGGTTAATAATCCTTCGGAAAATAAAGAAGTTGCAGAAACTCCAATTGTAGAAAATACAAGTAAGCCAGTTGATAAAAGTCAGTTAAGAAAAGTAGTTGAGGAGCTAAATTCTAAACTTTCAGAAAAATCAAATCTGGATAGTTCGCTTCTATCTCCGATTAAAGATAGATTGCAAAGAGGACAATCTATACTGGATAGTACTGATGCAGATCAAAAAGATGTAAATGAACTAACTTCACTCTTAACGAATGATGTAGCTACTTTATCAAATGTATCCAAAGTATCAAATGAGCTTCAAGGAAACGATGCTGGAAACAAGAGTGAAACTATAGCTAGTAGAGTTTCTTCTGGAGTTAGCGAAACAGATAAAACAGATTCAAACAAAAATGATTCTTTAAAGCTATCTCTTGATCAATTAAAAGCTGCACTTCTTGAATTACCTGAGCATGAAACTACTAAAGAAGTATTAGAAAAAGCTAATGAAGTCATTTCCCTTGCTCAAGGAGCGGTATCCAATACTGGAGTAACGACTAGTGAGCTTGAGGATTTGAATAAGCGTATTAAGAGAACTTTTAACTCTGTTAAAATTGCTACGATGCGTTTGAATTCAGGTTCTCATGATCCACGTAATGGTCAGAGAATGAGATCAGGAACCCAGTTTAGAGCGGATAGTGAACGCATAGAGGGTGCGTTGTTCAATGTCAAAGAGTATATATCAGAAGCACAGGGAGAAGGTTCAACAACTGATGGTAATCGTAATCGTACTATTACCAAGACGTTTATGACAGCTAAGTATAGTGAAGAGAGTGGTCGTAAATTTATTACTTATGATGTTTACTATCAAAATGATGGTAAAGCTTTAGCTGGTACTAGTGCAAATGCTCTTTGGTTCTATCCTCCAAGAGATATTTTGTATAGTGATGGTCAGTATCCTAAAGGACCTATCTATGAGGCTTATTATGAACGCTATCGTAATAATGTAGGAAGCGGTACACTTTCACATAATCCAAATAACTTTTCAAAAGTTGGCGATACTTACTATGTTCCTTTAAGAAATGGAGTGCTTGAAGATTCAAGTTCTCAAAGTCTTTGGGGAGAATCCTATAGCTTCTTCCAATTTGGAGGAGGTCCGACAAGAAATGACCAACGTCAACAGATGTTGAAAAAGTTGGAAAATAACTCTGACTTGAATAGCATTATCAAACAATCAAACGGACAATACCCAAAGGCATCTTATTCGCATTTGTTGAATATATCGAAAAATGTGAATTATGCTTATAAGTATCATATTAAAATACGTTTGAGGGACAATGTTACTGTAGATGAGGCTAAGCGTGCTGGGGTAATTGCTGCAACTTCTAAGGCGGGTGTTGCAACTACAGCGACTGCAGCATATGTATATGCCGCTACGGGGACGCGATTAGTAAGTACTCCAGACGCAAAAATAGATCCAATTCAAGGTTTGACAGTTACAAAAACAGTAGGAGATAATGCAGGAGATCCAATAAATCCTGTGTCTTCAGGTTATGTTAGACATAAAAATGGAGGAACTTTCCCTGCTGGAATGAGTTGGAGTTGGAAAAATAATAATTCACCAAGTACTGCTCAAGCTGGTGTATTTAAGTATACTTCTGTTGCTAGATATCAAGATGGTTCAACATCAGAAGACAAAGGTTCAGGTTCAGACGGTACAGTTACATTAAATGTTAAACCGATTAAGCCGACGATTACAGCTAATGATGTCGTGCATAAAAAAGGATTAACAAATCAAAAAATTACTGTAAATGTTGGAACAGGAGTTAAGAACGGTTCTACGGTTACCTTATACGATGGTAGTAAAGTTATCGGAACAGGTACAACGAATGGTACTACAGCAACGATTACAGTAGCTGGAGCATTGCCTGGGACACCTATTACTGCTGTGACAACAGTAAATAATAACGGAACTGTAATTTCTGAAAAAAGTAATCCTGTTACACCGACGGATGCTCCAGATAACCAAGCTCCAACGGTTAAAATGACAAATCCTACAGATAACAATAAAGTAAGTGTATTAACAAGTAATGAATCTAATGCTCCTACAACTCGTATTTATAGAGGAGCGACTTTAAATGTTCCATTAACAATGTACGATAATGATCCAAAAGGTAAAGTAAACTTAAAATATGAAAGTGGATTACCTAAGGGTGTTACTTTTAATAATGGAGCAACTCTTTCAAAAACAGGAGCCACAGAGGCACGCCCAGGAACGGCAAATGTAACTGGGAAAGTCGCTGCTGATGCAACATTAGGAAAACAAACGGTTACTTTCAAAGTGTCCGATGATCAAGGAAGCAATGTTGATAGAGGCAATAACGCAACTGTGAAATTTAATGTTGAAGTTGTTGACTTAGCCTTCAAAGAAGGAAAGGGAACAGTTAGTGATGGTAAGCTTGTTGTAAAAACTGCTAAAGGAACGTCTTATACAGATTCGCATGATTTCATTACGACAACTGATGGAACGAATGTTGGAGACCAATTCTTCGCTGGAGGAATGAAATTTAGATTTATTGATTCAAATGGAACTACAACAAGTAAAGTTACTCTTAATACTCCTGGTAAACAAACTGTTAAAGCAGCAGCTTATTTCCATGATGGATACGCTGGAACAAATGGAGTTGAAAAAGTTACTAATTCTACTCCGGGTAAAGATAATGAAATTATCAATAGATCGTTCTTATATAAAACTGTTGAATTCCAAGTAAAACCAACAGCGCCAACAGTAACTCCAGAAAATAATGGGGATGTTACAGTAACGCCAGTGAATGAAGAGAATGTAAATACATTTAATTTCACATATAACGATCCAAACAATACACCGAAAACTGTTACAGCTACTAAAACAGGAAATGGATGGACATTAAGTAATGCTCCGGCTGACGGTGTAACGATTGATAGAACTACAGGGAAAGTAACTATCAAAGATAGAGCGATAAAAGACTCTGTTCCTGTCACGGCTAAATCTGAAACAAATGACCATGTAGAAAGTGATCCAGTAACTGTAAATTCAAAAGTAGGGGATAATGAGCCACCTAAATTCAAGTTTACGCCTAACGGAAAAGAAACAAGAATTGAAACAGGAAAAGAGCAAGTAGCATATATCACTCCTACAGAAGATACAAACTTGAAGATTGGTACAGTAACAGATAACTCTGGTAAATTATCTGAGGTGAAATTCGCAGATAAGTCTAACACAGTGTTCGGCATTCAAGGGTTAGGTTCAGGTATTACTTATAATGAGGTAGCTAAAACAAATAATGGAGATGTTGATGCTCCAAGAGATATTATTGTTACAGGTAAACTGCCAGAGCGTAACGGGAATAAAGTGTGGACAGATGATGTTGCAATTACACGTTTTGTTGTGGCAAAGGATGCTGCGCTTAAGGAAATGAGAGATCAAGATGCAAGTATTTCAAATCCAACGCGTGTTAAATTAAAAGTTTTAACACAAGCAACGAAATATGATCCACACGTTGGAAATCAAGTGATTGATAAGGATATTACTGCACAAGGTGCAACGGTTACTCAAGCAGAGTTCGATGCCATTAAATCAAACATTACCTTCACTTCAGAACGTGGTGATGTGAAAATTAGCAATAGTCCTAATAATAGAACTGCTGGTTTAAATATCACGATGAATGATAATGGTGCAATTAAGAAGAACGCTACGAATGGTTCGTACTATGTAAGTGCAAGAATTGAATATCCAGACCACACAACAGAAAATATCGAAATTCCAGTAAGTAAGTCAGATACAACAGCACCAAAAGTGACGATAAATGGTAAAGAATTATCAGAAACTGCAACAGATTATTCATTTATTGTATTTAAAGGGTCAAAATTCAACCCAACATTAAGAGTAAGTGACGATAAAAACAATGTGAAAAGCGTAACTGTTTCAGGTTTACCAAGTGGAAATAATTTCTCAGCAACAGGAGCTTGGTCTAAAAATGGAGCTGATGTTCAAGTAGTAGGTGATACTATTACAGCAACAAATAATGCTACACCAGGAGATCATGAAGCAAGTGTAGTTGTAAAAGATGCACTAAACAATGAGAAAACTTATAAGTTTAAATATAAAGTCGTGGATGTTGCGATTAGAGAAACACCAAAAACAGTTCCGTTAAATACACAATTAGGCGATTCTCATACTTACGTAAAAGTAGTAGATGGATCAAATAATGATGGTGATGATAAATATTATCCAGATGGTATGTCGTTTAAATGGAAGAAGGGAACTGCAGAAGTTGCTGATGGAACTAGATTGAGCAGACCGGGAATAGTGTCAGATTATAAACCGTTAGTGAAGTTTACATCTGGTGCTGGTTTCTATACAAAAACGATTGATGGTAAGCAAGTTAAAGTCTACACACCTGCTACAATCGAAAGAGACCAAACATTCCATGTTAAACCAACATCACCAACAGTAACGCCTAAAGATAATGGAGATGTGACAGTAACTCCGGTAAGTGAAGAAAATGTCAATACACTAAACTTTACTTATAAGCATCCAAATGATTCTACTATTACCGTTACAGCTACTAAAACTGGAAATAAATGGGCAATAACAAGTGGTGCTCCTAATGATGGCGTAACGATTAATCCTGATACGGGTGTTGTTACAATCAAAGACCGTGCGATTAAGGATGCAACTGAAGTAACTGCTAAATCTGTAACAACTGACCGTGTAGAAAGTGATCCAACAACCAAGGATTCTAAAGCAGGGGATAAAGAACCACCTAAATTTGAATTTACTCCTAATGGCGTAGAAACAAAAGTTGAAAATAATGAACAAGTTGTTTATGTAACACCTACAGAAGAAACAAATCTAACAATTGGTAGAGTGACGGATAATTCAGGGAAGTTATTAGAAACTAGAATAATGGAAAAAAATGGTAACTTAAATAGTGGTTTAGGTTTCCAAGGACTATCTTATGATGAATTAATTCGTAAGGATAATACTGAAGTAGATGCACCAAGAAGTATTAATGTTACAGGAAAAGTACATGAATATAAAACAGGTACAACACCATGGACTGACACTGATGAATATACGCGTTATGTAATTGCAAAAGATGCTTCTACAAACGAGTTAAGAGATACATCAGACGGTATAAATCCGACTCGTATTAAATTCAAAATCTTAACACAAGCAACGAAATATGATCCACAAATTACAACACAACCAATTAACGTAGATGTTACTGCTACAAATGCAAAAATTACTCCAGAAGATTTCAATTCTATGAAATCAAATCTGACATTTACATCTACACGTGGAACTGTAAACGTTGATAACTCAACGAGTGGCTTAAGCATTACCATGAAAGAAGATGGTGCGATTAAGCCAAAAGGTGATGGTACTTACTATGTAGGAGCGACTATCACATATCCAGACCATTCAACAGATGAAATCCAAATCCCTGTAACGAAAGCAGATGCGAATGTTCCAAATGCCACAATGGATGGTATGTTGTTAACAAATGACGAAAATACTACTGCTAACTTTGTAGTATTTAAAGGAGCAACATTCAATCCGACATTCAAAGTAAGTGATGATAGAAACAACATCACAAAACTAAAAGTAACAGGACTTCCGAATGGAAGCACATTTGAACAAACAGGTAATTGGACTAGTGGTTCGAAAGTACAATTGACTGAAAATAATAACATCACAACAGATACTTCTACTTTAGGAGAACATGTAGGAACTGTAGAGGTTACAGATTCTACAAATAATACTGGAACATACAAATTCAAGTATAAAGTAGTGGACGTTGAAGTTAGAAATAGCCCGGAAACAGTTGAGTTAGGAACTAAACTAGTTGATGCAGCAAATTCAAACAACGGTAAAGACTCCCATAATTATGTGAAGTTAGTTGATGGCTTAAATTCAGATGGCACAAAGAAAGATGCGGATGATAAATATTACCCAGCAGGAATGCACTTCAAATGGAGTAAAAATCATACAGAAGTAACAGATACTACTGAGTTTAACAAACCTGGTGTAGTGACTGATTACAAAGCATTAGTGAAATTCCCAAGCGGTGCAGGATACTATACAACAAATATTGACGGTAAAGCAGTTAAAGTTTATACACCTGCTAGCGTTGAAAAAGATGTGACATTCCATGTAGCACCTCCAAAACCAACGTTTAATACGGATACAGTGACATCAACAACACGTACAATTAGTGGTACATTAGGTGGATTCAATTCAGATGATAGAGTTGTAGAAGTACACTTAAATGATAAAGACAACACAGTTTTATCAAGTAAGAATGGACAAGTAACAATCAATGGAGATACTTGGACAGCAACATTACCAGATAATGTAAATCTTCGTCAAAGTGAAAACAAAAACGGAGAAACAGCTCAACCAACAGCCATTACAGTAGTTAACAAAGTTGGAGATACTACAGTTTCTACTAGAAGTGACGAAAAAGTAGTCAAAATGGGAGACTACTCGACCTCTGCTACGATTGCTGGTAGCAAGCATATCGATGTAACCGTGCCACATGATGCGAAACGTGTTGAATTACGATTCCACAATAGTGCTGATACGGATGCTACAACGAATAGTATTGTCCTTGTTCGTGATGAAAATGGTGGAAATTGGAAAGTAGATCCTACAACTCCAACAGGTGTTACGAATGCAAACAACTTTGTAGAAGCTATTACAAATAGCGTGAATGAAGCTAATAAAGCCGAAAACAAAGTAAGTATTACTCTAAAAGAATCAGATAATAATAAAAAACTTCTTATTAAAGAAGAAACTGCTTCAGGAGATAATACAGCAAACTATACTAGTGGTTTAGGATTACGAGTAGACTACAAGCCTGAATCAGGACAAGATGCAACACCAGCAGGAAATTGGAAAGTAATTTCTGTAACAAATGATGCGCCAGTAGTAACATTGAAAGATGCAGCAGTAGGAACACAAGAAAATCCTAAAGTTTACACTGCAGGAACATCACTTACAGCTGAGTTACTAAAAGAATTAGTAACGGTATCTGATACTGAAGATGACCGCGCAACGGACAAACCATTTGGTACAGGAAAAGTTAATATTCTTTCAGGACTTCCAGAAAATCCAACAGCAGGAGTATACGCTGTAACGCTTCAACCAGTCGATAGCCAAGGAAAAGCAGGAAACCAAGTAACTGTTCATGTAGTTGTAAAAGAAGAAAAACCAGCTGCTCCAACTATTTCACAATGGCAAAACGGAAATGTGAAAGTAACACCATCAACTAATAATGGTGGAGATAAAGTAACAATTCCGTTAACAGATGGAACTGTAACATTAGTGAAGAAAGATACTGGATGGGAAATTGAAACTCCAAAAGAAGGAGTAGTATTCCATAATGGTTCACTAGAAATTCCTAAAGAGTTAGTTGGAAAAAATGTCGCAGCTAAAGCGACTAAAGGAACAAATGGTTCTGCAGTTGATTCTGATGATGCGACATATACGCCTCAATCTCATACTGTAACTAAAAAAGATGTTGAAAAAGAAGCAGACTCACCATTATCAAGAGGTGATTTATCAGGAACAACAGGGGTTACAGGTGTAACGGATGGAACAGAAATGAAAGATTTCACATCTGCGAAGATTACGAGTGTAGTGGAAAAATCTCCTCTACCAAATGTAACTCCAGATAGTAAACATACAATTCCAGTGACAATTACTTATGAAGATGGTTCAACAGAAACAACTGATGTAATTGTTAAAGTGAAACCTTCAACTCCAACAGTTTCACCAAAAGAAAACGGAAGTGTAGAAATTACACCAGTATTAACTGGAGAAGGAACTACAACTATCACGTATACAGGTGAAGATAATACGCCACAAACAGTGACATTGACAAAAGGCAATGATGGAACATGGACAAGTTCAGATCCAACATTAGTTGTTGATGCAAATGGTAAAGTGACAATTCCAGCGGACAAAGTAAAAGATGGTTCGGAAGTTACAGCGAAAGTAACAAGTAAGACAACAGAATTAACAAGTCAACCATCTACAGTAACTGTTGGTAAACCGCTAGATTTCACAATAACGCCACCAGCAAATGCAACAGAAAAAGCTGAGTACACTAGTGGAGTAGTCGTAACACCAAATAAATCAAATAGTACAATTTCTGCACCAACAGTAAATGGCTTAACAGTGAATAGCGAAGGAAAAGTTACAGGGACACCAGAAATCACAGACTGGGATGGAATAGAAGAAAATCGTGATGTAACTATTAAAGTAACTGTAACTCACGAAGGTGACACACCAGTTACGAAAGATGTTATTGTCAATGTATTAAGAGATACAGATGGCGATGGAACTCCAGATAATTCAGATGATGATGATGATAACGATGGTATTCCAGATGAACAAGATAAAAATCCAAAAGTAGCGGATAAACTAATAGGTACAGTGAATCCACCAGAACCTGTCATAGAAAAATCTGCCATCACACCAGTTACGGTTGTAACATCGAATAAGCCAGGTTCAAAAATTACACAAGAAAATCCGGATCCAGTTAACGGTCTGACAGTTAACGAGAATGGTGAGTTAACAGGAACTCCAAAAGTAGATAATTGGGGCAAAGAGGAAGAAGAACGTCACATTAACATTCCTGTTAAAGTTACAAAAGAAATAACTGGAAAAGAACCTGAGGAAATCAAGGTAGAAGTTCCGGTAACGATTCTGAGAGATACAGATGGGGATGGAATTCCAGATAAAACAGATTTAGATGATGATAACGACGGAATTCCAGATGAGGAAGAGAAGAAAAACGGAACAGATCCAAAAGTTCCTACGACTCAAACTCCAAGTATAGGAATTACTCGTAAAGACAATGGCGATGCGATTGTAACACCAACGAAACCAGGTGGAGGAACCTATCCACCAGGAACGACGGTAACTATTCCAGGAAATGACAATACTCCAATTGAAGTTACAATTGGAAATGATGGTTCAGGAACAGTTCCAAACGATAAACTTCCAAAAACTGATAAACCAGGAACCGGAATCGTAACAGAACCGAATAAAGAACCATCAAAACCTGTGAATGTAACAACACCAGCCCGTAAACCATCAACGGTAGAATTAGAACAAGATCCGAAAACAGGAGACGTTACCGTAACGCCTAAGAAACCAGATGGAACAACCTATCCACCAGGAACTAAAGTGGAAATTCCAGGTAAGAATGGAACACCTATTGTCGTAACAATAGAAGAAGGCGGTAAAGGGAAAGTTTCAAATGGTGATTTACCGGAAGATAAAACACCAGGAACAGGTAAAATCATAGAAAATGGTAAAGATCCTGAAGATGTTAAAGTGGAAACACCAAAACGAATTGATCCAACTTTACCAGAAACAGATGCTCCAACAGAGATTGCAATTACTCGTAAAGACAATGGCGATGCGATTGTAACACCTAAGAAACCAGGAGGAACCTATCCGCCAGGAACGAAGGTTGAAATCCCAGGTGAAGATGGAACAACTATAGAAGTAACGATAGGAAATGACGGCTCTGGAGAAGTACCAAATGACAAGCTTCCAAAAGATGCTAAGCCAGGAACTGGAACAGTAACAGAACCGAATAAGAAACCATCGCAACCTGTGAATGTAACAACACCAGCCCGTAAGACACCAACAGTAGAGTTGGAACAAAATCCAAAAACGGGTGATGTAACAGTAACACCTAAGAAACCAGGCGGAGGAACATACCCGCCAGGAACGATAGTGGAAATTCCAGGTAAAGATGGAAATCCAATTAGAGTAGAAATTGGACAAAATGGTAAAGGAACAGTTCCAAATAGCGACTTGCCAGACGGGAAAACATCAGGTAATGCTAAGATAACAGAACCGAATAAACCTGTTGAAAATGTGACTGTGGAAACACCAGCCCGTAAGACGCCAATAGTAGAGTTACAACAAGATCCAGATACTGGTGAAGTAACCGTAACACCTAAGAAACCAGATGGGTCAACATACCCACCAGGAACGATAGTGGAAATTCCAGGTAAAAATGGAACACCAATCGTTGTAACAATTGGAGAAGACGGTAAAGGTAAAGTTCCAAATAAAGATTTACCAGATGGTAAGATTTCAGGTCCAGGAACAATCACTGAGCCTGGTACAGGTAAAACTCCTGAAAAAGTGACTGTTGAAACACCAGCTCGTTTAACACCAGCATTAGTATTAGATCAAGATCCAAATACAGGAGACGTAACCGTAACACCTAAGAAACCAGATGGAACAACCTATCCACCAGGAACGAAGGTAGTTATCCCGGGTGATCATAATACTCCAATCGAAGTTATTATCGGTGAAGATGGCTCAGGAATAGTACCAAATGATAAACTTCCAAAAGGAGATTTACCAGGAAAAGGTATCGTAACAGAACCGAATAAGAGACCATCACAACCAGTTGATGTAATAACACCAGCCCGTAAGACTCCAACGTTAGAGTTAGACCAAGATCCAAGTACAGGGGACGTAACAGTCACACCTAAGAAACCAGGCGGAGGCACATACCCACCAGGAACGAAGGTAGAAATTCCAGGTAAGAATGGCACACCAATTGTTGTAATCATTGGACAAGACGGCAAAGGCAAAGTACCGAATAAAGATTTACCAGACGGAAAAGTACCAGGAATCGGTAAGATTACAGAACCAGGAAAAGACCCAGTCGAAGTACCGGTAGTAACAACGCCAGCGCGTAAGACTCCAACATTAGAGTTAGACCAAGATCCAAGTACAGGGGATGTAACCGTAACACCTAAGAAACCAGATGGATCAATTTATCCACCAGGAACGAAGGTAGAAATTCCAGGTAAGAATGGCACACCAATTGTTGTAATCATTGGACAAGATGGCAAAGGCAAAGTACCAAATAGTGAATTACCAGACGGAAAAGTACCAGGAATCGGTAAGATTACAGAACCAGGCAAAGATCCAGTCGAAGTACCGGTAGTCACAACACCAGCGCGTAAGACTCCAACATTAGAGTTAGACCAAGATCCAAATACAGGGGACGTAACAGTCACACCTAAGAAACCAGATGGAACAAATTACCCACCAGGAACGAAGGTAGAAATTCCAGGTAAGAATGGCACACCAATTGTTGTAATCATTGGACAAGACGGCAAAGGCAAAGTACCAAATAGTGAATTGCCAGACGGAAAAGTACCAGGAATCGGTAAGATTACAGAACCAGGAAAAGATCCAGTCGAAGTACCGGTGATCACAACACCAGCGAAACTTAAAACTTCTGAAAACGGTGAAGTGCCGGATCCGATTCAATTGCCAGAACTAACTATTGAAGTTAGATGGATTGATGAAGATGGAAATGTATTGAAACCATCCGTTAAGACAGGCAATGAAAAGGATGCTGAACATGGATCGATTCCAGGATATGAATTTGTACGAACTGTGATTGATGAAAATGAACCAGTAATTACTCACATTTTCAGAAAAGTAAGTGGAAGTACAAATCCAAATCCAGTTGCGCCAGATACTAATGGAGGTTCTGGTCAAGATACACCTGAACCAACCACTCCAATTCCAGATGCAGTTACTCCGAATGCAAATCATGAAGATACTACAGATGCTAGTGACAATGGAGCTAAATCAAATGATTCTCAAAATGTATTGCCAAATACAGGAACAGAATCAAATGCGACTCTTGCCTCTCTAGGACTTCTTGGTATGCTAGGCGGTCTCGGACTTGCTCTTGGAAAGAAAAAAGAAGACTAAAAATTTAGTCAAAATATGAATGGTTCATTGTTAAGTGGACAATGAATAAAAAGATTAAACAACAGCCTTGCTCCTCGTTTTAAAAGAGGTGCAAGGCTGTTGTTGTATTTTAGAAAAAGTAGAAACTTGTACCAAAATACTCATACTCAATAAACATCAAAGAGAAGGCTAGGCGTAGATAGCTCAAAACACTATTTTGAGGTTGTATATAAAACTGACAAAGTCAGCAATTATCCTACTCCAAGATGACGCTGACATTGTTTGGAGAGTATTAAAACATTGTGTTTCTTCTAATTCTAATGCTCAGTTTTGGGATACCCCAATAAACTCTCCATCGCTGTGCTCTTAGTGCATTTTTTGATAGGTTTCATCTGACATGACACAGCTACTACTCGACATTCTTGATAAATGTTTTAGAAGCCACAATAAATATGTATCAATTGATATGATAGGTGATGATGGATTTATTTTATAGGTAGAGGAGTCCTCTCTTTTTTGCATTTATTTATATAATATGATAATATTTTATACAAATTAATGGTTTTTAATTTTATTTGATGGAACAAACCGGTTTATATTTGTGTAAATATATTAAAAATGGTATAATTGAGCTGTGATAGCTGTGATAGCTGTGATAGCTGTGATAGCTGTGATAGCTGTGATAGCTGTGATAGCTGTGATAGCTG
>CAJNBV010000019.1 GCA_905221095.1 bacterium
ATGGGACTTTTTTTCTACACAAAAATAGGCTCTATAATATCTATAGGGGATTTACCCACTACAAATATTATAGAGCCATTTTCATTGAGTATTAAACAAGTACCTCTCATAAGAAAATCTCCTAGCAGGAAAGTCTGCTAGGAGATTTTTTAAAAAATTTACTCTTTGAAAACTTTTCAAAATTTGGTATAATAGTACTACTCAAGGGAGTAGCTGGCAGAAACCTGTGATAGTGTCGTCATTCCGAATTTTATACTGAAAAGTATGTTTTCCGGCCCTATCTTAAACAGCGAGACTTGTTATGATTAACAGGTCTCTTTTTGTTTGTCGTGAAAAGATACGATGAGAAAAAGAGAGCCTGTTTTGCACACAATGTCAAGGAGGAGACACATGTCAAAAGAACAAAAACGCCAAGCGTTTTACACTCAAAGTCCTGAAGAGGTCTTGAAGGCTGTGGATGCGACCGAGCAAGGTTTGTCATCAAGCGAGGCAGAAAAACGCCTTGCCAAATTTGGCCACAATGAACTCGAAGAAGGCGAGAAACGATCAATCCTGGTCAAATTCATCGAACAGTTTAAGGATTTGATGATTATCATACTAGTTGCGGCAGCTATCTTGTCAGTCGTGACTTCTGGTGGGGAAGATATTGCAGATGCTATTATTATCCTGGCCGTGGTTATCATTAATGCTGCCTTCGGTGTTTACCAAGAAGGAAAAGCAGAAGAAGCCATCGAAGCCCTCAAATCTATGTCTAGTCCAGCTGCTCGCATTCTTCGTGATGGACACATGGCAGAGATTGATTCCAAAGAATTGGTACCAGGTGATATCGTAGCCCTTGAAGCAGGTGACGTAGTGCCAGCGGACCTACGTTTGCTAGAAGCCAATTCTCTTAAAATCGAAGAAGCTGCCTTGACAGGCGAGTCTGTGCCAGTCGAAAAAGACTTGACAGTCGAGCTTACTGCAGATGCTGGTATTGGTGACCGTGTCAATATGGCCTTCCAAAACTCAAACGTGACCTATGGTCGTGGAATGGGTGTTGTTGTTAATACAGGTATGTACACAGAAGTCGGTCATATCGCAGGCATGCTTCAAGACGCAGATGAGACGGATACACCACTCAAACAAAACTTGAACAACCTTTCTAAGGTCTTGACCTATGCTATCTTGGTTATTGCCCTTGTTACTTTTGTAGTGGGTGTCTTCATTCAAGGGAAAAATCCACTCGGTGAGTTGATGACCTCTGTTGCCCTTGCCGTTGCAGCCATTCCAGAAGGACTTCCTGCAATCGTAACTATCGTTCTTGCCCTTGGTACTCAAGTTTTGGCTAAACGAAACTCTATCGTTCGTAAGTTGCCAGCAGTAGAAACACTTGGTTCAACAGAAATCATCGCTTCTGATAAGACTGGTACGCTGACTATGAACAAGATGACAGTTGAAAAAGTCTTCTACGATGCAGTCCTACATGATTCAGCTGATGACATTGAACTGGGTCTTGAAATGCCGCTTCTACGTTCAGTAGTCTTAGCTAACGATACTAAGATTGATGTCGAAGGCAATCTAATTGGTGATCCAACCGAAACAGCCTTTATCCAATATGCCTTGGACAAGGGCTACGATGTCAAAGGATTTTTAGATAAATATCCTCGTGTAGCTGAATTGCCATTTGACTCTGAACGTAAGCTCATGTCAACAGTTCATCCACTTGCAGATGGACGCTTCCTCGTAGCTGTTAAAGGTGCGCCAGACCAACTCTTAAAACGTTGTGTTCTTCGTGACAAGGCTGGGGATATTGCTCCGATTGATGAGAAGGTTACAAACCTCATTCACACAAACAATTCTGAAATGGCCCACCAAGCCTTGCGTGTCCTTGCAGGTGCTTATAAGATTATTGATAGCATTCCAGAAAACCTCACTTCTGAAGAGCTTGAAAATGATTTAATCTTCACTGGTTTGATCGGGATGATTGACCCTGAACGTCCTGAAGCTGCTGAAGCTGTTCGTGTAGCCAAGGAAGCTGGCATCCGTCCAATTATGATTACAGGTGACCACCAAGATACAGCAGAAGCCATCGCTAAACGTTTGGGAATCATTGACGCAAACGATACAGAAGGCCACGTTTTAACTGGTGCTGAACTCAATGGACTGTCAGATGAAGAATTTGAAAAAGTGGTAGGTCAATACTCTGTTTATGCCCGTGTGTCTCCAGAACACAAGGTTCGTATCGTGAAAGCTTGGCAAAAACAAGGTAAGGTCGTTGCCATGACAGGGGACGGTGTCAACGACGCACCAGCTCTGAAAACAGCAGATATCGGTATCGGTATGGGGATCACTGGTACTGAAGTTTCTAAGGGGGCTTCTGACATGATTCTTGCAGATGATAACTTTGCGACTATTATCGTTGCAGTGGAAGAAGGACGTAAGGTCTTCTCAAACATTCAAAAGACTATTCAGTATCTGCTTTCTGCCAATACTGCTGAAGTATTAACTATCTTCCTATCAACCTTGTTTGGTTGGGATGTCTTACAGCCAGTTCATCTTTTGTGGATCAACTTGGTAACCGATACTTTCCCAGCTATCGCTCTAGGTGTTGAGCCAGCTGAACCTGGTGTCATGAATCATAAACCACGTGGACGCAAGGCAAGCTTCTTCTCAGGTGGTGTTTTGAGTTCTATCATCTATCAAGGTGTACTTCAAGCAGCTATTGTTATGAGTGTTTATGGTCTTGCCCTTCTTTACCCAGTTCACGTGGGTGACAACCATGCTATTCATGCGGATGCCCTCACCATGGCCTTTGCAACCCTTGGCTTGATTCAGCTCTTCCATGCCTACAATGTCAAATCTGTCTACCAATCAATCTTGACAGTTGGCCCATTCAAGTCTAAGACCTTCAACTGGTCTATCTTGGTATCCTTCATCCTTCTTATGGCAACAATCGTCGTAGAACCGCTTGAAGGAATCTTCCACGTAACCAAACTAGACTTGTCACAATGGGGAATCGTTATGGGCGGAAGTTTCTCAATGATTATCATTGTCGAAATTGTCAAGTTTGTTCAACGTAAACTTGGTTTTGACAAGAATGCGATTTAAAAAGAAAAAGTCATCTTCGGATGGCTTTTTACTACAGTTGAGGGAAAGGGCTTGCAGTTATCGACTTTTGTGCTATAATTGCTATAATATAGTAAAAAGCAAGAGGAGTGTGAGGAAGTGGAAAAGAAAATTGTAAAGGATATCTTGTTTTTATCTCAGGTTTCTCAACCTGCAAGTCAGGAAGACCTGTATCTTGCTAGAGACTTACAAGATACGCTCTTAGCAAATCGTGAGACTTGTGTCGGTCTGGCTGCCAATATGATTGGGGTGCAGAAGCGCGTGATTATCTTTAATCTTGGCTTGGTTTCCGTGGTCATGTTTAACCCAGTGCTCCTGTCCTTTGAAGGACCTTATGAGACAGAGGAAGGTTGTTTGTCATTGACAGGTGTGAGACCTACTAAGCGTTATGAAACTATAACAGTTGCCTATCGGGATAGGAAGTGGCAGGAACAGACCATTACCTTGACGGGATTTCCAGCTCAGATTTGCCAGCATGAACTGGATCACTTGGAAGGACGAATCATTTAGGAGGAAAGCAAATGAAACGGATAATCTTTGAACTTATTTTTATCGCAACGACCTGGTATATCTTTTTACCACCTCTTAACCTGACCAGCTGGGAATTTCTCTTTTTCCTATGTGGGCATTTGTTGGTTGTGGCAATCTTATTTGGCTTTGGCAAGGGGATAAACCTTGTCAAAACGGTTCATGTGCGCCACGGCAAGGCAGAAGCTGCCTTAAATCTAGAGGGTTTCAAAATCAATCGGTTAGGGAAAATCCTTTTAGCTTCTATTGGAGGAATTCTTCTCTTAGCAGCCTTGGTTTCCTTGGTGACTTCTAGTATTTTCCAGGCTAAAAATTATGCCAATGTAGTCACAGTTACGGAAAAAGACTTTACTGAATTTCCTAAGAGTGACACTAGTAAGGTTCCTATTTTGGATAGAAGTACTGCTGAAAAAATTGGAGACCGCTACTTGGGTTCCTTAACGGATAAGGTATCGCAGTACGTGGCGGCAGATACCTATACTCAACTAACGATTGATGGGAAGCCTTATCGAGTTACGCCACTAGAATACGCAGACCCTATCAAATGGTTTAACAATCAGGCCAAGGGAATCGGCGAGTATATCAAGGTGGACATGGTAACTGGGAATGCGGATTTGGTGGACTTGAAGACACCAATCAAGTATTCGGACTCGGAGTATTTTAACCGTGATGTCAAACGCCACCTGCGCTTGAAGTACCCGACCAAAATCTTCAAAACTCCATCTTTCGAGGTGGACGATGAGGGCAATCCTTTCTATGTGGCTACAGTTTACCAAAAGCAATTTGGGCTTGCGGTTCCTCGTCCTGTTTCAGTCATTATCTTGGATGCAACAAATGGAGAAACCAAGGAATACAGCTTGGCAGATGTTCCAGAATGGGTGGACAGGGTTTATCCGGCTGAGGAAACCATCGAGCAAATCAACTACAATGGTAAGTACAAGGATGGTTTCTGGAATGCCATGATTTCCAAGAAAAATGTGACTCAGACTACCAAGGGCTATAATTACTTGTCCATCGGCAATGACATCTATCTCTACACAGGTGTGACGTCGGCCAATGCAGATGAGAGTAATCTTGGTTTCATCCTTGAAAACATGCGAACAGGAGAAATCACCAAGTACAGCTTGGCTTCAGCAACCGAAGAATCAGCCCGTGAATCAGCAGAAGGTGCTGTTCAGGAGAAATCCTACAAGGCAACCTTCCCGATCCTCATCAACCTCAATGACAAGCCTCTCTACATCATGGGCTTGAAGGACAATGCTGGTCTGGTTAAAGAGTACGCTTTGGTAGACGCAGTTGAGTACCAAAATGTTATCGTAGCTACGACAGTGGAAGAGCTGCTCAGCAAGTATGCCAATAAAAATGATCTTGAGATTGATAATGCAACAACAGAAAGCATCAAGGGTGTGGTAGCAGACCTCAAATCAGCTGTTATCAAGGGCGACACCGTCTACTTCTTTAAAGTTGATGGCAAGATTTACAAGGTCAAGGCCTCTGTATCGGATGACCTCCCTTACCTTGAAAATGGTAAAGCTTTCGAAGGTCAAGTAGGAAAAGACAATTATCTCAAGACCTTTAAGGTGCAGTAAAAAAGGTTTATTTAAGAAATATATATTATAATAAGGAATAATAAAAACAAATGGAGGACAAACAAATGGGTTTTTATTTGATGGTTGCTTCAATGCTACTCGGACTGCTCGCTTTGAAGATAGGTGTTTCTCAGTTCAAAGAGAAAAAAGATAAATTCTTATCTATCTTAACAAGCTTAGCCGGCACAGCCCTTGTTCTCGTGGCTATCTGGCTAGGATGGCCAAAATAAATAGAGAAGCCTCGATCAAACCGAGGTTTTTCAGATGAATTTCTTGGTTGTGGCTAAAAAATATGCTACACTATCAATATGAAAATTTTAATCCCAACAGCAAAAGAAATGAACACAGATTTGCCTAGTATCGAAGCTGCTCCTTTAAAACCAGAAAGTCAGGCTGTGCTTGATGCCTTGGCCCTCTATTCTTCTAATCAATTGGAGAGTTTTTACAAGGTATCAGCTGAGAAGGCTGAGGAAGAATTTCAAAATATCCAGGCTTTGAAAAGGCAAACTGCTCAACACTACCCAGCTCTGAAACTTTTTGATGGGCTCATGTATCGCCACATCAAGCGAGATAAATTGACCGAGGCAGAACAAGTCTATCTTGAAAATCATGTCTTTATTACCTCGGCTTTGTACGGAGTCGTTCCAGCCTTGTCACCTATGGCTCCTCACCGTTTGGACTTTTTGATGAAATTAAAAGTCGCTGGTAAGACTTTGAAGAGCCATTGGAAGTCAGCCTACGATGAGGACATGAAAGGTGAAAATCTAATTTTCTCCCTCTTGTCATCCGAGTTTGAGACTGTATTTTCTAAGGAAATCAGAGAAAAGATGGTGACTTTCAAATTCATGGAGGATAGGGGTGGTCATCTGAAGATTCATTCAACCATTTCCAAAAAAGCGCGTGGTGCCTTTCTAACAGCTCTGATAGAAAACCAAGTACAAACAGTGGAGGAGGCTCGTCGCTTAAGCTTTGCAGGATTTGTCTACAGAGAAGACCTGTCCCAACCACAGGAATTGGTTTTTGTAAAGGAAGTATGAAAAGATATTTTGTATTTGACAATATGTATCATCAGTTATTTTAGTTTATAAATGAGAAAAAAGCGAACAATCTAGTCTTCTGAGTGGCAGAAAAGTAGTCTTGTTCGCTTTTATTATGTTAGTTACTTGATAGCATTGACCAAGTCTTCCGCTTGTTTTTCAAGTGAGTTTAGGACTGTTTCTTCAAGAACCAATGTTCCGTCTGCCCAAGCAGAGTCATTAACACGTGCAGCAGTGAAATCACCAACTACTTGTGTACGGATAAATGGCAAGAGGTCTTTGTAGATAGCGAAGAGTTGATCGTGACCTGCATTGGCTACAGATGATACTGTGACAAACTTGTCTTGAAGGGCAGAAGCGCCACGTGTATCCGACAAGTCAAGGGCACGAGATAACCAGTCAAGCAAGTTTTTCACTGTTCCAGGGATAGAGAAGTTGTAGACTGGAGAGGTGATGGAGTGTAGAAATGCTCATTAAAATTTAGTTGAACTACCGTATGCTGATGGAGAGATAGACTAGCAAATATCTCCAGACTTGCTTGATGTTAGTAATTTGATGAACATATAAATATAAGTTCAAGTCGTGAAAAAAACTTTCATATATTAAATGAAACTGTTTGCATTTGTGGAAATAATAGAATATAATATATAGGAAAAATAATTGCTTGGTTTAATGAGGAGTTCTCTATGTTTTTTAATCGAAAAGGAATCAATCAAAAGAATTGGCGGATGATAAAGAAAGGGAAGCATTTTCTTTTTGGGTGCACTCTTTTTTTGGCTACAGGAGCAGTAATGATACAGAATCCACATCTTGTTCATGCTGATGAAATGGTTGCGTCTCTGAATGATTCAACTAAAGCCAAAGATGAAGATCCGAATAGTGAAAAGGTTCCAAACGATGTGGAAAATCATCCACAGGTAGAAAATCATGTTAAAGAATCAGATAAGATTTCTGAAAATGTGCAAGAAGATAAAAGTGTTGAAAAGGCTGTAGAGAATACAGTCAAAACTGTGAATAAAACTGCTTTAAATGAATTAATTGAAAAGATTAGGAACACTGATTTACAGACTAAAACAGTCAAATCAGTTGAAAATCTTAATCTCTCTTTGTCGCGTGCGCAAGCAGTCTTGGATAAGGCAGGTGCTAGTCAGGATGAGATAGATAAAGAAGTTCAAGTTTTGTCGGACTCATTTGCCCAATTGGAAGAGAAAAGCAACGACATAGACAAAAAAGAAAAGCAAGCAGATAAAGAAAACGATAGTGATGAAAAGAAAAATCTTTTAACAGAAAAGATTGCCAAGGTTCAGGCTCTTGTCTCAGAAATTAACCAATTAGCAGGAGAAATTAGTTATGAATTTAGTGAATCTGAAAGCAAATCTCTTCAAGCATTTGGTGATTTGTCTGAGGAAAAATCCACTGATAGTGAAGTTGATGGTGCTCTAAATGAGGCGAAAAGCCTCCGCAACAAAGTGGCTAATAGAGTAACTCGAGCGTATTCTGGAAAACGTGACCCACGCAACGGGAAACCGATTGATGGTAAGGGGGAGAGTGGGTTTAGAGGGATAGTATACACTCACAAAGAAAATAGAAGAGATGGTCATCTTATTGAAAATGGAAGTAACGCTGTTTATTATAATTCAGATGAAATTTGGAGTTTAATTGAGATAAAAGGAGAAAGAGTAGGGAATGAAAGAAAGTTCACTACGTATGCTCGAGGAAAAGTAGTAGAAGATGTAACCCCGTATTATATTGTTACAGTAGGTTTTACCGCAAATTCTCCGATTAAAGGGTTAAAAATGCAAGTTGCATACTGGGATAAGAAAGCAGGAGTTCAAAGAGTACGTGAAATAGAGAATGGTAGAACTGAAATCAATAATCCTATTACGAATGCTGCTATTAGAGGTGTTGTAGGAGAAGGAGCTATAGTACAACCAGGTAGATATGAAGTCCATATTGCTTCAAATACAAGGGTAGCTCCAAATCAGTTAAGGCCTTATACATTTACTTTTATTATTAAACCGCAAAGTGAGCGTAATACAGTAAAGGATTTATCACAAACATATGTAGATGATGTTCGTCATTTAACTGAAAATGAAAAAACAGCTTTAATTGAGAAATTTAAAGCAGAACATCCAGATATTATGAAACCTTCAGGTCATAAAAGTGACTTTGAGCGCGCTGAAATTTCTGCTGATGGAACAACGATGACAATCCATTTTAAAGATGGATTTAATCCTAAAACCATTCAGACAAATGCAACAAATGATGTTGAAGCAAAACATTCTAGTTTGACGGCTTATTTTGGGGATTCAAAAGAATTATATACGAATCCAAGGGAATTAGTACGCTCTAAAACAGGTCACGAAGTACCAGCAACGGCTCAAGTCACATATAAAACCCCGTTTAACTTGCAACAAGCAGGCACAAGAAACGTTGTCGTAACGACCACTTATCAAAATGGTGTAAATAAAGATGTTACTACTCCTTATACTGTTTTAGATTTTATAGGAAAACAAGATAAGAAAATTAATCAAAATCAATCTGGTCAATTAGGAGATGCTAGAAATTACGTAACAGTTTCAAATAATTCAGCGGTTCCCGGAGAGTTAACCGTTCGTTGGAAAGGTGGGTCATCTAATGTAGATACTTCTGCAGCAGGTATCCAGCATAAAGAAATCGAAATTCTTCGTGGCAACCATTTGATGAAAACTGTGAATATTCCGGTTGAGATTGTAGATAATATTAATCCAACGATTACTGCGCCTGACACTGTAACTCTAACAAGAGCAGAAGGATTGTCAACTAATATTTCCGTTGATGCACAGGATAATGCTAGAGGTATTGGTCTTAAAGATGCTAATCCGATTGTAGTTGAAAATTTAGCCAATCCTTTAAGATACAATCCTTCAACAAAAAGAATTGAATTATCTGGTGTAATTCCAAATCAATTACAAAGTTTTCAAGCTACTGTTAAAGCAGTGGATAAAAAAGGAAATACGGCTACTAAAGCAATTAGATTCAATGTTCAAGCTCAGACAGATAAATATACAGCCACTGCAAATCCACAGAAACAAACAGTTAGTTATTTAGCTACACCAAGTGCAGAAGCAAGTGTGAGTACTACAGGTTTACCAACAGGAACAAGATATACCTGGAAAACAACTCCGAATACATCTAGTCCTGGGGATAAATCTGGGGTAGTAGAAGTCACTTATCCAGATACTTCAAAAGATACTGTGAATGTAACAGTAGCTGTACGAAAATTAAGTGACGAATATGTTCCTACAGGAACTAAAATCGTTAGAAATCAGAATGCTCCGGTTACAAATAATGACTTAAAAGCTGCTGTAAGTGTGAATAATAACGGTAATAGTAAAGTGAAGTCTGTTACGGCATCTCCTATTAGCACCGTAAATGCAGGTACACAAACAATTAGAGCAACGGTAACGTATTTAGACGACACAACAGATACAGTGACAATTCCGTTGGAAGTTAAAGACGTAACCGATCCAACAATTCAAACACCAAATGATAGACAAAATTGGGATTTAATTGCATTAGACAGGACATTACCTTCTATAACAGTGACTTCTGTTGATAATAACGGAGGAACTGGTATAAAATCAACAACGGTAACGGGATTACCAGATTTCTTAGTATATGATAATGCAACTAAAACAATCAAATTTAAAAATGGTGTTCAAGAAGTAACAAAACTACCTGTAGGACAAGATAGTAAAATTTATAATGCTACTATCCGAGTTACCGATAATTCAAACAATTCAAGTCAAAGACAAGTAACCATTACTGTGAAGTCAATGACAACGAAATTTACAGCAACTCCAAATGGGCAAAAACAAACAGTAAGTTATGGAGTAACTCCAGATGCAGGCACAAGCGTGAATAAGAACGGATTGCCTACAGGGACTGCCTATACATGGGCAACAACTCCAAGTACAACAACAGGGCCTGGAGATAAATCAGGTGTAGTAACGGTAACATACCCTGATGGTTCAAAAGATACCGTGAATGTAACAGTAGCGGTACGTAAGTTAAGCGACGAATATGCACCTACAGGAACAAAAATCACAAGAGAACAAAATACAGCGGTAACAAATGATGATTTAAAAGCAGCAGTAACTATTAGTAATAATGGTAATAACAAAGTTAAATCTGTTACTCCTGTAGGTACAATAAGTACTGCAGAATTTGGAAATAAAACAATCAATGCTACTGTTACCTATCTTGACGATACGACAGATTCAGTGACGATTCCGTTGGAAGTTAACGATAAAACTGCTCCAACGATTACAATGCCAACAGAAGGTCAATTATGGGAAGTAACATCTTTAGATAAGACATTTCCTTCTATTAAAATTGCAGTTGTTGATAATGCTGGAGGAAGTGGTGTCAAAAGTGTTGTTCCAATGAATTTACCAAGTTTCTTAAAATATGATAAAACTACAAGTAGTATTGTATTTCAAGATGGAGTCCATGAAGTGCCGAAATTATCTGGAATTAGTCGTACTACAAGAAATGTGACATTTATTGTGGAAGATAATGCCGGAAATAGAAGCGAAAGAAATATTCAAATTCGTCAAATATCAATGGCTGAGAAATACAATCCACAAGCAAATACGACTGTTCAAGAATTGAGTCATGGAGAAACACCTAATCCGAAAACAAGTGTGAATACAGAAGGTTTGCCAGGTGATACACGATATGCATGGAAGACAACACCAGATACGAGTAAGCCTGGGGATAAAACCTCTGTAGTAACAGTTACTTATCCAGACGATTCAGTAGATGAAGTAACTGCGACGGTAAAAGTGCGTAAGTTAAGTGATGAGTATGAACCTACAGCTACAAAAATTGTCAAAAATCAAAATGATACTATCTCAGATCAAGACTTAAAATCTGCTGTAACTATTAATAAAAACGGTAATAGTAAGGTTAAAACTGTTACTACAGTTGGTACAATTAGTACTGTTGACGCAGGAAACAAAGAAATTACTGCAACGGTAACCTATCTCGATGATACAAGGGATACGGTAACGATTCCTTTAGAAGTAAAAGACGTAACTGCTCCAACGATTCAATCGCCTACAAATGGTCAGAATATCGATTTAATAGCATTAGATAAAGCATTTTCTCCAATTAAAGTAACATCTGAAGATAACACAGGAGGAAGTGGTGTTCAGTCAACAACGGTAACAGACTTGCCAGACTTCTTAACATATGATGATGCGACTAAAACGATTAAGTTTAAAGAGGGTACTCAAGAAGTTCCCAAATTACCAGTTGGTACAGATTCTCAAACACATACAGCTACAATTCGAGTGACAGATAATGCAAATAATAGTAGTACTTCACAATTAACTTTTACTGTTAAATCAATGACTACAAAATATGATGCAACTCCAAATCCAGACAACCAAACAGTTAGTTATGGTGATGCGCCAGATGCAGGAACAAGCGTGAATAAAATAGGCTTACCAGAAGGTACAAGTTACGCTTGGAAAACAACACCAGTAACGACAGATGGGCCTGGAGAAAAAGATGGTGTGGTAGAAGTAACCTATAAAGACGGTTCGAAAGATATCGTAAATGTAAAAGTTACTGTAAAAGAATTAAGGTCAGAATACGAATTAACTGGAGCACCAATTGAAGTAAATCAAAACACTCCAGTAACAAACGACGAATTAAAAGCGAAAGTAACCGCAACTTCAAAAGTAGGAAATGCGAATGGAACAGATAAGATTTCAACAGTAACAGCACCTGAAATCAATACAACTAGCTACGGTGAACAAACTATTAACGCTACAGTAACTTTCAAAGATGGAACAACCAAACCTGTAACAATTCCATTGAAAGTTAAAGACGTAACGAAACCAACGATTGAGTCACTAACGGATAGACAAAACTGGGATTTAATCGCAGTAGAAGGGGCAAACCCAGAAATCTCTGTAACAAGCGAAGACAATACAGGAGGAAGTGGTGTTAAGACAACGACTGTTACAGGCTTACCAGATTTCTTAGAATATAATGAGTCAACTAAGAAGATCCAGTTCAAAGCAGGAGTGTCGGGTGTACC
>CAJNBV010000020.1 GCA_905221095.1 bacterium
GTGATAGCTGTGATAGCTGTGATAGCTGTGATAGCTGTGATAGCTGTGATAGCTGTGATAGCTGTGATAGCTGTGATGTTATTTGCTAATAGCGATCATCATAGTAATTTTTATAGCTTAACTCTTTTTAAGGAGTTGAAGTTATAAAGGTTGCTTTTTCTATATTATGTTGTCTTTAGGAGGACAAATGGAACACAAATCGAATTCATACAAAGTAAATCGACAGCAACGTGAAAAGGTCTTACGCTTTTCGATTCGTAAATATAGCTTTGGTGCTGCTTCAGTAGCTGTTGCGGCATTGATGTTTTTGTCTGGGCATCAGGCTGTTCGAGTTGAGGCTGCTCAAG
Organism: bacterium; assembly: GCA_905221095.1. Lineage (GTDB taxonomy): Bacteria > Bacillota > Bacilli > Lactobacillales > Streptococcaceae > Streptococcus. The sequence goes on from CAJNBV010000020.1 coordinate 348, forward strand.
TTTCAGATACGACTGAAGCACCGATTATCCCAGATAAAGAAGGGGCTCATACTGCTACAATAGTAGATTTGCCTAAAACAGAAGATTCTCTAACTACAGATAAAGAAGAAAAATTATCAAGCACTGCTGAGAATCCGGTTGAGACTTCATCTGAGAAGCTACCTGAAGCTTCAACTGAGAGTGCATCTGAAAATGAGACTACTGCCCTTGATAAAGAAGTAGTTGAAAAACAAACACTAGATAAGACTAAATTACAGGCTAATATTACAAAAGTTCAAGAACTCTTGGATAAAGTCAACAAGGAAAAAGCTCCAGCTTCAACCCTTGCTGCAATCCAAGCAGATTTAGAAAAAGCTAATAGTGTGCTTAATAGCAATAGTCTTGAGTTGACACAAGCTGAAATTGATGCTATCGCTAAAAAACTTAATGAGAAGATTTTTGTTTTATCTTCAATGCCTAAGATTGGCACGCCTAAGAAGGTTTTAAAAGAAGGTGAAAATACGATTGCTAATACTGGATCTCGCGATCCACGTAATGGCGAAACTATGGAAGAAGGATCTGATCTAAGATCCGCACCAATTGATAAAGATAAAAAGCGTGGAGAATTAGGAATCGTTGTAGCAAATTCTGGATTTATTACAGGATATGCAACACCATCTTCAACAATTGAGATTAAGAAGAATGGTAAAACAGTTCTGACATCTAAACTAGATGATACTGGATCCTTTAAATTAAATGCCAAAGGTATTGAAGTTGGAGACAAGGTTGAATTAGTTGTTAATGGACAAAGTGTTTCTAATACTACTGTAAAACAAACAGATACAGTATCATTCAATGATAGTTTAGCAGGTATTGCTCAAGTTGACGGATATACAGCGGCAGAAGCTGATGTAGAAGTATCAATCGGCGGAAGAAAATACACAACTAGATCACAATCAAATGGTTACTTTACAGTCAATGTTGATACGAAATTGATGGTGAACGATGCCGTTATTACAACTGTCGTTAAAAAGAATGGGAAAGAAGTAGGTTCTGGAACAAGTACAGTTCGTAATACGAAAACGACAGACTTTGGTGTTGGTTGGATTAAAAACCCAATGATTAACTATTCAGAGCGTGACGTATATTCACCAGATACCAAACAATATGCCTTCGTAAGTGTAGGTACTGCTGATAAAGCCTATGACAATATTCGTGTGTATCGTGAAGAGCGTATCGAAAAAGATGGGAATAAATATTATTACTGGATGTTAGATTCAGGTCCAGCGGCAAATGCTCAGGCAGGATTATCTAAGAAAATTTCACTTACGATTCCTCGTACAGTAGGAGATCCGTATGACTTTACTTATACAAAATATCAAGACGGAAAGCAAAACTTCCATAAGGAATATGCCAACGCAACGGCTTGGGAACATGAAAACTCTAATTATCGTGCTTATGTTAAAAATGGAGAACGTCGTTCAGGAGCTTCTTATACGGAGAATTTAGGTTCTTGGATGGACTATGCTCATCCAGATAACAACTGGTGGAGAAATATTTATCGTGACTCTAGACAAGATGGTACCGATCGTAATAAAGATGCGGCTTCTCGTGTAAGAGATATGTACGGTATTACAACGGGTGGTCTGATTTACAACCTTGGTAGAGGTGTTATTGAAGACAAAATGAACGTAGTTGCTGGTCAACGTACGATTATCACTTTCAAAACAAAAATTCTTGAAGGTGATGAGCTAGATCAAAGTATTATGTCAGATTGGAATAATAAAGATAAAAGTAATCCGATGCTTGCTGACATTAAAAAACGTTTAGCAAATGATCCATACCTAGCATATGGTGGATATACAGACCTTGGTTATGTTCGATATAGAAACGGACAAAATGCCATTATTGGTACATTACCACTGAAACCAGAAGAAGCAGAAAGATATAATCTTAAACCAAGAGCTAAGGAACAAAGTACTAAAGTAGGCGTTATTCCAGATGCTTACAACAGTATTGCGAATCCGAACGAATTACCTGCGGGTACAACATATCGTTGGTTTAAAGATCCAGATGTATCAAGACCTACAGCACCAAATGCACCTGTGTACGGTAAAGTGGAAGTGATTATTCCAGAACGTGGAACATTTATTGTAGATGCACCCGTGCATGTTGTAGATGACAAGGCTGCAACACCAATTGCAACAGCTAAGGATAATGGGGATGTAACTGCAAAACCACAAGATTCTACAAAAGTAGATAAAATCAAAGTGAATTTTACAGGTGAAGATAATCAACCGAAAACAGCTGAAGGAAGTAAAGGAACAAACGGTAAATGGACTGTAAATAACCCAGATGTTCGAATTGATGCAAATAACGGTGAAATTACAATCCCAGCCAATAAAGTAAAAGATTTAACAGAAGTAACAGCAGTTACTAAGAATGGAAATGGTGCGGATTCAGATCCAGCAAAAGCAACTGCAAAAGATGTTCAAAAACCACAAGCTACTTTAAATGGTATTACGCTAACAGAGACAGCCAATGCTCCAATCTTTACAGTCTATCGTGGTGCTGAATTTAACCCTGAATTGAAAGTATGGGATAATTCAGGAAAAATCTCAAAAGTAACAGTTGGAAATCTTCCTGGTGGAGTAAGTGCTTCTAGCTTTACAGCTCAAACAGGTAAAGATGGAAGTTCAGAAGATAAAAAGTATAAAACACGTTTATCTTCAGGAAGTGTAGTAGATACGCAAACATTAGGAGAGCATATCGGAACTCTTCATGTAGAGGGAAGCAGTGCAGCTGATAGCCGCGACTTGAAATTCAAGTACCGTGTTGTAGATATTACAACTAAAAACCTTGAAAATGGTATCGCAAAAGTTCCAGTAGGCTCAACTCTAAATGTAGAAAATAGCCCTACAAATGTTGATGCTCATAATTACCTTAAAGTGGTAGATAGCAACGATCAAAGAGATCGTGGAAATAGTTACTTACCTCAAGGAATGGTGTGGACATGGAAAAATGGAAATAATTTAGATTCAGGTACTACATTAGACAATTCTGGTAAATACACAAGAAATGCGGTAGCAAAATTCCCAACGGGTACAAATTCTATTACTGATACGAATAGTACAACTAGAACAACATTTGCTCCAGCTGAAATTAAACGTCAAGTAGTTCTTGCGGTAACACCAACAGCGCCTAGCGTAGTGGCTAATAAAGATGGTAGCGTGGAAATTACGCCACCAAAACGTCCAAATAGCAACAATCCACAAGATATTGATACGATTACACTAACTTATACACCAACAGGAAAAACAGCTCCTGAAACAGTGACAGTTACAAAAACAGGAAATAACTGGACTGTAAATGGTAAACCAACGGATAAAGTATCTGTAACACCTCAAGGCGTTGTGAAAATTGCAGACCTTGAAGTAGCAGATGGTAAAGAAGTATCTGCAAAAGTTTCTAAGACTATCGATAATAATGTTCTTTTAGAGAGTCCAGTAGCAAAACAAAACGCAAAAGATGCTCAAAAACCAACATTAACGATTACACCATCAAACCAAACAGTTGTTGAAGGGGAAAAAGTAGAATTTACAGTAACAGCGAAAGATAATACATCTGTTACATTGAATGCTACAGATTTCTTAAATAAATACCTTGGTCGTGTGAATGCAGGTAAAGCAACTACTACACCAGTAAAAACAACTGAAACAGAAAAAGTTGTTCGTATTTCAATCACAACTTCAGCTGAAGATATCGGTAAACAAAATACGATTACATTTAACGCTGCAGATAATGATGGAAATAATGCGGATCCAGTAAACTTCAACTTTACGGTAACAGCGCGTGATACAGTTGGACCAACAATTACAGCAAACGGAGCAACGGTAACGAAAAATGAACCAATTGCTCCAATTTCAGTAACAGCTGTAGATAATCCAGGTGGGGTAGGATTACGTGATAAGAATCCAATCGAAGTAACTGGATTACCAGCAGGATTAACGTATGCAAATAACCGCATCACTGGAACACCAACAGCAGGCAAAGGGGATTACCCTGTAACGATTACAGCTCATGATAAAAATGGTAACTCAACTACAACGAACATTACGATTAAAGTCCAAGAACAAGCGGATAAATACAATCCAACTGGAGCAGGATTAACTGTAAATCAAAATCATGTAATTACAGATAATGAAGTAACCGCAAAAGTGACGAATTTTGGACCAGGAACACTAACTGTTCAAAATAAACCAACTTCAACAGCAACAGCAGGTTCAGCAGGAAATGCAGTTGTTAAAGTGACTTATCCAGACGGTTCACATGACACTGTAACTGTTCCAGTAACTGTAAGAGACGTAACAGGACCAACGATTACAGCAGAAGAAACAACTGTAACGAAAAATGAAGAAATCACACCAATTCCAATTACAGCTGTAGATAACGCAGGCGGAGTTGGAATGCGTGATACAAATCCGATTACGGTAAGTAATTTACCTTCAGGATTAACCTATTCAAATGGAAAAATTACAGGTACAACTTCAGCAAGAAAAGGATTCTATACTCTAACAATTACAGCGTATGATAAGAACAATACGCCTTCAACGAAAAAAGTTAGAATTAATGTCCAAGAACAAGCTGACAAGTACACTCCAACAGCAACGGAATTAACAGTCAACCAAAATGAAGACATTACAATTGAAAAATTAACTCCTAAAGTAAACAATCCTGGAGGAGGAACACTTTCACTTGTAAGCAAACCATCAACAACAACAGCTGGTTCACCAGGAAATGCAGTTGTTAAAGTAACTTACTCAGATGGTTCACATGACTTAGTAGATGTTCCAATTACTGTAAAAGACGTAACAGGACCAACAATTACAGCTAATAATGCCACAGTTACAAATCGTGAAGACATTCCTCCAATTTCTGTAACGGCTAAAGATAATACTGGCGGAGTTGGAATGCGTGAAACAAATCCAATCGTAGTAACAGGCTTACCAGAAGGATTAACGTATGCAAATGGACAAATTACTGGTAAACCAACTGGCTCAGCAGGTGAAAGTACAGTAACCATTACGGCATATGATAAGAACGACAATCCGACAACAACTACGATTAAGATTATCGTGCAAAGCCAAGCGGACGCTCATAATCCAAGAGGAGAAAGATTAACCGTTGATCAAAATCATGTGATTGAAGATTCAGAAGTTATCGCTAAGGTGAAAGATTATGCACCAGCAACTCAATTGACAGTTAAGAGCAAACCGACAACTGAAACTGTTGGAGATGCAACAGATGCAGTAGTAACAGTAACGTATCCTGATGGATCAAGTGAAGATGTATCAGTGCCAGTAACTGTACGTGACGTGTCAGTACCAGATACAACAGGTCCAACAATTACAGCTGATGGTGCAACAGTAACGAAAAATGAACCAATTAAACCAATTTTAGTAACAGCTGAAGATAACCCAGGTGGGGTTGGTTTACGTGATGATAATCCAATCGTAGTAGATGGATTACCAAATGGATTAACTTTCAAAGATGGAAAAATTACAGGAACACCAACAGCTCCAGCAGGTGATTACCCTGTAACGATTACAGCGTATGATAAAAATGGAAACCCTACTACAACTAACATTACGATTAAAGTTCAAGAACAAAAAGATAAATACACTCCAACAGCTGAAGGCTTGACAGTAAACCAAGGTCACGAAATTACAGATGACGAAGTGAAAGCTAAAGTAAAAGATTTCGCACCAGGTTCACTAACAGTTACAAGCAAACCATCAACAGCAACAACAGATAATGTACCTAATGCAGTAGTAACAGTTACGTACCCAGATGGATCAAGTGAAACTGTAGATGTACCAGTAACTGTAAAAGACGTAACAGGACCAACAATTACAGCTGATGGAGCAACAGTAACAAGAAATGAACCAATTAAACCAATCAAAGTAACTGTAAAAGACAATGAAGGTGGACGTGGATTACGTGAAGAAAATCCAGTAGAAGTAACAGGATTACCAGATGGCTTAACTTATGCAAATGGTGAAATTACAGGAACACCAGCAAAAACAGCTGAAAAAGGTGGTTATACTGTAACAATCAAAGCAACTGATAAAGATGGTAACTCTACAGAAAAACAAATTACTATCACAGTTCAAACTCAAGCGGAGAAATATAATCCAACAGGAGACGGTCTGAAAGTTGACCAAGGTCATACAATTACTAATGATGAAGTGACAGATAAAGTAAAAGATAACGGACCAGGAACTCTGACTGTTACAAGTACACCATCAACATCAACATTTGGCGATGCAGGAAATGCGATTGTAAAAGTAACATATCCAGATGGTTCAACTGATGAAGTGAAAGTACCAGTAACTGTATCAGACGTAACAGGCCCAACAGTCACAGCCGAAGGTGCAGTCGTAACGAAAAATGAACCAATTAAACCAATCAAAGTAACTGTAAAAGACAATGAAGGTGGACGTGGATTACGTGAAGAAAATCCAGTAGAAGTAACAGGATTACCAGATGGTTTAACATATGCAAATGGACAAATTACAGGAACACCAACAGGAAATAAAGGTGATTACCCTGTAACGATTAAAGCATATGATAAAGACGGTAATGAAACGACTGAAACAATCACAATTAAAGTCCAAGAACAAGCGGATAAATATACTCCAACAGGAGACGGTTTAACGGTTGATCAAAATCATGTGATTGAAGATTCAGAAGTTATTGCTAAAGTTAAAGGTAATGGACCGGGAACTGTTACAGTTGTAAGTAAACCATCAACATCTACAAAAGGTAATGTTGGAAATGCGGTTGCTAAAGTAACATATCCAGATGGGTCAAGTGAAGAAGTAACAGTACCAGTAACAGTACGAGACGTAACTGGTCCAACAATTACAGCTGAAGGTGCAACCGTAACGAAAAACGAACCAATCACACCAATTCCAGTAACGGTTGCGGATAACGAAGGTGGATCAGGCTTAAGAGAAGAAAATCCAGTCGAAGTAACAGATTTACCAGACGGATTAACTTATGCGAATGGACAAATTACAGGAACACCAACAGGAAATAAAGGTAACTATACTGTAACTATCAAAGCGCATGATAAGGACGGCAATGTAACGACACAAACGATTACGATTAAAGTCCAAGAACAAGCGGATAAATACAATCCTAAGTATGATGATGGGAATGGAATTCCAGGAGCTAAGGTTGAAGTACCAGTGAAAGAAGAAGCTGGTAAGACAATTCCAGAAGGAACTAAGTTCGAAAGTTTAACACCAGGAATCACAGTAGATGATAAAGGAAAAGTTACTGTCACAATTCCAGAAAACAAGGAACCAGGAGACGAAATTCCAGGTACGATTAAAGTAACGTATCCAGATGGATCAAAAGAAGAAGTACCAGTTAAAGTAACGGTAACAACTCCAGATAGAGATATCTACACTCCTAAATATGATGATGGAGAAGGAAAACCAGGTGGAACTGTAGAATTACCATTGAAAGAAAAAGATGGTAAGACAATTCCAGAAGGAACTAAGTTCGAAAGTTTAACACCAGGAATTACAGTAGATGATAAGGGTAAAGTTACTGTCACAATCCCTGAAAATAAAAATCCAGGAGATGAATTCCCAGGTACGATTAAAGTAACGTATCCAGATGGATCAAAAGAAGAAGTACCTGTAAGAGTTACGGTAACTAATAAAGATAAAGACATCTACACCCCAGAGTACGACAAAGGAAACGGAAAACCGGGTGGAACTGTTGAATTACCATTGAAAGAAAAAGATGGTAAAGAAATTCCGGAGAAAACGAAATTCCAAAGCGATACACCAGGAATCACAGTAGATGATAAAGGTAAAGTAACTGTCACAATTCCAAAAGATAAGAAACCAGGAGATGTCATCACAGGAAAAGTAACAGTAACATATCCAGACGGTTCGAAAGATGAAGTTCCAGTAAGTGTAACTGTCACAGACCAAGATAAAGATATCTACACACCTAAGTATGATGATGGAACAGGAATTCCAGGTGCTAAAGTTGAAATTCCAGTTACAGAAGAAAACGGTAAGACAATTCCAGAAGGAACTAAATTCGAAACTTCAACACCAGGAATTACAGTCGACAAAGATGGAAAAGTAACCGTCACAATTCCAGAAGGAGCGAAACCAGGAGATGAAATCACAGGTAAGATTACAGTAACGTATCCAGATAAATCACATGAAGAAATCCCTGTGAAAGTAACAGTGAAAACTCCAGACAAGGATATCTACACACCTAAGTATGACGCTGGAAATGGCAAACCAGGAACTAAGGTAGAAGTACCACTAAAAGAAGAAACTGGTAAGACAATTCCAGAAGGAACTAAGTTCGAAAGTGATACTCCAGGCATCACAGTCGGCAAAGATGGTACAGTAACTGTCACAATCCCAGAAGGAGCAAAACCAGGCGATAAGATTACAGGAACAATCACAGTAACTTATCCAGACGGCTCAAAAGACATCGTTCCAGTGGAAGTAACAGTTAGAGAGAAAGACAAAGACATCTACACCCCAGAGTACGACAAAGGAAACGGCAAACCAGGTGGCACTGTTGAGTTACCATTGAAAGAGAAAACTGGAAAAGAAATTCCAGAAGGAACTAAATTCCAAAGTGATACCCCAGGCATCACAGTCGGCAAAGATGGTACAGTAACTATCACAATTCCAGAAGGAGCAAAACCAGGTGATAAGATTACAGGCGAAATCACGGTAACTTACCCAGACGGTTCAAAAGATATCGTTCCAGTGGAAGTAACGGTTAGAGAGAAAGACAAGGACATCTATACACCAGAGTACGACAAAGGAAACGGCAAACCAGGTGGCACTGTTGAATTACCATTGAAAGAGAAAGCTGGAAAAGAAATTCCAGAAGGAACTAAGTTCGAAAGTGATACTCCAGGAATCACAGTAGGCAAAGATGGTACAGTAACCGTAACAATCCCAGAAGGAGCAAAACCAGGTGATAAGATTACAGGCGAAATCACGGTAACTTACCCAGACGGTTCAAAAGACATCGTTCCAGTGGAAGTAACAGTTAGAGAGAAAGACAAAGACATCTACACGCCAGAGTACGACAAAGGAAACGGCAAACCAGGTGGCACTGTTGAATTACCATTGAAAGAGAAATCTGGAAAAGAAATTCCAGAAGGAACTAAGTTCGAAAGTGATACCCCAGGCATCACAGTCGGCAAAGATGGTACAGTAACTGTCACAATTCCAGAAGGAGCAAAACCAGGTGATAAGATTACAGGAACAATCACGGTAACTTACCCAGATGGATCAAAAGATATCGT
>CAJNBV010000021.1 GCA_905221095.1 bacterium
AAAGTAGACACACCTACATTAACAGGCTATGTAGCAGACAAAGCTTCAGTAGATAAAGTGGAAACAAATGAAAATTCGACAGGATTAGATCAAAAAGTAGTTTATACTAAACTAGGAAGTTGGATACCGAATAAACCAGGAGGAGAAACACCAACTCCAATTCCGTATCCAAACCATCCAACAGATCCAACTAAGCCTGGAGAACCAACGGATCCAAATGTACCAGTAATTCCATATGTACCAGGATATACACCAAGTGTAGGAGGAACACCGTTAGTACCAAAAGTACCAAATGATCCAACACAAGGATACATTCCACCAGCGGTACCAACAACACCTGGAACAAACACAGATATTACGTATGTGGCAGATCCGCAAAAAGCTGTAGTGAAAGTATTCAATACAACAACAGGAAAAGAGGTAGAAATACCAGCTGAGAAAGTAAGTATTGATAACGGAACAACAGATTCAGCAATTCCAACTGATTCAGTAACAGCTAAGATTGCAGACTTAGAAAAACGTGGATATGTAGTTGAAAATAAAGACTTGTTAAATAATCAAAAATTTGATAAAGAAAAAGATCCAGAAACAGGAGATCCAACGCAAGTCTTCAACTTGAAAGTACATGAAAAAGTGGTAGAAGTAACAGAACCACCAACACCAAATACACCGGTGGATCCAAATGTACCAGTAGAGCCAGATAAACCTGTTGACCCAACAATACCAAAATGGCCAGCAGAAGGACTAAAAGAATCTGATCTTAAAAAAGAAGTAACAAGAACAATTACTTACGTTAAGAAAGAAACTGCAGATGGAAAAGAAGAGCCAAGTGGAAAAGACCCAGTAACACAAACAGCTCATTTCACTAGAAAAGCAAGCTATAATGTAGTTACAGGAAAAATCACATACGGAAATTGGGAAAGTGCGGACAAAGAATTAGCAAAAGTAGACACACCTACATTAACAGGCTATGTAGCAGACAAAGCTTCAGTAGATAAAGTGGAAACAAATGAAAATTCAACAGGATTAGATCAAAAAGTAGTTTATACGAAGTTAGGATCATGGGTACCAAAAGTGCCAGGTGAAGAAACACCAACGCCACTGCCATATCCAAACCATCCAACAGATCCAACGAAACCTGGAGATCCAACGGACCCTAATACACCAAATGTACCAGTGATTCCATATGTACCAGGATATACACCGAAGATTGGTGAAACACCGTTACAACCAAAAGTGCCAAATGATCCAACACAAGGATACATTCCACCAGCGGTACCAACAGAACCTGGAACAAACACAGATATTACGTATGTGGCAGATCCGCAAAAAGCTGTAGTGAAAGTATTCAATACAACAACAGGAACAGAGGTAGAATTACCAGAAGAGAAAGTAAGTATTGATAACGGAACAACCGATGCAGTAATTCCAACAACATCTTTAGAAGATAAGATTGCAGACCTAGAAAAACGTGGATATGTAGTTGAGAATAAAGACTTGTTAAAAGATCAAAAATTCGATAAAGAAAAAGATCCAGAAACAGGAGATCCAACACAAGTCTTCAACTTGAAAGTACATGAAAAAGTGGTAGAAGTAACAGAACCACCAACACCAAATACACCGGTGGATCCAAATGTACCAGTAGAGCCAGATAAACCTGTTGACCCAACAATACCAAAATGGCCAGCAGAAGGACTAAAAGAATCTGATCTTAAAAAAGAAGTAACAAGAACAATTACTTACGTTAAGAAAGAAACTGCAGATGGAAAAGAAGAGCCAAGTGGAAAAGACCCAGTAACACAAACAGCTCATTTTACAAGAAAAGCAAGCTATAATGTAGTTACAGGAAAAATCACATACGGAAATTGGGAAAGCGCGGATAAAGAATTAGCAAAAGTAGACACACCTACATTAACAGGCTATGTAGCAGACAAAGCTTCAGTAGATAAAGTGGAAACAAATGAAAATTCAACAGGATTAGATCAAAAAGTAGTTTATACTAAACTAGGAAGTTGGGTACCAAGATTACCAGAAGGTGTAACACCACCAGAAGGAACGAATTTCGATCCAAAACCATATCCAAACCATCCAACAGATCCAACGAAACCTGGAGATCCAACGGACCCTAATACACCAAATGTACCAGTGATTCCATATGTACCAGGATATACACCGAAGATTGGTGAAACACCGTTACAACCAAAAGTGCCAAATGATCCAACACAAGGATACATTCCACCAGCGGTACCAACAGAACCTGGAACAAACACGGATATTACGTATGTGGCAGATCCGCAAAAAGCTGTAGTGAAAGTATTCAATACAACAACAGGAACAGAGGTAGAATTACCAGCTGAGAAAGTAAGTATTGATAATGGAACAACCGATGCAGTAATTCCAACAACAGACCTAAATACTAAGATTGCAGACTTAGAAAAACGTGGATATGTAGTTGAAAATAAAGACTTGTTAAATAATCAAAAATTTGATAAAGAAAAAGATCCAGAAACAGGAGATCCAACGCAAGTCTTCAAATTACTAGTTAAGGAACGTACAGTAACAGTAACAGAGCCGAAAAATCCAAATGACCCAGTTGATCCAGATAAACCAGAAGGACCAAAATGGCCAGAAACAGGATTAGCAAAATCTGACTTAGAAAAAGAAGTGAAACGTACAATTACTTATGTTAAGAAAGAAACTGCAGATGGACCTGAAATTGAAAATGCAAAACCAACTAAAGAACAAACAGCCCACTTCAAACGTAGTGCAACATACAACTTAGTAACAAAAGTAGTAACACCAGGAAATTGGGAAAGTACTGACAAAGAATTAGCAAAAGTAGACACACCTACATTAACAGGCTATGTAGCAGACAAAGCTTCAGTAGATAAAGTGGAAACAAATGCAGATTCAACAGGATTAGATCAAAAAGTAGTTTATACTAAGTTAGGATCATGGGTACCAAAAGTGCCAGGTGAAGAAACACCAACGCCACTGCCATATCCAAACCATCTAACAGATCCAACGAAACCTGGAGATCCAACGGATCCTAATACACCAAATGTACCAGTGATTCCATATGTACCAGGATACACACCGAAAATTGGTGAAACACCGTTACAACCAAAAGTGCCAAATGATCCAACACAAGGATACATTCCACCAGCGGTACCAACAGAACCTGGAACAAACACGGATATTACGTATGTGGCAGATCCGCAAAAAGCTGTAGTGAAAGTATTCAATACAACAACAGGAAAAGAGGTAGAAATACCAGCTGAGAAAGTAAGTATTGATAACGGAACAACAGATTCAGCAATTCCAACAAAATCTTTAGAAGATAAGATTGCAGACCTAGAAAAACGTGGATATGTAGTTGAGAATAAAGACTTGTTGAAAGATCAAAAATTCGATAAAGAAAAAGATCCAACAGATGGAGATCCAACGCAAGTATTCAAATTGAAAGTACATGAAAAACTTGTGCCGGTGACACCGCCAACAGACGACAAACCAATTACACCTGGAACACCAATCGATCCAGATACACCAGTAGATCCAAATAATCCAAATGATCCAACGATTCCAAGATGGACAGAGGACTTAATCAAGAAATTAGAAACAACTAAACACGTTACTCGTACAATTTCTTACGTTGACGAAAAAGGTAACAAAGTTGAGTACACAGACAAAGATGGAAACAAATCTACAGCTGATGTAACAGACAAAGTTACATTTACACGTGAAGCTAAGATTAACGTAGTAACAGGTGAAATTACGTATGGAGACTGGAAAGCAGTTGATGGAGACGATACATTTGATAAAGTATCATCACCAGTGGTTAAAGGTTACATCTTAAAAGACGCTAACCAAAAAGAAGTCGCATCAGCAACTGTTAAATCAGATTCAAAAGATGAAACAATCACGGTGACTTACACTAAAGTAGGTTCATATGTACCAAAAGTACCAGAAGGAGTAACTCCACCAAGTCCAACACCGTATGACAACGATCCACAGGATCCAAGTAAAGTGGTAACACCAAACCCAGAAAAACCACAAGATCCAAACGATCCAAACAGTCCGAAAGTACCAGTACTTCCGCAAGTACCAGGACATACTCCGGTAATACCAAAAGACCCAACAAAACCAGTGAGTCCAGAAAACCCACTAGTACCGTTGACACCGGTGGATCCAAATCATCCAGAAAAAGGATATAATGTACCACCAGTACCAACAACACCAGGTCAAGATACGCCAATCGAGTATGTAAAAGACGGACAACAACGTGCAATTACAAGCTTTGTAGATCCAAGTGGAAATGAAATCGAGCCACCAGTAACAGATACAGGCGATTCAAACACACCACTTACAAAAGACGGTGAAGTAGCCAAGACAATTGCGAAGTTGAAAGCACAAGGATATGACGTTGTAAGTAATAATTATCCATCTAAAGGAACATTTGACAATGATCCTAAGGTTGATCAATACTACAAGGTGACACTAGTGCCACACGTTGAGCCAGTGAAACCATTTGATCCAACTCAACCGAAAAATGAAGATAATCCAAAACCGGAGCCAGGAAAACCAATTGATCCTAATAATCCGGAAGGACCAAAATGGACGGAAGAGTTAATCAAGCAACTAGTTACTAAGAAAGAAGTTTCGCGTACAATCACTTATGTTGATGAAGATGGAAATCGAATTACTTATACTGCTAATGGTAAAGAAACAACATCACCAGTCATTAACAAAGCAACATTTACTCGTGGAGCTAAGGTGAATGCTGTAACAGGCGAAGTGACTCATGATTCAACATGGGTTGCTAAGGGAGAGAATTTTGAAAAAGTAACATCTCCAGTAGTACCTGGTTACATCCTAAAAGATACTAACCAAAAAGAAGTCGCTTCTGAAACAGTTGATCAAAATACTAAAGATAAAGCTATCGAAGTAGTTTACAAAAAACTTGGTTCATGGGTGCCAAGAATTCCAGAAGGAGTAACACCTCCAACTGGAACTGATTTAACACCTAAACCATATCCAAATGATCCTACAGATCCGACGAAACCAGGAACTGATAAGCCGAAAGTACCTACAATCCCAGGATATACACCAATGGTGCCAACAGACCCAACGAAACCAGTGAGTCCAACGAACCCACTGAAACCGTTAGATCCAACTCCAAACGGTGGATATGAAGTGCCGAATATACCAACAGATCCATCTAAGGATATTCCAATCACGTATGTAAAAGATGGCCAAAAAGTTATCGTGAACTTTGTAGACGATAAAGGGAATGTAGTAGCGCCGACTATTTTAGAATCTGGTAACTCAGGTGAGAAATTCACACAAGCTGGATTAGTATCTTCAACAATTGAAGAGCTAAAAGCTAAAGGTTATACAGTAGAGTCAAGCACTTATCCAGAAGAAAAAGATAGAATTTTCGATAAGGATAGTAGTGTAGATCAAATCTACACAGTCACAGTCAAACCAAATCCAGATACACCTAAACAAAAAGCTATCATCAAGTTTGTTGTCGTAGGTGAAGATGGAAAAGAAACTGAACTTGTAACTTCAAGAATCACTACTACAGGTATTACAGGACAAACAATCCCAACAAATGCCTTCAACGAAGAATTGAAGAAACTAACTGGGGACCCAACTACTAATGGTGATTACGAAGTGGTAGAAAATCCACTGAAAGATGGAGCAACATTTGACAAAGTAAAAGATGAAGAAGGAAAAGATCCGTCTCAAGTCTTTACTGTGAAATTGCGTCAAATCAACGTTATTCCACCAACACCAAGAATTGTGGAACGTTCAGGTGGAAATACTGTAGAAGTTTCAGTGCCAAATAAAGATGCGGATACATTATTTATTACATTTACAAAACGAAATAGTACTGAAAAAGAAACTATCGTTACGAAGAAAGATAAAGATGGTACATGGAAGATTGAAAAAGCTCCAAAAGGAGTTACAATCAATCCAACAAATGGTCTTGTTTATATTCCAGGTAAGCAAGTTCAACCGAAGACATGGGTAGAAACGCAAACAAAACATAAATACAAACTAAGTAAGATTGTTAGAGTCATGCCGAATATCCTTGACTTAAAAGAATTTGTTGGAACTACGGAATGGATTGACGTAAATGGAAAAGTATTGAAACCTCTTGAAAAAGGTGTTCATGAGAAAGAAAAATTTGATAATTACGTTTGGTTAGAAAGTATCCTTGAAGGAGATAAAATTATACACATCTACTTTAATGGAACACCATCAGTAGACAAACCAGAATACAAGATTACAGTATGGTTTGATAAAGATGGTAATCCAATTAAACCAGACCAACCAGGTACTCATGAAGCAGGAAATATTCCTGGATATAGATTGATTACGACTACAACGAAAGATGGTGTAACGATTCATAGATTTGAAAAGATACCGCCAGTTCTTCCTGATGAGCCAATTCCAGGTAGACCTGAGGAGCCAAGACCACAACCAAATCCAGAGCATCCAAATGTTCCGACACCAAGTCCAGAACTACCGAACCAAGAGACTCCAATACCAGAACCAGATACTCCAAGTCCTGAAACTCCAGTGAATCCAGACCCAGAAGTTCCGACTTACGAGACAGGTAAGAGAGAGGAGTTGCCAAATACAGGTACCAAAGCCAATGCTGGCTTAGCTGGTGCAGGTCTCTTGACCTTGTTAGCTGGTCTAGGACTAGGATTCTTCAAGAAAAAAGAAGATGAATCCGAATAATATAGAAAATGTTGCTTCCTGCCAAAAGTTGGATGAATGATCCGACTTTTGGCTTGGAGTCAACAATCTATAAACTAACATAAATATAAAATTGAGGAAAATATGTCAAGACAATCAACTAAGAATAAAAAATATGCCTTACGCAAAATCGGAAAAGTTTTCGGTTCCTGTGTAGTGGCGACTGTCATTACCCTAGCTGGTGCTGCGATTATGGCACCAAGTGTTACAGTTTATGCTTCAGGTAATGAATCAGGTGGACAACCTGTTACAGATATTTCTGCTGCAAGTGAGGGGTATGAAGTTCGAGTGCCTAAAGGTAAAAAATATGTAAGAAATGATGAAATCGAAAGTCATACGCCAGTATTGAAAGAAACAGGTCATGATGGTAGAAGTTTTATCTTAAAAGCTGAACCAAAAGATGATGATCCAGAGTTAACTGAAAATAATATTTTTGGTTATTTTTATGATAATCCTATGGAAGGATTGTTTAAAAAATTATATGATGAAGATGAGGATGGAGTGATTGATGACAAATATAAAAGGGCTGATGCTGATACTATAAATGAGCATGCAGGTGAAGATCTTAATGATCCAAATATTCCAGATTTGAAAGAACCTAGAGTAAGTGAAATTGACCCTAAATATCCTCATCGTGTTGATGCAGGGTTAACGAATATTACTAATATATATGACAAAAATAACGATGGAAAACCCGATGGAGCTGATGGTGAGATTGATGATCAGGATACTATTGTAGAGGCTAATAAACCAATAACAGCAGATCCAAAGGCAGAAGAAAATGTTGTGAAAGAAGATGGGACAGTTGTCTTATCTAAGTATTATCGTATCCATGTTAACGAAGAAGATACAGCCGACAAAGTCGATGATATTTATGAAGTTGGGACTAAACCGAAAGTAGAAAGAACAGAAATTCCATTTCCAACTCGTTATGAACGTGATGATTCAGTTCCAGAAGGAACAGAAAATGAAGTAACAGCAGGTGTCAATGGAGAAACTGTTAAAACAACTACTTATAACATCGATGAAAATACAGGTGTTGTAACTCCAAATGAACCAACAACAGCAACAACAGACCCTGTTACACGTGTTGTAAAACGTGGTACACAACCGAAAGTAGAAAGAACAGAAATTCCATTCCCAACTCGTTACGAACGTGATGATTCAGTTCCAGAAGGAACAGAAGAAGAAGTAACAGCAGGTAAGAATGGAGAAACTGTTAAGACAACTACTTATGAACTAAACCCAACAACAGGTGAAGTAACCGCTAATGAACCAACAAGTGTAACAACAAACGCAGTAACACGAGTTGTTAAAAAGGGAACACAACCGAAAGTAGAGAAAACACCAATTCCATTTGCAACTCGTTACGAACGTGATGACTCAGTTCCAGAAGGAACAGAAGAAGAAGTAACAGCAGGTAAGAATGGAGAAACTGTTAAGACAACTACTTATGAACTAAACCCAACAACAGGTGAATTAACAGCAAATGAACCAACTTCAGTAACTACAAACCCAGTTACACGTGTTGTAAAACGTGGTACACAACCGAAAGTAGAGAAAACACCAATTCTATTTGAAACTCGTTACGAACTTGACAATTCAATTCCAGAAGGGGAAGAAAGAGAAGTAACAGCAGGTGTCAATGGAGAAACTGTTAAGACAACTACTTATGAACTAAACCCAACAACAGGTGAAGTGACTGCAAATGAACCAAAAACAGCAACAACAGACCCTGTAACTCGTGTTGTAAAACGTGGTACACAACCGAAAGTAGAGAAAACACCAATTCCATTTGAAACTCGTTACGAACGTGACGATTCAATTCCAGAAGGGGAAGAAAGGGAAGTAACAGCAGGTGTCAATGGAGAAACTGTTAAGACAACTACTTATGAACTAAACCCAACAACAGGTGAAGTAACTGCAAATGAGCCAACAACAGCAACAACAGACCCTGTAACACGTGTTGTAAAACGTGGTACACAACCAAAAGTAGAAAGAACAGAAATTCCATTCCCAACTCGTTATGAACGTGATGACTCAGTTCCAGAAGGAACAGAAGAAGAAGTAACAGCAGGTGTTAAGGGAGAAACTGTTAAAACAACTACTTATAATATCGATGAAAATACAGGTGTTGTAACTCCAAATGAACCAACAACAGCAACAACAGACCCTGTTACACGTGTTGTAAAACGTGGTACACAACCAAAAGTAGAAAGAACAGAAATTCCATTCCCAACTCGTTATGAACGTGATGATTCAGTTCCAGAAGGAACAGAAAATGAAGTAACAGCAGGTGTCAAAGGAGAAACTGTTAAGACAACTACTTATAATATCGATGAAAATACAGGTGTTGTAACTCCAAATGAACCAACAACAGCAACAACAGACCCTGTTACACGTGTTGTAAAACGTGGTACACAACCAAAAGTAGAAAGAACACCAATTCCATTTGAAACTCGTTACGAACTTGACAATTCAATTCCAGAAGGGGAAGAAAGAGAAGTAACAGCAGGTGTCAATGGAGAAACTGTTAAGACAACTACTTATGAACTAAACCCAACAACAGGTGAAGTGACTGCAAATGAACCAAAAACAGCAACAACAGACCCTGTAACTCGTGTTGTAAAACGTGGTACACAACCGAAAGTAGAGAAAACACCAGAGACTCCAAAACCTGAACAACCAGGAGCAACACCAGAGACTCCAAAACCTGAACAACCAGGAGCAACACCAGAGACTCCAAAACCTGAACAACCAGGAGCAACAC
>CAJNBV010000022.1 GCA_905221095.1 bacterium
ATCATCATAAGTTAATTTCATAATAAAAACACCCCAAAAGTTAGATTTTTTCTGTCTAACTTTTGGGGTGCAGTTCATACTATGCGTTTTATTGTGGGAAGATTTACTTCATTTTCTATTGAAATTGAGTTCTTCCCAACCTCTTTTTTTACTTCCTTTCATAAACCAACCACTACTATTATCATTTTTTCAATCTTCAAGGTAATACGAAAAACTAATTTGAACTAATTTGATCATGTTTAAAAAATATCGAAAAGAAGCTTGATATTGAGAACGGTTAAGATAAGTGCAACTGTGTAACCTAGGATTGTGTTCCACTTGGCATTAGTAAATTCTCCCATTAGTGACTTCTTAGAAGTCAAATAGATTAAAGGAAAGATTGAAAACGGAAGAGCGATTGAGAGAAAGACCTGTGAGTAAACCAATAACTGATCCAAGGTCTTTTCTTGATGTCCAAACAAGATGGCAACTATAATCACAGGTAGCAAGGCAAAAATACGTGTACCGATACGGATAATCCACTGAGGTAATTTCAGATGCAAGAAACCTTCCATGACAATCTGTCCTGTCAAGGTGCCTGTAATGGTCGAATTTTGACCACTAGCTAGGAGGGCTAGGGCAAATAAAGTTAATAGAGTTGAACTAGCCATCGCTCCTGCTATTGTCGAATCCTGTAAAGCATTGTACATTTGGGAGAATGCCGAAATTTCAGATGCATGACCAAAAAAGAGCGAAGCCCCTAAAATAAGAAGCAAGGAATTGACAATAAAGGCTAAGGACAACTGAAGATTTGAATCCCAGGTCATAAAGCGCACTGCTTTTCGGACGTCCTTCTTATCTTTGTGATTGATTTTCCTTGTTTGCGATAGGGATGAATGAGATAGAGGTTATGGGGCATGACTGTCGCTCCTACAATCCCTAAAGCCAAGGTCAATTGACTCTCATGTCCCGGCAGGGGACTTTCAAATAAAGTCGAAGTCGGTAAATAACCACCAAAGATTCCCTGAACACTTGGATTGGATAAAGCAACCAGATAAGAAAAAATACCTAATATAGTTAAGATAAGAGTCGTAACAATAGCTTCAATCTTCTTGAACCCAAACTTCATCAACAAAAGCAAAAGAAATACATCTAAAACGGTTAGGAGGATAGCAACCATAATCGGTATTTTAAACAAAAGATTTAAGGCAATCGCTGAACCTAAAACTTCAGCCAAGTCTGTCGCCATTAAAGCCAATTCTAAAATCACCCACAGACTATAGCGAAGCCACTTGGAAGCATGATGAGCTGTTGCCTGAGCTAGATCCATCCTAGTCACAATACCGAGCTTTCCAGCCATCTGTTGTAGCTGCATAGCAATGAGGGAAGAAATCAAAATAACAAATAAGAGACTATACTTGTAAGAAGCGCCACCAACTACACTGGTAATCCAGTTCCCAGGATCCATATAACCAACTGCTACAAGAGCTCCAGGTCCTAAGAATGCTTTTAGATTCTGCCAAAAATGATTGTTATTGGGAGTTTCAATAGATTGGTTAATCTCAGAAAGAGAGACCTTTTTGTAAGAAGACATCGGAATTTTACACTTTCTAATCTGTCTTTACTTTTTTAATGGATTTTTTGAAAATATAATGAAAATAGTTTCTCATTTCCAATTCATCCTTATTATATCACATTTTAGAATGATTCTTAAGGAAAGCATGATAGTTGAAATAAGCAACATCAGTATTGTAAAAGCCAGCGATTTATGACGCTGGCTTTAAAACTGTGAAAATTTTTTCTCAACTAGATCGCTTCTGTGACAAAGCTACGGCTTTCAAGTACCTTAAGCATGGCATTAGCTGTATCTAGGGCTGTAAAGAGGGGTACACCATGTTCAATGGCTGAACGGCGGATTTGCTCACCATCTTCGTCAGCAGTTCGTTTGGTTCCCACTGTGTTAATGATAGCTTGGATTCTTCCTTTGCGAACAAAGCTTGGGATATCCTGATCGTCATCACCAATCTTACCAACAGGTTGGGCTTGTAATCCATGACTAGCAAAGAAGGCTGCTGTCCCTTCTGTCGCAAGGATTCCATAACCAATATTTTGGAAACGACGAGCCAAGTCCAAAGCTTCTTCTTTAGCATCATCAGCAATGGTAAAGACTACATTTCCAAAGGTTGGCAAGTGAAGGTAAGAAGCTTCAAAGGCCTTATAGAGAGCTTTTTCCAAAGTAGTATCAGAACCCATAACTTCACCTGTTGACTTCATTTCAGGACCAAGCAAGCTGTCTACCTTGGCTAGTTTCGTAAAGGAGAAGACTGGTGCCTTGATATGAACGCGAGTGCTTTCTGGATAAAGTCCATCTTGGTATCCAAGTTCTTCAAGATTTTGACCAAGAATGAGCTTAGTCGCTACTTGAGCCATAGGAATATTGGTTACCTTAGAAAGGAATGGAACTGTACGGCTGGCACGTGGATTGACTTCAATAACGTAGACTTTTTCATCCTTGATGACAAACTGGATGTTCATCATTCCAAGGCAGTTAAGACCGATTGCTAGGCGTTTAGTATAGTCTGCGATTGTTTCTTGCACCTTTTGAGACAAGGTTTGTGGTGGATAAACGGCCATTGAGTCACCTGAGTGGACACCGGCACGTTCGATATGTTCCATGATGCCAGGAATAAGGACATTTTCTCCGTCTGAAATAGCATCAACTTCACACTCTTGCCCAACGATGTAAGAGTCAACAAGAACTGGGTGATCTGGGCTAGCCTTAACAGCAGTTCGCATGTAAGAACGAAGGTCTTCTTCGTTTTCGACGATTTCCATAGCACGTCCACCCAAGACATAAGATGGACGAACAAGGACTGGGAAACCAATCTTGCGAGCTGCAAGAACAGCTTCTTCTTCATTGGTAGCCGTTTGACCAGGTGGCTGTGGAATATCCAAGTCTTTCAGAGCTTGCTCAAAGAGGTCACGGTCTTCGGCACGGTCTAGGTCAGCAACCTGTGTGCCAAGGATGGTCACACCTGCTTTTGCCAATGGCTCCGCAAGGTTGATGGCTGTTTGACCACCAAACTGAACGATAACACCTTTTGGTTGCTCCAAGTCGATAACATTCATAACATCTTCGAATGTCAATGGTTCAAAGTAGAGCTTGTCAGACACAGAGAAGTCTGTAGAAACGGTCTCTGGGTTTGAGTTCATGATAATGGCTTCATAACCAGCAGCTTGGATTGCCTTAACCGAATGAACGGTTGCGTAGTCAAACTCAACCCCTTGACCGATACGAATTGGACCTGAACCTAGTACAAGTACAGATTCCTTATCAGACTTAATAGATTCATTTTCCCAACCATAGGTTGAATAGAAGTATGGTGTTTCAGAGTCAAATTCTGCCGCACAGGTATCAACCATCTTGTAGACTGGGACAATCTTGTTTTCCAAACGAAGTTGACGAACTTGGTCTGCAGTCGTTTCCCAAAGTTCTGCAATCTTACGGTCTGAGAAACCATTGAGTTTGGCAGTTTTCAAAACTTCTAGATCTTGTGGATGGGCACCTAATTCTTGCTCAATTTCAAAGATATGCAAGAGTTTATCAAGATAGAAGATATCAATCTTAGTCAATTCAGCAATTTCTTCTGGTGTGTAGCCACGGCGAATAGCTTCTGACACATAGAAGAGACGGTCATCTTGGGCTTTCACAACCTTTTCAATCAAGGCATCATCAGAAACTTCTGCAAGTTCAGGCATTTCATTGTGATGAACCCCAATTTCAAGGGAACGACAAGCCTTAAGGAGAGATTCTTCGATGTTACGACCAATCGCCATGACTTCTCCAGTGGCCTTCATCTGGGTACCAAGACGGCGCTCACCTTTTTCAAACTTGTCAAATGGGAAACGTGGAATCTTGGCAACCACGTAGTCAAGGGCGGGCTCAAACATGGCATAAGTTGAACCTGTAACTGGGTTGATAACCTCATCCAAGGTCAAACCTACGGCAATCTTAGCAGCCAATTTGGCAATCGGATAACCCGTCGCCTTAGAAGCAAGGGCTGACGAACGGGATACACGCGGGTTTACTTCGATAACATAGTACTTGAAACTATGTGGATCAAGGGCTAGCTGAACATTACATCCACCTTCAATTTTGAGAGCGCGGATAATACTCAAGCTCGCATCACGAAGCATTTGGTTTTCATAGTCTGACATGGTTTGCGCCGGAGCAAATACGATGGAATCTCCTGTATGAATCCCAACTGGGTCAAAGTTTTCCATGTTACAAACAACCAAAGCATTATCAGCTGAATCTCGCATCACTTCGTATTCGATTTCCTTGAAGCCAGCAATGGAACGTTCAATCAAACATTGGGTAACAGGTGACAATTTCAACCCATTTTCAGCGATTTCACGCAATTCTTCCTCATTAGCACACATACCACCACCAGTACCACCAAGGGTAAAGGCTGGACGGACAATAACTGGGTAGCCGATTGTCGCTGCAAAGGCAACTGCTTCTTCTACTGTGTTGACAATTTCAGACTCTGGAATTGGTTGATTCAATTCCTCCATCAATTGTTTAAAGAGGTCACGATCCTCGGCTTGGTCAATAGCAGATAATTTAGTTCCCAGAAGTTCGACTCCAAGCTCATCTAGAATGCCGTTTTTAGACAATTCCATAGCCATATTAAGCCCTGTTTGACCACCAAGAGTTGGAAGCAAGGCATCTGGACGTTCCTTGCGAAGAATACGAGTTACAAACTCAAGTGTAATTGGCTCAATGTAAACCTTATCAGCAATCTCCTTGTCCGTCATGATGGTTGCAGGGTTTGAGTTAACTAAGACAACCTCATAACCTTCCTCTTTCAACGACAAGCAAGCCTGGGTCCCGGCGTAGTCAAACTCAGCAGCCTGACCAATAATAATCGGACCAGAACCAATCACCATAATTTTTTGAATATCAGTACGTTTAGGCATTTATAAGATATTAAGGGCGTCAAACGGACAAAGCTAAAATAGGAGTTATGACGAAGAACTATCAGTTCTAGGAATAACTATCTTTTTAGCACCGTCCGTAGCCCGTATTCAGTTCAGCAAATACGGACCACCCTTCTCCTTTCTATTCGGCAACTCTCGGGTTGCCATTAAATAAATTCTCCGACGATTTTTTAGAGAAACGATATTTTTCGATAAAAAATCTAGTGCAGGGAGTTTTTAGTTCACCTGATAGCGACTAAAAGAAACGACCTGCCTTTCTATTCGTCGCCTCACAGAGCGACATTAAATAAATTCTCCGACGAGCTTTTACTCGTTCTTAGTTTGATTGTTTAAAAGCTTCCATCATCTCGATAAACTCGTCAAATAGGTAGCTTGCATCGTGTGGACCAGGGGCTGCGTCTGGGTGAAATTGTACAGAGAAACCTGGTTGGTATCTGTGACGTACACCTTCAACTGACTTATCATTGATTTCTTCATGAGTGATAATCAAGTGCTCTGGCAAATCCTCACGGCTAACTGCATAACCATGGTTCTGGCTAGTAAAATCTACTCGTCCTGTAGCAATTTCGCGTACCGCATGGTTGAATCCACGGTGACCAAACTTCATCTTGTAAGTCTTAGCCCCGTTTGCCATAGCAAAGAGTTGATGCCCCATACAGATACCAAAGATTGGAATTTTTCCTTGAACACCGCGAATCATGTCAAGTGCTTGTGGAACATCTTCTGGGTTACCTGGTCCATTTGACAACATAACTCCGTCAGGATTGAGATGGAGAATTTCTTCCGCAGTTGTTGAGTAAGGAACAACCGTCACGTTACAATTACGCTTAGAAAGTTCTCGTAAGATTGAGTGCTTAAGACCAAAGTCCACTAGCACCACGCTCAAACCAACTCCTGGAGCTGGATATGACGTTTTAGTAGAAACCTGCTTGATATTATCTGTCGGCAAGACTGTTGCTTGGAGCTGGTCCGTCACATGGTCCATACTGTCTCCAACATGAGTTAATGTTGCTCGCATAGTGCCATGCTTACGGATAATCTTGGTAAGTGCACGTGTATCAATCCCTGAAATACCTGGAATTTTCTTGGCTTTCAAAAATTCATCCAAGGTCATCTGGTTGCGCCAGTTGCTTGCTCTACGTGCCTCCTCGAAAACAACAACTCCCTTACAAGTTGGAATAATGGATTCGTAGTCATCACGGTTAATGCCATAATTTCCTACCAAAGGATAAGTAAAGGTCAAGATTTGTCCATTATAAGACTGGTCTGTAATGGATTCTTGGTAGCCGGTCATTCCTGTGTTAAAAACGATTTCGCCTGTTACATCAATATCTGCTCCGAAGGCCTTGCCTTCAAAAACTGTGCCATCTTCTAATACTAGAAGTCTTTTTGTCATATTCTCACCTCTCGTGGACGCTCACTGGCGTCTTTTAACGTCTCGTGTTTTAGTTGGCGTTTCTACTCGCCAATACGGATTCTAAGATTGCCATTCGAACAAAGACACCATTAGTCATTTGTTGGACAATCCGTGATTTTGGTGCTTCAACCAAGTGATCTGCGATTTCCACATCACGATTGACTGGAGCTGGGTGCATGAGGATTGCTGTTTCTTTCAAGCGATTGTATCGTTCCTGCGTCAAGCCATGTTGGTCATGATAGTCTTCTTTTGAAAATACTGCACCACTATCATGGCGTTCATGTTGCACACGGAGAAACATCATGACATCCACCTGATCAATGATTTCATCAATGGTTACAAACTGTCCATAGTCTGCAAACTCTTGACTTCTCCATTCCTCAGGTCCTGCAAAGAAAAGTTCAGCTCCCAAGCGTTTCAAAATCTGCATATTGGATTTGGCAACACGTGAGTGGTCCAAGTCACCTGCAATAGCAACCTTAAGACCCTCAAAGTGACCAAATTCCTCATAAATAGTCATCAAATCAAGCAAGCTCTGGCTAGGGTGTTGACCCGAACCATCTCCACCATTGATAATAGAAGTCGTAATCGTCGGACTTGCAATCAATTCTCTGTAGTAGTCGACCTCTGGGTGGCGAATCACACAGACGTCAACTCCTAGAGCAGATAAAGTCAAGATGGTATCATAAAGGGTTTCACCCTTATTGACCGAACTGGTCTTCACATCAAAGTCAAGTCGCTCCAATCCCAGTTTAATCTCTGCCACTTCAAAGGACTTATGCGTCCGTGTAGAATCTTCAAAGAAAAGATTGGAAACAATCGGATGGTCCTCATAGGGAAGCTGGGCTCCGTTTTTAAACTCGATTCCTCGCTTGATCAATTTCATGACTTGATCGACAGTGAGGTCTTCCATGGACACCACATGGTTCAATTCTTGTTGATTTTCTGACATGGCTACTCCTTTAGCTTTCTAAGCTTCTTCAGTAATCAGAACTCTGTCTTGGCCATCAAGTTCTGCCATCTCTACGATGATTTCTTCAGAACGACTAGTTGGGATATTCTTCCCAACGTAATCTGGGCGAATTGGCAATTCTCTATGTCCACGATCTACTAGAACCGCTAAACTCACGCGCGCAGGACGGCCATGACCTACAATATTATCAATAGCAGCGCGGATGGTACGACCTGTATAAAGCACATCATCCACCAAGATAACTTCACGGTCTGTCACATCAACAGAAACCAAAGAAGTATCTTCTCCACTTTTAACATCGTCACGGAAAGGTTTAGTATCCAATTCTACAACAGGAACTGAAAGGTTTTCTAGCTGCTCCAAACGTTCTTGGATACGGTGGGCGATAAAGACACCTCGAGTTTTAATACCAGCCAAGACGATTTTATTCAAATCTTTGTTACGTTCGATAATCTCATAAGTAATACGCGTAATCGCTCGTTTGACGGTCAATTCGTCTACAACTTCTTTTGTCTTCATGACAAACCTCCAAAAAGAAAAGTCTCCTTAAACAAGGAGACTTGAAATGTATAGCCAAGCGAGCCCTACCGCAAACAGTATAGACTTCACCCTTCTACTTTATCGCGCTCCTTGCCTGCCTCACGGGACAGGTTTAAAGGAATATTTAGTTATCAATTACTATAGCACAAAGCAAGCCTAAAATCAAGCAAAAACTTTTGCTACCCCAACTTATAAATTGCTAGCTAACTTCTCAAAGTAACTTCCACTTGCCTGACCAAAGTGGAAATTAGTCTAAAACGGATTTTTATGGTGGAATTA
>CAJNBV010000023.1 GCA_905221095.1 bacterium
AAACCAGCTGAAGAAACACCAGCACCAAGTAAACCGGCTGAAGAAACACCAGCACCAAATAAACCAGCTGAAGAAACTCCAACTCCAGGTAAACCAGCTGAAGAAACACCTTCTGAAGATGCTGCAATCGAAGCACTTCAAAATAAAGTAGCTGATTTAGAAAAAGAAGTAGCTGACTTAGAAAAAGAAGTAGCTGACAATGAAAATAATTCAGATGCAGTTGACTATGTTACTGCAGCTAAAGAAAAATTAGAAGCTAAAAAAGCTGAATTAGAAAAAGCTGAAGATGAACTAGACGGAAAACTTAAGAGATTAGAACCAACAGAAGAAAATAAAATCTTAGACGAAATCGATAAAGTTAAAGAGGAAATCAAAGACGTTGAAGAAATTGAAGGTGTTGAAGATTACTATTTAGAAGGATTAAGAAATCGTTTAGCTGATTTAGAAGAAGCTTTAAAAATCTTAGCAGGCAACAAATCTGAAGTTTTAGATCAAAAAGAAGATAAAAAAGTTCTAAAAGTAACACGCTATGTTGATGTTGATACTAATGCTGACATTTTGGAGGCCGAAGCAGGTAACTTCAAAGGTAAACCAATTGCAGGTTATACTTTTGTGAAATTTATTGATGAAGATGGTATTATTACTAACTACTACAGAAAAGTAGATGGAAATTATAATAAGGGACCTCAAATAGAACAACAGTCAGGTAGAAATGGTGGAGATTACCCTGGTGACCGTTATATTATTAACAAACCAACACAAACACCAGCTTCAACTCCAGCAGAGTCATCAGGTTCAGCAACACCGTCTACACCAGCAAATGAGACACCTGCAACACCAGCTCCTGGAGCAGATACTCCAGCTACACCAGCAGCTGAAGCCCCAGCAGTAGCAGGTACTAGCCAAGATAATACTTATCAAGCACCAGCTGCAAAATCAGAAGATAAGAAAGAACTTCCAAATACTGGTGAAAAAGATAATGTTGCAATTGCATCATTAGGATTCCTAGGATTACTCCTTGGTGCCCTTCCATTTGCTAAACGCAAAAACTAATTTCTATAAATTTTTATCAACTATAGTGGGTTGATAAAAAACTGATATTTGGAGAGGACAGCCTTTGTCTGTCTTCTCCATTTTCATAATGAGATGCATAATATAAAGGATTTTGTTCCCTAATATTATGCGTTTTTTATTTTGTTGTACCAAGAAAAGTCCTTTTCGACTGTAAATCATTCATCTTTTTTGTGAAATTTACACAATCTCCTCACATTTTTTAAAAAATTAAAAAAAGTTGATGAACAAGGAAGCGCTTTATTTTGTATACTAGTAAGTGTAAAGAGGAAACATCCTCAAGATCTTTATCAGGAGGACAGCACATGTCACAAGAAAAATACATCATGGCCATTGACCAGGGGACTACAAGTTCTCGTGCCATTATTTTTAACAAAAAAGGAGAAAAGGTTAGCTCGAGTCAAAAAGAGTTCACTCAGATTTTCCCTCAGGCAGGTTGGGTTGAGCACAATGCCAATGAAATTTGGAACTCTGTTCAGTCAGTTATTGCTGGAGCTTTCATCGAAAGTGGTGTCAAGCCAAATCAAATCGAAGCAATCGGGATTACCAACCAGCGTGAAACAACGGTTGTCTGGGATAAGAAAACAGGGCTTCCTATCTACAATGCTATCGTTTGGCAGTCTCGCCAGACAGCTCCTCTGGCTGAACAACTAAAAAGTCAAGGTTATGTGGAAAAATTCCATGAAAAGACTGGTTTGATCATCGATGCTTATTTCTCTGCTACTAAAGTTCGTTGGATTTTGGATCATGTAGAAGGAGCCCAAGAGAGAGCTGAAAAGGGAGAATTGCTCTTTGGTACCATCGATACTTGGTTGGTTTGGAAATTGACTGACGGTGCGGCTCACGTGACGGATTACTCCAATGCAGCCCGTACCATGCTTTATAACATTAAGGAACTCAAATGGGATGACGAGATTTTGGAAATTCTCAACATTCCTAAGGCTATGCTTCCAGAAGTTCGTTCTAACTCTGAAATCTACGGTAAGACAGCTCCATTCCACTTCTATGGTGGAGAAGTGCCAATCTCAGGTATGGCTGGGGACCAACAGGCAGCCCTCTTTGGACAGTTGGCTTTTGAACCAGGTATGGTCAAGAATACTTATGGAACAGGTTCTTTCATTATCATGAATACTGGGGAAGAGATGCAGTTGTCTGAGAACAATCTTTTGACAACCATTGGTTACGGAATCAACGGCAAGGTTTACTATGCCTTAGAAGGTTCTATCTTTATCGCAGGAAGTGCCATTCAATGGCTTCGTGACGGTCTTCGCATGGTAGAAAATTCACCAGAGTCTGAAAAATACGCCCGTGATTCTCACAACAACGATGAAGTTTATGTCGTTCCAGCCTTTACAGGTCTAGGTGCTCCATACTGGAACCAAAACGCTCGTGGTTCTGTCTTTGGTTTGACTCGTGGAACAAGCAAAGAAGACTTTATCAAAGCAACTCTTCAATCTATCGCTTATCAAGTCCGTGATATCATCGACACCATGCAAGTAGATGCTCAGACAGCTATCCAAGTCTTGAAAGTAGATGGTGGTGCAGCTATGAATAACTTCCTCATGCATTTCCAAGCTGACATCTTGGGAATCGACATCGCACGCGCCAAAAACTTGGAAACAACTGCTCTAGGAGCAGCCTTCCTAGCAGGTTTGTCAGTAGGCTACTGGAAGGACTTGGATGAGTTGAAACTCTTGAACGAGACAGGAGAACTCTTTGAGCCGTCTATGAACGAATCGCGCAAGGAACAACTCTACAAGGGCTGGAAGAAAGCTGTGAAAGCAACGCAAGTCTTTGCGGAAATTGACGACTAATACTGGAAGAATAAAGCGACTCAGTTAGAAAGTGTGTAAATATGGAATTTTCAAAGAAAACACGTGAATTATCAATTAAAAAAATGCAGGAACGTACTCTAGACCTCTTGATTATCGGTGGGGGGATTACAGGGGCTGGTGTAGCCTTGCAGGCGGCAGCTAGTGGTCTTGAGACTGGTTTGATTGAAATGCAGGACTTCGCAGAAGGAACATCAAGCCGTTCAACAAAATTGGTTCACGGAGGACTACGTTACCTTAAGCAATTTGATGTAGAAGTGGTATCAGATACAGTTTCTGAACGTGCAGTGGTTCAACAAATTGCACCACATATTCCAAAACCAGATCCAATGCTCTTGCCGGTTTACGACGAAGATGGAGCGACCTTTAGTCTCTTCCGTCTCAAAGTAGCTATGGACTTGTATGACCTTTTGGCAGGAGTTAACAACACACCAGCTGCTAACAAGGTTTTGAGTAAGGAAGAAGTCTTAGAACGCCAGCCAAACTTGAAGAAAGAAGGTTTGGTAGGCGGTGGGGTTTACCTTGACTTCCGTAATAACGATGCGCGTCTCGTGATTGAAAACATCAAACGTGCTAACCAAGACGGCGCCCTCATTGCCAACCACGTGAAGGCAGAAGGCTTCCTCTTTGACGAAAGTGACAAAATTACAGGTGTTGTAGCTCGTGATTTGTTGACAGACCAAGTCTTTGACATCAAGGCGCGTCTGGTGATTAACACAACAGGTCCTTGGAGCGACAAGGTGCGTAATTTGTCTAATAAGGGAACCCAATTCTCACAAATGCGCCCAACTAAGGGAGTGCACTTAGTAGTGGATTCAAGCAAGATCAAGGTTTCTCAACCAGTTTACTTTGATACAGGTTTGGGTGATGGCCGTATGGTCTTTGTTCTCCCACGTGAAAACAAAACCTACTTCGGTACAACAGATACAGACTACACAGGCGATTTGGAACATCCAAAAGTGACTCAAGAAGATGTGGATTATCTACTTGGCATTGTCAACAACCGCTTCCCAGAAGCAAACATCACCATTGACGATATCGAAAGCAGCTGGGCAGGTCTTCGTCCATTGATTGCAGGCAATAGCGCTTCTGACTACAATGGCGGAAATAACGGAACCATTAGCGACGAAAGCTTCAATAGCTTGATTGCGACTGTTGAATCTTATCTATCGAAAGAAAAAACGCGTGAAGATGTTGAGTCTGCTGTCAGCAAGCTTGAAAGCAGTACCTCTGAGAAACATTTGGACCCATCTGCAGTTTCACGTGGTTCGAGCTTGGACCGTGATGACAATGGCCTTTTGACCCTTGCTGGTGGTAAAATCACAGACTACCGTAAAATGGCAGAAGGAGCTATGGAGCGCGTGGTTGACATCCTCAAAGCAGAATTTGATCGCAGTTTTAAACTCATCAACTCTAAGACTTACCCTGTTTCAGGTGGGGAATTGAACCCAGCAAATGTGGACTCAGAAATCGAAGCCTTTGCGCAACTTGGAGTTTCACGTGGCTTGGATAGCAAGGAAGCTCACTATCTGGCAAATCTTTACGGTTCAAATGCACCGAAAGTCTTTGCCCTTGCTCATAGCTTGGAACAAGCGCCAGGACTCAGCTTGGCAGACACTTTGTCTCTTCACTATGCAATGCGCAATGAGTTGGCTCTTAGCCCAGTTGACTTCCTTCTTCGTCGTACCAACCACATGCTCTTTATGCGTGATAGCTTGGACAGCATCGTTGAGCCAGTTTTGAATGAAATGGGACGATTCTATGATTGGTCAGAAGAAGAAAAAGCAGCCTACCGTGCGGATGTCGAAGCAGCTCTTGCTAACAATGATTTAGCAGAATTAAAAAATTAAGAAAAAGGAAAAGAGGTGGAGGGCAGGACTCCTTGTCGCCCGCCCCTTCTTTTTAATGGAGACAGAAAGATGATGAATGAATTATTTGGAGAATTTTTGGGGACTTTAATCCTGATTCTTCTAGGAAATGGTGTTGTTGCAGGTGTGGTTCTTCCAAAAACTAAGAGTAACAGTTCAGGTTGGATTGTGATTACTATGGGTTGGGGAATTGCCGTTGCGGTTGCGGTCTTTGTATCTGGCAAGCTTAGTCCAGCTCATTTAAACCCAGCTGTGACCATTGGTGTAGCCTTAAAAGGTGGTTTGCCTTGGGCTTCCGTTTTTCCATACATCCTAGCTCAGTTCGCAGGGGCTATGCTCGGTCAGATTTTAGTTTGGTTGCAATTCAAACCGCATTATGAGGCAGAAGAAAATGCAGGCAATATCCTGGCAACCTTCAGTACTGGGCCAGCCATCAAGGATACTGTATCAAACTTGATTAGTGAAATCCTAGGAACCTTTGTTTTGGTGTTGACAATCTTTGCTTTGGGGCTGTACGATTTTCAGGCAGGTATCGGAACCTTTGCAGTGGGGACTTTGATTGTCGGTATCGGTCTTTCACTAGGTGGGACAACAGGTTATGCCTTGAACCCTGCGCGTGACCTTGGCCCTCGTATCATGCACAGTATCTTGCCAATTCCAAACAAGGGAGACGGAGACTGGTCTTATGCTTGGATTCCAGTTGTAGGACCTGTTATTGGTGCAGCCTTGGCCGTGCTTGTATTCTCACTTTTCTAATTTAGAAAACAATTATTTTGATAGAGCTTGGGCAAGAGACCAATTTCAGCAAAAAATGAAGTAAATCTTCTCATAATAAAACGCATCATATCAAGTTTTGAACTGCACCCCAAAAGTTAGACAGAAAAAATCTAACTTTTGGGGTGTTTTTATTATGAAATTAACTTATGATGAT
>CAJNBV010000024.1 GCA_905221095.1 bacterium
AAAAAAATTAGAAAAAGATGTTGACAAAAAATAAAAAGTCGGTATAATAGTAAGAGTTGAAAATAACAACTCTGGTCCGTTGGTCAAGGGGTTAAGACACCGCCTTTTCACGGCGGTAACACGGGTTCGAATCCCGTACGGACTATGGTATGTTGCGGATGGCACACTTGATGAAAAAAAGTTTAAAAAAGTTTCAAAAAAGTGTTGACAAGCGAAAGCGATTGTGATATACTAATATAGTTGTCGCTTGAGAGAAGTAAGCGACAAAGACCTTTGAAAACTGAACAAGACGAACCAATGTGCAGGGCACTACAACAATTGTTGTAGTACTGAACAATGAAAAAACAATAAATCTGTCAGTGACAGAAATGAGTGAGAACTCAAACTTTTAATGAGAGTTTGATCCTGGCTCAGGACGAACGCTGGCGGCGTGCCTAATACATGCAAGTAGAACGCTGAAGGGAGAGCTTGCTCTTCTGGATGAGTTGCGAACGGGTGAGTAACGCGTAGGTAACCTGCCTGGTAGCGGGGGATAACTATTGGAAACGATAGCTAATACCGCATAACAGTAGATGTTGCATGACATTTGCTTAAAAGGTGCAATTGCATCACTACCAGATGGACCTGCGTTGTATTAGCTAGTTGGTGGGGTAACGGCTCACCAAGGCGACGATACATAGCCGACCTGAGAGGGTGATCGGCCACACTGGGACTGAGACACGGCCCAGACTCCTACGGGAGGCAGCAGTAGGGAATCTTCGGCAATGGACGGAAGTCTGACCGAGCAACGCCGCGTGAGTGAAGAAGGTTTTCGGATCGTAAAGCTCTGTTGTAAGAGAAGAACGAGTGTGAGAGTGGAAAGTTCACACTGTGACGGTATCTTACCAGAAAGGGACGGCTAACTACGTGCCAGCAGCCGCGGTAATACGTAGGTCCCGAGCGTTGTCCGGATTTATTGGGCGTAAAGCGAGCGCAGGCGGTTAGATAAGTCTGAAGTTAAAGGCTGTGGCTTAACCATAGTACGCTTTGGAAACTGTTTAACTTGAGTGCAAGAGGGGAGAGTGGAATTCCATGTGTAGCGGTGAAATGCGTAGATATATGGAGGAACACCGGTGGCGAAAGCGGCTCTCTGGCTTGTAACTGACGCTGAGGCTCGAAAGCGTGGGGAGCAAACAGGATTAGATACCCTGGTAGTCCACGCCGTAAACGATGAGTGCTAGGTGTTAGACCCTTTCCGGGGTTTAGTGCCGCAGCTAACGCATTAAGCACTCCGCCTGGGGAGTACGACCGCAAGGTTGAAACTCAAAGGAATTGACGGGGGCCCGCACAAGCGGTGGAGCATGTGGTTTAATTCGAAGCAACGCGAAGAACCTTACCAGGTCTTGACATCCCTCTGACCGCTCTAGAGATAGAGCTTTCCTTCGGGACAGAGGTGACAGGTGGTGCATGGTTGTCGTCAGCTCGTGTCGTGAGATGTTGGGTTAAGTCCCGCAACGAGCGCAACCCCTATTGTTAGTTGCCATCATTTAGTTGGGCACTCTAGCGAGACTGCCGGTAATAAACCGGAGGAAGGTGGGGATGACGTCAAATCATCATGCCCCTTATGACCTGGGCTACACACGTGCTACAATGGCTGGTACAACGAGTCGCAAGCCGGTGACGGCAAGCTAATCTCTTAAAGCCAGTCTCAGTTCGGATTGTAGGCTGCAACTCGCCTACATGAAGTCGGAATCGCTAGTAATCGCGGATCAGCACGCCGCGGTGAATACGTTCCCGGGCCTTGTACACACCGCCCGTCACACCACGAGAGTTTGTAACACCCGAAGTCGGTGAGGTAACCGTAAGGAGCCAGCCGCCTAAGGTGGGATAGATGATTGGGGTGAAGTCGTAACAAGGTAGCCGTATCGGAAGGTGCGGCTGGATCACCTCCTTTCTAAGGATAAGGAACTGCACATTGGTCTTGTTTAGTCTTGAGAGGTCTTGTGGGGCCTTAGCTCAGCTGGGAGAGCGCCTGCTTTGCACGCAGGAGGTCAGCGGTTCGATCCCGCTAGGCTCCATTGGTGAGAGATCACCAAGTAATGCACATTGAAAATTGAATATCTATATCAAATAGTAACAAGAAAATAAACCGAAACGCTGTAGTATTAAAAGAGTTTATGACTGAAAGGTCAAAAATAAGGTTAAGTTAATAAGGGCGCACGGTGGATGCCTTGGCACTAGGAGCCGAAGAAGGACGTGACAAACGACGATATGCCTTGGGTAGCTGTAAGTAAGCGATGATCCAGGGATTTCCGAATGGGGGAACCCAACAGGTACTACCTGTTACCCGCATCTGTTAAGGATGTGAGGAGGAAGACGCAGTGAACTGAAACATCTAAGTAGCTGCAGGAAGAGAAAGCAAAAGCGATTGCCTTAGTAGCGGCGAGCGAAACGGCAGAAGGGCAAACCGAAGAGTTTACTCTTCGGGGTTGTAGGACTGCAATGTGGACTCAAAGATTATAGAAGAATGATTTGGGAAGATCAGCCAAAGAGAGTAATAGCCTCGTATTTAAAATAGTCTTTGTACCTAGCAGTATCCTGAGTACGGCGGGACACGAGAAATCCCGTCGGAATCTGGGAGGACCATCTCCCAACCCTAAATACTCCCTAGTGACCGATAGTGAACCAGTACCGTGAGGGAAAGGTGAAAAGCACCCCGGGAGGGGAGTGAAATAGAACCTGAAACCGTGTGCCTACAACAAGTTCGAGCCCGTTAATGGGTGAGAGCGTGCCTTTTGTAGAATGAACCGGCGAGTTACGTTATGATGCGAGGTTAAGTTGAAGAGACGGAGCCGTAGGGAAACCGAGTCTGAATAGGGCGGATTAGTATCATGACGTAGACCCGAAACCATGTGACCTACCCATGAGCAGGTTGAAGGTGCGGTAAGACGCACTGGAGGACCGAACCAGGGCACGTTGAAAAGTGCTTGGATGACTTGTGGGTAGCGGAGAAATTCCAAACGAACTTGGAGATAGCTGGTTCTCTCCGAAATAGCTTTAGGGCTAGCGTCGACATTAAGATTCTTGGAGGTAGAGCACTGTTTGGGTGAGGGGTCCATCCCGGATTACCAATCTCAGATAAACTCCGAATGCCAATGAATTATGGTCGGCAGTCAGACTGCGAGTGCTAAGATCCGTAGTCGAAAGGGAAACAGCCCAGACCACCAGCTAAGGTCCCAAAATAATTGTTAAGTGGAAAAGGATGTGGGGTTGCACAGACAACTAGGATGTTAGCTTAGAAGCAGCTATTCATTCAAAGAGTGCGTAATAGCTCACTAGTCGAGTGACCCTGCGCCGAAAATGTACCGGGGCTAAAACAATTTACCGAAGCTGTGGATACCTTTATAGGTATGGTAGGAGAGCGTTCTATGTGTGAAGAAGGTGTACCGTGAGGAGTGCTGGAACGCATAGAAGTGAGAATGCCGGTATGAGTAGCGAAAGACAGGTGAGAATCCTGTCCACCGTAAGACTAAGGTTTCCAGGGGAAGGCTCGTCCGCCCTGGGTTAGTCGGGACCTAAGGAGAGACCGAAAGGTGTATCCGATGGACAACAGGTTGATATTCCTGTACTAGAGTATGTAGTGATGGAGGGACGCAGTAGGCTAACTAAAGCAGACGATTGGAAGTGTCTGTCTAAGCAGTGAGGTGTGATATGAGTCAAATGCTTATATCTGTAACATTGAGCTGTGATGGGGAGCGAAGTTTAGTAGCGAAGTTAGTGACGTCACACTGCCAAGAAAAGCTTCTAGCGTTTAAACATACTCTACCCGTACCGCAAACCGACACAGGTAGTCGAGGCGAGTAGCCTCAGGTGAGCGAGAGAACTCTCGTTAAGGAACTCGGCAAAATGACCCCGTAACTTCGGGAGAAGGGGTGCTGACTTTAAGTCAGCCGCAGTGAATAGGCCCAAGCAACTGTTTATCAAAAACACAGCTCTCTGCTAAATCGTAAGATGATGTATAGGGGGTGACGCCTGCCCGGTGCTGGAAGGTTAAGAGGAGTGCTTAGCGTAAGCGAAGGTATGAATTGAAGCCCCAGTAAACGGCGGCCGTAACTATAACGGTCCTAAGGTAGCGAAATTCCTTGTCGGGTAAGTTCCGACCCGCACGAAAGGCGTAATGATTTGGGCACTGTCTCAACGAGAGACTCGGTGAAATTTTAGTACCTGTGAAGATGCAGGTTACCCGCGACAGGACGGAAAGACCCCATGGAGCTTTACTGCAGTTTGATATTGAGTGTCTGTACCACATGTACAGGATAGGTAGGAGTCTAAGAGATCGGGACGCCAGTTTCGAAGGAGACGTTGTTGGGATACTACCCTTGTGTTATGGCCACTCTAACCCGGATAGGTGATCCCTATCGGAGACAGTGTCTGACGGGCAGTTTGACTGGGGCGGTCGCCTCCTAAAAGGTAACGGAGGCGCCCAAAGGTTCCCTCAGAATGGTTGGAAATCATTCGCAGAGTGTAAAGGTATAAGGGAGCTTGACTGCGAGAGCTACAACTCGAGCAGGGACGAAAGTCGGGCTTAGTGATCCGGTGGTTCCGTATGGAAGGGCCATCGCTCAACGGATAAAAGCTACCCTGGGGATAACAGGCTTATCTCCCCCAAGAGTTCACATCGACGGGGAGGTTTGGCACCTCGATGTCGGCTCGTCGCATCCTGGGGCTGTAGTCGGTCCCAAGGGTTGGGCTGTTCGCCCATTAAAGCGGCACGCGAGCTGGGTTCAGAACGTCGTGAGACAGTTCGGTCCCTATCCGTCGCGGGCGTAGGAAATTTGAGAGGATCTGCTCCTAGTACGAGAGGACCAGAGTGGACTTACCGCTGGTGTACCAGTTGTCTTGCCAAAGGCATCGCTGGGTAGCTATGTAGGGAAGGGATAAACGCTGAAAGCATCTAAGTGTGAAACCCACCTCAAGATGAGATTTCCCATGATTTTATATCAGTAAGAGCCCTGAGAGATGATCAGGTAGATAGGTTAGAAGTGGAAGTGTGGCGACACATGTAGCGGACTAATACTAATAGCTCGAGGACTTATCCAAAGTAACTGAGAATATGAAAGCGCAAGGTTTTCTTGATTTGAATAGATATTCAATTTTGAGTAGGTATTACTCAGAGTTAAGTGACGATAGCCTAGGAGATACACCTGTACCCATGCCGAACACAGAAGTTAAGCCCTAGAACGCCGGAAGTAGTTGGGGGTTGCCCCCTGTGAGATATGGAAGTCGCTTAGCT
>CAJNBV010000025.1 GCA_905221095.1 bacterium
GTTTGGGCTTTTGGCTGTGGATCGTAATCGTCTTTTTGTGGCGTTACTTCAACCGTTACCGTCACTTCTTCCGTACTCTTATCTGGGTAGGTGATTAATGCTTTCCCTGGTTTACTTCCTGGTTTACTTGTGTCTGGTTGTTCTGACCAGCTATAGTTTGTTCCTGCTGGTAAGTCATTTGTATTAATGCTTTTTTCTGGATTTGGTACTTCGTTGTGACGAACAGTTTGGTTCGGTTCTTTTGCCGTTGGATTGAACGTTTCTTTTTGTTCTTTTACCGTTACTGGTACTTCGACTTCATCTTCCGTTCCATCTGGATAGTGGACTAAGGCTACCCCTGGATGATTTCCTGGTGTGCTTACATCTGGCGTTGTCTTCCATGTAACAGTTGTTCCTGCTGGTAAGCCGGTTTTATTGACACTGTCTTCTGCATTTGGCACGTGTCCATTGTCTACGGTTTGCGCAATACCAGTTGGTGTATACTCATCATTTTGTGGTGTTACGTTTACTGTTACGCTTACTTCTTCCGTACTATGGTCTGGGTAGGTGATTAATACTTTCCCTGGTTTGTTTCCTGGGGTTGTATTGGTATCTGGTTTTTCTACCCATGTGTAGGTTGTACCTTTTGGTAAGCCATCTGTATTGATACTTCCTTCTGCGCTTGGGTCACTGCCGTGTTTTGCGGTTGGAGCTGGTTGCTTCGCAGTTGGATTGAACGTTTCTTTTTGTTCTTTCACCGTGATTGGGACTGTGACTTCATCGGTAGTTCCGTCTGGATAATGGACTAAGGCTACACTTGGATGATCTCCTGGGGTATTCACAACTGGCGTGTCTTTCCATGTGACGGTGGTGCCACTTGGTAAGCCGGTTCTATCTACACTTGTTTCTGGATCTGGTACGTGCCCATTGTCCACTTCTTGCGCTATTGCGGTTGGTGTGTATTCATCATTTTGCGGAGTTACGTTTACCGTTACCGTAACTTCTTCCGTACTATGGTCTGGGTAGGTGATTAATACTTTCCCTGGTTTACTTCCTGGGGTTGTATTGGTATCTGGTTTTTCTACCCATGTATAGGTTGTACCTTTTGGCAGATTTTCTGTGTTAATACTTCCTTCTGCGCTTGGGTCACTGCCGTGTTTTGCGGTTGGAGCTGGTTGCTTCGCAGTTGGATTGAACGTTTCTTTTTGTTCTTTCACCGTGATTGGGACTGTGACTTCATCGACTGTTCCGTCCGGATAGGTGACTAAGGCTACACTTGGATGACTTCCTGGGGTACTTACCTCTGGATTTGTCTTCCATGTAACTCTTGTACCTTCTGGTAAGCCTGTTTTGTTTACACTTGTTTCTGGATCTGGTACGTGTCCATTGTCCACTTCCTGCGCTATTGCGGTTGGGCTGTATTTTCCACGCATTGACCAAACTGTAATATTTACTAAGATTGATGTCGAATTCCCAGCTTTATCTCTAGCTACTATCGTTACACCATGCATTACATTATCAGAATCAATTCTCGGTACTTCTAGAACACCCTCTTTGAACACAATTGTTCCAGAAGCTTGATCAAATGTTAAGAATGAAGGCATATTTCTCACTTCAATAGTAGCAATTCCACTACCATTTGCATTATCTTTTGCCTCAACCTTCATAGGAGGCAATGTTTTATCTAAAGCCGTCATTTCCCAGTTTTGTCCATTTGCTGGTGTTTGAATTGTTGGATCCGTAACATCTTTTACTTTCAATGGAATTGTAACATCTTGCTCTGAGCCATCAATATATGTTACTTTTGCTTGTATTGTTTGGTCTCCATACGCCTCAGTGTTAATTGGTGTTTTGGCTTCCACGGTTGCAATTTTAGAATTTCCATTCTCACCTTGCGCATTTGTCGCAGTTACTGCTCCTTTTAACATTTCTGGAGTAATTGATACATTTTGATTTACTTCAATTTGTGTTCCAGTTGCTGTAAAATCTTCACTTACTTTTCTAACCGTTACATTTACTGTCACTACATCTTTTGAACCATCTGGATAAGTTACTTCAGCCACTCCTGTAGTAGTTCCTGGTGTATTTACTACTGGTGGTGTTTTCCACGTCACTTTTGTTCCATCTGGCAATCCTGCTTTATCAACACTTGCATTAGGATCTGGCACTTGTCCATAACCTGTATTTTGTGGAATTGGCGTTGGAGTATTCTTCGCACTCATTGAAGATACAGTGATTTTCGCAGTTCTTTCGCTGACATTTCCTGCTTTGTCTTCTGCTCGAATGTTTAAAGTAAATTCTTGACTTGGTGTATTCTCAGCTAGTTTTTCTACTGTTTGTTTTCCTGATTTGAATTTAATAGCGTTAGTTGTACTATCATATTCTAAGTAATCAGGCAATCCAGTCACAGTGACGTTTTTAATTCCACTACCGTTCTCATTATCTTCCGCTCTTACTTCCATATTTGGTAGAGCTTTATCTAATGCGGTCATTTCCCAGTTTGTATTTTCTGCTGGAGCTGAAATAGTTGGCGATGTTACATCTTTAACTTTCAATGGAATCGTCACTTCTTTGGTTGTTCCATCTTTGAAAGTTACTGTGGCAGTAATGTTTTGGTCACCATAGTTTACTGTACTTATTGACGTTTTAGGTTCTACAGATGAAATCTTATCTGTTCCATTCACATTTCCTTCTTTTGAAGTGGCAGTTACTTTAGCTTTTAAGTCGTCGTTAGAAATTGGATCATTTTGATTTACTTCAATTGGTGATCCAGTTACTTCATATTCTGAACTTAATTCTTTTACTGTAACTTTTACATCTACTGTATCTTTTGAACCGTCTTTATAGGTTACTTCTACTACTCCGTCCTTTTCTCCAGGTCCATTTGTCGTTACTGGTGTCGTTTTCCAAGCGTAACTTGTTCCTTCTGGTACGCCTGTTTGATTCACGCTGGTTCCTGCATCTGGAGTTTCACCATAGCTAACTGTTTGTTTTTGAGTGTTTGGAGTTGCATCATATTTGGTAGTCATTGATTTCACAGTAATTGTTACGTTTGTTATTGTTTCATTTCCTGCGTTATCTACAACTGTAATAGTTATATTATGAGGTTGTTCATTAGTCCCTTCAGGTAAACTTGGTACACCCGACACTCCTGCTTTGAACTGAATCTTCTTAGTTGACTCATTATATTCTAAGAAATCTGGTAAGCCTGTTACTGTCGTTGTCTTAACTCCACTTCCTCCAGTATTGTCTTCGCTTATTACAGAGATTTCTGGGTTTGATCCTTCTACTGCGATTAAGTTCCAGTTTTGTCCGTTCGTTGGTGATTGGATTGTTGGTTTAGTTACATCTTTGACTTCAAGTGGTATTGTAACGGAATCAGTTGTGTCATCAAGGTATGTTACTGTAGCATTGATTGTTTTATTTCCAAATTCTACAGTACTAAATTCTCCAACTGGTGTAACAGATTTAACCTTACTATTACCATTATTGCTAATCGTTACTGCTGCTTTTAAATCTTCATTTGATACAGTATCTTTTTGATTTTTTACAATTTTAGTGCCTGTTGGCTCATATTCATCCGCTAGACTACGAACACCTACAGTCACTTCAACTGTATCTTTCGAACCGTCAGGATATGTTACAGTAACCACTCCTGCTTTATCCCCAGCCCCATCTGTCGTTAATGGTCTTGTTTTCCATGCGTAACTTGTACCTTCTGGTAAGCCTGTTTGATTCACGCTGGTTCCTGCATCTGGAGTTTCACCATAGCTAACTGTTTGTTTTTGAGTGTTTGGAGTTGCATCATATTTTGTAGTCATTGATTTCACAGCTATTGTTACGTTTGTTGTTGCTTCGTTTCCTGCGTTATCTACAACTGTGATAGTTACATTATGAGGTTGTACATCTGTTCCTTCTGGTAAACTTGGTACACCCGACACTCCTTCTTTGAACTGAATCTTCTTAGTTGAATCATTATATTCTAGGAAGTCTGGTAAACCTGTTACTGTCGTTGTCTTAACACCACTTCCTCCAACGTTATCTTCGCTTGTTACAGAGATTTCTGGGTTTGATCCTTCTACTGCTATTAAGTCCCAGTTTTGTCCATTCGTTGGTGCTGAAATAGTTGGCTTCGTTACGTCTTTAACTTTCAGCGGAATGGTCACAGATTTTGTTGTTCCATCTTTGAAAGTTACTGTGGCAGTAATGTTTTGCTCACCATAATTAGCTGTATTGATTGTAGGGGCCGTTACTGTTGAAATCTTATCTGTTCCATTTACATTTCCTACTTTTGAAGTTGCGGTTACTTTAGCTTTTAAGTCATCGTTTGTTACTGGAGTATTTTGATTAACTTCGATTGGTGATCCACTCACTTCGTATTCCGAACTTAATTCTTTTACTGTAACTTTTACATCTACTGTATCTTTTGAACCGTCTTTATAGGTTACTTCTACTACTCC
>CAJNBV010000026.1 GCA_905221095.1 bacterium
TTGGGCGCGTAGCTCAGGTGGTTAGAGCGCACGCCTGATAAGCGTGAGGTCGGTGGTTCGAGTCCACTCGTGCCCATTAATAGGAGAATTACTCAAGAGGCTGAAGAGGACGGTTTGCTAAATCGTTAGGTCGGGTAACTGGCGCAAGGGTTCGAATCCCTTATTCTCCGTTTTAATGAGAGTTCATAACTCTTTTTTTGTTTTTTGGAATAATAGTGGCTAAGATCTAGAGGATCTTTGTCAACTGTAGTGGGTTGAAGAAAAGCTAAGATCGAGAAAGGACGAATTTCGTCCTTTCTTTTTTTCTACACAAAAATAGGCTTCATAATATCTATAGGGGATTTACCCACTACAAATATTATAGAGCCATTTTTTGTTGTAGAACTTTGCTATTACTTCCAAGTTTTTAGTGAAATTTCTCCGCTATTGAGCCAGATTTCTTTTCCGTTATCACATTGAACTAAAAGTTTACCACTTTCAGAGATGTCTTTAGCAAGTCCTTTGTAGTCTTTTTGATCCAGTGTGAAAGTAACTTCTTTTCCTAGAACGAATGACTGTTTTTTGTATAGGTATAATAGCTCTTCCGCTGGTGTTTCGAAGAAAGCACGCCAGATTTCGATGATTAATTCATTTCTTGTTATGGGTGCTAGTGCTTTAAATAAGCTAGCAGCTTTTTCTTTTAATTCTTGTGGGAAGTCTTGAATAGTGAAGTTGATTCCTACTCCAATAATGATATCTGTGACTAAGCCTGTTTCTACAGAGGTCATCGCTTCAGTGAGGATTCCTCCAATTTTATGATTTTTGAGGTAGATATCGTTGACCCATTTTATGTCGACATCTATTAAAGTTAGGTTCTTAATGGCTTTGTAGATAGCTCCAGCTACAAGTAGTGTGTAGGATGGTAATTTATCATAGGGGAGATTTGGTTTAAGATGGAGGGTCATATAAATGCCACCTTGTGGGGAGTAGAAAGAACGTTGAAAACGGCCTCGGCCAGCTGTTTGATGGGAAGCTAGATAGAGGGTGTTTGCTTCATGCCCTAAATCAATTGCTTCTTTTGCATCCATTTGTGTTGATTTTGTTTCGGGTTTAAAACTGACTTTAATTGGAAGATTTTCTTCTAGAAGTTCTGGAAGAATAAGGTCCCCATTCACCAGTTTATAGCCTTTGTTTTTGATACTATCAATTTCAATTCCTTCTTGTTCTAGACGTTTGATTGCTTTCCAAATTGATGTTCGGGTCAGTGATAGTTCTTCTGCGATTTTTTCTCCGCTGATATAATCGCTTTCTTTTGCTAGAATTTGGTAGACGGCTTGGTAGGATTTCATAGTGTTTCCTTTCTCACTAGTTGGTGTTGAGAATATTCTTTTCTTGTTTGACTTGGAGTCTGATTAAAGTATTGTTTATAAGCTTTAGAAAAATGTAGTGGATCTGAAAAGCCTACCGAGTATGCAATTACCTTGATTGACTCTTGGGTATTTTCGAGAAGTTGTTTAGCTCGATACATTCGAACGTATAGTAGGTATTCTTTGGGGGATAAGGTGTTAAATTCTTTAAATACGCTTGATAAGTAGCTTCTGTGAACGGATAGTTCTTTTGCTAAATCTTGAATTGTAATTGA
Organism: bacterium; assembly: GCA_905221095.1. Classification (GTDB taxonomy): domain Bacteria; phylum Bacillota; class Bacilli; order Lactobacillales; family Streptococcaceae; genus Streptococcus. The sequence goes on from CAJNBV010000026.1 coordinate 1,622, forward strand.
TTGGGGATAGTGGCTATCAATTAATCTTTTACATTCAAGATAGAGTTGGTGGGTTGATGAAATATTCTTTTTTTTCTGATTGGGAGCAATAGTTCCCAGATGAAACATCAGTTCATGAAGTTGTCCCATGATATGGAGTTGAGCCAATTCATTTGATTTTGAAATCTGAGCGAAGCGGACAATATCTGAGATGAGTTTTGCAGTTGTCTGAGTGTGACAAGTTTCAGATTGGATGAGATAGGATTGGTCAGAAATTTGAGAAAGAGCAAAATAGTCAGGAGCTTTCCCTCCAGTGATTCCTAACCAGTAGTAGGCCCAAGGTTCTTTACTATCTGCTTGATAAAAGGTTAGTTCCTCTGGTTTTAATAGAAAGAAATCTCCCTCTTTTAAATCAACAATTTTACCCTTGTAATGAAATGTTCCTTGTCCTTTGGTAATATAATGCAGAACGTATGTATCTCGAATTGCTGGACCAAAAGAGTAATTAGGTGTGCATTCCTCATATCCATAAAAGCTTAGGGAAAGGTCAATTGTTCCAGTCTGGTATTCTGAAAAAACTAGCATGTGCTACCTCCTACCTAACATTTTACCATATTCTTGAGACATTTTTCTATTTTAGAAAGCGTTTTCAGATGATAAAATATAATCAATAAAGTGATGAGGTGAAGTAAATGGGAATTAGGATAGAGAATAATCTATTTTATGTTGAAAGTAAAAATCTAAGTTTGATTATTGAAAATCGTGATGGGTACTTACTTTTGAAACATTTAGGAAAGCCTATTAAGAACTATAAAGGTTCCAATAGTGTTTATGAACGAGACCATGCCTTTTCAGGAAATCCAATAGCTACTAATCGAACCTTTAGTTTAGATACGCAACGTCAAATTTTTGGACAACATGGCTTAGGAGATTTTAGGAAACCAACTATACAGATTCAGCATAGTGTAACTGAAGTAACAGACTTTCGATTTGTAGAAGCAAAGATTTTAAAAGGTCAGAATGGTCCACAGGGCTTACCTTCTCCACATAGCATGGACGATACAGAGACTCTTGTCTTGATTTTAGAAGATTCTAAGGCTCAACTTAGTCTGACTCTGTATTATACTGCTTTTGATAATAATGCGACAATTACTAGCTACAGTAAATTGGAGAATAAGAGTAACCAGGAAGTTATCATCCATAAAGACTTTTCTTTTATGGCTGATTTTCCAGCGGCAGCTTACGAAATAGTAACTTTGCAGGGTGCTTATGCTCGTGAAAAGACTGTTCGACGTCAACAGGTAGAACAAGGAATCTTTTCGATTAGTTCGAACCGTGGTGCTTCTGGCCATGCCCAAACACCAGCTCTTCTCTTATGTGATCAAGGAGTCACAGAGGATGCTGGAAATGTGTTTGCTATTCAACTACTGTATAGTGGCAACTTTGAAGCTTTTGTTCAAAAAAATCAATTGAATGAAGTTCGGGTGGCTATTGGCATTAATCCAGAAAACTTTTCTTGGAAATTAGGCCCTGAGGAGTACTTTGAAACACCGGTAGCTTTAGTATCCCATTCAGATAAGGGATTAACTGGTATTAGTCATGAAAATCAGAATTTTATACTTAAGCATATTATGCCAAGTGAATTTTCTAAAAAAGAACGTCCAATTCTAATCAATAACTGGGAAGCTACTTACTTTGACTTTCAGAGAGAAAAACTGTTAGAGTTAGCAGATGAAGCTAAGAAAGTTGGCATTGAACTTTTTGTATTAGATGATGGTTGGTTTGGCAATCGTTTTGATGATAATCGTGCTTTAGGTGATTGGGTTGTTAATGAGAAAAAACTGGGTGGAAGTCTTGAAAGTCTGATTTCAGCTATCCATGACAGAGATTTGCAGTTTGGACTGAAGTAACATTTTGAAGCTTTGATATTGTTGATAAAATAGGGTTTTGGTAAATTCCCAAACTAAGTTCCACTGCTAATCCAAGTGGAAGTTAGTCTGATAAAAATCCTAAAAACCAGTGGAAA
>CAJNBV010000027.1 GCA_905221095.1 bacterium
TAATTCCACCATAAAAATCCGTTTTAGACTAATTTCCACTTTGGTCAGGCAAGTGGAAGTTACTTTGAGAAGTTAGCGAGTATAAATAAATACTTCAAAGCCTGCAAAAATCTGAAACTTCTAAGGACAATTTGATATAATAGTAAAAAGAACTCGATTGAAGGAGGAAATGATGTCGGTTTTAGTAAAAGAAGTGATTGAAAAGCTTAGACTAGACATTGTCTATGGCGAACCAGAATTGCTTGAAAAGGAAATCAATACAGCGGATATTACGCGACCTGGTCTTGAAATGACAGGCTATTTTGACTACTATACGCCAGAGCGGATTCAACTTTTGGGGATGAAGGAATGGTCTTATCTGATCAGCATGCCTTCTAACAGCCGCTATGAAGTTTTGAAAAAAATGTTTCTACCTGAGACACCTGCGGTCATTGTTGCCCGTGGTTTGGTGGTTCCAGAGGAGATGTTAAAGGCAGCCAGAGAATGTAAGATTGCTATTTTAACCAGCCGTACGGCTACTAGTCGTTTGTCTGGAGAGTTATCTAGTTATCTGGATTCTCGTTTGGCAGAACGTACCAGTGTGCACGGTGTTTTGATGGATATCTATGGGATGGGTGTCTTGATTCAAGGCGATAGTGGAATCGGTAAGAGTGAGACAGGTCTTGAGCTTGTCAAACGTGGTCACCGCTTGGTGGCAGATGACCGTGTCGATATCTTTGCCAAGGACGAGATTACTCTTTGGGGTGAACCAGCTGAAATCTTGAGACACCTGATTGAGATTCGTGGGGTTGGGATTATCGATGTTATGAGTCTCTACGGTGCGAGTGCGGTCAAGGACTCTTCACAAGTCCAGCTGGCTGTTTATTTGGAAAATTACGATACACATAAGACCTTTGATCGTCTTGGAAACAATCCAGAGGAACTAGAAATTTCTGGCGTTGCTATTCCTCGTATCCGCATCCCAGTTAAAACAGGTCGAAATATCTCTGTTGTGATTGAGGCAGCTGCCATGAATTATCGTGCCAAGGAAATGGGCTTTGATGCGACCCGTTTGTTCGAAGAACGCTTGACAAATCTTATTGCTCAAAACGAGGTGTCTAATGCTTGATCCAATTGCTATTCATCTTGGACCTCTAGCCATTCGTTGGTATGCCTTGTGTATTGTGACAGGCTTGATTCTTGCGGTTTATTTGACCATGAAAGAAGCGCCTAGAAAGAAGATCATACCAGACGATATTCTAGATTTTATCTTGATTGCCTTTCCCCTAGCTATTTTAGGAGCACGTCTCTATTATGTTATTTTCCGTTTTGATTACTATAGTCAGAACTTGGGAGAGATTTTTGCCATTTGGAATGGTGGTTTGGCCATTTATGGCGGCTTGATAACTGGCGCTATTGTCCTCTATATTTTTGCTGATCGTAAGCTCATCAATACTTGGGATTTTTTAGATATTGCGGCGCCAAGCGTCATGATTGCCCAAAGTTTGGGTCGCTGGGGCAATTTCTTTAACCAAGAAGCTTATGGTGCAGCAGTGGATAATCTAGATTATCTACCTGCCTTTATCCGTGACCAGATGTATATTGAGGGGAGCTACCGTCAGCCGACCTTCCTTTACGAGTCTCTTTGGAATCTACTTGGCTTTGCCTTGATTTTGATTGCCAGACGAAAATGGAAGAGCCTCAGACGAGGTCATATCACTGCTTTCTACTTGATTTGGTATGGTTTTGGTCGTATGGTCATCGAAGGCATGCGGACAGATAGCCTCATGTTCTTTGGTCTTCGAGTGTCCCAATGGCTATCAGTTGTTCTTATCGGTCTCGGTATTTTTATCATTCTATATCAAAATCGAAAGAAGGCCCCTTACTATATTACAGAGGAGGAAAACTAAATGTTAGAAGTTGCATATATTCTTGTTGCCCTAGCTTTGATTGTCTTTTTGGTGTATCTGATTATTACTGTACAAAAACTTGGCCGTGTTATCGATGAAACAGAGAAGACGATTAAAACCTTGACTTCAGATGTGGATGTAACCTTGCATCATACCAATGAATTGCTGGCTAAGGTCAATGTCTTGGCAGATGATATCAATGTCAAGGTGGCAACGATTGATCCACTCTTTAGTGCTGTTGCAGATTTGTCTCTATCTGTTTCAGACCTAAATGACCATGCGCGTGTCTTGAGCAAGAAAGCTTCATCAGCTGGTTCAAAAACACTGAAGACTGGTGCAAGTTTGTCAGCCCTTCGTCTTGCAAGTAAATTATTCAAAAAATAAAAAAGGAGAATCCTTATGGGTAAACTATCCTCAATCCTTTTAGGAACCGTTTCAGGTGCAGCTCTTGCCTTGTTTTTAACAAGCGACAAGGGCAAACAAGTTTGCAGTCAAGCTCAAGATTTTCTAGATGATTTGAGAGAAGATCCTGAGTATGCCAAGGAGCAGGTCTGTGAAAAACTGACAGAAGTCAAGGAACAGGCTACAGATTTTGTTCTGAAAACCAAAGAACAGGTTGAGTCAGGGGAAATCACTGTGGACAGTGTACTTAACCAAGCTAAATCATATGCTTTTCAAGCGACAGAGGCATCAAAAAATCAATTCAATAATCTCAAGGAGCAATGGCAAGAAAAGGCCGAAACTCTTGACCAATCAGAAGAGATTGTGATTGATATCAAAGAAGAAAAAATCTAGATTTGAGAGAGGGGAACCTCTCTTTTTTATTCAAAACAACATAACATATTGATATTTTATGAATAATTAAATATTTTTGACTTTTATTGATAGAATAAACCGTTTTTTTGTTGTGTAAATATATTAAAAATGTTATAATCTAGCTGTGATAGCTGTGATAGCTGTGATAGCTGTGATAGCTGTGATAGCTGTGATAGCTGTGATAGCTGTGATAGCTG
>CAJNBV010000028.1 GCA_905221095.1 bacterium
TGACGTTTTTAATTCCACTTCCATTGGCATTATCTTCCGCTCTTACTTCCATATTTGGTAGAGCTTTATCTAATGCTGTCATTTCCCAGTTTGTATTCTCTGCTGGTGATTGGATTGTCGGCTTCGTTACGTCTTTAACTTTCAGCGGAATCGTCACTTCTTTGGTTGTTCCATCTTTGAAAGTTACAGTTGCACTAATAGTTTGATTGCCATAGCTAGCTGTGCTGATTTCAGGTGCTGTAACTGTTGAAATCTTATCCGTTCCACTAACATTTCCTACTTTTGAAGTTGCGGTTACTTTAGCTTTTAAGTTATCGTTTGTTACTGGAGTATTTTGATTTACTTCGATTGGTGATCCCGTTACGTTATACTCGTCACTTAATTTGCTTACATTTACTGTCACTTCAACTGTATCTTTGCTTCCATCTGGATAAGTTACTTCAGCCAATCCTGTAGTAGTTCCTGGTACTGTAACTGCTGGTGGTGTTTTCCACGTTACCATTGTTCCATCTGGTAATCCTGCTTTATCAACACTTGCATTAGGATCTGGAACTTGTCCATAACCTGTATTTTGTGGAATTGGCGTTGGAGTATTCTTCGCACTCATTGAAGATACAGTGATTCTCGCTGCTCTTTCACTGACATTCCCTGCATTATCTTCTGCTCGAATGTTTAAAGTAAATTCACGACTCGGTGTATTTTCTGGTAGTTTTTCTACTGCATCTTTTCCTGATTTGAATTTAATAGTATTATTCGTACTATCATATTCTAGATAATCAGGTAATCCTGTCACACTGACGTTTTTAATTCCACTTCCATTGGCATTATCTTCCGCTCTTACTTCCATATTTGGTAGAGCTTTATCTAATGCTGTCATTTCCCAGTTTTTATTTTCTGCTGGTGATTGGATTGTCGGTTTCGTTACGTCTTTGACTTCAAGTGGTATTGTAACGGAATCAGTTGTGTCATCAAGGTATGTTACTGTAGCATTGATTGTTTTATTTCCAAATTCTGCAGTACTAAATTCTCCAACTGGTGTAACAGATTTAACCTTACTATTACCATTATTGCTAATCGTTACTGCTGCTTTTAAATCTTCATTTGATACAGTATCTTTTTGATTTTTTACAATTTTAGTGCCTGTTGGCTCATATTCATCCGCTAGACTACGAACACCTACAGTCACTTCAACTGTATCTTTCGAACCGTCAGGATATGTTACAGTAACCACTCCTGCTTTATCCCCAGCCCCATCTGTCGTTACTGGTGTCGTTTTCCAAGCGTAACTTGTTCCTTCTGGTAAGCCGGTTTTATTCACGCTGGTTCCTGCATCTGGAGTCGCTCCATAACTTACTGTTTGCTTTTGAGGATTTGCTGTTGCATCATATTTTGTAGTCATTGATTTCACAGTAATTGCTACATTTGTTGTTGTTTCATTTCCTGCGTTATCTACAACTGTGATAGTTACATTATGAGGTTGTACGTCTGTTCCTTCTGGTAAACTTGGTACTCCTGTTACGCCTTCTTTGAACTGAATCTTCTTAGTTGAATCATTATATTCTAGGAAGTCTGGTAAACCTGTAACAGTCGTTGTCTTAACTCCACTTCCTCCAGTATTGTCTTCGCTTGTTACAGAGATTTCTGGGTTTGATCCTTCTACTGCAATCAAGTCCCAGTTTTGTCCGTTAGTTGGTGCTGAGATAGTTGGTTTCGTTACATCTTTAACTTTCAACGGAATTGTCACAGGTTTGGTTGTTCCATCTTTGAAAGTTACTGTGGCAGTAATATTTTGTTCACCATAGTTTGCTGTACTTATTGACGTTTTAGGTTCTACAGATGAAATCTTATCTGTTCCATTCACATTTCCGTCTTTTGAAGTGGCAGTTACTTTCGCTTTTAAGTCGTCGTTAGAAATTGGATCATTTTGATTTACTTCAATTGGTGCTCCAGTTACTTCATATTCTGAACTTAATTCTTTTACTGTAACTTTTACATCTACTGTATCTTTTGAACCGTCTTTATAGGTTACTTCTACTACTCC
>CAJNBV010000029.1 GCA_905221095.1 bacterium
GTAACGGTTAGAGAGAAAGACAAAGACATCTACACACCAGAGTACGATAAAGGAAATGGCAAACCAGGTGGCACTGTTGAATTACCATTGAAAGAGAAAGCTGGAAAAGAAATTCCAGAAGGAACTAAATTCCAAAGTGATAATCCAGGAATCACAGTCGACAAAGATGGTAAAGTAACCGTAACAATCCCAGAAGGAGCGAAACCAGGGGATAAGATTACAGGAACTATCACCGTAACATATCCAGACGGATCTAAAGATGAAGTTCCAGTGGAAGTAACGGTTAGAGAGAAAGACAAAGACATCTACACACCAGAGTACGATAAAGGAAATGGCAAACCAGGTGGCACTGTCGAATTACCACTGAAAGAAAAAGCTGGAAAAGAAATTCCAGAAGGCACTAAGTTCGAAAGTGATACCCCAGGCATCACAGTAGGCAAAGATGGTACAGTAACTGTTACAATCCCAGAAGGAGCAAAACCAGGCGATAAGATTACAGGAACAATCACGGTAACTTACCCAGATGGCTCAAAAGATATCGTTCCAGTGGAAGTAACAGTTAGAGAGAAAGACAAAGACATCTACACACCAGAGTACGATAAAGGAAACGGTAAACCAGGTGGCACTGTTGAATTACCATTGAAAGAGGAATCTGGAAAAGAAATTCCAGAAGGCACTAAGTTCGAAAGTGATACCCCAGGCATCACAGTAGGCAAAGATGGTACAGTAACTGTCACAATCCCAGAAGGAGCAAAACCAGGCGATAAGATTACAGGTACAATTACCGTAACTTATCCAGACGGCTCAAAAGATATCGTTCCAGTGGAAGTAACGGTTAGAGAGAAAGACAAAGACATCTATACCCCAGAGTACGACAAAGGAAACGGCAAACCAGGTGGCACTGTTGAATTACCATTGAAAGAGAAAACTGGAAAAGAAATTCCAGAAGGAACTAAGTTCGAAAGTGATACTCCAGGCATCACAGTCGGCAAAGATGGTACAGTAACTGTTACAATCCCAGAAGGAGCAAAACCAGGTGATAAGATTACAGGAACAATCACGGTAACTTACCCAGATGGATCAAAAGATATCGTTCCAGTGGAAGTAACGGTTAGAGAGAAAGACAAAGACATCTACACACCAGAGTACGATAAAGGAAATGGCAAACCAGGTGGCACTGTCGAATTACCATTGAAAGAGAAAACTGGAAAAGAAATTCCAGAAGGAACTAAGTTCGAAAGTGATACCCCAGGCATCACAGTAGGCAAAGATGGTACAGTAACTGTCACAATCCCAGAAGGAGCGAAACCAGGCGATAAGATTACAGGAGAAATCACCGTAACTTACCCAGATGGTTCAAAAGATATCGTTCCAGTGGAAGTAACGGTTAGAGAGAAAGACAAAGACATCTACACGCCAGAGTACGACAAAGGAAATGGCAAACCAGGTGGCACTGTTGAATTACCATTGAAAGAGAAATCTGGAAAAGAAATTCCAGAAGGAACTAAGTTCGAAAGTGATACCCCAGGCATCACAGTAGGCAAAGATGGTACAGTAACTGTTACAATCCCAGAAGGAGCAAAACCAGGCGATAAGATTACAGGCGAAATCACGGTAACTTACCCAGACGGTTCAAAAGA
>CAJNBV010000030.1 GCA_905221095.1 bacterium
GGTAAATTCCCAAACTAAGTTCCACTGCTAATCCAAGTGGAAGTTAGTCTGATAAAAATCCTAAAAACCAGTGGAAATCCGTGTCAGGGTAATTTCCACTGGTTTTAATCATGCTTGATTTCATCGCTTTTGTAGCCAAAATGAATCGAAAAAAAGAGCGCACAAAATCCCCTCATCTGAAAGCGGTTCAGATTAAGTTCCGCTATGGTGGAAGTTAGTGTGAGACGTTTGAATGGGGTTAAAGGTTAGTTTTTAGAACTTATGTTGGAGTAATTTAGAAGACTGGCAAACGTCTTCTGCAGGTATTTTAGAAATACCTAGAAGCTTAGGAATTTCTTCTCCGTAAGTAAAGGCAAAGAGTTCATAAGCTGACTTTCCATTCAAAGCAGCACGTTTGACACTGTTGACATGAGAACAAACGAGATTGATGTCCTCTTGAGTTAAATTGTCAAAAGAAGTTCCTTTAGGTAGAATGTCGCGAATCAGCGTGTGATTTTTCTCAATTCTCCCTTTCTGGTCAGAGCGATTAGGGTCACAAAAGAAGAGTTTACTCTCTCCTCGCACATCCATTTCGATATCATCAACCCTGGCAAACTCTCCACCATTATCTGTCAGGATGACAGGAAAAAGTTGGAAGAAATCTTTGTCAGCTTGGTGAAGAGTGTTCTTGATGTTATAGAGGTGTTTGGTAACCTCAAGAGCAGTTTTATTATCCAGAAGTCTAGCAAAGATAAAGTTACAGAAAGACAGATTGAAGGTGAGTAGTACTTTACCTCCCAACTTCCCCATAACTGTGTCCATTTCCAGCCAAGAGTCTAGTTGATTAAGGACTAAATAGTTTTGGAACTCCTCATAGGAACGGCCTTTTTTAGCTTCTTTAGGGATGGAAGGTAGTTTACTTTTCCGTCTTTCTTTGAATTTAACGGCTCTGGCTAGGTCAATAGGAGCTATAGATAGGTATCCTTTTCGGATATGTCGATAGACGGTTGAGGAGCTGACATCAAGGTTATGAGTTTTGAGGATATGATAGATGTGTTGTCCCTTTTTAACCCCATTAGAAATGACTTTGTCCATGTCCCAGAAGGTCTTGGAATTAAGGGGAGTCCCTTCACGAGCTTCTACAAGAGTTTGTTCGTACTGCTTTTGAGCTTGTTTAGCGAGATAGAAGATTTTCTGATAGCCACAGTTTTGTCTTCTTTTAGGGCATCCATTACAGACAAAGGGAGCCTTATCGAGTAAAGGGCAAGGAAGGTTATGGCCTGTAGACTCTCGGACTTGTTTGTTTCGTTTGACTTCTTTGGAGACAGTGGTCGGGTCTTTTAGAATGGACTGTCCAATAGCTTTGAAGGTTTCACCGCGCTCTAAGCCTAATTGGATATCATTACGGTCTGAAAGGGTAAGGTGTTTATGTTTTGTCATAGTGGACCTCATTTCTAACTCAAACGTCTCATACTTAATTCCACCATAAAAATCCGTTTTAGACTAATTTCCACTTTGGTCAGGCAAGTGGAAGTTACTTTGAGAAGTTAGC
>CAJNBV010000031.1 GCA_905221095.1 bacterium
TGTACTGACCCCAAAAAGTTGGACAAATAATTATTGAAAGGATTTAGTTCTGTATTGGACAGGACTAAGTCCTTTTAGTTTTACCTTAATTCGTTTGTTGTTGTAGTAATCGATATAGTCTATAATGGCTTGTTCCAATTGATTAAGTGATTTAAAGTTTTTCTCATGGCCATAAAACATTTCGGATTTTAAAATGCCAAAGAAAGATTCCATCATACCGTTGTCTGGGCTGTTGCCCTTTCGTGACATGGATGCTTGAATTCCCTTACTCTCTAGGAACCGATGATAAGAATCGTGTTGGTATTGCCAACCTTGGTCACTATGGAGAATCGTATTCTCGTAGTGTTTCTCTGTGAAGGCCTGTTCCAACATCGTTTTTACTTGTTCCAAATTAGGAGAACAAGAAAGATTAAAAGCAATAATTTCGCTGTTAAAGCCATCTAAAACAGGCGATAAATACAATTTCTGCGTGCTATTTGGAATGGCAAACTCTGTCACATCCGTATAACACTTTTCCATTGGTCTCGATGCTTCAAACTGGCGTTGAATGAGATTCTCTGCTTTCTTGCCAATCTCTCCTTGGTAGGAAGAATACTTTCGTTTACGGCGAATTCGAGCACTTAAACCAAGGATTTTCATCAGACGTTGGACCTTCTTATGGTTTACTATATGACCACGATTCCTCAATTCAAGAGTTATTCGGCGATAGCCATAATTTCCTTTGTGCTCAGTAAAAATAGCTTGAATTTCAGCTTTAAGATCTTTATCTTTGTCAAGCCCATCTAGTTTCTTCAACTGATAATAGTAAGTTGAGCGAGGTAAGCGAGCCACTTCAAGAAGTAAATCTAGTCGAAATCCTCCTGAAGCCATTTCTCTAATTGTCTCTGCCTTTCTCGCTGTATGGCTTCGTCCCTGTCTTCCAGCTCTTTTAACTTTTTTAAGTAAGCCACCTCAGTACGTAAGCGTTCATTCTCCTCTTGGAGTCGCTCTAGTTCTGTCATTTCATCCCAAGTTTTCTTCTGTTTACGTCCCATTTTAGGTACTCTCCCTCTTGTTTTCTCAACAATAGTATACCCGTTTTTCTTGTATTGTGCTAGCCAATTAAGAAGTATCGTACGACTTGGGAGGCCGTATTCAAGAGAAACTCTATCTTTAGTCCAGCCTTCATGTAAGACTTTATTAATCATTTCTTGCTTTAAATCAGGAGAATAGTAACGATTTTTTCCTTTTTTGACGAACTCTATTCCGTAACGATCAATCAATTTAATCATGTACCTAATATTAGAATTGTTTATCCCAAATTTATTTGAAAGCTTCTCTATGCTATATCCTTGTTTTCTAAGTTCATAGATCTGAACTTTATCATCATAAGTTAATTTCATAATAAAAACACCCCAAAAGTTAGATTTTTTCTGTCTAACTTTTGGGGTGCAGTTCA
>CAJNBV010000032.1 GCA_905221095.1 bacterium
ATGGCTCTTTGTCAACTGTAGTGGGTTGAAGAAAAGCTAAGCTCTAGAAAGGACACATTTCGTCCTTTCTTTTTTGATGTTGAGAGCGATGAAAATCCGTTTTTTGAAGTTTTCAAAGTTCCGAAAACCAAAGGCATTTCGTTTGATAAGTTTGATGAGATTATTGGTCGCTTCTAATTTGGCGTTGGAATAGGGTAATTGAAGAGCGTTGACTATTTTCTCTTTGTTCTTTAGAAAGGTTTTAAAGACAGTCTGAAAAAGAGGATGAACCTGCTTTAGATTGTCCTCAATGAGTCCGAAAAATTTGTCTGGCTCCTTGTTCTGAAAGTGAAAAAGCAAGAGCTGATAGAGATTATAGTGATGTCTCAAGTCTTCTGAATAGCTCAAAAGCTTGTCTAGAATCTCTTTATTCGTTAAGTGCATACGAAAAGTAGGGCGATAAAAACGTTTATCACTCAGTTTACGACTATCCTGTTGAATGAGCTTCCAGTAGCGCTTGATAGCCTTGTATTCATGAGATTTTCGCTCAAATTGATTCATGATTTGGACACGGACACGACTCATAGCACGGCTGAGATGTTGTACAATGTGAAAGCGATCAAGTACAATTTTAGCACACGGGAAAAGTTGTCTAGCCAAGTCATAGTAAGGGCTAAACATATCCATCGTAATGATTTTCACCTGACAACGAACAGCTCGCTCGTAGCGCAGAAAGTGATTTCGGATGATAGTCTGGGTTCTACCTTTAAGAACGGTGATAATGTTGAGATTATCAAAGTCTTGTGCAATGAAACTCATTTTTCCCTTGGTAAAGGCATACTCGTCCCAGGACATAATCTCAGGAAGTTGGCTAAAGTTATACTTAAAGTGAAAGTCATTGAGCTTTCGAATGACAGTTGAAGTTGAAATGGAAAGCTGATGGGCAATATCGGTCATAGAAGTCTTTTCAATTAACTTTTGCGCAATCTTTTGGTTGATAATACGAGGGATTTGATGATTTTTCTTGACGAGAGGGGTCTCGGAGACCATTATTTTCGAGCAATGATAGCACTTAAATCGACGCTTTTTAAGAAGGATTCTGGTAGGCATACCAGTCGTTTCAAGGTAAGGAATTTTCGACGGTTTTTGAAAGTCATATTTCTTCATTTGACTTCCGCAATCAGGGCAAGATGGGGCTTCATAATCCAGTTTAGCGATGATTTCCTTGTGTGTATCCCTATTGATGATATCCATAAATTGGATATTTGGGTCTTTAATATCGAGTAGTTTTGTGATAAAATGTAATTGTTCCATATGAATCTTTCTAATGAGTTGTTTGGTCGCTTTTCATTATAGATCTTATGGGACTTTTTTTCTACACAAAAATAGGCTCTATAATATCTATAGGGGATTTACCCACTACAAATATTATAGAGCC
>CAJNBV010000033.1 GCA_905221095.1 bacterium
GCATCTAAGCAGACATCAGAGTCAGCTTCAGCAAGCAACTCAGTAAGCGAGTCAGCATCTAAGCAAGCATCAGAGTCAGCTTCAACAAGCAACTCAGTAAGCGAGTCAGCATCTAAGCAAGCATCAGAGTCAGCTTCAACAAGCAACTCAGCAAGCGAGTCAGCTTCTAAACAGACATCAGAGTCAGCTTCAGCAAGTAACTCAGCAAGCGAGTCAGCATCTAAGCAAGCTTCAGAATCAGCTTCAACAAGCAATTCAGTAAGTGAATCTGCATCTAAGCAGACATCAGAGTCAGCTTCAACAAGCAACTCAGTAAGTGAATCTGCATCTAAGCAAGCTTCAGAGTCAGCTTCAACAAGCAACTCAGCAAGTGAGTCAGCATCTAAGCAAGCTTCAGAATCAGCTTCAACAAGCAACTCAGTAAGTGAATCTGCATCTAAGCAAGCTTCAGAATCAGCTTCAACAAGCAACTCAGTAAGCGAATCTGCATCTAAGCAGACATCAGAGTCAGCTTCAACAAGCAACTCAGCAAGCGAGTCAGCATCTAAGCAAGCTTCAGAGTCAGCTTCAACAAGCAACTCAGCAAGTGAGTCAGCATCTAAGCAAGCTTCAGAATCAGCATCAACAAGCAACTCAGTAAGTGAATCTGCATCTAAGCAAGCTTCAGAATCAGCTTCAACAAGCAACTCAGTAAGCGAATCTGCATCTAAGCAGACATCAGAGTCAGCATCAACAAGCAACTCAGTAAGTGAGTCAGCCTCTAAGCAGACATCAGAGTCAGCTTCAGCAAGTAACTCAGCAAGCGAATCAGCTTCTAAACGTGCTTCAGAGGTGGAATCACAATCAGCTTCAGCAAG
>CAJNBV010000034.1 GCA_905221095.1 bacterium
CGAACACAGAAGTTAAGCCCTAGAACGCCGGAAGTAGTTGGGGGTTGCCCCCTGTGAGATATGGAAGTCGCTTAGCTTTATTCCGCCATAGCTCAGTTGGTAGTAGCGCATGACTGTTAATCATGATGTCGTAGGTTCGAGTCCTACTGGCGGAGTAGTTAATTAAAGGAGGTTTCGACCTCTTTTTTTGGGCTCTTTGTCAACTGTAGTGGGTTGATGAAAAGCTAAGATCTAGAAAGGACGAAATTTGTCCTTTCTTTTTTGATGTTGAGAGCGATAAAAATCCGTTTTTTGAAGTTTTCAAAGTTCCGAAAACCAAAGGCATTTCGCTTGATAAGTTTAATGAGATTATTAGTCGCCTCCAATTTGGCGTTAGAATAGGGTAATTGAAGAGCGTTGACTATTTTCTCATTATCCTTGAGAAAAGTTTTAAAGACGGTCTGAAAAAGAGGATGAACCTGCTTAAGATTGTCCTCAATGAGTCCGAAGAATTTCTCAGGGTCCTTGTTCTGAAAGTGAAAAAGTAAGAGTTGATAGACATTGTAGTGGTGTTTCAAGTCTTCTGAATAGCTCAAAAGCTTGTCTAGAATTTCTTTATTCGTTAAGTGCATACGAAAAGTAGGGCGATAAAATCGTTTATCACTCAGTTTACGACTATCCTGTTGAATGAGCTTCCAGTAACGTTTGATGGCCTTGTATTCATGAGATTTTCGATCGAACTGATTCATGATTTGAACACGGACACGCCTCATAGCACGGCTGAGATGTTGGACAATGTGAAAGCGGTCGAGAACGATTTTAGCGTTAGGAAAAAGTTTTCTGGC
>CAJNBV010000035.1 GCA_905221095.1 bacterium
GAATTACCATTGAAAGAGAAAACTGGAAAAGAAATTCCAGAAGGAACTAAGTTCGAAAGTGATACCCCAGGCATCACAGTAGGCAAAGATGGTACAGTAACTGTTACAATCCCAGAAGGAGCAAAACCAGGCGATAAGATTACAGGCGAAATCACGGTAACTTACCCAGACGGTTCAAAAGATATCGTTCCAGTGGAAGTAACGGTTAGAGAGAAAGACAAGGACATCTATACACCAGAGTACGATAAAGGAAACGGCAAACCAGGTGGCACTGTTGAATTACCATTGAAAGAGAAAACTGGAAAAGAAATTCCAGAAGGAACTAAGTTCGAAAGTGATACCCCAGGCATCACAGTAGGCAAAGATGGTACAGTAACCGTAACAATCCCAGAAGGAGCGAAACCAGGCGATAAGATTACAGGCGAAATCACGGTAACTTACCCAGACGGTTCAAAAGATATCGTTCCAGTGGAAGTAACAGTTAGAGAGAAAGACAAAGACATCTATACCCCAGAGTACGACAAAGGAAACGGCAAACCAGGTGGCACTGTTGAATTACCATTGAAAGAGAAATCTGGAAAAGAAATTCCAGAAGGAACTAAGTTCGAAAGTGATACCCCAGGCATCACAGTAGGCAAAGATGGTACAGTAACTGTTACAATCCCAGAAGGAGCAAAACCAGGCGATAAGATTACAGGCGAAATCACGGTAACTTACCCAGACGGTTCAAAAGA
>CAJNBV010000036.1 GCA_905221095.1 bacterium
CCAGAAGGAGCAAAACCAGGTGATAAGATTACAGGAACAATCACGGTAACTTACCCAGATGGATCAAAAGATATCGTTCCAGTGGAAGTAACGGTTAGAGAGAAAGACAAAGACATCTACACCCCAGAGTACGACAAAGGAAACGGCAAACCAGGTGGCACTGTTGAATTACCATTGAAAGAGAAAACTGGAAAAGAAATTCCAGAAGGAACTAAGTTCGAAAGTGATACTCCAGGCATCACAGTAGGCAAAGATGGTACAGTAACTGTCACAATCCCAGAAGGAGCAAAACCAGGTGATAAGATTACAGGAGAAATCACAGTAACTTACCCAGACGGATCAAAAGACATCGTTCCAGTAGAAGTAACAGTCACAAACCAAGACAAAGACATCTACACACCAGAGTACGACAAAGAAAATGGCAAACCAGGTGGCACTGTCGAATTACCATTGAAAGAGAAAGCTGGAAAAGAAATTCCAGAAGGCACTAAGTTCGAAAGTGATACCCCAGGCATCACAGTCGGCAAAGATGGTACAGTAACTGTTACAATCCCAGAAGGAGCAAAACCAGGTGATAAGATTACAGGAACAATCACGGTAACTTACCCAGATGGATCAAAAGATATCGTTCCAGTGGAAGTAACGGTTAGAGAGAAAGACAAAGACATCTACACACCAGAGTACGATAAAGGAAATGGCAAACCAGGTGGCACTGT
>CAJNBV010000037.1 GCA_905221095.1 bacterium
CCAGATACCAATACAACTCCAGGAAACAAACCAGGGAAAGTATTAATCACTTACCCAGACCAAAGTACGGAAGAAGTTACGGTAACGGTTGAAGTAACGCCACAAAAAGACGATTACGATCCACAGCCAAAAGCCCAAACAGTGGACAACGGGACAGTGCCAAAGGCAGAAGACAGTGTCGATAAGACCGACTTACCAAGCGGCACAAGAGTCACATGGAAAGACACGCCAGTTGTGAATACACCAGGCAGTCATCCAAGTGTAGCCTTAGTCCACTATCCAGACGGAACAGTCGATGAAGTGACAGTCCCAATTACGGTTAAGGAACAAAAAGAAACGTTCAATCCAACGGCAAAAGATCCAGCTCCAACAGCTAAACACGGCAGTGAGCCAAGTGCAGAAGGAAGTATCAATACAGAAGGCTTACCAGTAGGAACAACCTATACATGGGTAGAAAAACCAGATACGAATACAACACCAGGAAACAAACCAGGGAAAGTATTAATCACCTACCCAGACCATAGTACGGAAGAAGTGACGGTAACGGTTGAAGTAACGCCACAAAAAGACGATTACGATCCACAGCCAAAAGCCCAAAC
>CAJNBV010000038.1 GCA_905221095.1 bacterium
ACATCAGAGTCAGCTTCAACAAGCAACTCAGTAAGCGAATCTGCATCTAAGCAGACATCAGAGTCAGCTTCAGCAAGCGAGTCAGCATCTAAGCAGACATCAGAGTCAGCTTCAACAAGCAACTCAGTAAGCGAATCAGCCTCTAAGCAAGCATCAGAGTCAGCTTCAACAAGCAATTCAGTAAGTGAATCAGCCTCTAAGCAGACATCAGAGTCAGCTTCAACAAGCAACTCAGTAAGTGAGTCAGCATCTAAGCAGACATCAGAGTCAGCATCAACAAGCAATTCAGTAAGTGAGTCAGCATCTAAGCAGACATCAGAGTCAGCATCAACAAGCAACTCAGCAAGTGAGTCAGCATCTAAGCAAGCTTCAGAGTCAGCATCAACAAGCAATTCAGTAAGTGAGTCAGCATCTAAGCAGACATCAGAGTCAGCTTCAGCAAGTAACTCAGCAAGTGAGTCAGCATCTAAGCAAGCATCAGAGTCAGCTTCAACAAGCAATTCAGTAAGTGAATCAGCATCTAAGCAGACATCAGAGTCAGCTTCAGCAAGTAACTCAGCAAGCGAATCAGCTTCTAAACGTGCTTCAGAGGT
>CAJNBV010000039.1 GCA_905221095.1 bacterium
GTGACGTGGAAAACACCACCAGTAGTAAATACACCAGGAACTACTACAGGAGTGGCTGAAGTAACTTATCCAGATGGAAGCAAAGATACAGTTGAAGTGACAGTAAATGTAAGCAAATTAAGTGACGAGTATAACGTAACGGGATCACCAATCGAAGTTAATCAAAACACACCAGTCACAAATGACGACTTAAAAGCTAAAGTAACCGCAACTTCAACAGTAGGCGATGCGAATGGAACAGATAAGATTTCAACAGTTACAGCACCTGAAATCAGCACAGCTAACTATGGTGAACAAAACATTACTGCCACTGTAACTTTCAAAGATGGAACAACTAAGGAAGTAACTATTCCATTGAAAGTTAAAGACGTAACGAATCCAACTATCTCAGCACCAACGAATGGACAAAACTGGAACTTAATCGCAGTAGAAGGATCAAATCCAGAAATCCCTGTAACAAGCGAAGACAATACAGGAGGAAGTGGAGTTAAGTCAACAACAGTAACAGGCTTACCAGATTTCTTAGAATATAATGAGTCAACTAAGAAGATCCAGTTCAAAGCAGGAGTGTCGGGTGTACC
>CAJNBV010000040.1 GCA_905221095.1 bacterium
GACTCTGAAGTTACTTTAGAAGCTGACTCGCTTACTGAGTTGCTTGTTGATGCTGACTCTGATGTCTGCTTAGATGCAGATTCACTTACTGAATTGCTTGTTGAAGCTGACTCTGAAGTTACTTTAGAAGCTGACTCGCTTACTGAGTTGCTTGTTGATGCTGACTCTGATGCTTGCTTAGATGCAGATTCACTTACTGAGTTGCTTGTTGATGCTGACTCTGATGTCTGCTTAGATGCAGATTCGCTTACTGAGTTGCTTGTTGATGCTGACTCTGAAGTTACTTTAGAAGCTGATTCGCTTGCTGAGTTGCTTGCTGAAGCTGATTGTGATTCTACCTCTGAAGCACGTTTAGAAGCTGATTCGCTTGCTGAGTTACTTGCTGAAGCTGACTCTGATGTCTGCTTAGATGCTGACTCACTTACTGAGTTGCTTGTTGATGCTGACTCTGAAGTTACTTTAGAAGCTGACTCGCTTGCTGAGTTGCTTGCTGAAGCTGATTGTGATTCTACCTCTGAAGCACGTTTAGAAGCTGATTCGCTTGCTGA
>CAJNBV010000041.1 GCA_905221095.1 bacterium
TCAGCAAGCAACTCAGCAAGCGAGTCAGCATCTAAGCAGACATCAGAGTCAGCTTCAGCAAGCAACTCAGCAAGCGAATCTGCATCTAAGCAGACATCAGAGTCAGCTTCAGCAAGCAACTCAGTAAGCGAGTCAGCATCTAAGCAAGCATCAGAGTCAGCATCAACAAGCAACTCAGTAAGCGAGTCAGCATCTAAGCAAGCATCAGAGTCAGCATCAACAAGCAACTCAGCAAGCGAGTCAGCATCTAAGCAAGCATCAGAGTCAGCATCAACAAGCAACTCAGCAAGCGAGTCAGTATCTAAGCAGACATCAGAGTCAGCATCAACAAGCAACTCAGTAAGTGAATCTGCATCTAAGCAAGCTTCAGAATCAGCTTCAACAAGCAACTCAGCAAGCGAGTCAGCATCTAAGCAGACATCAGAGTCAGCTTCAGCAAGCAACTCAGCAAGCGAATCAGCATCTAAGCAGACATCAGAGTCAGCTTCAGCAAGCAACTCAGTAAGCGAGTCAGCATCTAAGCAGACATCAGA
>CAJNBV010000042.1 GCA_905221095.1 bacterium
GGTTTATTTCCTGGGGTTGTATTGGTATCTGGTTTTTCTACCCATGTGTAGGTTGTACCTTTTGGTAGGTTGTCTGTATTGATACTTCCTTCTGCACTTGGCTCACTGCCGTGTTTGGCCGTTTGACTTGGTTCTTTCGCAGTTGGATTGAACGTATCTTTTTGTTCCTTAACCGTGATTGGGGCTGTGACTTCGTCGATTGTTCCGTCTGGATAGGTGACTAAGGCTACGGTTGGATGATTTCCTGGTGTGCTGACATCTGGCGTTTCTTTCCATGCGATTGTTGTTCCACTTGGTAAACCTGTCTTGTCTACACTATCTTCTGCCTTTGGCACAGTTCCGTTATCTACCGTTTGGGCTTTTGGTTGTGGATTGTAATCATCTTTTTGTGGCGTTACTTCAACCGTTACCGTCACTTCTTCCGTACTTTGGTCTGGGTAAGTGATTAATACTTTCCCTGGTTTGTTTCCTGGAGTTGTATTGGTATCTGG
>CAJNBV010000043.1 GCA_905221095.1 bacterium
AGTACGGAAGAAGTGACGGTAACGGTTGAAGTAACGCCACAAAAAGACGATTACGATCCACAGCCAAAAGCCCAAACGGTTGATAATGGTACAGTACCAAATGCAGAAGACAGTGTCGATAAGACCGACTTACCAAGCAGCACAAGGGTTACATGGAATACAACGCCAGATGTAAGTACACCAGGCAGTCATCCAACCGTAGCCTTAGTGACATATCCAGACGGAACAGTCGATGAAGTCACAGTCCCAATCACGGTGAAAGAACAAAAAGAAACGTTCAATCCAACTGCGAAAGAACCAGGTCAAACGGCAAAACACGGCAGTGAGCCAAGTGCAGAAGGAAGTATCAATACAGATGGCTTACCAAAAGGCACAACCTACACATGGGTAGAAAAACCAGATACCAATACAACTCCAGGAAACAAACCAGGGAAAGTATTAATCACTTACCCAGACCAAAGTACGGAAGAAGT
>CAJNBV010000044.1 GCA_905221095.1 bacterium
TCAGCAAGCGAATCAGCTTCTAAACGTGCTTCAGAGGTAGAATCACAATCAGCTTCAGCAAGCAACTCAGCAAGCGAGTCAGCTTCTAAAGTAACTTCAGAATCAGCATCAACAAGCAACTCAGTAAGTGAATCTGCATCTAAGCAAGCATCAGAGTCAGCTTCAACAAGCAACTCAGTAAGCGAATCAGCCTCTAAGCAGACATCAGAGTCAGCTTCAACAAGCAACTCAGTAAGCGAATCTGCATCTAAGCAAGCTTCAGAATCAGCTTCAACAAGCAACTCAGTAAGCGAATCTGCATCTAAGCAGACATCAGAGTCAGCTTCAACAAGCAACTCAGTAAGTGAGTCAGCCTCTAAGCAGACATCAGAGTCAGCTTCAGCAAGTAACTCAGCAAGCGAATCAGCTTCTAAACGTGCTTCAGAGGTAGAATCACAATCAGCTTCAGC
>CAJNBV010000045.1 GCA_905221095.1 bacterium
GGAAGTCACAGTAGGAGCCGACGGAACCGCAACAGTGACAGATCCAACCACAGGAATCAGTCATACAATTCCAGGAACAGAGTTAGTGAGCCAAGACTTCACCCCAGTGATACCAACTGAGAAAGTACCAGTGAAGAAAGCTGGAGAATTGACTCAAGACGAAAAAGACAAAGTCAAAGAAAAAGTTCAAGCTAAGAATCCAGGTAAAGAAGTTACTGTAGGAGCCAACGGAACCGCAACGTTGAAAGATCCGAATACAGGAATTACGCACACAATTCCAGGAACAGAGTTAGTGAACCAAGACTTCACCCCAGTGACACCAACTGAGAAAGTACCAGTGAAGAAAGCTGGAGAATTGACTCAAGCCGAACAAGACAAAGTCAAAGAAAAAGTTCAAGCTAAGAACCCAGGTAAGGAAGTCACAGTAGGAGCCGACGGAACCGCAACA
>CAJNBV010000046.1 GCA_905221095.1 bacterium
TCAAAAAAGAAAGGACGAAATGTGTCCTTTCTAGAGCTTAGCTTTTCTTCAACCCACTACAGTTGACAAAGAGCCATGAAAATCAAAGAGCAAACTAGGAAGCTAGCCGAAGGCTGTACTTGAGTACGGCAAGGTGAAGCTGACGTGGTTTGAAGAGATTTTCGAAGAGTATAAGCTTTAAAAATCGGATTTATCATCTGATAAGTATCAAACAATCTACCAATTAAGCTTCTTCGTCTTCTTTACGACGACGGCCTGCAAGACCAAGACCAAGTAATGCACTTGCGGCTACTGCTACCATAGCTACAGTAGAATCTGCTGTACCTGTATTTGGCAATTCTTTAGCTGCTTTACGCGCATTTGTTGCTGCTTCTTGGCTAGCATTAGCTGCTGCTTGAGTTGTAGCTGGAGCTACAGCTGGTGTTTGAGCAGCTTGGTCG
>CAJNBV010000047.1 GCA_905221095.1 bacterium
ACAGGCTTACCAGATTTCTTAGAATATAATGAGTCAACTAAGAAGATCCAGTTCAAAGCAGGAGTGTCGGGTGTACCAAGTTTACCAGAAGGAACCAATGAACAACCTCATAATGTAACTATCACAGTTGTAGATAACGCAGGAAACGAAACAACAACAAATGTAACCATTACTGTGAAATCAATGACTACCAAATACGAAGCTACTGCAAACCCAGACAAACAAACAGTGAGTTATGGAGCGACTCCAGATGCAGGAACTAGCGTGAATCAAACCGGCTTACCAGAAGGAACAAGTTACGCTTGGAAAACAACACCAGTAACAACAACTCCTGGAGAAAAAGACGGAGTAGTAGAAGTAACCTATAAAGACGGTTCAAAAGATACAGTAGATGTAAAAGTTACAGTAAAAGAATTAAGTTC
>CAJNBV010000048.1 GCA_905221095.1 bacterium
GCTGTTGGAGCTGGATCTTTTGCCGTTGGGTTGAACGTATCTTTTTGTTCTTTCACCGTAATTGGGACTGTCACTTCATCGACTGTTTCGTCTGGATAGTGGACTAAGGCTACACTTGGATGACTGCCTGGTGTATTCACAACTGGCGTGTCTTTCCATGTGACTCTTGTGCCGCTTGGTAAGTCGGTCTTATCGACACTGTCTTCTGCCTTTGGCACTGTCCCGTTGTCCACTGTTTGGGCTTTTGGTTGTGGATCGTAATCGTCTTTTTGTGGCGTTACTTCAACCGTTACCGTCACTTCTTCCGTACTCTTGTCTGGGTAGGTGATTAATACTTTCCCTGGTTTATTTCCTGGGGTTGTATTGGTATCTGGTTTTTCTACCCATGTGTAGGTTGTACCTTTTGGTAGGTTGTCTGT
>CAJNBV010000049.1 GCA_905221095.1 bacterium
ACTTCTATGACCGATATCGCTCATCAACTGGCTATTTCAACTTCAACTGTCATTCGCAAGCTTAGTGACTTCCGTTTTAAGCATGATTTTTCTCGTCTTCCTAAGATTATGTCCTGGGACGAGTATGCCTTCACTAAGGGAAAGATGAGTTTCATTGCACAAGATTTTGATAATCTCAACATCATCACTGTTCTTGAAGGCAGAACACAGGCTATCATCCGAAATCACTTTCTGCGCTACGATAAAGTCGTTCGTTGTCAGGTGAAAATCATTACGATGGATATGTTTAGTCCATACTACGATATTGCCAGAAAACTTTTTCCTAACGCTAAAATCGTTCTCGACCGCTTTCACATTGTCCAACATCTCAGCCGTGCTATGAG
>CAJNBV010000050.1 GCA_905221095.1 bacterium
GGAAGTAGCTCAGCTTGGTAGAGTACTTGGTTTGGGACCAAGGTGTCGCAGGTTCGAATCCTGTCTTCCCGATTCATGGCGGTGTAGCTCAGCTGGCTAGAGCGTCCGGTTCATACCCGGGAGGTCGGGGGTTCGATCCCCTTCGCCGCTATAAAGATCTTGTTGGACCTTTAGCTCAGCTGGTTAGAGCTCTCGGCTCATAACCGAGTGGTCGTAGGTTCAAGTCCTACAAGGTCCATTTGAATAATATGGAGGATTACCCAAGTCCGGCTGAAGGGAACGGTCTTGAAAACCGTCAGGCGTGTAAAAGCGTGCGTGGGTTCGAA
>CAJNBV010000051.1 GCA_905221095.1 bacterium
GCTGCAATTGTATCAGCTTTTGCTTTTGCTTCTTCTGGACTATTAGTTTCAGCTTTTTCTAATTCTGCGATTGCTGCCTTCAATGCTGCATCATAGTTCGCTAAAAATTCTTCCTGAGCTGCTTTCTCTTTTTCTGCAGCTTCTTTGTCTTCTTCTGCTGCTTTCTTATTTAATTCATCGATAAATTTTTCAGCTTGTTTTGCAGTTAAGCCTTTTTTAAAGCCTTCTACAATTTCTGCTCTTGTTTTATCTGATGCTGCTTTTAATGCTGCAATTGTATCAGCTTTTGCTTTTGCTTCTTCTGGACTATTAGTTTCAGCTTTTT
>CAJNBV010000052.1 GCA_905221095.1 bacterium
AGCAAGCTTCAGAATCAGCTTCAACAAGCAACTCAGCAAGCGAGTCAGCATCTAAGCAGACATCAGAGTCAGCTTCAACAAGCAATTCAGTAAGTGAGTCAGCATCTAAGCAAGCATCAGAGTCAGCTTCAACAAGCAATTCAGTAAGTGAATCTGCATCTAAGCAAGCATCAGAGTCAGCTTCAACAAGCAACTCAGTAAGTGAATCAGCCTCTAAGCAAGCTTCAGAATCAGCTTCAACAAGCAATTCAGTAAGTGAATCTGCATCTAAGCAAGCTTCAGAATCAGCTTCAACAAGCAA
>CAJNBV010000053.1 GCA_905221095.1 bacterium
TCTGATGTCTGCTTAGATGCTGACTCGCTTGCTGAGTTACTTGCTGAAGCTGACTCTGATGTCTGCTTAGATGCTGACTCACTTGCTGAGTTGCTTGTTGAAGCTGACTCTGATGCTTGCTTAGATGCTGATTCACTTACTGAATTGCTTGTTGAAGCTGACTCTGATGCTTGCTTAGATGCTGATTCGCTTACTGAGTTGCTTGTTGAAGCTGACTCTGATGTCTGCTTAGATGCTGACTCGCTTGCTGAGTTACTTGCTGA
>CAJNBV010000054.1 GCA_905221095.1 bacterium
GGTTTATTTGGTGCTGGTGTTTCTTCAGCCGGTTTACTTGGTGCTGGTGTTTCTTCAGCTGGTTTACTTGGAGCTGGAGTTTCTTCAGCTGGTTTACTTGGTGCTGGTGTTTCTTCAGCTGGTTTATTTGGTGCTGGTGTTTCAGTGCCTGGTGCTGGTGTTTCTTCAGCTGGTTTATTTGGTGCTGGTGTTTCTTCAGCCGGTTTACTTGGTGCTGGTGTTTCTTCAGCTGGTTTACTTGGAGCTGG
>CAJNBV010000055.1 GCA_905221095.1 bacterium
CGAACTTAGTTCCTTCTGGAATTTCTTTTCCAGATTTCTCTTTCAATGGTAATTCAACAGTGCCACCTGGTTTGCCGTTTCCTTTGTCGTACTCTGGGGTATAGATGTCTTTGTCTTTCTCTCTAACCGTTACTTCCACTGGAACGATATCTTTTGAACCGTCTGGGTAAGTTACCGTGATTTCGCCTGTAATCTTATCGCCTGGTTTTGCTCCTTCTGGGATTGT
>CAJNBV010000056.1 GCA_905221095.1 bacterium
TCAGAGTCAGCATCAACAAGCAACTCAGTAAGCGAGTCAGCTTCTAAAGTAACTTCAGAGTCAGCTTCAACAAGCAACTCAGTAAGTGAATCTGCATCTAAGCAGACATCAGAGTCAGCTTCAGCAAGTAACTCAGCAAGTAACTCAGCAAGCGAATCAGCTTCTAAACGTGCTTCAGAGGTAGAATCACAATCAGCTTCAGCAAGCAA
>CAJNBV010000057.1 GCA_905221095.1 bacterium
TCTGATGTCTGCTTAGATGCTGACTCGCTTGCTGAGTTACTTGCTGAAGCTGACTCTGATGTCTGCTTAGATGCTGATTCGCTTACTGAGTTGCTTGTTGAAGCTGATTCTGAAGTTACTTTAGAAGCTGATTCGCTTGCTGAGTTGCTTGCTGAAGCTGATTGTGATTCTACCTCTGAAGCACGTTTAGAAGCTGATTCGCTTGCTGA
>CAJNBV010000058.1 GCA_905221095.1 bacterium
TTAGATGCTGACTCGCTTGCTGAGTTGCTTGTTGAAGCTGATTCTGAAGCTTGCTTAGATGCAGATTCACTTACTGAGTTGCTTGTTGATGCTGATTCTGAAGTTACTTTAGAAGCTGACTCGCTTGCTGAGTTGCTTGCTGAAGCTGATTGTGATTCTACCTCTGAAGCACGTTTAGAAGCTGATTCGCTTGCTGA
>CAJNBV010000059.1 GCA_905221095.1 bacterium
ACACCAGAGACTCCAAAACCTGAACAACCAGGAGCAACACCAGAGACTCCAAAACCTGAACAACCAGGAGCAACACCAGAGACTCCAAAACCTGAACAACCAGGAGCAACACCAGAGACTCCAAAACCTGAACAACCAGGAGCAACACCAGAGACTCCAAAACCTGAACAACCAGGAGCAACAC
>CAJNBV010000060.1 GCA_905221095.1 bacterium
GATTCTGAAGCTTGCTTAGATGCTGACTCACTTGCTGAGTTGCTTGTTGAAGCTGACTCTGAAGCTTGCTTAGATGCTGACTCGCTTGCTGAGTTGCTTGTTGAAGCTGACTCTGATGTCTGCTTAGATGCAGATTCGCTTACTGAGTTGCTTGTTGAAGCTGATTCTGAAGCTTGCTTAGA
>CAJNBV010000061.1 GCA_905221095.1 bacterium
TCTAAGCAGACATCAGAGTCAGCATCAACAAGCAACTCAGTAAGCGAGTCAGCTTCTAAAGTAACTTCAGAGTCAGCATCAACAAGCAATTCAGTAAGTGAATCTGCATCTAAGCAGACATCAGAGTCAGCTTCAGCAAGTAACTCAGCAAGCGAATCAGCTTCTAAACGTGCTTCAGAGGT
>CAJNBV010000062.1 GCA_905221095.1 bacterium
TCAACAAGCAACTCAGTAAGCGAATCTGCATCTAAGCAGACATCAGAGTCAGCATCAACAAGCAACTCAGTAAGTGAGTCAGCCTCTAAGCAGACATCAGAGTCAGCTTCAGCAAGTAACTCAGCAAGCGAATCAGCTTCTAAACGTGCTTCAGAGGTAGAATCACAATCAGCTTCAGC
>CAJNBV010000063.1 GCA_905221095.1 bacterium
GTTCAAAGCGGGTGACGAGAATCGAACTCGCGACAACAGCTTGGAAGGCTGTAGTTTTACCACTAAACTACACCCGCATAAATACTATTAATAAAAATGGCGCGAGACGGAATCGAACCGCCGACACATGGAGCTTCAATCCATTGCTCTACCAACTGAGCTACCGAGCCT
>CAJNBV010000064.1 GCA_905221095.1 bacterium
AAACCAGCTGAAGAAACACCAGCACCAAGTAAACCGGCTGAAGAAACACCAGCACCAAATAAACCAGCTGAAGAAACACCAGCACCAGGCACTGAAACACCAGCACCAAATAAACCAGCTGAAGAAACACCAGCACCAAGTAAACCAGCTGAAGAAACTCCAGCTCCAAG
>CAJNBV010000065.1 GCA_905221095.1 bacterium
ACAGCTCATTTCACTAGAAAAGCAAGCTATAATGTAGTTACAGGAAAAATCACATACGGAAATTGGGAAAGTGCGGATAAAGAATTAGCAAAAGTAGACACACCTACATTAACAGGCTATGTAGCAGACAAAGCTTCAGTAGATAAAGTGGAAACAAATGAAAATTC
>CAJNBV010000066.1 GCA_905221095.1 bacterium
GACTCTGAAGTTACTTTAGAAGCTGACTCGCTTACTGAGTTGCTTGTTGATGCTGACTCTGATGTCTGCTTAGATGCTGACTCGCTTACTGAGTTGCTTGTTGAAGCTGACTCTGATGTCTGCTTAGATGCTGACTCGCTTGCTGAGTTACTTGCTGA
>CAJNBV010000067.1 GCA_905221095.1 bacterium
ACTGTTTGTTTTCCTGATTTGAATTTAATAGCGTTAGTTGTACTATCATATTCTAAGTAATCAGGCAATCCAGTCACCGTGACGTTTTTAATTCCACTTCCATTGGCATTATCTTCCGCTCTTACTTCCATATTTGGTAGAGCTTTATCTAATGCT
>CAJNBV010000068.1 GCA_905221095.1 bacterium
ACCCATGTGTAGGTTGTACCTTTTGGTAGGTTGTCTGTGTTAATACTTCCTTCTGCACTTGGCTCACTGCCGTGTTTTGCTGTTGGAGCTGGATCTTTTGCCGTTGGGTTGAACGTATCTTTTTGTTCTTTCACCGTAATTGGGACTGTCACTTC
>CAJNBV010000069.1 GCA_905221095.1 bacterium
GCTGGTGTTTCTTCAGCTGGTTTATTTGGTGCTGGTGTTTCTTCAGCTGGTTTATTTGGTGCTGGTGTTTCTTCAGCCGGTTTACTTGGAGCTGGAGTTTCTTCAGCTGGTTTACTTGGTGCTGGTGTTTCTTCAGCTGGTTTATTTGGTGCTGG
>CAJNBV010000070.1 GCA_905221095.1 bacterium
GGTTTATTTGGTGCTGGTGTTTCTTCAGCCGGTTTACTTGGTGCTGGTGTTTCTTCAGCTGGTTTACTTGGAGCTGGTGTTTCTTCAGCTGGTTTATTTGGTGCTGGTGTTTCTTCAGCTGGTTTATTTGGTGCTGGTGTTTCTTCAGC
>CAJNBV010000071.1 GCA_905221095.1 bacterium
CTTGCTGAAGCTGACTCTGATGTCTGCTTAGATGCAGATTCGCTTACTGAGTTGCTTGTTGAAGCTGACTCTGATGTCTGCTTAGATGCTGACTCGCTTACTGAGTTGCTTGCTGAAGCTGACTCTGATGTCTGCTTAGATGCTGA
>CAJNBV010000072.1 GCA_905221095.1 bacterium
TCTAAGCAAGCTTCAGAGTCAGCTTCAACAAGCAACTCAGCAAGTGAGTCAGCATCTAAGCAAGCTTCAGAATCAGCATCAACAAGCAACTCAGTAAGTGAATCTGCATCTAAGCAAGCTTCAGAATCAGCTTCAACAAGC
>CAJNBV010000073.1 GCA_905221095.1 bacterium
GCTGAAGCTGATTGTGATTCTACCTCTGAAGCACGTTTAGAAGCTGATTCGCTTGCTGAGTTACTTGCTGAAGCTGATTGTGATTCTACCTCTGAAGCACGTTTAGAAGCTGATTCGCTTGCTGAGTTACTTGCTGAAGC
>CAJNBV010000074.1 GCA_905221095.1 bacterium
TCAGCAAGCGAATCAGCTTCTAAACGTGCTTCAGAGGTGGAATCACAATCAGCTTCAGCAAGCAACTCAGCAAGCGAATCAGCTTCTAAACGTGCTTCAGAGGTAGAATCACAATCAGCTTCAGCAAGCAACTCAGCAAG
>CAJNBV010000075.1 GCA_905221095.1 bacterium
TCTGATGTCTGCTTAGATGCTGACTCGCTTACTGAGTTGCTTGCTGAAGCTGACTCTGATGTCTGCTTAGATGCTGACTCGCTTGCTGAGTTACTTGCTGAAGCTGACTCTGATGTCTGCT
>CAJNBV010000076.1 GCA_905221095.1 bacterium
AAGACAAAGTCAAAGAAAAAGTTCAAGCTAAGAACCCAGGTAAGGAAGTCACAGTAGGAGCCGACGGAACCGCAACAGTGACAGATCCAACCACAGGAATCAGTCATACAATTCCAGGAA
>CAJNBV010000077.1 GCA_905221095.1 bacterium
GCTTCAGCAAGCAACTCAGCAAGCGAGTCAGCTTCTAAAGTAACTTCAGAATCAGCTTCAACAAGCAACTCAGTAAGTGAATCTGCATCTAAGCAAGCTTCAGAATCAGCTTCAACAAGC
>CAJNBV010000078.1 GCA_905221095.1 bacterium
ACTGAGTTGCTTGTTGAAGCTGATTCTGAAGTTACTTTAGAAGCTGACTCGCTTGCTGAGTTGCTTGCTGAAGCTGACTCTGATGTCTGCTTAGATGCTGACTCGCTTGCTGAGTTGCT
>CAJNBV010000079.1 GCA_905221095.1 bacterium
ACATCAGAGTCAGCTTCAACAAGCAACTCAGTAAGCGAATCTGCATCTAAGCAGACATCAGAGTCAGCTTCAGCAAGTAACTCAGCAAGCGAGTCAGCATCTAAGCAGACATCAGAGTC
>CAJNBV010000080.1 GCA_905221095.1 bacterium
CGGTTCCGTCGGCTCCTACTGTGACTTCCTTACCTGGGTTCTTAGCTTGAACTTTTTCTTTGACTTTGTCTTTTTCGACTTGAGTCAATTCTCCAGCTTTCTTCACTGGTTCTTT
>CAJNBV010000081.1 GCA_905221095.1 bacterium
CTTGGAGCTGGAGTTTCTTCAGCTGGTTTACTTGGTGCTGGTGTTTCTTCAGCTGGTTTATTTGGTGCTGGTGTTTCTTCAGCTGGTTTATTTGGTGCTGGTGTTTCTTCAGC
>CAJNBV010000082.1 GCA_905221095.1 bacterium
GCTGAAGAAACACCAGCACCAAATAAACCAGCTGAAGAAACACCAGCACCAAATAAACCAGCTGAAGAAACACCAGCACCAAATAAACCAGCTGAAGAAACGCCAGC
>CAJNBV010000083.1 GCA_905221095.1 bacterium
GCTGACTCTGATGTCTGCTTAGATGCAGATTCGCTTACTGAGTTGCTTGTTGAAGCTGATTCTGAAGCTTGCTTAGATGCAGATTCACTTACTGAGTTGCTTGTTGA
>CAJNBV010000084.1 GCA_905221095.1 bacterium
GCATCTAAGCAGACATCAGAGTCAGCTTCAGCAAGCAACTCAGCAAGCGAGTCAGCATCTAAGCAGACATCAGAGTCAGCTTCAGCAAGCAACTCAGCAAGCGA
>CAJNBV010000085.1 GCA_905221095.1 bacterium
TGAAGCTGACTCTGATGTCTGCTTAGATGCTGACTCGCTTGCTGAGTTGCTTGTTGAAGCTGATTCTGAAGCTTGCTTAGATGCAGATTCACTTACTGA
>CAJNBV010000086.1 GCA_905221095.1 bacterium
TCTAAGCAAGCTTCAGAATCAGCTTCAACAAGCAACTCAGTAAGCGAATCTGCATCTAAGCAGACATCAGAGTCAGCATCAACAAGCAACTCAGTAAG
>CAJNBV010000087.1 GCA_905221095.1 bacterium
GCTGAAGCTGATTGTGATTCTACCTCTGAAGCACGTTTAGAAGCTGATTCGCTTGCTGAGTTACTTGCTGAAGCTGACTCTGATGTCTGCTTAGATGC
>CAJNBV010000088.1 GCA_905221095.1 bacterium
GACTCTGATGTCTGCTTAGATGCTGACTCGCTTGCTGAGTTGCTTGCTGAAGCTGACTCTGATGTCTGCTTAGATGCTGACTCGCTTGCTGAGTTGCT
>CAJNBV010000089.1 GCA_905221095.1 bacterium
TCGCTTACTGAGTTGCTTGTTGAAGCTGACTCTGATGTCTGCTTAGATGCTGACTCGCTTGCTGAGTTACTTGCTGAAGCTGACTCTGATGTCTGCT
>CAJNBV010000090.1 GCA_905221095.1 bacterium
ATCAGCTTCAACAAGCAACTCAGTAAGTGAATCTGCATCTAAGCAAGCTTCAGAATCAGCTTCAACAAGCAACTCAGCAAGCGAGTCAGCATCTAA
>CAJNBV010000091.1 GCA_905221095.1 bacterium
GGTTTATTTCCTGGGGTTGTATTGGTATCTGGTTTTTCTACCCATGTGTAGGTTGTACCTTTTGGTAGGTTGTCTGTGTTAATACTTCCTTC
>CAJNBV010000092.1 GCA_905221095.1 bacterium
TTAGATGCTGACTCGCTTGCTGAGTTGCTTGTTGAAGCTGATTCTGAAGCTTGCTTAGATGCAGATTCACTTACTGAATTGCTTGTTGAAGC
>CAJNBV010000093.1 GCA_905221095.1 bacterium
GACTCTGATGCTTGCTTAGATGCTGACTCGCTTACTGAGTTGCTTGCTGAAGCTGACTCTGATGTCTGCTTAGATGCTGATTCGCTTGC
>CAJNBV010000094.1 GCA_905221095.1 bacterium
GTTTCTTCAGCTGGTTTATTTGGTGCTGGTGTTTCTTCAGCCGGTTTACTTGGTGCTGGTGTTTCTTCAGCTGGTTTACTTGGAGCTGG
>CAJNBV010000095.1 GCA_905221095.1 bacterium
GCTTGTTGAAGCTGACTCTGAAGTTACTTTAGAAGCTGACTCGCTTACTGAGTTGCTTGTTGATGCTGACTCTGATGTCTGCTTAGA
>CAJNBV010000096.1 GCA_905221095.1 bacterium
TCAGCTTCAACAAGCAACTCAGCAAGCGAGTCAGCATCTAAGCAGACATCAGAGTCAGCTTCAGCAAGCAACTCAGCAAGCGAGTCA
>CAJNBV010000097.1 GCA_905221095.1 bacterium
TCAGAATCAGCTTCAACAAGCAATTCAGTAAGTGAATCTGCATCTAAGCAAGCTTCAGAATCAGCTTCAACAAGCAACTCAGCAAG
>CAJNBV010000098.1 GCA_905221095.1 bacterium
CTTGCTGAGTTGCTTGCTGAAGCTGATTGTGATTCTACCTCTGAAGCACGTTTAGAAGCTGATTCGCTTGCTGAGTTACTTGCTGA
>CAJNBV010000099.1 GCA_905221095.1 bacterium
ATCATTCTATCATTCTATCATTCTATCATTCTATCATTCTATCATTCTATCATTCTATCATTCTATCATTCTATCATTCTATCAT
>CAJNBV010000100.1 GCA_905221095.1 bacterium
CTTCAGAATCAGCATCAACAAGCAACTCAGTAAGTGAATCTGCATCTAAGCAAGCTTCAGAATCAGCTTCAACAAGCAACTCAG
>CAJNBV010000101.1 GCA_905221095.1 bacterium
GCATCTAAGCAGACATCAGAGTCAGCTTCAGCAAGTAACTCAGCAAGCGAGTCAGCATCTAAGCAGACATCAGAGTCAGCTTCA
>CAJNBV010000102.1 GCA_905221095.1 bacterium
CTTCAGAATCAGCTTCAACAAGCAACTCAGTAAGTGAATCTGCATCTAAGCAAGCTTCAGAATCAGCTTCAACAAGCAACTCAG
>CAJNBV010000103.1 GCA_905221095.1 bacterium
TCGCTTACTGAGTTGCTTGTTGAAGCTGATTCTGAAGCTTGCTTAGATGCAGATTCACTTACTGAGTTGCTTGTTGATGCTGAT
>CAJNBV010000104.1 GCA_905221095.1 bacterium
GAAACACCAGCACCAAATAAACCAGCTGAAGAAACACCAGCACCAAGTAAACCAGCTGAAGAAACTCCAGCTCCAAGTAAACC
>CAJNBV010000105.1 GCA_905221095.1 bacterium
TCAGCAAGCAACTCAGCAAGCGAGTCAGCATCTAAGCAGACATCAGAGTCAGCTTCAGCAAGCAACTCAGCAAGCGAGTCA
>CAJNBV010000106.1 GCA_905221095.1 bacterium
AGCTGTGATAGCTGTGATAGCTGTGATAGCTGTGATAGCTGTGATAGCTGTGATAGCTGTGATAGCTGTGATAGCTGTGAT
>CAJNBV010000107.1 GCA_905221095.1 bacterium
GCATCTAAGCAAGCTTCAGAGTCAGCTTCAACAAGCAACTCAGCAAGTGAGTCAGCATCTAAGCAAGCTTCAGAATCAGC
>CAJNBV010000108.1 GCA_905221095.1 bacterium
TCAGCATCTAAGCAGACATCAGAGTCAGCTTCAGCAAGTAACTCAGCAAGCGAGTCAGCATCTAAGCAGACATCAGAGTC
>CAJNBV010000109.1 GCA_905221095.1 bacterium
GCATCTAAGCAGACATCAGAGTCAGCATCAACAAGCAACTCAGTAAGCGAGTCAGCTTCTAAAGTAACTTCAGAGTCAGC
>CAJNBV010000110.1 GCA_905221095.1 bacterium
CTTACTGAGTTGCTTGTTGAAGCTGATTCTGAAGTTACTTTAGAAGCTGACTCGCTTGCTGAGTTGCTTGCTGAAGCTGA
>CAJNBV010000111.1 GCA_905221095.1 bacterium
TCGCTTGCTGAGTTGCTTGCTGAAGCTGATTGTGATTCTACCTCTGAAGCACGTTTAGAAGCTGATTCGCTTGCTGAGTT
>CAJNBV010000112.1 GCA_905221095.1 bacterium
GCTTCAGCAAGTAACTCAGCAAGCGAATCAGCTTCTAAACGTGCTTCAGAGGTAGAATCACAATCAGCTTCAGCAAGCAA
>CAJNBV010000113.1 GCA_905221095.1 bacterium
TCAGCTTCAGCAAGTAACTCAGCAAGCGAATCAGCTTCTAAACGTGCTTCAGAGGTAGAATCACAATCAGCTTCAGCAAG
>CAJNBV010000114.1 GCA_905221095.1 bacterium
TTGCTTGTTGAAGCTGACTCTGAAGTTACTTTAGAAGCTGACTCGCTTACTGAGTTGCTTGTTGATGCTGACTCTGATG
>CAJNBV010000115.1 GCA_905221095.1 bacterium
GCTGACTCGCTTGCTGAGTTGCTTGCTGAAGCTGACTCTGATGTCTGCTTAGATGCTGACTCGCTTGCTGAGTTGCTTG
>CAJNBV010000116.1 GCA_905221095.1 bacterium
GGTGTTGCTCCTGGTTGTTCAGGTTTTGGAGTCTCTGGTGTTGCTCCTGGTTGTTCAGGTTTTGGAGTCTCTGGTGTT
>CAJNBV010000117.1 GCA_905221095.1 bacterium
CCCCCCCCCCCCCCCCCCCCCCCCCCCCCCCCCCCCCCCCCCCCCCCCCCCCCCCCCCCCCCCCCCCCCCCCCCCCCC